>JAWWOO010000024.1:0-4900 GCA_033851545.1 Frankiales bacterium | reverse complement strand
GGTCGAGACGATGCGCTCGTTGGGGACGATCTCTTTGTACATGCCGTGGAAGGCGACCTCGAACTCGCCGTGCGCGATCATCACGTAGCGCCACGAGCCGCCGACCCGCAGGTCGACGTCTGCGAGCGTCACCTCGCCCCGCTCGCCGCTCCACCAGCGCTTGATCAGCTCGGGCGTCGTCCACGCCTTGTACACCAGGTGCTTCGGCGCCTCGAACGATCGCGTGATCAGGATCTGCGTATCGGTCGGTAGGGTCACCACCGCTCTATCGCTGCTTGCCACTTCCATCTCCATCCTCCATTTTCTTCAGGTCTTCCAACACGTCATCCAGCCGATCGAAACGCTGCGTCCACGATTGCTCGTAGGCCTTGACCCAGTCGTGGATGGGCTTGAGGTTGTGGCCGTCCAGCCTGTAGAACCGCTGCCGGCCGACGTCACGCGTGTCCACCAAGCCCACCTGCCTCAGCACCCGCAGGTGCTTGGAAACCAGCGGCTGCGCCAGGCCAAGCTCGCTGACGATGTCGTTGACGGGCCGCTCGCCCCCGGACAGGACATCCAGGATCTGCCGCCGCCGAGGCTCCGCCACGGCATTGAAAGCGTCGGCGGTGGTTGCGGCTCGGGCCATGCGGCCAATATATACCAATATCGGCATATGTCAAGCGGAGCGGGCCGGCAGCGGGCCGCAAACCGGGCCGTTAGTGCCCTTTCGGCCGTGGTGATGCCATGCGGGTCAGCTCTTTTGTGCCCTTTTGGCTCGGTTGGCGGACCGGATGCGGTTCCGCGTGGGCTTGGGCTGCCCGGCCGCCGCGCCCGCGGGGAGCCTGCTTAGTTGACCAGGAAGTCGGTGTAGACCGTGCCGTCGAACACGCCGGGCCAATTCGGGTCCTCGGCCAAGACCTTCACGGTCCACCAGCCCCCCAGGTACCCGTTTAGAGACAGAAGGAACGGCGCTATCTGGTTGCCCACCTGGACGAAGCTCCCGGTGTTGCCGTGGCGCACGTAGTACCGATAGGTCGATGGCGAGCAGCCGGCCGCCGTCGGCGTGAACCCGATCCCACCGGTGGCGATCTGGCCCGGAGGCGCCGTGGCCAAGGTGACGGAAGTGCACTGAACGTTGTCCTTGCGGACCTCGAAGGTCACCTCCGACCACGCTTCATAGCTGGCCGCTGACCCCGTTCGCCGCGCGAATACTGCGACCTGGTACATCCCCGGCGCTAGCCCTGTCGTGTTCCAGTTGAAGGTGGTGGGGGCACCGTAGGGTTGCGCCTGCACGAAGGCGCCGCCCGGAGCGGCGACCAGCCACTTGTAGCTCGCCGCTGCGCAACCAGTCGACGACGCGGTGAAGGTCACCGTGGTGCCTGGAGTCTGCGGCGATGGGACTGAAGGCGAGAGGGCGGCTGCCGTGCACGGTTGAGCTGCCGGCGCGAGGGTTAGCGTGTAGGTGACGAAGGAGTAGGCCTCGTAGCTCGCGCTGGACCCGGTCTGCCGCACCCAGACTCCAACCTGGTAGGTGCCGGCCGGCAATGAGCCGGTAGTCCAGGCGTAGGTGTTGGTGCCGAGAGGGTAATCCTTGACCACCGCCCAGACACCTGCCGCGTTGCGTACCCACCACTTGAACTGGGGCGCGATGCAGCCCAGAACGGGATTTGCGGTGAAGGTCACCGTGGTGCCGACGGCCTGCGGCGAGGTGAGGTCGGGTATGACGTTGACTGCCTTGCATCGAGTGATTCCGGCGATCGGCGGTGCGAGCGTGTAGGTAATGAAGGAGTAGGCGTCGTAGGACTTGGTCGAGCCCGTCTGCTTGGCCCAAACGCCGACCTGGTACGTGCCGCTGGGCAGGTCGGTGGTGTTCCAGGAGAAGGTATTAACCGAGTGCGCGAAGTCATGTCCGGGGACGATGCTCCAAACGCCGGCAGCGTTGCGCACCCACCACTGGAAGAGCGGATTGGGGCAAACCGGCGAAACGCTCGCGGTGAAGTTGACCGTCGTCCCCGAAACCTGTGGCGACGACGGGCTCCCCGCGTCGACGTTGGTCCAGGTGCAGTTCGGGAACTGGAGCGTGAAGGTGTTGAAAGCGTAGGTGTCATAGGCCTTGGTGCTGGCGGCGTCCTTGACGTATACGGCGATCAGGTAGGTGCCAGGCGCGTACCCCGTGGTGTTCCATGGAGCGCTCGCGCTAGGGCTGAAGTCCTGCAGCGTCGACCAGACGCCCGCCGACGTTCGAAGCCGGAACTGGTAGAGGGGAGAGGCGTTGGTGCAGCCGGCCGACGACGCGATCAGCGTTACGGTGGCACCGATGAACTTCGGTGCCGACACGTCGGTGCCCAGGGTCGTCGAGCTGCATGTCGGATCGAGCGCAGTCCCGCTGAGGACCACCGGAAGTGGCCCGTAGTTCGGTGTGCTCACGTTGAAGCGCGCCACCTTGTCACCGGGCGAGGTCGGATTGAAATCGAACTGCACGTCGCAGGTGGCCGCCGGGGCCAGCGCGATCGAGAGGCAGTTGTTGGTTGTCGTCTGAAACTGCGAAGCGTCGCTCAGGGTCGCGCTGACGTTGGTTGAGAAATCCCCCGTGTTGGTGACCGTGAGGGATTGGGTCGCAGAAGCGGTGCCGACGAGTTGAGGGCCGAATCCGATGCCGGTCACGCTCAACTGCAGGTTCGTGAAGTCAATGGCGGCGATGCCCGTGTTCCAGTTGGGGTTTGAGTTGGTGGTGGTGCCGTCGGTGTACTCGCCAGCAATCCACACCCGCGTGGGTTCAGTGGGATCGACCGCGGCCGCCCCGTAATCACCCCACCGCGAGCCTCCATACGAGCCGCCGCCCACCTGGATCAAGCCACGATCGGTCGGCGTGGTGTCGCCGTAACGCAGGGTCATCGCGCCGTGGCTTGCGAACTCCGAGGCAGAAGATAGGGTGTAGTCGATCGCGGCGTTGTTGTTGGCGTCGAGGGCGAGCGTGGGATAGAAGATGTACTTGTTGACGAGCCCTGCGGTCGTGTCCATATCGAGGGTGGGCGAAGGACCCGTCAACCCGATCTTGATCAGCTTCACGCAGGCGCGGACCCCCACGTCGCCGCTCGGCGTGCACCCGGTGCCACCCGAGGTCCAGAGCGCGCCACCCTGGACCACCGCGCTCATGAACCGGTCGTCCCCGGTGTCGATGAGGCCGCCTACGCTCTGAGGAGCTCCAGGCGGGATAGTGGTGGCGGCCATCGGGATCAGCCCGCCGCCCAGGTTGCTTAGGCCAAATCCAGACTGCGGGTTGCCATTGACGGTCATCAGACCAAGGTCAAATTCGCTGCCGTTTGTCCCCCAGTTGAAAACGATATAACCACGCTGGCCGAGGTCGGCATTCTGGGCCGGCACGAGGCCGAAGAGACTCAAGTCAGGGCCGTAGCGGCCCACCGTCAGCGTGGCGCCGGCGATAGCGCGGCTCTTGCTCAGCGCGATGACCACGCCGCCGGCGAACGTGTTGGGGACGACCCTGACGTTGAAATCGGTGCAGCCGATGATCAGCTTGTCGCTGCTGTAGCCCAACTTTGGTTGATCGCATAACAGGGTGGCGCTCGTGAAAATGACGTAGCGGTGCCATCCCGCCGCAGGGTTGCTGGAAGTGGAGACGGCGAGAACGATCTGGCTGCCCCCGGTGGAGTTGAAGCCCATGGTCGTTGCGTACCAACGCTGGGTGGACGGATCGAACACGACGCGCGGGTCGCCGGGAAAATACGAGCCCGCGAAGCCGAAAAACGAGCTAAGGCGGAACAGCGAGCCCGCTGCCGTGCCGTTCTTGTGGAAGACCTGGCCCGTGATGTTGGTCAGCTCCATCAACGCGGTCGGGCCGGCGGCCATCTGCGTGTCGGACGGCTCGGCCCCGACTCCCAGCGTCGAGAGCTCCTGGTTGAGGCTGATGCCGTTAAAGGCGGCGGCGAAGCCTGACGGCACCAGCAGCCGCGGCGCCTTCGGTGAGCCTGGGCCCGGCGCCGCGGCTTTCTTCTGCGGGATCGCGGTGCCCTTCGGCCCCTTGGGAGAGCGCTTGGCGATCGCGTAGGCGGCCGCATCTTTGACCAGGCGATCGCGGTGGTTGACCTGTTTCGGGGCGGTGCCCTTGGTTCGGGTCGCTGCGGGTAGCTGGTTGACGACAACTTCGGTGGGGGCGGCTTGCGATGTCGTCCAACCCTGTCCGCTGGTTCCGGGTTGGGCGGCGGCCGCGACAGGAGTCGGCAAGAGCGGTGCGATCGTAAAAGCGAATGCGATCAGCCAACTAACCGGAGTCCCGAGTCCCTTGCCCTTCAGGCCAGCTAGAGTACCGGCCGCCGGGGATATTTACTGCTTTCTTATTAATTCAACAATTCGGCGATTTTTTCCGCCGCATGGCCGTCCCCGAACAGGTCAGGGTGCACGCCCTTGGGACGGAAGGCACGCATCGCCTCGGCGATCTGCTCGGTGTCCCAGCCCGCGAGGACGTTCCAGCCCGCTTCGATCGTCTCCTTCCATTCGGTGGTGTCGCGCAGCGTGACGCACGGCTTGGCCAGGAAGTAGGCCTCCTTCTGGACGCCACCTGAGTCCGTGACGATCACCTCGGCGTCAGCCTCGAGGTTGAGCATGTCCAGGTACCCGACCGGGTCGACGATGCGAATGCGGGATTGCAGATCGCCCTTCAACCGGGAGCGCGTCCTCGGATGCAAAGGGAGGACGACCGCCAGGCCCGACTGCTCGATTCCCGCCAGCACGGCGCGCAAGCGCTCGGGGTCGTCGGTGTTCTCCGCGCGGTGCAGGGTGGCGAGCGCGAAGCCGCCTGGCGCCAGCCCCAGCTTCTTCACGACGCTCTCGCGTTTGCGAGCGGTCTCGAGGTTGAACAGGAATGCGTCGTACATCACGTCGCCCACGAGGTGCACGCCCCTGT
>JAWWOO010000001.1:0-36339 GCA_033851545.1 Frankiales bacterium | reverse complement strand
CTTGCGGTACAGCCGCGAGCGCTGGCCGCGGTAGCCGCTGGCCCGCTCGAGGATGACGCGACGCTTCTTGTGCGCGTTGACTGCCCGCTTCACGCGTGCCACAAAGTGCTCCTTGCTGGTCGAGCCTTGGTCACGGGACGAGCTCGAGGTGACCTCGGCGAAAAACGTCGATGAGGGGAAGGTCCAGGGGACGAAGGAGTCGCAGGCCTAGCGGCCGAGCAACCGCTTTGCCTTCTTGGCGTCACCCTTGGACAGCTCGACGTCGGCGGCCAGGCGCCGGGTCAGGGTGGACGGCTTGTGCTCCAACAGGTGGCGGCGGTTGGCCTGCTCACGCATGAGCTTGCCGGTGCCGGTGATCCGGAACCGCTTCTTGGCGCCGCTGTGCGTCTTCATCTTGGGCATCGCTGCCGTCGTCTCCTCGTGTCGTGCCGGTCTCAGTCCCGCGCCGGCGGTCCACCGGGTGCGGGGTCGTGCTGAACTGGGCCGTGCTGGTGGAGCTGGTCACTCCGCCGGAACGGTGACCTCGGTGCCGGTCTCGCGTGGGGCGCTTGGAGCCGACTCGGGTACGTAGCCCTCGGAGCTGTCGCCGTCCTCGCTCTTGGGCTTGCGCACCGGGCGGGACTTGGCCGCAAGCTCCTTCACCACGCGGTGCGGCGCCATGACCATGGTCATGTTGCGGCCGTCCTGCTTGGCGCTGGTCTCGACGTAGCCGAGCTCCTCCACGTCCTGCGCGAGCCGCTGCAGCAGCTTGTAGCCCACCTCCGGGCGGGACTGCTCGCGGCCACGGAACATGATGGTGACCTTGACCTTGTCACCGGCCCTGAGGAACCGGACGACGTGACCCTTCTTGGTCTCGTAGTCGTGCGGGTCGATCTTGGGCCGGAGCTTCATCTCCTTGATCACGGTGTGCGCCTGGTTGCGGCGCGCTTCGCGATCCTTCTGAGCGGCTTCGTACTTGAACTTGCCGTAGTCCATGAGCTTGCAGACCGGCGGCCGCTCCATGGGCGCGACCTCGACCAGGTCCAGGTCGGCTTCCTGGGCGAGCCGGAGGGCGTCCTCGATCCGGACGATGCCGACCTGCTCACCCGCGGGACCCACGAGGCGGACCTCGGGAACACGGATGCGGTCGTTGATGCGGTGCTCGGCGCTGATGGGGCCTCCTCGGAAACGGAAATAGGGCATGCGTGGCAGCCGGGCTGCCGGACCGGGAGGACTCTCCACGCGCACTGGAAGCCGCGGAGGAACAGAAGAGCCCCGCACGCAGGCGGGGCTCGTCGACCGGGCACTGCACTCCGGGGAAAGGCCGGGGCGAGCGCTAGGACCGCGCCGGGCGCGTGAAGCGCTCGGCGTGATCGCCGGACCTAACCCGTCGGCCGCGAGGCCGCGCAGGTGGGAGACGAGATCTCCGCTTGCAGACCGGTGCAGGATCGCACCGATTGGTCGTCGGCAAGCCTAGCACCTCGAGGGCAGGGCAAGCGGTCCGGACGATCATGCGGGAGGGTCATGGCCACAGGCGAGGGCAGCTCTGTGCGGCAGCCTCGGCGGTGCTCTCGTCCAGCGCCGCCAGGGACAGTGACGCGGCGGCGAGCCGGCCGGCCAGCCGGGCGGCCACCGTGGCCAGTCCGGCCGGGTCCAGCGGCACCCGCAGGGCGACCCCAACCTGCAGGTCGGGCTGGCCCCGCAGCAGCCAGGCTGCTGCCACGGCCGGCTCCCGGGCCAGCCCCCTGCGCAACGCTGCCGTGATGGATGCCGGCGCACCCGGCGGCGAGGCCGGCAGCAGGTCGGCGCCGGCCAGGGTGCCCACGGAGACGGTCTCGTCGCCGGCCACCGGCAGGAAACCCTCGGCGAGGGCCCGGACGGCCGCCGGGCCGAGCACGAAGTCATGGCTCCCCGGGTCTACCACCAGGCCGGTCCAGCCCTCGTCGAGTGCCGCTCGGCAGGCTGCCCGTACGGAGCTCTGCACCGGCCTGGCCTCGATCCGCCAGCGGCGCATCGCACCGGCCGTGCTGAAGGCCGGCAGCACCTGCCGCCCACCGTCGAGCGTGACCGTGAGGACGGCCAGCTCCGCCTCCGCCTCCGCCCGCAGCCCCGTGCGCTGCGGGACCTGGTCGCCGACCGCGGTGGCTCGTACGGGCAGCAGCACCGTGCCGTCCAGGAGAGCCGCGTACGCCTCGGCCAGCGTGCCGCGACCGGGATCGGCCGCCCATGCCCCGAGGGCGATGGCCAGCGCCTCGCTCACCGGGTCTCGGCGTCGGCGAGCCGCTGCCGGAGATCGGCCAACGCCGCGGCGGTGTGCGAGTGGTCGGCCGTCTGCAGGGCCATGACCGCGAGCGACGTGCCGTCCGCCACGTCGATCGAGGCCCAGGAGTCGTTGGGGCCGAGCCGGATGGCGACCACCTCCGCCCAGGTCAGTCGCCGGCTGCCCACCAGGTTGCGGACGACCAGCCCCTCCGCCGAGGCGGTCACCGACGGGCGGGCGAGCAGGAGGAGGACGGCGGCCACCGGGATGCCCATCAGCCCGACGGACAGCTTGTCCCCGCCCTGGAACGGAGCCGGCAGCGCTGCTCCCAGCACGGCGGCGCCGACGAGGACGGCGATGGCCGCGATCAGGGCTGCCCGCCGGCCTCGTACGGCCCGCCAGGTCCGCAGCTCAGTGGTCGGCCCGGTCACTCGACGATCTTGGTGATGGCCAGCTCGAGGATGTCCCGCGCACCCGCAGCCTTGAGCGCCGGGATGAGGGTGTTGACGCCGCGCTTGGCGACCACCGACTCGACAGCGTGCATGTCACCGGAGGCCAGGGCCATGATCGTCGGGGACCCCATGGACGGCAGCACGGCGAGCACCCCCGGCAGCTGGGAGTCGGAGACGTTGAGCTTGAGCAGGACCTGGCCGCGGGCCCTGATCGCACCCTGGAGCAGGAGGGCGATGTCGTCCATCGCCGCCCGCTTGTCGGCGTCCGCGTAGCTCGCGGTGTTGGTGATCAGCTCGGTACGGGACACCAGCAGCGTCTCGATGATCTTCAGGCCGTGCTTGCGCAGGCTGGTGCCGGTCTCCGTCAGGTCGACGATGGCGTCGACGATGTCCGGGACCTTGGCCTCGGTCGCGCCGTGCGACGGGATGATCCGGGCCTTGACGCCGACCTTGTCGAAGAACCGCCGGGTCAGCTCGGGGAACTCGGTGGAGACCCGTACGCCGTCGGGCAGCTCGGCCCCCGACTCGGCCGGGTGCTCCTTGGGGACGGCCAGGATGATCTTGACCGGGTTGCTGGTGGCCTTGGAGTATTCCAGCTCGCCCAGGGAGACGACGTCGGAGTCGGTCTCGCTGATCCAGTCCCGGCCGGTGATGCCGACGTCGAACAGGCCCTGCTCGACGTACTGCGGGATCTCCTGCGGGCGCAGGAACATCACCTTGTCGATGCGGGGGTCGTCGATCGAGGCGCGGTAGTCACGGTCGGAGCCGCGGAGTACGGACAGGTCGGCGGCCTCGAACAGGTCGAGGGTGGCCCGCTCCAGCGAGCCCTTCGGAAGGACGAGCGACAGCACGGTGTGCCTTTCGGATGGTCCTGCGGGTCGGGGTCGGGATCGGCGGCGCAGCCGGTGGGGCCGGGCCGCCTAGCGATGCGCGGACTCGCGGTGCAGCTCGCTGGCGTCGCCCATCCGCAGGCCGCGCAGCAGGACCGCGGTCTCGACGGCGGCTTCGGCAGCCTCGCGGCCCTTGTCCTCGGAGGAGCCGGGCAGCCCGCTGCGGTCGATGGCCTGCTCGACCGTGTCGCAGGTGAGCACCCCGAAGCCGACGGGGATGCTGCAGCTGACGGCGACCTGGGTGAGCCCCTGCGTCACGCCCTGGCAGACGTACTCGAAGTGCGGGGTGCCGCCGCGCAGGACCAGGCCGAGGCAGACGACCGCGTGGTGGCCGGTGGCCGCCAGCGCCTTGGCCGCGACCGGCAGCTCGAAGGCGCCGGGCACCCGCAGCACGGTCGGCTCGGCGACGCCCATCTCGTCCAGGGCGCGCAGGGCACCGGCGAGCAGCGCGTCGGTGATCTCGGGGTACCACCGGGTCGCGACGACAGCGACGCGCAGGCCCTGGACGGCTCGGGCGTCCAACCGGGTGCCGGCAGGCCGGCCCTCGCCGCTCATGCTCTGTCCTCCGCTGGGCTGGTCACGCGTGGTTCTGGGAGTGGGTCGGCGAGTCCGGCAGCTCCGACGCGAAGTCGGGCAGGTCGGGCAGGTCATGGCCCATCCGGTCACGCTTGGTCGTAAGGTACCGGAGGTTCTCCGCGGTCGCGTACACCGGGAGGGGAACCCGCTCGATGATGCTCAGACCGTAGCCCTCGAGGCCGGCCCGCTTGTCGGGGTTGTTGGTGAGCAGCCGCATCGTCCGTACGCCGAGGTCGTAGAGGATCTGCGCCCCGGTGCCGTAGTCACGGCTGTCCGACGGGAGACCGAGCTTGAGGTTGGCGTCGATGGTGTCCGCGCCCGACTCCTGCAGCTGGTAGGCCTGCAGCTTGTGCATCAGACCGATGCCGCGCCCCTCGTGGCCGCGGACGTAGAGCACCACTCCCCTGCCCTCCTCGGCGACCGCGTGCATCGACGCGTGCAGCTGAGGCCCGCAGTCACAGCGCTTGGAGGCGAAGACGTCGCCGGTGAGGCACTCGGAGTGCACCCGTACGAGGACGTTCTCGCCGTCGCCGATCTCGCCCATCACCAGGGCGATGTGGTCGTGCCCGTCGTAGGCGCCCTGGTAGCCGACGGCGCGGAACTCCCCGTGCGGCGTAGGGATCTTGGCCTCCGCGACGGCAACCACCTGGGACTCCGTACGGCGCCGGAAGGCGATCAGGTCGGCGATCGAGATGATGGTCAGCCCGTACTCCTTGGCGAAGGCCTGCAGCTCGGGCAGCCGGGCCATCGTGCCGTCGTCGTTGACGATCTCGCACAGCACGCCCGCCGGGCGCAGACCGCCCAGCCGCGGCAGGTCGACCGCGGCCTCGGTGTGCCCCGCCCGGCGCAGGACGCCGCCCTCACGGGCCCTCAGGGGCACCACGTGCCCAGGGCGGGACAGGTCGGTCGGCCGGGTCGAGGGCGACGCGAGCAGCCGGATCGTGTGCGCCCGGTCGGCGGCGCTGATGCCGGTGGACACGCCCTCACGGGCATCGACCGTGACGGTGTAGGCGGTGCCGCGCTTGTCCTGGTTGGTGTGGAACATCGGCGGCAGGTCGAGCCGGTCACACTCGGACTCGGTCATCGGCACGCAGATGAAGCCGGACGTGTGCCGGACCATGAACGCCACCATCTCCGGCGTCGCCAGCTCGGCCGCGAAGATCAGGTCGCCCTCGTTCTCGCGGTCCTCGTCGTCGACGACGACCACGGCCTTGCCTGCGGCGACGTCGGCGATGGCCTGCTCGATCGGGTCGAAGGTCATCACGGGTTCCCTTGGTCGGAAAGATCTGAGGCAGTCTCAGCGATCAGTCCACGGATGGCCAGCAGCCGCTCGACGTACTTGCCGATGACGTCGAACTCGAGGTTGACCGGCTCGCCGACCTCGCGGTGGCCCAGCGTCGTCCGGGTCAGGGTCTCGGGGATCAGCGACACGGTGAACCAGTCCGGGCCGGCCTCGACGACGGTGAGGCTGACCCCGTCGACGGTGACCGAGCCCTTGTCGACGACCTGGGCGGCGTAACCGGTCGGGATCGCGACCTTGACGACCTCCCAGTGCTCGGACGCGGTCCGCTCGACGACGGTGCCGGTGACATCGACATGACCCTGCACCACGTGGCCACCGAGACGGCCGGTCGCCGGCATCGCCCGCTCGAGGTTGACCGGCGAGCCGGTGCCGAGCAGTCCGAGGGTGGTCCGGCGGAGGCTCTCGAGCATGACGTCCGCAGTGAAGGTGTCGCCGTCAATCGAGGTGACCGTCAGGCAACAGCCACTGACGCAGATCGAGTCTCCCAGCTGGGCGTCGCTCACCACGAGCGGGCCGCGGACGGTGATCCGCGCGGCCTGCTCCTGCTGCTCGAGCGCGACGATGCCGCCGAGCTCCTCGACGATGCCGGTGAACACCTCAGGTCCCCTCTCTGACGGGCCTTGCCACGATCCGAACATCAGGACCGATCGTTTCGATGTCGTCGAATCTCATCCGGTGGGACTTGCTCAGCGTCGTCACGGCCGGGTCGAGCAGCGCGGGACGGCCGCCGCCCAGAAGCAGGGGAGCGAGATAGGCCACGACCTTGTCGACGAGGCCGGCCGCAAGGAAGCCGCCGGCCAGTGTGGGGCCGCCCTCGAGGAACAGGTGCCGCAGACCGCGCGCGTCGAGCGCCTTGACCGCAGCCGACAGGTCGACCCGGCCGTCGGTCCGGCGAGGCACGGCGAGGACCTCGGTGCCGGGCCAGGTCGCGTCCGTTCCCTCGCCGACGACGACCAGGGCGCCCGGGCCGAGCACCCGCGCGGCCGGCGGCGTGCGCCCGTCGGAGTCGATGACCACCCGCAGCGGCTGGACCGTGCCCTGCGTGCCCTGCGGGTTGCGGGCGGTCAGCGCCGGGTCGTCGGCAAGGACGGTTCCGATCCCCGCGACGACCGCGTCGGCCTGGGCCCGGAGGCGGTGCACGTCGGCACGGGCCTCGGCCGAGGTGATCCACCGGCTGGTGCCGTCCGCGGCGGCCGACCGCCCGTCGAGACCGGCGGCGAACTTCCAGGTGACGAAGGGCCGGCCGAGCCGGACGGACAGCAGCCACGCCTCGTTACCGCGTTCGGCCGCGTCGGCCAGCAGGCCTGCCTCGACGTCGATGCCGGCGGCACGCAGGGCTGCCGCTCCGCCGGCGGCCGGCGGGTTGGGGTCCTCGACGGCGAAGACCACCCGGGCCACACCTGCGTCGATGATGGCCTGCGAGCAGGGTCCCGTACGACCCTGGTGGTTGCACGGCTCGAGGCTGCTGACGACCGCGCCGCCGCTGGCCCTGGCCCCGGCAGCGGCGAGCGCGACGACCTCGGCGTGGGGATGCCCGGGGCCGCCGGTGTGGGCGCCCTCCCCGACCACGCGACCGCCGGCGTCGAGGACGACGGCACCGACGACGGGATTGCTGCCGGTGCGTCCCAGCTCGGCTGAGGCGAGCGCGATGGCACGCCGCATCGCCTGCTGTTCGACGGCTGTCGCCACGTGTCGCCTCCTGCCCTCGGTCGCCGTACGGGCGGAACCGGGGCGGGCCAGGCACGGGCTTCGGCATGCAGGTGCGACCCGCCGAAGCGGGAGCGCACGCGCACGCAGAGCGCCCGCGCGCTGCCTCCCATCCGGACTTTCACCGTCGGTCCCGGAGTTTCACCAGGTCAACCGGCCACTGGCTGTGGCCGGGTCGCGGACTGTCACCGCCGGCTCGGAGTTGCACCGATCCCGGAGCGCGCGTACGTCTTGCGTTCGTACGGATCTAGTCTGTCACGGCGCGTCGCCGCGGCGGTCGACCGCGATCGCCGAGCCCACCGTCGCCTTCGCCACCGACTTCATCTCCGCGGCCACCGCGACGATCTCGCGGTGGTCCTCGAACCGGCGCCGGCCGGCCATCGCGATGCCGATGGAGACCGACACCAGCGGGTAACGCCGGACCACCCCCTGCCGGTCGCGCACCTCGAGGTAGCCCTTGGCCACGTCGTCGGCGTCGTGCAGCGCCATCACCGAGCCGTCGAACGCCTCGAGGATGCGCTCGCACACCGGTTCGGCCTGCTCGGGGTAGGCCAGCACCACGAAGTCGTCGCCGCCGATGTGCCCGACGAAGGGAACCGGACGCGGGGTGGTCCCGGCAACCCGCTGGAGCACGCTGGCCAGCAGCATGATGACGTCGTCCCCGCGGAGGAAGCCGTAGGCGTCGTTGAAGGCCTTGAAGTTGTCGAGGTCGACGTGGCAGACCCCGAAGTCCTCACCCGTCGCGAGCCGCCGGGCGATCTCCTGCTCGATCCGGTAGTTGCCGGGCAGCCCGGTCAGCGGCGACACGGAGCGCATCTCGGCGTTGCGGCGCAAGGTCGAGCGCACCCGGGCGACCATCTCGAGGGTGTCGAACGGCTTGACGATGTAGTCGTCGGCGCCCGCGGTGAGTCCGACCACCTTGTCGGCCGAGCGGTCCTTGGCGGTCAGCAGGATCACCGGCATGTTGGAGGTGATCGGGTCGGAGCGCAGCTGACGGGTCAGCTCGACGCCGTCGACGCCGGGCATCATCACGTCGAGCAGCACGAGGTCGGGCATCGACTCGCGGATGGCCAGCATCGCCTCTGCGCCGTCCCGCGCGATGCGCACGTCGAAGCCCTCGAGGCGCAGGTTGATCTCGACGAAGCGGGCGATGTCGACGTCGTCGTCGACGATCAGGACCGTGTTCACAGCCGGCTTGCAGCTCTGGCCGCGGCCAGCAGGGCGGTGACCGCAGCGGCGGGGTCCCCGCGGCCGTAGACCGCGGACCCTGCCACGAAGACGTCGGCGCCGGCCTCGGCGCAACGGCCGATCGTGTCCTCGTCGACGCCGCCGTCGACCTGCAGCCACACCGACTGCCCGCTGCCGCCGATCAGGTCGCGGGCGCGGCGGATCTTGGGCAGCATCACGTCGAGGAAGGGCTGGCCGCCGAACCCCGGCTCGACGGTCATGATCAGGATCATGTCCAGCTCGGGCAGCAGGTCGGCGTACGGCTCGATTGGGGTAGCGGGCCGCAACGCCATGCCGGCGCGGGCACCGGCGGAGCGGATGGCCCTGGCCGTACGGATGGGCGCAGCCGCCGCCTCGACGTGGAACGTGACGCTGCCGGCGCCGGCCTCGGCGTACTGGGGGGCCCAGGTGTCGGGGTTCTCGATCATCAGGTGGCAGTCCAGCGGCAGGGACGACGACTTGAGCAGCGCCCTGACCACCGGCAGGCCGATGGTCAGGTTGGGCACGAAGTGGTTGTCCATCACGTCGACATGCAGCCAGTCAGCGGTCCCGGCCACCGCCGCGGCCTCGTCGGCCAGCCGGGCGAAGTCCGCCGACAGGATGCTCGGCGCCAGCTGCAGTGCCACGACGTCGACCCCTTTGCTCGGTGAGCCGATCCTAGCGACGCTCAGCGATGGTTACGACACTCGGAGCAAGCAGATGAACATAGCGTCGGTGCCATGCCGATGTGGCCACAGCTGCACCGACGGCCCCTCGCCCAGTCGGTCGACGCCCGGCAGCAGCGGGCGGACGTCGAGCTGCTCCAGCCCCGCGTTCCGCTTGACCGCGTCGGAGACGACGGCGCGGGTCTCTGCCAGGTGCGGCGAGCAGGTGACGTAACCGACCACGCCGCCCGGCCGGACCGAGCGGATCGCGGTGTCGAGCAGCGCGCGCTGCAGCTGACCGAGACCGGACAGGTCCTCGGGCCTGCGCCGCCAGCGTGCCTCCGGCCGACGGCGCAGCGCGCCCAGGCCGGAGCACGGCGCGTCGAGCAGCACCCGGTCGAACGTGCCGTCGCGCCAGGCCGGCGCCAGCCCGTCACCGGTGATCGCCAGGGCGTTCGGCGCATCGGCGAGGGCCCGGCCGACCAGCTTGGCCCGGTGCGGGGCGAGCTCGTTGGCCAGCAGCAGGGCACCGCGCTCGGCGGCGAGCCCGGCGAGCAGGCCGGCCTTGCCACCGGGACCGGCAGCCAGGTCGAGCCAGAGCTCGTCCCGCCCCTCCAACGACGCGGTCGCCACGGCGAGCGCCGCCAGCTGACTGCCCTCGTCCTGGACGGCGGCGCGGCCGCGGCGGACCGGCGTGATCGCTGCCGGCTCACCGCCACCGGGCAGCCGTACGGCGTAGGGCGACAGGGTGCCGGCGACCGCTTCGGTGCCGGCGGCTGCGAGCAGCTCGTCGCGGGTGATCCGGCCCGGCCGGGCGACCAGGTGCACCTGGGGCCGGTCGTTGTCGGCGGCGAGCGCCTTGGCCGCCTCGTCGAGGTCACCGCCGAGCGCGTCGGCGAGCGCTCCGACGATCCAGCGTGGGTGCGACGTGGTGACCACCAGCCGGCCTACCGGGTCAGCCGGCGCCAGCTCGGCCATCCACTCGTCGAAGGTCCGCCTGGTCACCGCACGCATCACGGCGTTGGCGAACTTGGACCGCCCCTCGCCGGCGTGCCTGCGGACCAGGTCCACCGTCGAGGACACGGCCGCGTGCTGCGGGACCCGGGTGTGCAGCACCTGGTAGGCGCCCAGCCGGAGCGCGTCGCGGACCTGCGGGTCGACCTCGTTCCACGGACGGCTCGAGCAGGCGGCCAGGACGGCGTCGAGCTGACCGGCCATCCGCAGCGTGCCGTAGGTCAGCTCGGTGGCGAGGGCTGCGTCCCGCCCGGCGACCTTGCGGTCGCGGAGCAGGGTCGGCAGGACCAGGTTGGCATAGGAGTCACGCTCGTCCACCGCCCGGAGGGTCGAGAAAGCGGCGTCGCGGGCCGGGTCGATGACCGACCGCGGGCGGCGTGGGCCGCCGGGCGGTCTGGTCGCTGTCGTGTTCACTAGACGAGCCTCTCGCCCGGCTCCGGCCGGACGCCGCGTGCCCAGTCGCCGGCCGTCATCTCGGCCTTGCCCTCTGGCCGTACGGTGCCCAGGGCAACCGGTCCGCCGCCGGTTCCGACGAGGACGTTCTTGCCGTCCACCTTGACCTCGCCCGGCTGCAGGGGCTCGGCGGCCGAGACGCGGAGCGGACCCAGCTTGAGCCGCCGGTCCCGCCACGTGGTCCACGCACCGGGCGCAGGGGTCGCGGCCCGGACCAGCCGGTCGACCCGGGTGGCCGGCGCCGACCAGTCCACCCGGACGTCGTCGGTCGACAGCTTGGGCGCGAGGGACACCCCGTCCGAGGACTGCGGCACCGGGACCAGCGAGCCGTCCTCGATCCCGTCGAGAGTGCTCACCAGCAGGTCGGCTCCGGCCTCTGCCAACCGGCCAAGCAGGTCCCCGGACGTGTCGGTCGGGCGCACCCGCTCGGTGAGCACGCCGTAGACCGGGCCGGTGTCCATGCCCTGCTCGAGCTGGAACGTGGTCGCCCCGGTGTAGTCGTCACCGGCGAGCACCGCACGCTGTACGGGGGCTGCGCCGCGCCATGCCGGCAGCAACGAGAAGTGCAGGTTGACCCAGCCGTGGGCCGGGACCGAGAGCACGGCGGGCGGGAGCAGCGCCCCGTACGCCACGACCGGGCAGCAGTCGGGTGCCAGCTCGCGCAGCCGGTCGACGAAGTCCGGCTCGCTCGGCTTGGCCGGTGTCAGCACCTCGAGGCCGGCGGCCAGGGCACGCTCCTTGACCGGGCTGGCCACCAGCGTCCGGCCGCGACCGGCCGGCGCGTCGGGACGGGTCAGCACGGCGACCACCTCGTGCCCGGACGCGAGCAGGGCCTCCAGGGAAGGGAGGGCGATAGAGGGCGTGCCGGCGAAGACGAGGCGCACGGGATCAGCGGCCGAGACCACCGGTGGCGTGCGGGGACAGCCGGACGATCGGCACCGGCTCCCCGCCCCACTCGGTTTCGCGGATCGCCTTCATGGCCAGCTTGCGCTGCTCGGTGTCGAGCCGGTCGATGAACAGGACGCCGTCGAGGTGGTCGGTCTCGTGCTGCAGGCAACGGGCCAGCAGCTCACTGCCCTCGATGACCACCGGGTCGCCGTACATGTTCATGCCCTTGGCCACCACCCGGAAGGCCCGCTTGGTCGGGAAGGCCAGACCTGGGAAGGAGAGGCAGCCCTCCTCGCCGTCCTGCTCCTCGTCGGAGAGATCGGTGAGCACCGGGTTGACCAGGTGGCCGAGCTCGTCGTCGATGTCGTAGGTGAAGACCCGCAGCGGTACGCCGATCTGCGGCGCAGCGAGACCAGCGCCAGGGGCCTCGATCATCGTGTCCTCGAGGTCCTTGACCAGCTTGCGCAGCTGCTTGTCGAAGTCGACGACCTCGGCCGCCGGGCTGCGCAGCACCGGGTCACCGAACAGGCGGATGGGCTTGACGGACACGGGGCTCCTCACGGGGTGTGGTGGACAAGTCTACGGAGCGGGCAACGCGGACGGCGCCCGTTTGCCCAGCCCCTGGTTCAGCCGCAGCGAGTCTGTGGACCTTCCTGTGCGCTGGGACACACAGAAGGTTCCACGAACGGTCAGCCGACCTCGACCGGGTCCAGGACCACCCGTACGGTCTCGGCGGCCTTGCGGGCGCTGCGCAGGGACGACGCGATCTTGAGCGCTGTCGCCAGCTCGGCCCCCTGGGCCCGAGGCACCCGGACCAGGGCGCGCTGCCGGTGCTCCCCCGTCTCGCCCGAGCGGGCCTCGTGCACCTCCAACGGGCCCAGCACCTCGGCCGCGGGCGGGAGCGTCGCATGGCCCAGCAGGTCGTCGATGGCCTCGCGGCTGCCGGTCAGCGCGGCCATCCGTACGGCAGGCGGGAAGGCGAGCGCCTCGCGGTCGGCGAGCTCGCGCCGGGCGTGCCAGGCGGGGTCCCACCGCAGCAGCGCCTGCACGGCCGGCAGCGACGAGTCGGCGGTGACCACCACTCGGCCGGACCCCGGCCGGGCCAGGGCTGCTGCCAGCATCCAGCGGCGCAGCGCCTCCTCACCGGCCCGCAGGTCGGCCCGCCCCAGCAGCGCCCACGCGTCGAGCAGCAGCACGGCGCCGTAGCCGCCCTCGGCGACCGGCTCGGCCCCGGGGGTCGCCACCACCAGCGCGGGCCCGGCTTCGACGGTGGCGAGGACGCCGTCCTTGCCGGAGGTGCGGACCACCACACCCGGGAACGCCCGGCCGAGCTCCTCAGCGGTGCGCCGGGCCCCGACGATGGCCGCTCTGAGCCGATGATGCCCGCAGACCTGACAGGACCAGGCCGCAGCGGGGCGGCCACACCAGCCGCAGCTCGGTACGGCCCCGTCGCCGCTGCGGGTCAGCGGCCCGACGCAGGTGCCGCACCGGGCCGGGGTGCGGCAGTCCGCGCAGGCCAGGGTCGGCTGGTAGCCGCGCCGCGGCACCTGCACCAGCACGGGCAGGTCCTGGGCCAGCGCCTCCCTGGCCGCCAGCCACGCGACCGTCGGGAGGCGCGCCGCGCGGGCCCCGGGGTCGCGCTCGAGCGACGCGTCCTCACCCACGGAGACGACCCGGGGCGCAGCAGCGCGTAGGGCAGCCCTTGGCTCGGCCAACGGCGCCGCCCAGCCGGACTCGAGCAGCAGCGCCGCCTCCGCGGTCATCGCGTGGCCGCCGACCATGATCGCTGCGCCGCCGAGGTGGACCCGCTGGACCAGCACGTCGCGGACGTGGGGATAGGGCGCGCGCGGCTCTGCGTGCAGGTCGTCGCCGTCGTCCCAGACCACCGCCAGCCCGAGGTCACGCACCGGGGCAAAGGCCGCGGCCCTGGTGCCGACGGCGACCCGTACGGCGCCGCGGGACAGCGCGAGGAAGCGGCGGTAGCGCTCTGCCGGCCCGAGGTCGGCCGTGAGCGCGACGTGCCGGCCGCTGCCCAGCGCTGCGGTCAGGGCAGCGTCGACCCGGGCGACGTCGCGGGCGTCCGGGACGACGACCACCGCTCCCCTGCCGCCCTCGAGGGCGGCCGACACCGCATCGGCCAGGTCGGCGGGCCAGTCCCTGCCCGCGGCGACCGTCCAGACCGCGTGCGGGTTGCCGCCGGCCGCGAGCTGCGACCGGAAGGCCGTCCCGTTCTGGTAGGCCGTCAGCCGCGGCGGCCCCGCCGTGGCAGGGACTGGACGCACCTCGATGGGCGTGGCCTTCTCGACCCGGGCGTGGCGCGGCGGCACGGCCAGCCGCAGCACGTCCGCCATGGTGCCGGCGTAACGGTCGGCGACGGCGCGGGCCAACCGAGCCACCTCCGGCGTCAGCACCGGCTCCGGCGACACGACGGCGGCCAGCGGGCTGAGCTTGCCGTCGTGGCCGGTGCCGGAGGCCCGCTCGAGCAGGTAGCCGGCCACGAGCCGGCCGCTGAAGCGGACCTTGACCCGTACGCCGGGCTGCGCGGCCTGGTCCAGCTCGGGCGGGACGGCGTAGTCGAAGAGCCGGTCGAGGTGCGGCAGCGGCGAGTCGACGACGACACGGGCCACCGGCAGCGCCGGTTGCTCCGCCGTGGTCATGATCGAGTCCTACCAGAGCGGCCCGACACGGCGCTTGCGTCGTCCACAGCCAGCGGACGCAGAACGGCCCCCGGGGTCACCCGGGGGCCGTCGGGAGTGCGGATGCGGGTCAGACGCCCGCGGCGGCCTTGAGCGCCTCGGCGCGGTCGGTCGCCTCCCAGGTGAAGTCCAGCTCGGTGCGGCCGAAGTGGCCGTAGGCCGCGGTCTGGGCGTAGACCGGGCGGAGCAGGTCGAGGTCGCGGATGATCGCGGCGGGACGCAGGTCGAAGACCTGGGCCACGGCGGCCTGAATCCGCTCGACCGGCACGGTCTCGGTGCCGAAGGTCTCCACGAAGACACCGACCGGGTGAGCCCGGCCGATCGCGTAGGCGACCTGGACCTCGCACTTTTCGGCGAGGCCGGCGGCCACGACGTTCTTGGCGACCCAGCGCATGGCGTAGGCGGCCGAGCGGTCGACCTTGGACGGGTCCTTGCCGGAGAACGCGCCGCCGCCGTGCCGGCCCATGCCGCCGTAGGTGTCGACGATGATCTTGCGGCCGGTCAGGCCGGTGTCGCCCATCGGGCCGCCGATCTCGAAGCGGCCGGTCGGGTTGACGTAGACCTTGTAGTCGGACGTGTCGATGTCGAGCAGGGCGACCTCGGGCTCGATCACGTGCTCGATGATGTCCGGGGTCAGCAGCGTGTCGATGTCGATGTCCGCCGCGTGCTGGGTCGAGAGCACCACGGTGTCGAGGCGGACCGGCTTGCCGTCGACGTACTCGATGGTGACCTGGGTCTTGCCGTCGGGGCGGAGGTAGGGCACGGTGCCCTGCTTGCGGACGGCGGTCAGCCGGCGGGACAGCCGGTGGGCCAGCGCGATCGGCAGCGGCATCAGCTCGGGCGTCTCGTTGACCGCGAAGCCGAACATCATGCCCTGGTCGCCGGCGCCCTGACGGTCCAGCTCGTCGTCGTCGGAGGCGTCGCGACGGGTCTCCTCGGCGTTGTCGACACCCTGGGCGATGTCCGGCGACTGGCCATGGATCGACAGGGACACGCCGCAGGACGCGCCGTCGAAGCCCTTCTTGGACGAGTCGTAGCCGATCTCGAGGACCCGGTCGCGAGCGATCGACTCGATGTCGACGTAGGCCGTGGTGGTGACCTCACCGGCGACGTGGATCTGGCCGGTGGTGATCAGCGTCTCGACGGCGACCCGGCTCTTCGGGTCCTCCTTGAGCAGCGCGTCGAGGATCGAGTCGGAGATCGCGTCGGCAATCTTGTCCGGGTGACCCTCGGTGACGGACTCGCTGGTGAACAAGTGACGCGACAACGGGACTCCTCTGGCGGGTGCGAAACGGGCGGGCCGGCATCCGGCCTGAAAGAGCGGCATCAATGGGCGTTAAAGGGCACGGCAGGTAGAGCGGAGTACCGGGCTGGCCTGCAGTCTATGCCCGCTGGCAAGCCTCGCCGGTCACAGCCACGCTCCGTCGCCATGACCGCGTCTCAATATCCGAGAAGTATCCGACCAGAAGGGTCAGGATTGGCCCAGCAGGGCGGTGATCCGGTCCCAGACCTGTTGGGCCAGCGCGTCCTTGGGCCCGTACGGGACCTCGCTCTCCGTCCCGTCGGCCCCGAGGATGACCGCGGCGTTGTCCGGCAGGTCGAACGCCTTGTCCTCGCCGACCTCGTTGACGACGAGCAGGTCGCAGCCCTTGTCGGCGAGCTTGCGCCGGCCACGGGCCAGGATGTCGTCGGTCTCCGCGGCGAACCCGACCAGGACCGGAGCCGGGCCGGAGCGACCGGCGACCAGCTCGGCGAGCACGTCGGGGTTGCGGACCAGCGGCAGTGGCTGCGGGTCCTCGCCGGTCTTCTTGATCTTGTACGGGGCCACAGTGGCGGGGCGGAAGTCGGCAACGGCTGCGGCCATCACCACGGCGTCGGCGTCGGCGGCTGCAGCCAGCACGGCGTCCCGCAGCTCGGCCGCGGTCGAGACCCGGACGAGGGTGACGCCCGCCGGGTCGGGCAGTGAGACGTTGGCCGCCACCAGCGTGACCAGCGCGCCGCGGGCAGCCGCTGTGGCGGCCAGCGCGTAGCCCTGCCGGCCCGAGGAGCGGTTGCCGAGGAATCGGACCGGGTCCAGCGGCTCGCGGGTGCCGCCCGCGGAGACCACCACGTGGCGGCCGGTGAGGTCGGGCGGACCGGGGCGCAGCAGCAGCGACCGGGCGGCCGCGAAGATCTCGGCCGGGTCGGGCAGCCGGCCCACCCCTGAGTCGGCCCCGGTCAGTCGGCCGGCAGCCGGCGTGAGCACGACCGCGCCCCGCGACCGCAGCGTCGCGACGTTTGCCTGGGTCGCCGGGTGCTCCCACATCTCGGTGTGCATCGCCGGGGCGAACAGCACCGGGCAGCGCGCGGTGAGCAGGGTCGCCGTGAGCAGGTCGTCGGCGCGGCCGGAGGCGGCCCTGGCCAGCAGGTCGGCGGTGGCCGGGGCGACCACGACCAGATCGGCCTGCCGGCCGAGCGCGACGTGGGCGACCTCTGCGACCTCGGACCAGACGGTGGTCGCGACCGGCTCGCCGGAGAGCGCCTCCCAGGTCGGCGCCCCGACGAAGCGCAAGGCCGCCTCGGTCGGCACGACGCGTACGCGATGGCCGGACTCGGTCAGCAGCCGCAGCAGCTCACAGGCCTTGTACGCAGCGATGCCGCCGGCCACGCCCAGGATGACCCGAGGGTCGTGGGGCCCGGTCGGCGGCATTCGGTTGACTACTGGTCGATCTTCTCGGACGTGAGCAGACCGGCGTTGATCTCGCGCATCGCGATGGACAGCGGCTTCTCGTGCACGTGGGTCTCGACGAGCGGGCCGACGTACTCCAGCAGGCCCTCACCGAGCTGCGAGTAGTAGGCGTTGATCTGGCGGGCCCGCTTGGCGCTGTAGATCACCAACGCGTACTTGGAGTCGGTGCGCTCCAGCAGCTCGTCGATCGGAGGGTTGGTGATGCCCTCGGGGGAAGCGATTGTTCCGGCCACGAAGATGTGCTCCTGCCATTGTCCAGCGGGTGGGGCCAGCGTCTAGATCTCGAGCAAGGCTACCAGTTGGTCGGCCGCCTCCGGCACGGAAGTGTTGACGAGGACCTTGTCGAACTCGTCCTGCGCCGCCAGCTCCCGCCGGGCCTCGGCCAGCCGCCGGTCCCGCTCGAGGCGGCTTTCGGTGCCTCGCCCGACCAACCTTCGAGCCAGCTCCTCCCAGGACGGCGGCGCGAGGAAGACCAGCCGGGCCTCCGGCATGGCGGCCCGCACCTGCCGCGCGCCCTGCAGGTCGATCTCCAGCAGGGCCGACAGACCTTTGCTCAGCCGCTCCTCGACCGGCGCCCGAGGGGTCCCGTACGAGTTGCCGGCGAACACGGCGTGCTCGAGCAGCGCCCCGGACTCGACCAGCGCTGCGAACTCCGCGTCGTCGACGAAGTGGTACTCCACCCCGTCGGTCTCCCCCGGGCGCGGCTGGCGGGTCGTCACCGACACCGACAGCCAGACCTCGGGATGCCGACGCCGGATCTCGGCGATGACACTGCTCTTGCCCACCCCTGACGGGCCGGACAGGACCGTCAGTCTCGGTGCCGAGGGACCAGAGGACCCCGGCTCAGGCCTCACCGGCGAACTCGCGCTCCAGTGCCTGCCGCTGCTTGTCGCCCAGCCCGCGGACCCGCCGGGTCGGGGAGATGGCGAGCTTCTCCATCAGCCGGGCGGCACGGACCTTGCCGACGCCGGGCATGGCCTCGAGCACTGCCGACACCTTCATCTTGCCGACGATGTCGTCGGTCTCCCCCGCCGCCAGGACCTCGGCCAGGGTGGTGCTGGAGGCCTTGAGCTTGGTCTTGAGCTCGGCGCGGGCCCGACGGGCCTGCGCGGCCTTCTCGAGTGCGGCGGCGCGTTGTTCAGGTGTCAAAGGCGGAAGGGCCACGCGGAGTCACCTCAGGTCGGACGGGGTCAGGTGGAAAAGGAACCGCGACCCGGTCCCCGCGCACAACAGGTCGCTCGACGGAACCTAGCGAGTCGGACAGGCGCAAGGCAACGGGGGGTCCCCCGGACGACACCCCAGCCGCCCGAATGAGCGAGGCGCGTCAGTGGTGGCGCAGGGACATCGCGATGCGTGCTGCGGCCGCCGCAGGGTCGGCCGCGCCGGTGATCGGGCGGCCGACGACGAGCAGGTCGGCGCCGTCGGCGAGGGCCTGCTCGGGGGTGGCGACGCGCGCCTGGTCCTGGGCGTCGGAGCCGGCCGGCCGTACGCCGGGGGTGATCAGGATGATGTCGGGACCGACCTCGAGCCGGATCGCCGCCACCTCGCGCGGCGAGCAGACCAGGGCGCGGGCGCCGGCGCCGACCGCCAGCACGGCGAGACGCCGCGCCGCGTCGAGGGCCGGACCGGCGAGCCCGATGGCGTCGAGGTCGCTCTCGTCCAGCGAGGTCAGCACCGTGACGCCGGCGATCGTCACCTCGGGCGCGGCCTCCACGGCAGCCCGAACCATGGCCGCGCCGCCACTCGCGTGCACGGTGAGGTACTGCGGCTTGAGCCGGACGACGGAACGGGCGGCTGCGGCCACCGTGTTGGGGATGTCGTGCAGCTTGAGGTCGAGGAACAGCCCGACCTTGCTGCCACCGCGGACCACGTCGACGACGTCGGGGCCGCCGCGATAGAACAGCTCCATGCCGACCTTGAGGACGGTGACGTAAGGGGTCACCTCGCGTGCCCACAGGGCCGCGGTCTCCAGGCTCGGGGTGTCCAGCGCGACCGCGATCGGGGCGCGTGTCGGGCTCCGGCTGCTGGACGTCATCGAGGCTGCTCCTGCCAAGCCGGCTCGCCCGACGGTGGCGCGGGCGGTGCTGGTAGCGCGCCCAGATCGCCTGCTGCGTCGGCAAAGGAGCCGTCGTCACCCAACGGGTCGGGACCTTCGTCGAGCTCCGGCAGCTCGTCGTCGAACGTGCGGTGGGCCATGCCGACCACGTCCGAGATCCGGTCGATGCCGCGCGCCGCCAGGGCCGCGGCGAGCTCGGTGTGGATGCGGCTGGGTGCCATCGGGTCGTTGAACACGACGGTGCCGACGGAGACGGCGGATGCGCCGGCTGCCAGGAACTGCAGCGCGTCGAGCCCGGTGCGGATGCCGCCCATCCCGAGGATCGGGACCTCGGGCATCGCGGCATGCACCTGCCAGACGCAGCGGACGGCGACCGGGCGGATGGCGGGGCCGGACAGCCCACCGGTGATGCCCGCGAGCACCGGTCGCAGCGTCGCGGTGTCGATGACCAGGCCGAGCAACGTGTTGATCATCGACAGGCCGGTGGCACCTGCGTCCACGCAGGCCCTGGCGATCGCCACGATGTCGGTGACGTCCGGCGAGAGCTTGGCGAACACCGGGATCTCGGGGGCGCTGTTGCGGCGGACGGCGTGGATCACGGCGGCGGCGGCGTCGGGGTCGCAGGCGAAGACCTGGCCGCGGTCCTCGACGTTGGGGCAGGAGATGTTGACCTCGAGCATCGACATGCCCGGCCGGCCGCGCAGCTTGCGGGCGAGCTCGACGTACTCCTCGACCGAGGTGCCGGCGATAGACACGACCGTACGGGCGCCCTTGCCCTCGAGCCAGGTGAGGTCCTTGTCCAGGAAGACCTCGATGCCCGGGCCCTGCAGGCCGATGCTGTTGAGCATCCCGCTGGGCGTCTCGGCCATGCGGGGGGTGGCCCGGCCGGACCGCGGTTTGGCCATGATCGACTTGGTGACGACCGCACCGAGCGCGGTGATGTCGACGAACTGGCTCAGCTCCTGGCCCGCCGCAGCGCAGCCGGACGCGGTGAAGACCGGACTCGGGAAGGCGACACCGCCCAGGCTGGTGGACATGTCCACCCGGGGCGGCGTCACGACGGGCCCTTCTTCTTGGGGCCGGTGAGGGAGGCCTCGCTCGGCTCGGCCGGCGCAGCAGGCGTGGGCTCGGGCGGCGGGGCTCCGAGGGCGTCCGGGGGCACCGTGCCGACGTCGTTCCACCGCACCCGGTCCCCGGCGAACACCGGACCTTCGACGCAGGACCGGAGCATGCGGGTCACACCATCGTCGCCGACCACCGGCAGCACGCAGGTCATGCAGACCCCGATGCCGCAGGCCATCGACTCCTCGACCGCGCACTGGCTCGGGATGCCGTAGATCTGGGCGACGGTGGAGACCGCCTGCAGCATGGCCATCGGGCCACAGGCGTAGACCACGTCGGAGCCCGTGCGCTCGAGCACCTCGGGCAGGACGTCGGAGACCCGGCCGCGCTCGCCCATCGACCCGTCGTCGGTCGTGACCGCGATGGTCGCGGACATCCGCTTGGCGTCGAGGTAGCCGAACAGCTTGTTCTCGGTCGCGGCGCCCATGACGAAGTCGACCCGGCAGCCCCTGGCCCGCAACGCCTCGGCCAGGGAGAACAGCGGCGCCGTGCCGTAGCCGCCGCCGACCAGGGTGACGTTGGCCGGCTGGCGAGGCAGCGCGAAGGGGCGGCCGAGCGGGCCGACCACGTCGATCGGGTCGTGCTGGCGCTGCCGGGACAGCCACTGGGTGCCCCTGCCGTGGACCGCGTAGACGAAGTCGACGGTGCCGCCGTAGACCCCGCGCGGCTTGGCCGCGTAGACCGAGAAGCACCGGCGCAGGAGCATCGAGCCGTCCTCCCCGCCGACGGCGATCGCGACGAACTGGCCCGGGCGGAAGTTCTCGGCGATGCCAGGCGCCACCACCGAGATCAGCTGGTAGGCGCCCATGAGACGGTTGCTGAGGACCTGCCCACGTACCTGCACCGGCGGCATCAGACGCTCTCCTCGGACATGTAGTCATCGGGGCTGAACTGCGCCCCGGGGTCGACGTCGTCGTGCTGCGATCGGGCCCTGTGCAAGATCGCATGGTATTCCTGCAACGGGGTCACCCCGATGTCACCACGCACCAGCGCCTCGATGCCCTGCACGCAGGCGGCCAGCCCCTGGATCGTGGTCATGCACGGGATGCCCCGGGTGACCGCGGCGGTGCGGATCTCGTAGCCGTCGACACGCACCGCCCCGCCGCCCGCAGTGCCGAAGGGCGTGTTGACGATGAGGTCGACCTCGCCGGCGTGGATCCGGTCGACGATGGTGACCCGGTCACCGCCCTCGCGCTGGGAGTACTTGAGCACCACGGTGCTCGGCACCCCGTTACGGCGCAGCACCTCGGCGGTGCCCTCCGTCGCGAGGATCTCGAAGCCGAGGTCGTAGAGCCGCTTGACCGGGAAGATCATCGCCCGCTTGTCGCGGTTGGCGATGCTGACGAACACCCTGCCCTTGGTCGGCAACGGCCCGTAGGCACCGGCCTGCGACTTGGCGAACGCGGTGCCGAAGGATCGGTCGATGCCCATGACCTCGCCGGTGGACTTCATCTCCGGCCCGAGCACGGTGTCGACGCCGGCGCCCTCCGGGGTGCGGAACCTGTTCCACGGCAGCACGGCTTCCTTGACCGAGATCGGCGCCTCGTACGGCAGCGAGCCGCCGTCGCCGTAGCGCCCGGCCGGCGGCAGCATGCCCTCGGCCCGCAGCTCCCCGATGGTCGCGCCGAGCATGACCCGGGCGGCGGCCTTGGCCAGCGGGACGGCGGTCGCCTTGGACACGAACGGCACCGTACGGGAGGCCCGCGGGTTGGCCTCGAGGACGTAGAGGGTCGACTCCTTGAGGGCGTACTGGACGTTGAGCAGCCCGCGCACGCCGACCCCGCGGGCGATCCGCTCGGTGCTGTCCCGGATCTGGGCGATCTCGGCGACCCCCAGCGTGGTCGGCGGCAGCGCGCAAGCGGAGTCGCCGGAGTGGATGCCGGCCTCCTCGATGTGCTCCATCACCCCGCCGAGATAGAGCTGCTCGCCGTCGAAGAGCGCGTCGACGTCGATCTCGATGGCGTCGTCGAGGAAGCGGTCGATCAGCACCGGGTGGACCATGAAGTCACCGGCGGCGTGCTTGTCGAGGTAGCCCTTGAGTGTCTCGTCGTCGTAGACGATCTCCATGCCGCGCCCGCCGAGGACGTAGGACGGCCGGACCAGGATCGGGTAGGAGATCTCGTCGGCGAGCGCCTTGGCCTCCTCGTACGAGGTGGCGAGGCCGTGCTTGGGCGCCGGCAGCCCGGCCTCGGCGAGCACCCTGCCGAACGCGCCGCGCTCCTCGGCGAGGTGGATCGCCTCGGGCGGCGTGCCCACGATCGGGACGCCGGCGTCCTTGAGCCGCTGGGCGAGACCGAGCGGGGTCTGGCCGCCCAGCTGGACGATGACCCCCGCGACCGTGCCCGAGCGCTGCTCGGCGTGGACCACCTCGAGGACGTCCTCGAAGGTCAGCGGCTCGAAGTAGAGCCGGTCGCTGGTGTCGTAGTCGGTCGACACCGTCTCGGGGTTGCAGTTGACCATGACGGTCTCGTAGCCGGCGTCGCGCAGGGCCATGGCGGCGTGCACGCAGGAATAGTCGAACTCGATGCCCTGGCCGATCCGGTTGGGGCCGCTGCCGAGGATGAGGACCTTGGGCCGTTCGGTCTGCGGCTCGACCTCGTCCTCCTCGTCGTAGGACGAGTAGTGGTAGGGCGTCCGCGCGGCGAACTCGGCGGCGCAGGTGTCGACGGTCTTGAACACCGGCCGCAGCCCCAGGGCGTGGCGCCGGACTCGCACGGTGTCCTCGTCGGTCTCGAACAGGGCGGCGAGCTGCCGGTCGGAGCAGCCGGAACGCTTGGCCCGCAGCAGTTGTGCGTCGCTCAGCGCCTCGAGCGACCCCGCCTCGAGAAGCTCGGCCCGCAGCTCGACCAGACTCAGGATCTGGTCGAGGAACCACGGGTCGACGCCGCTCGCCTGGTGCACCTGCTCGACGGTTGCGCCGAGTCGCAGAGCCCGCTCGAGGTCGTAGAGCCGACCGTCGTGGGGCCACGCAGCTTGAGCCAACGCGTCCTCGACCGTGACGCCTTCGGGGTCGGGGACGGTCCAGAAGCCGGCGGCCTTGGTCTCCATCGAGCGCATGGCCTTCTGCAGCGCCTCGGTGAAGTTGCGGCCCAGCGACATCGCCTCGCCGACCGACTTCATCGTCGTGGTCAGGGTCTGGTCGGCGCCGGGGAACTTCTCGAACGCGAACCGCGGGATCTTGACGACGACGTAGTCGAGCGTCGGCTCGAAGCTGGCCGGCGTCTCGCGGGTGATGTCGTTGGCGACCTCGTCCAGGGTGTAGCCGATCGCGAGCTTGGCCGCGATCTTGGCGATCGGGAATCCGGTGGCCTTGGAGGCCAGGGCGCTGGACCGGGAGACCCGGGGGTTCATCTCGATCACGATGAGCCGGCCGGTCTGCGGGTGCACCGCGAACTGGATGTTGGAGCCGCCGGTGTCGACGCCGACCGCACGGATGATGGCGATGCCGACATCACGCATCTGTTGGTACTCGCGGTCGGTCAGGGTGAGGGCCGGGGCCACCGTGATCGAGTCGCCGGTGTGCACGCCCATCGGGTCGAGGTTCTCGATCGAGCAGACCACCACGACATTGTCAGCATGGTCGCGCATGACCTCGAGCTCGTACTCCTTCCAGCCGAGGATCGACTCCTCGAGGAGCACCTCGGTGGTCGGGCTGAGGGCGAGGCCGGTGCCGGCCATGCGGCGCAGCTCGACCTCGTCGTGGGCGAAGCCCGACCCGGCGCCACCCATGGTGAAGCTGGGGCGTACGACCAAGGGATAGCCCAGCTGGCCGGCCGCTTGGAGACAATCGTCCATCGTGTGGCAGATGAAGCTGCGGGCCGTCTCGGCGCCGACGTCGGCGACGATCTGCTTGAACTTCTGCCGGTCCTCGCCGCGGTGGATCGCGTCGATGTTGGCGCCGATCAGCTCGACGCCGTACTTCTCGAGCACCCCTGCCTGGTGCAGCGCGACCGCGGTGTTGAGCGCGGTCTGCCCGCCGAGGGTCGGCAGCAGGGCGTCCGGGCGCTCCTGGGCGATGACCTTCTCGACCATCTCGACCGTGATCGGCTCGATGTAGGTGGCGTCGGCGAACTCCGGGTCCGTCATGATCGTCGCCGGGTTGGAGTTGACCAGACTGACCCGCAGCCCCTCGGCTCGCAGCACCCGGCAGGCCTGTGTCCCGGAGTAGTCGAACTCACAGGCCTGGCCGATGACGATGGGCCCGGACCCGATCACGAGTACGGACTTCAGGTCGGTGCGGCGGGGCATTGCGGTCCTTTCGGCTGGTGCTGCGGGTGAACGGTCAGGAGCTGCTGACGGCAACGGCGACGGCGACGGCGGCCAGCAGGACGGCGACCGCGACGACGGCGACCAGGAGCAGGGCGAGTCGGCCCGGCGGCTCGCCCACCTCCACGTCGGCGTTTGCCTGCTGGGCAAGGTGATCCGGTGCTATCTCGTCGGCAGTCACGTGCTTGTGGTGAGCAGCGCCACTGAGAGATTCGCTCTGCTCGTGGAAGACACCGGCTTGTACGGCCTCGGTCCGGGACGGGTCCTGGCTCACCGGTGGACCTCCATCAGTTCGCTGAACCGCTGGAACAGGCCGGTGGCGTCGTGCGGGCCCGGCGCTGCCTCGGGGTGGTACTGGACGGAGAATGCCGGCGCATCAAGGCATTGCAGCCCCTCGACGACCTGGTCGTTGAGGCCGACGTGGCTGACCTCCGCCCGCCCGTACGGCGTGTCGTGCACCACGCCGATCTCGGCATCGACGGCGAAGCCATGGTTGTGGCTCGTGACGTGCACCCGGCCGGTGCTGCGCTCCTGCACCGGCTGGTTGACCCCGCGGTGACCGTACTTCAGCTTGTAGGTGCCGAAACCCAGTGCCCTGCCGAGAATCTGGTTGCCGAAGCAGATGCCGAACACCGGCCGACCCGCGTCCAGGACGCCGCGCATCGTCTCGACCGCGTAGTCGGCGGTCCCCGGGTCGCCTGGACCGTTGCTGAAGAACACCCCGTCCGCGTCGACGGCGAGGACCTGCTCGGCGGTCGCGGTGGCCGGCAGCACGTGGACCTCGCACCCCCACTGGCTGAGGTAGCGGGGCGTCGAGGTCTTGATGCCGTAGTCGAGGGCCGCGACCCGGAACCTGCGCTCCCCCAGGGCAGCCACCACGTAGGGGCTGCGGGTGGTGACGTCGACGGCGAGGTCGGCCCCGGCCATCGACGGGCTGGCCAGCACCCGCTCGAGCAGGGCTTCGGCGTCGGTCTCGGTGCTGGAGACGCCGACTCGCATCGCGCCCCGCTCGCGCAGGTGCCGGGTCAGTGCCCGGGTGTCGACGCCACTGATGCCGACGATGCCGTAGGCCTCGAGCTCGTCGTCGAGGCTGCGCTGCGACCGGTGGTTGCTGGGGACGCGGGCCGGGTCCCGTACGACGTAGCCGGCAACCCAGATCCGCTGCGACTCGGGGTCGTCGTCGTTGACCCCGGTGTTGCCGACGTGCGGCGCGGTCATGACCACGACCTGCCGGTGGTAGGACGGGTCGGTGAGCGTCTCCTGGTAGCCGGTCATCCCGGTGTTGAAGACCGCCTCGCCGAAGGTCTCGCCGACCGCGCCGTAGGCCTCGCCGCGGAACGTCCGGCCGTCCTCGAGCACCAACATCGCACTCTGCTTCATCGGGTCTTACCTTCCAGTACGGTCGGCCGGCCGCGCAGGAACGTCGCGACGACCCGGGCCGGCAACGTGCGCCCGGCGTACGGCGTGTTGCTGCTGCGCGAGGAGAGCTCGGCGGGGACGACGGTCCAGCGGGCGTCGGCGTCGACGAGGACGAGGTTGGCCGGCGAGCCCACCGCGATCGGGTGGCCATGCGTTCGGAGCCGGCCGATGGCTGCCGGGCGGGTGGACATCCGGTCGGCGACGCCGGCCCAGTCGAGCAGCCCCGTCTCGACCATCGTCTCGACCACGATGGACAGCGCGGTCTCCAGGCCGACCATGCCGAACGCGGCTGCCGACCACTCGGTCTGCTTGTCCTCGAGCGGATGGGGGGCGTGGTCGGTGGCGACGGCGTCGATGGTCCCGTCGGCCAGCCCCTGGCGCAGCGCCTCGACGTCGGCCTGGGTGCGCAGCGGCGGGTTGACCTTGTAGGTCGGGTCGTAGGTCGCCGCCAGCGCGTCGGTCAGCAGCAGGTGGTGCGGCGTGACCTCTGCGGTGACGTCCCAACCTTTGCCCTTGGCCCAGCGGATCAGCTCGACCGAGCCCGCGGTGGAGACGTGGCAGATGTGCAGCCGCGAGCCGACGTGCCCGGCGAGCAGGCAGTCCCTGGCGATGATCGCCTCCTCGGCGACCGCCGGCCAGCCGGTGAGGCCGAGGATGCCGGACAGGTCGCCCTCGTTCATCTGCGCACCGGCGGTGAGCTTGGGCTCCTGCGCGTGCTGGGCGACCACGCCGTCGAACGCCTTGACGTACTCCAGGGCCCGGCGCATCAGGACCGCGTCCGAGACGCAGCTGCCGTCGTCGGAGAACACCCGCACCCGCGCGGCCGAGTCGGCCATCGCGCCGAGCTCGGCCAGCTTTTCGCCACCGAGGCCGACGGTGACCGCCCCGACCGGGGCGACGTCGCAGTGACCTGCCTCGCGGCCGAGGCGCCACACCTGCTCGACCACGCCTGCTGTGTCGGCGACCGGGGAGGTGTTGGCCATCGCGTGCACGGCGGTGAACCCGCCGAGGGCAGCGGCTCTCGTGCCAGACTCGACCGTCTCGGCGTCCTCGCGGCCGGGCTCCCGCAGGTGGGTGTGCAGGTCGACCAGGCCGGGCAGGGCGATCAGGCCGCCGGCCTCGAGCACCTGGGCGTCGCCGGCCTCGAGACCGGTGCCGATCTGGGCGATCGTCTCGCCGACGACCAGCAGGTCGACCGGGTCGCCGCCGAGCGGGCGGACCCCGCGGATGAGCCAGCTGGTCACGCGTTTGCCTCCAGTGCCGGGCTGCCGATGGCCGGCTCGGCCGCGCCGAGCAGCAGGTAGAGCACGGCCATCCGTACGGACACGCCGTTGGTGACCTGCTCGACGATCGTGGAGCGCACCGAGTCGGCGACGTCGGCGGCGATCTCCATGCCGCGGTTCATCGGGCCGGGGTGCATCACGATCGCGTCGTCGTGCAGGGTCGCCATCCGCGAGCCATCGAGCCCGTACCGCCGGGAGTACTCACGCTCGGTCGGGAAGAACGACGCGTTCATCCGCTCGCGCTGCACCCGCAGCATCATCACCACGTCGCTCTTGGGCAGGACCGCGTCGAGGTCGTAGGAGACCGAGCACGGCCAGGTCTCGACCCCGACCGGGAGCAGCGTGGGCGGGGCGACCAGCGTGGTCTCGGCGCCGAGGGTCGCGAGCAGCAGCACGTTGGAGCGGGCCACCCGGCTGTGCAGGACGTCGCCGACGATGGTGACCCGCAGGCCCTCGAGCCGGCCCATCCGGCGCCGCATAGTGAACGCGTCGAGCAGCGCCTGGGTGGGGTGCTCGTGGGTGCCGTCGCCGGCATTGACCACGCTGCCGTCGATCCAGGTGGCCAGCCGGTGCGGGGCGCCGGAGGCGTGGTGCCGTACGACGACGGCGTCGGCGCCCATCGCCTGCAGGGTCAGCGCGGTGTCCTTGAGGCTCTCGCCCTTGGACACGCTGGACCCCTTGGCCGAGAAGTTGATGACGTCGGCGGACAGCCGCTTGGCCGCGACCTCGAAGGACAGCCGGGTCCGGGTCGAGTCCTCGTAGAACAGGTTGACGACGGTGCGGCCGCGCAGCGTCGGCAGCTTCTTGATCGGCCGGGTCGCGACCTCGGCCAGCTCCTCGGCAGTGTCGAGCACCAGCAGCGCGTCGTCGCGGGACAGGTCGGCCGCGGAGAGCAGGTGACGCTTCACTCGGGACTCCCGTCGATGCTCGCATCGCTGGCCCGCCGGTTGAGGTCGCTCGGGCCGAGCAGCACCGCGTCGCGACCGTCGACCTCCTCGAGCAGGACACGGACGTTCTCGCGCTGCGAGGTGGGCAGGTTCTTGCCGACGTAGTCGGCCCGGATCGGGAGCTCGCGATGGCCCCTGTCGACCAGGACGGCGAGCTGGACCGACCGGGGCCGGCCCAGGTCGGAGAGCGCATCGAGGGCAGCGCGTACGGTCCGCCCTGAGTAGAGGACGTCGTCGACGAGGACCACGACCTTGCCGTCGACGCCACCCGGCGGGACGACGGTGTGCTCGAGGGCGCGGGGGCCGCGGAGCCGCAGGTCGTCGCGGTACATGGTGGTGTCCAGGGACCCGTACGGGACCGTCGATCCTTCGACGTCGGCGAGCCGGGCGGCCAGGCGACGACCCAGCGTGACGCCACGGGTGGGGATGCCGAGCAGGACCACGTCGCTGACACCCTTGTTGCGCTCGACGATCTCGTGGGCGACCCGGGTGAGGGCACGGGCGATGTCGACGGCCTCGAGGACCGGACGGTCGGCACGGGGGCCGTCGCCTCGGGGAGCAGGCGTGGTCGAGGGCGTGCCTGTAGGCATCGGACCTCCTTTCCCGCCTCTCAGGACGGGTCGTTAAAGGATGTCGCTCTGGCTGTCGCGACGCCGAAGCGGCGCAGGAACGACCGTAGCAGAGAGCCGTCGGAACCGACCCGGAGGACCCCGGAGAGTTGCCACCCGATACGAGCTGTGGTCGCTTCAACCCGGCCGGTGACCACCGCCGACACGCCCCGAACCGGACAGGACGCTTGACCGGGTACGCGGCACCGGTTACCGTCACTCTCAGTAATCGAGGACCGCTCGGCAGCCCCGGCAAGGGCTCTCGGGAGTTGATCACAGACAGTGACGCCCTGGCGACGCTGACGTAAACCACGGCAGGCAGGCACCTGGAGCGATGACCATGACCATCGAGGTCGCGAAGACCGACTACGCCAAGGCTCTAGGTGGCCGGCTGCGGGCCATCCGCACCCAGCAGGGCCTGTCCCTGCACGGCGTCGAGGAGAAGTCGCGCGGCCGCTGGAAGGCGGTGGTCGTCGGCTCGTACGAGCGTGGCGACCGGGCCGTCACCGTCCAGAAGCTGGCCGAGCTGGCGTCGTTCTACGGCGTACCGGTCTCCGAGCTGCTGCCCGAGGGCGCTGCCACGCCGGCCGTCGAGCCGGCGCCCAGACTCGTGCTCGACCTCGAGAAGCTCTCGGCGGTGCCGGCTGCCGAGGCGGGGCTGCTGGCGCGCTACGCGCGGACCATCCAGAGCCAGCGCGGCGACTACAACGGCCGGGTGCTCTCGATCCGCCAGGAGGACCTGCGGGCGCTGGCGATCATCTATGACCGCTCCCCGTCCCAGCTCACCGAGCAGCTGGTGGAGTGGGGCGTGCTGGGCGCCGACCCGGGCCGCACCATCGACCTCACCTGAGCTGAAGATGGCCTCGTCGGGGGGCCTCGGCAGCGTCACTGTGGCGGCTCGGGTTTTCCACAGCCGCCAATCTCGCGCTGACCGATCGGCGACGGCTGGGCCAAGGTCGACAGATGCCCGAGTCCCGCCTCGACCAGACCTCCTTCCGTCAGCTACTGCGTGATCAGGACGGCCTCTTCACCGCCAACCAGTCGAGGGCGTGCGGACTGACCAGCTCCGCCCTCAGCCGACAGAAGGCCGCCGGAGTGCTCCGTCGCGTCCTTCCCGGCGTCTACACGTACGGAGTGCTCGAGCTCTCCACCCAGCAACGCAGCCGCGCGGCGGTGCTGTACGCAGGCAGCGGCGCCTGCCTTACGAGCGCTGCGGCGCTGCATTGGCGCCGGATCCCGTACCTGCCGACCGAGGTTTCGCCGGCAACCGTGGACGTGCTTGTCCCGGTTACAAGGACTGTCGGCGACAGCGACTGGGCGCGCCTCACCCGCACGTCCCGCACCGTGGTCGCGATCCGGGTCGACGGCGTGGCAACGGCGCCCGTGGTTCGTGCCGTCGTGGACGCGGCACTGCGGCTTCCCTCGTACGAGACGGTCTTCGCGCTGCTCAGCTGTGTGGTCAACGCCGGCCGCACGACGGTCGAGGACGTGAAGGCCGAGCTGGACAGAGCCGCAACGCGGGGCAGCCTGGCGCTTCGGCTCGCCGTCGAGGAGGCCGGGAGAGGCACCCGGTCCTGGCCGGAAGCGGAGGCACGGGCACTGTTCTGCCGCGCCGGACTGCCGACACCACTGATCAACGTGCCGCTGCTCGTCGCGGGTCGTCTCTTCGTCCCGGACTTCCGGTGGGGCATGGTGATCGTCGAGATCGACTCGCGAGCTCATCATCTGCTCGAGCTGGGCTCCTGGGAGAAGACCCAGCAACGACGGACAGCGCTGCGAGCCGCAGGCTACGTCGTGCTGCCGTTCACGCCGCAAGAGATCAGCGAAACCCCGGAACTCGTGATTGCGACAATTCTGGTTGAGCTCGAGCGCGCTGTCGCTTCGTGACTGTGGCTTTCGTCCCGGAAGCCGGGACGAGGGCCACAGTCACGGTCAAGTACGGGTGGGCAGCGAACGGGTCAGCGCTGGAGGGTGGGCTTCAGGTCGAGGAGGCGGGCGAGCAGGCCGTTGACGAAGCGGGGGGAGTCGTCCGTGGAGAGCGACCGTACGAGGGCTACGGCCTCGTCGATGACCACGGCGTCCGGCACCTCGTCACGCCACAGCAGCTCGTAGACGCCGAGCCGCAGCACGTTGCGGTCCACCGCCGGCATCCGCTCGATGGTCCAGCCCACGGCGTAGGACGAGATGAGCTCGTCGATCCGCTCGCGGTTGGCCGCCACGCCCTCGACCAGCTCGACCGCGTAATTCGGCACCGGCGGATCCGACTGCGCCAGCCGGTCGGCCAGGGTGGTCACCGCGTCGGAGTCGCGGGAGTCGGACTCGAAAAGGACGTCAAGAGCACGCTTGCGGGCCTTGCTGCGGGCTGGCATCGGGTCAGCGGCTGCTAGCTCTTGACCCGGCCGAGGTAGTCGCCGGTGCGGGTGTCGACCTTGACCTTCTCCCCGGTGGTGATGAACAGCGGCACCGAGATGGTCGCGCCGGTCTCGAGGGTGGCCGGCTTGTTGCCGCCGGTGGACCGGTCGCCCTGCAGGCCAGGGTCGGTCTGGGAGATGACCAGCTCGACGGACGCGGGCAGCTCGGCGTAGAGCGGCGTGGTGTCGTGCATGGCCACCGTGGCAGTCATGTTCTCGAGCAGGTAGTCACGGCTGGAGCCGACGACCTCGGCCGGAATCGGGATCTGGTCGTAGGTCTGGGCGTCCATGAAGACGTAGTCGTTGCCGTCCTGGTAGAGGTATTGCATCTCGCGCTTGTCGACGTTGGCGATCTCGACCTTGGTGCCGGCGTTGAACGTCTTGTCGACAACCTTGCCCGAGAGCACGTTCTTGAGCGTCGTACGGACGAAGGCACCGCCCTTGCCGGGCTTGACGTGCTGGAACTCGACGACGTTCCACAGCTGGCCGTCGAGGTCGAGCGTCATGCCGTTCTTCAGGTCGTTCGTGGTCGCCATCGTCGGCCCGTTCTCGTGTCTGCGTGCAAAGCGGTCGGTGCGTGCGTGCGCGGTGGGCAACTCTACCCAACCGCACCCTGGCGGACGATCCCGGCTCAGAGCACGAGCAGGTCCCTGGTCGTCAGGGTGAGCCGCTCCGCCGGCTCCCCGGGCCGCCCCACGGCCAGCGTGTCCTCGATCCGGACGCCACCCTGCCCCGGCAGGTAGACCCCTGGCTCGACGGTCACCACCATGTCGGGGGCGAGCGTGCCCGGCGACCCGGTGCCCAGCGCCGGGGCCTCGTGGATCTCGAGGCCGACGCCGTGGCCGAGCCCGTGGATGAACCGCTCCCCCATGCCCGCGGCCTCGACCACCCGCCGGGCGGCCCGGTCGACGAGCGAGGTCGCGACGCCCTCGGTCACGGCGTCGACGCCTGCCTGCTGCGCCGCCGCCACCAGGTCGTAGACGTCCCGCTGCCAGCCGGCAGGCTCGCCGAGCACCACCGTACGGGTCATGTCGGAGTGGTAGCCGTCGATGACCGCGCCGAAGTCGATCTTGACGAAGTCGCCGAGCCGGACCGGACGGCTGGTCGGGCGGTGATGGGGCACAGCGGAGTGCTCGCCCGCCGCGACGATCGTGTCGAAGCTGGGCGTCTCCGAGCCGTGCCGGCGCATCCGGCTCTCCAGGTCGGCGGCCAGCGTCCGCTCGGTCACCCCGGGCCGGATCGTCGGGAGCAGGTCGGCGAAGGCCGCGTCCGCCGCGGCACAGGCCGCGCGCAAGGACGCGATCTCCTCGGCGTCCTTGACCGCCCGCAGCGCCTCGACCGCCCGATCGGACCGGCGCAGGTCGAGGGAGGGAGCGGCGAGCTGTACGGCCCGGAACCCGTCGACGGTCAGCTCATGGCTCTCGTAGCCAAGCCTCGGCAACCCGCGTCGCTCGGCGAGGGCGGCGAGCGCGGGACCGGTGTCCCGCTCCACCAGCAGGTCGACATCGGGGCAGGCGGCCGCTGCGGCCTCCGCGTACCGGGTGTCGGTGGCCAGGACGTCCACGGCGTCTCCGTTGGCGCCCACGAGCAGCCCGGCGTTGGTGCCGACGAAACCGGTCAGGTAGCGCACGTTGACCAGCGAGGTGACCAGCAGCCCGTCGAGGCCACGCTCGGTGAGCAGCGAGCGCAGCCGTGCCCTCCGCATCTCGTGCGTCACCGCCACAGCAGCTCCCGATCCGAACCAGCCTTAGATAACGGAATGGTCACACCGTAGCGGAGCCGACCCACCCGTGCCTGTCCAACCGGACCTTGCGACCGACCGGGGCACTAGGCCATCCGGGCGACGGCCGGCACTAGCCCTAATGTCCCCCCGGCTCTGCGCCGATAGGGCGACGGGACCTCGGTGGCGACAGCTGTCACCAGGCTCCTACGCAGAGCATCCGCTGCGGTTCGTCGGCCACCCGGTACGAGGAGACACGTGTCCAAGATCAAGCGCCTGCGCGCCGTCCTGTCAGGGGCGGTGGCCTCGGCACTCGCCGTCACCATGTTGCCGGTACTGGCCACCACCGCCACCGCCGCGACCGACCCGCTCGGCGGGCAGCCGGGACCGGTCACGCTGTCCCCGACCATGGGCCAGGACGGGTGGCAGCCCAACCCGCCGGCCGGCACGACCGTCGACGACTTCATGCGCCACCCGGTGCTGAGCTGGACGGCGATCAGCTCGCTGCCGGTGACGCAGTACCGCGTGCAGATCTCCCCGAACGCCAACTTCACCAACAACACGGTGTCGCTGCCGAACGGCGGCCTCACCAAGTCCACCCAGTACGACCTGCCGCAGACCCTCCCACACGCGTCGTACTTCTGGCGGGTCCGCGGTGAGGACGGCGCCGGCCACGCCACCAACTGGGCCGGCACCTCCGAGGGCGACACCACGAGCAACTGGCAGTTCACGAAGACGTGGGCGGATTGGCCAGTTGGCCTGTCCCCTGCGACTGGGCCGACATCGGCGATGACGTACTCCTGGTCCCCGCTGCCGGACGCCTCCGCGTACCAGTTCGAGGCGTCGATCAACGCCGGCTTCCCCGCCAACGCCAAGCCGACCTGGGCCGATATGGGTGCATGCGACCTCCCTTGCACGTTAGCGTCGTGGTCGAGCGCGATCCCCTACCCCGCAGGGGCCAGCGTGCTGTTCAACGGTGACAAGTGGACCGCGAACAAGGCCAACACCAACGAGGTTCCGTCCGTGCCGACGCTGACGACGTTCAGCTGCACCACGAACAACGCGTCCTTCAGCCCGTACGCGGCGGGGGACGGTCTGTCCCTCGTCGAAGGCGCCGTAGAGGGAACCTGCGGCGACCCGGCTGCCTTCGTCCAGGCCTTGAGGCTCGGTGGCGCCTGGTACTGGCACGTCAGAGGACTGGACAGCACGTCCGCTGCCCTCACCGCAGCGAGCACGGGCGTCACCTGCCTTGCCAACGGGGCCGACTGCAGCGGCTGGTCGGACGTCCAGAAACTCAGTTACCCGTTTGCCTCCGCGCCCGGCGGCCCCTCGGCCGCCGTGACCGGGCTGCAGATCAACTGCCCGGACATGGTGGCTGGCAGCACGCTGCCGTTGTGCTACCAAACCCCCACGTTGTCCTGGACCGCGACCCCCGGTGCCGACGCGTACGCGATCGAGGTCTCGCCGGACCCGATGTTCACGACGGAGTACCGCAGCTACACGGTCTTCTCAAACTCATTGACACCTCGGGACGACTACCACGACAACCAGGCGGGTGCCTCGTACTACTGGCGCATCCGACCGTGCACATACGACTTCTCGGCTGCCGCTGCCAGCTGTCGGGGCACGTCGGACCAGGGCGTCTACTGGGCGTTCCACAAGGTCTCCGTCCCGCTCCCCAAGAGCCCTGCCGGCGCAGCCGCCGTCACCGGCCACAACGGTCTGTACGTGACGGTCGACAACAACGAGACGTTCCAGGGCGCCGTCAAGACGGTGCGCACACAGCAGATGACGTTCCACTGGGACGACCTGCTGCAGTACGAGCAGCAGGCGGGCGTCGCCGCCACCCAGGAGGCCAAGGAGTACCGGCTTCAGTACTCCACCACCGGCAACTGGCTGGACGACACGACGACCACCACCGTCCTAACCGACGCCACGCACTGGACCAAGCTGGACGGCTCACTGGCCGACGGCGGCTACTACTGGCGCGTGGCTCCGGTCGACGGCAGCGGCAACCTGCTCTCGTGGAGTGCCGTCCAGACCGTCGTCAAGGGCACGGTCTCGCCCTCGGTATCGATTGCCGACAGCGGACTGCTCGCTCCGACCAGCGCTGTCACCCTGCAGTTCCAGGCGCCCGTCTCAGGTGTGAGCTCGGCCAGCCTGGGTCTCAAGCGGGTCGGCGGCGGCATCATCCCCGGCCACATCGTGTGGCCGGCGCCGACGCCGTCCCTCGCGACCTTCACCCCGGACAAGCCGCTGCTGCCCGGTGACAAGGTCGTTCCCTGGGTCACCTCGGCGGTCGTCGACCTCGCCGGCAACCCGGCCCGGGCCTCCACGGCGACCTCGACCGTCGACCCCACCGTCGACAGCGCTGCTGCGGTCATCACCGCGAGCTGGAGCAAGATCAGCACTGGCCACGCCAGCGGCGGCAGCTACGCCAAGGCTGCGGGCGCCCGTGACCAGATCGACTTCTCCTTCTCCGGCAGCGCCGTCAAGCTGGTGGGCGTCCGCACCACCGACGGTGGCTACGGCCTCGTGTCGGTGGACGGCGTACCGAGGAAGACCGTCAACTTCCACGCCGGGAAGACCGCGTACGGCGTCGTGCTCTACTCGGCACTGCTCAGCGAGGGCCACCATGTGGTCTCGGTGACGGTCAAGGGTTCGCACCCGAAGAGCTCGAAGGGCAACGCGGTCAACGTGGACGCCCTCAAGGTCGACGGTCGTACGCTTCAGCAGAGCTCGGCGTCGCAGCACTGGGCACGCCACCGTTCGACGGACGCCTTCAATGGTTCGTACGACGCCGAGGCGAGCTTCATTACCACCTGGCACGGCAGCAAGCCGACGCTGGCCACGACCTTCGCCGGCAAGGCGGTTCACGTGGTGGGCTGCAAGTCCCCTGACGGCGGCAAGTACGGCGTCTACGTCGACGGCAAGCTGAAGGCGACCGGCGACGCGTTCCAGAAGTTCACCAGCTGCAACAAGGTGCTCGTCCGCGTCAACGGACTCAGCGCCGGCTCGCACAAGGTGACCGTGGCCCTGCTGGGCACGCACAGCAAGGTCTCGACCGGCACCAAGGTCTCCGTCGACGCGATCGTCGCCGGCTGACCTGAGGCCCCACGCGCCAGGCCCGTCCCCAATAGGGGGCGGGCCTTGCGTGTCTGTCAGCCGGGCAGCTGCTCGGCGAGCGCCCGCAGAGCCAGCAGGTAGGAACGCTGGCCGAAGCCGGCGATCGTGCCGGCGACGATCCCGGAGACCACGCTGTGGTGCCGGAACTCCTCGCGGGCCTGCGGGTTGGACAGGTGCACCTCGACGACCGGCACGCTGACCAGGCCGACCGCGTCGTGCAGTGCGTACGAGTAGTGGCCCCACGCGCCGGGGTTGAGCACCACGGCGGAGGCCTCGTCGGCGGCACGGTGCAGCAGTCGGATCATCTCGGCCTCGTCGTCGGTCTGTGCCATCACGACCGTCAGGCCGAGCTCTGCTGCGGTCCGCTCGCAGGCCGCGACGAGGTCTGCATAGCTTGCGCTGCCGTAGATCTCAGGCTCGCGCGTGCCGAGGCGGCCGAGGTTGGGACCGGACAGTACGTGGACCGGCTTCACGACGCCACCTCCGCATAGGCCTGCTCGAGCAGGGTCACCTCAGGTGCCTCGTAGACGAACGGGTCTGCCAGACCGCGCAGCAGGACGAACC
>JAWWOO010000088.1:0-35926 GCA_033851545.1 Frankiales bacterium | reverse complement strand
CAGGCCAAGAGCAAGGCGCGGCTGAGCAAGTTCGAGGAGCTGGTGGCCGAGTCGGAGAAGACCCGCGCCTTGGACAGCGACACGATCCACATCCCGCCGGGCCCGCGCCTGGGCGGCCTGGTGATCGAGACCGACCAGCTGGTCAAGGGCTTCGACGACAGGGTGCTGATCGACGGCCTGTCGTTCAGTCTGCCGCGCGGTGGCATCGTCGGGATCATCGGCCCCAACGGCGTCGGCAAGACGACGCTGTTCAAGACGATCGTCGGCTTCGAGAAGCCCGATGCCGGCACGGTCAGGATCGGCGACTCGATCGTGATCTCCTACGTCGACCAGAACCGCTCCGGTCTCGACCCGAAGAAAACGCTGTGGGAGGTCGTGTCCGACGGCCTGGACTACATGAAGGTCGGCGCGCTCGAGATCAACTCCCGCGCCTACGCCGCGTCCTTCGGCTTCCGCGGCCCTGACCAGCAGAAGCCGGTCGGCGTGCTCTCCGGTGGCGAGCGCAACCGGCTCAACCTGGCCATGACGCTCAAGGTCGGCGGCAACGTGCTGCTTCTCGACGAGCCGACGAACGACCTCGACGTCGAGACCCTGCGCTCGCTCGAGGACGCACTCGAGCAGTACCCCGGCTGTGCGGTGGTCATCAGTCACGACCGGTGGTTCCTCGACCGGATCGCCACCCACATCCTGGCCTGGGAGGGCAGTGCCGACGAGCCGGGCAAGTGGTTCTGGTTCGAGGGCAACTTCGCTGACTACGAGAAGAACAAGCTCGAGCGGCTGGGCGTCGACGCGGCCCGCCCGCACGCGGTCACCTACCGCAAGCTCGCCCGCGACTGACCTGACCCAGCCGTGCTTCTGGAGGGTCAGCGGCCGGCGACCGGCGCCGCGTCCCAGATCACCTTGCCGTGCGAGTAGGCCTTGATCCCGGTGACCTCACCGGCGGTTGAGGCCTTGAGGTCGGCCATGGGGACGGTGGCGACGGCGAGTCCGTCGGCGACCTTCATCGCTGCCGTGTGTTGGCCGGTGGCATCCGTGTAGGTGTAGGTCGCGCTGTCCACGCCGACTTCGGCCACGACGTACAGGGTCATCCCGTTGGAAACCGCGATCGCCTGCGGGCCGTCGGCCGGCACCATTGTCATCGCCTGGACAGTCAGCAGGTTGAGGTTGGTCCGGTCGGCCCCGGCCTCGATGGTGGTCAGCGCGGCGATCCGCAGGGTCGGGCTGTCCGCCGAGGTCCGGCCGGTGACGATCACCAGCGGGTGCGGGTACTGCGCGGTCGGGTCAAGCGGCGCCCGGTCGGCGAACACGACACTCACGGTGTCCTGCTCGAGTAGTTGGCCGCCCCACGCCTTCCAGTCGCTGTCGGTGGCAGCCACCTTGGGCGCAACGGCCAGCACCGTCGCGTCGTCGATCAGCGAGCCCGCCGGGCTCCAGACGTAGGCCTGCACCGGTACCGACTTGCCGGTGGAGCTGGGCACGGCCGTCGGTGTCGCCTTGGCGGTGAACGATGCCATCGGCTGCGACTTGCCCACCGGGTCGGCGCCAGCGGACTTGCTCGCGGCAGAGGTCTGGCCACCCACGCTCGCCCCGGGCGAACCTGGCGTGGAGGTGTCCAGCAGCCCGGGTGCGACCACGACGCCAGCAACGGCCGCGGCACCCACAACGGCAACCCCTCCCGTACGGGCCCGGAACGTGCGCCGGCGGGCGGTCCGGCGCAGCGCCGGCCCGGACAAGCCGCTGGTGGTGTGCTCCCGCGATGCGTGCAAGGCGTCGTGCAGCTGGTTCTCGAGGTCGTTCATGGGACGGAAGTCCTCTCGTCGTCGTCGGAACCGAGTCGTTCGCGCAAGGCGCTCAGGGCTCGGGCTTTCTGGCTCTTGACCGTGCCGCGCGAGCAGCTCATCGCCTCGGCGATCTCGGCTTCGTTGCGGTCCTCGTAGAACGCGAGGACAAGGACGGCCCGCTGCCGCGGCGGCAGCGACGCCAGGGCCCGGAGCATCTGCTGCCGGTCGCTCACAGCGTCGTCATGGCCGGGCAGGTCGAACGCCGCCGGCAGCTCGATCCGCCGCCGGCGCCGGAGCAGCTGCAGCGCCGCGTTCACCAGCGACCGGTGGACGTACGCATCCGGGTTGTCGGCGGCGACCACCCGGTCCCACCGGCGGTAGAGCGAGATCAGCGCCTCCTGCAGCGCGTCCTCAGCGTCGTGCCGGCCGACCAGCAGCGTCGCGACGCCGAGCAGTCTTCGCGACCGGGCAGCCACGTACGCGTCGAACTCCGCGTCCCTGCCGGCGCTCGCGCTGTGCCTCATGACCTAGACGATGCAGCACAACGCAGATCGGTTGCACCGAACCGAGAAGAACCGGCTCATCGCGGTTGAGGGCGTACAGCGCGTGGGCGCGGCGGCCCTGGATATCCGACGCCCTCGCATCATCCTCAACCATCTGGTTGACATTCGTTAGGGGAGGACATACGTTGCGTCAACCAAGGAGTTGAGGTTGGGGGCCGAGATGAGTGACCCGCTGTCGCACGTGTTCGCGGCCCTGGCCGATCCGACCCGGCGCGACCTGGTGGCGCGACTGACCGACGGGGACGCCACCGTGGGGCAGTTGGCGGCGCCGTATCGGGTGAGCGTGCAGGCCATCTCGAAGCACCTGAAGGTGCTCGAGCAGGCCGGCCTGGTCAGCCGCTGCGCGGAGGGCCACCGCAGCCCGGTGCACCTGGAGGCGGAGGTCTTCGACCTGATGACGAAGTGGATCGAGCGCTACCGGCAGCGGGCCGACGCCCGGTACCGGCGGCTGGACGCCGTGCTGGCGGAGATGGACGACGACAAGAAAGCCGGGCACCACCCGACGCGCGAGGAGACGGCATGAACAAGACGATGAACATGACGACGATCGAGGCGGATCCGACGGTCCCGATCATCCGCCTCACCCGGGACTTCGCGGCCACCCCGGCCCAGCTGTTTCGGGCGCACACCGACCCGGAGCTGTTCGTTCGGTGGGTCGGCCCGGACGGGATGACGACCACCCTGGACCGCTGGGACGCCAGCACCGGCGGCAGCTGGCGCTACGTCGCCACCCGGGACGGGATGGAGTTCGGCTTCCACGGCTGCTTCCACGAGGTCCGGCCGGACCGGATCGTGCAGACCTTCACCTGGGAGGGCGACCCGGACGGAGTGTCGCTGGAAACGCTCGACTTCGAAGACCTCGGCGACGGCCGCACCCGGCTGCGCGCACAGTCGCTGTGCGACAGCTTCGAGGGCCGGGATGCCTGGCTGCGCAGCCGGATGGAGGTCGGCGTGGACCAGGGCTACGCCAAGCTGGACGGCCTGCTCGCCGCCGGTGAGATCGCCGGGACCGTCGAAGGAGCGAAGGCATGACCCTCCCCGCAGGCCCGGCCGGGCGCCATCGCGCGGTGACCGCCGGGTTCACCGCTCGGGTGCGGGGCGCGTCCGACTGGGACGCGCCGGCCCCGGTGGCCGGATGGCGCGCCCGGGACGTGGTCGGTCACCTGGTCGACTGGTTCCCGGACTTCCTGAAGAGCGCGACCGGCCTGGTGCTCGACCGCGGCCCGTCGCCGGAGGAGGACCCGGTCGCCGCCTGGCAGGTGCACGCCGACGCGGTGCAGCGGCTGCTCGACGGGCCGGAGGCGGCCACCCCCTTCCGGCACCCGATGGTGGGAGAGATGCCGCTGCCGGACGCGGTCGACCGGTTCTACACCTCGGACGTGTTCATGCACACCTGGGACCTGGCCCGCGCCACCGGCCAGGACGAGCGGCTCGACCCGCAGGCCTGCGCCGACCTGCTCGCCGGGATGGCACCGATCGAGGAGCTGCTGCGGTCCTCGGGGCAGTACGGGCCCCGGGTGCCGGTGCCGGGCGACGCCGACGTGCAGACCCGCCTGCTCGGCTTCATCGGCCGCGACCCGCTGCGCGGCAGGGATTGACGTTCACCGCGTGACGGCCGACTTGAAACCTCCGCGGCTCAGCCCTCGGCTTCGCAACCTCACCCACTACATCGGCAGATCATTGCTCGAGACCGGCGGCTGCACCCCGACGACACCCCGAATCGTGAAGAGCCGAGGAACCCCCAGTGGTGTCATACGGTGAGTGCCTCGTGAACGCGCGAGGCGCACCCACGACGAGGAGCTCCTTTGTCAGCCGACGCCACCAGCGCAGCTGCCGGCGTGGCCCCTGATCGAGTCGCCCCCCGGACCTTGGCAGCGGAAGCCCTTCGGCTCGTCGGCATCGACGCCGCGCTCGCCGAGGTCCGGGCAGTGGAGGCAATCGCGGCGGCCCGGGCGGTGCGTGACCCCGCGGCGGAGTCCACCGCCTGGCGTGCGCGTGGCCTCGCGGCACGGGAGACGGAGCAGCTCGAGCTGGCGGAGGACTTTCTCCGGCGGGCGGTGACGGTGGGGCTGCGGGCAGGCAAGGCGCGGGCAGGCGAGGCAAGGATGAGTCTGGCGCTCATCGTGATGGGCCGCGGCGACGTGGTGGCCGCCCGGCGGTTGGCTCGGCTCGCCGTGGCCGCCTTGTCGGGTCAGGAGCAGTACCGGGCGCGGGTGCAGCTCGCCCTGATCGAGCAGCGCTGCGGCGCCTTGACTGAGGCGTTCGCGAACTACGCCCTGGCGCTCACCCAGCTGCGCCGGTCCGGGGATGCCTTGTGGGAGGCCCGGCTGCGCAACAATCGCGGCATTCTGCAGGCCTACCGCGGGCACGTTGCCGCGGCTGATCGTGATCTCGTCCGCGCTCAGCAGCTGTACGACGAGCTGGGTCAGCCCGTCCTTGCCGCGGATGTCCAGTGGAATCGCGGTTTCGTCGCCGGCATCAGCGGCGACGCGGTGGCGGCCCTCCGGCTGTTCGCGGAAGCCGGCGAGCGGCTGCGAGATGCCGGTGTTTCCCGTGGGTCCCACTTCCTCGACCGGTGCCAGGTGCTGCTGTCCGTCGGCCTGGTGGACGAGGCCCGCGAGGTGGTGGAGCAGGGGATCACCCTGCTGTCAGCGCACGATGTCGGCAGCGACGTCGCCGAGGCACACCTGTTGAGGTCGGAGACCCTGCTCGCTGGTGGTGAGCCGGAGCTGGCCAGGGCAAGCGCCCTCGATGCCAAGACGATGTTCGAGCGGCAGGGTCGTGCCAGCCTCGCCGTGCTGGCCCAGTACGCGGTGCTCAGGGCCGGCGCCGGTGACGTCGACGACCACGAGTGGCAGTCGGCCGCCGCCACGGCGAAGGCGCTGCGGTCGTCGGGCTGGTGGGTGGCCGCGGCCGACGTCGACCTCATGGGGGTCCAGCGTGCTGTCGACGCAGGCCGGCCGCTGCTACCGGAGCGCGTCGCGTCAGCTGTAACGGCGACCCGTACCGGCCCGGCCGGTCAGCGGCTTCGCGCCTGGCACGCTGTCGCTCTTGCCCGGCTGTCCCGCGGCGACGAGCCCGGCGCATCGAGGGCGCTGCTGGCGGGACTCCGGGTGCACGATCGGCACCGGTCCACGTTGTCCGCGACCGAGCTCCAGGTTCACACGGCCGCCCGGGCGCGGGCGCTTGCCGAGACCGGCCTGCGCCTGGCGCTGCGTTCTGGAGACCCGCGGCGGGTGCTGGGCTGGGCCGAGCGATGGCGGGCCGGGAGTCTGCTGACCCGGCCGGTCCAGCCGCCCAGGGACTCCGTGCTGGCGGGCCGGCTCACGGAGCTCAGGGCCGTCACGGCCGAGCTGGATCGGGTTCGCTCCGAGGGCGGGGACCACCTGCGGCTGGAACGTCAGCAGCGCGCACTTGAGCGTGCCGTCTCGGACCGGGCCCGGGTCGGGCGCGCGGAGCTGCGGCAGGTGAGGCTGGCGAGCGCCTCGATGCTCATGGAGGTCCTGGGAGACCAGGCGCTCGTCGAGTACGTCCAGGTGGGCGTCGATCTGTGGGCGGTGGTCGTCGCTGCCGGTCGCTGCACGTTGCACGTTCTGCCGGGAGCCGCCGACCTGCCCGCAGAGCTCGAGGCGTTGCGCTTGGGCTTGGGCCGGGCAACAAGGGGGGGTTCGCAGCGGATGCTCGAGGCCACGGCCGCAGCCATGTCGGTCGGCACCCAGCGATTGCAGGCACTCCTGGTCGAGCCGTTGGCCGATCGGTTGGGTGATCGGCCCCTGGTCATCGTTCCGACCGGCGAGATGCATGTGCTGCCCTGGGCGCTGCTTCCGGCGACGCGCGGGCGCCCCGTGTCTGTCGCGCCCTCGGCTTCCGTGTGGCTTGCTGCAGGTGAACGGCGTCAGTCCCATCGCGGGGGAGTCGTTCTCGTTGCCGGCCCTGGGCTCCCCGGTGCCCAGGACGAGATCCGCGCCGTTGCGTCGGTCTACGGTGCAGAGGCCGTCAGGTTCGAGTCGGACCAGGCCGTCGCGGCGGAAGTCCTGCAGGCGCTGGCCGGTTCGGCCTACGCGCACATCGCTGCTCACGGGCGCTTCCGGTCGGACAACCCGCTGTTCTCCTCGCTCGAGATGGCAGACGGGCCGTTGACCGTGCACGACCTCGAGACCATGAGTGCCGCGCCGTCCGTCGTGGTCCTGTCCGCGTGTGATTCGGGTCTTTCGGCCATTCATCCGGGTGACGAGCTCATGGGGCTGGCAGCAGCCTTGTTGCGCACGGGCACCCGGGCCCTGGTCGCCAGCGTCGCTCCCGTGCCGGACGACGTGGCCCGCGCGACGATGGTTGGTTTTCACGCCTCACTCAGCCAGGGATCCGCCCCGGCGGCCGCACTGCTCGAGGCGCGGGCCGCCTTGGGTGAGGTGGAGCAGGTGCAGGCCGGCGCCTTTGTCTGTTTCGGCGCCGGGTAGCGCCGGGGCTCAGCTGTCGGGACAGAGCAGATCGGCCTCGGGCCGCACGAAGAAACCCACGCCGGGGACGACGGTGGTCGCGTCCGCGAGTACGGCATGAGCCGCCTGCCGTGGCGTGAGACTCGTGCCCTTCATCCGCGCTGCGATGGCGGCGGTGACATGCGGGGCGGCGAAGGAGGTGCCCGACCAGCAGGCCCATCCCTCCAGCTTCTCGAGGCTGCCGTCGTCGCCCGGCGCGTCCAGTCGCCACTCGCCCCTGACGTAGGTGCTGCGGATGTCGACGCCGGGGGCACAGCAGTCCACCCACCCACCGAAGTTGCTGAAGGCTGCCCGTGTCGTGGCGCCTCGACGGGTGTCCACGGCCCCGACCGCGATGACGTGCTTGAAAGCGGCGGGCCAGAACGGCCGGCTCTGGGCGTTGTTGCCGGCGGCCGCGACGATGACCGACTCCGGGTCCTGCTTGGACAGCAGCGCCTCCAAGGCCGGAGGTGCCATGTCGTCATGGGTGTAACCGCCGAGCGAAGCGTTGACCAGCAGGCACTTCGCCCTGGCGATGCCCAGCGTCACCGTGCGGTCGTCCCCCACGCCGGCGCTGTCGAGGACCTTCTCCGGATCGATCGCCAGCCACGGGGCCAGCTGCATCAGGATGCCGGAGACGAAGGTGCCGTGGCCCGCCTCGTGGTCGAGGAGGTCGCCACTCGTGAACAGCAGGTCGGTGTCGTCGCCCTCGCTGAAGAGGCGGGCGAACAGCTCGGGGTGCAGGCCGTCGAGGTCCGTGGGTACGCCGGTGTCGATCGCGGCGACCCTGGGTGCGCCCGGGTCGGGAGCGGCCCAGCGCCCCTCGGGCGGCGCGGCAGGCCTGGGCTCGCCGCCAGGGCCACCGTGGTAGGTCGGTTCGCCGGTGAACACGTGGTTCGGACCTACCCGTGGCACCGGCAGACCCTCGTCGCGCACGGCCCGAAGTCGCGACACCAGGGCAGGGATGGGCACGGTCGTGACGGTGAAGACGGTGATCGGGATGTCGAGCGCCGAGAACTCGCGGGAGAGCTCGCGGTTCTCGACCGCCTCGACGCGCGCGAGCTGGTCGGCGACCAGGGGCAGGTCCTCCGTGTTCACCAGCAGCTGGTCAGGCCGGTAGAGGTAGCCCGGACCCTCCAGGACGTTGCCGGGTGGCTTGTCGCCGACGATGCGGCTCTGTCGGGCCTTGATCCACACCTCGATGCGCTCTGCAGAGAACATGGATCTGAGCCTCCAGCGTCGGGATTGCCCTGTGTCTACCACTTCAGTGATCTTTGGCCTATAGACGCGCAAGGCAGAGGGCCCGTCGCTGTTCCCCCCAGCGACGGGCCCTTCCCCCTTGCTGTGATCCGGCCATCCCCTCAGCAGCCGGTTCACGTCTGCGACGCCGGTCTGACCCGGCCTCAGCGCAACAGAGCCGCCGTCCGGGCCGCTGATACACGGGCCGCGACCTTCTTTCTGCGCAGCCGGTAGGCCCGTGCCAGCAGGTCGTCGGCGTCCCCGGCAGCGAGCAGCGGCGACGAGGTCAACGGCTCGACGTGCTCGGCCGCGTACCGGGCGGAGGCGCGTCGCCGCGACGCTGCGGCTAGCGTGGTGCTGCTGATCTGTACGCGTTGCGTCATGTCTGCCCCCAACGGCGGTTCGGCGTCGTACGGCAAGGACAGAGCGGGCGCCCGGTTGGCTGATACGTCACCGGAGCGGCCGCTTGAATCCGGGCCCCCGATCAGCGACGGTGACGGAGGGGTCAAGAGAGGTGGACCGCGTGACGGACGACACCGTCGTCGAGGATCTGCAGCGCGCGGCGCAGGGGGAGCAGGCCTCGTGGGACCGGTTGGTGGACCGGTTCGGCGGCCTGGTGTGGTCGGTTGCCCGCAGCTACCGGCTGGCGCCCGAGGACGCCGCCGACGTCAGCCAGACCACCTGGCTGCGCCTGGTCGAGCACCTGGGCCGGCTCCGCGAGCCTGACCGGCTGTCCGCCTGGCTGGTCACCACCGCCAAGCGCGAATGCCTCCGCGTCATCCGCTCGCGCAGCCGTGAGCGGGTCCTCGACCTCGAAGGGCTGTCCCGTACGGGGGACGCCGACCCGCCGTTGGACGCCCGGCTGCTCGCCGCCGAGCGCAGTGCGATGCTGATGGAGGCGCTCGGCCGGCTCGGCGAGGCCTGCCAGCGGCTGCTGCGGGTGCTCATGGCCAGCCCCCCGCCCAGCTATGACCTGGTCAGCGAGGCGCTCGGGATGCCCATCGGCAGCATCGGGCCGACCCGGGCCCGCTGCCTCGGACAGCTGCGCAGACAGCTGGCCGAGCTCGGTATCACGCAGGCAGGTGGCGGCTCTGTCTAGGTCGAAGTACTCATCAAGGCGATCGCCGGGGGGCAACTTCCTTCACCCAGAGGTGGGCAGCCGTGAGCGATGACATCGACCTCACCCAGCAGGAGCCGACGGACGAGGGGGCAGACGACGCCCTGCTCGCCGAGCTGAGCGCTGCCGCGGCCGTCCACGACGCCGTCCCTCCCGCAGTGCTCGCCGCTGCCAAGGCCAGCCTGACCTGGCGGACGATCGACAGCGAGCTGGCCGATCTGGCGTTCGACTCCAGTGTCGACGAGTCGCGGGTCCTCGTCCGCGGGCCGCAGTCCGACGAGCAGCTGCTCACGTTCGAGACCGAGGAGCTCGCCGTCGACCTTCAGGTGACCAAACGGGGTGACGGCCGCCGGCTGGTCGGCCAGCTCGCACCGGCGGGTGTCGCCGAGATCGAGGTCCGCACCGCCTCAGGCGTCGTCGTGACCATCACCTCCGACGAGCTCGGCCGGGTGCCGGCAGTCGACGTGCCCGCCGGCTCGCTCAGCCTGCGGATCCGCCGGGCCGGGGAGGCCGTCGCGGTCGTCACCGACTGGGTCACGGTCTGAGGCCTCCCCTCCGCCGGCGCGGGGGATGATCGGACCCGTGATCACAGAGGCACTCGCAGCGTGGGAAGGGCGGGTCGCTGCCGCCGACCCCGCCCGGCAGCGTGCCCGGCTGGCCACCCGAGCTGCCGCATCGCTCGGGCTCGCCCTGGCCGTCATGGAACCGGTGGCCAGCAGCAACGGACAACCCGTGACGGTTGTCATGCTGGCCGGTGTCGTCGCGATGGTCTCGGCGACCAGCGTCAAGGACGGCCGGCGGCAGGACGCACTGGTGACGATCGGGGTGGCCACGGTCATCTCCCTCGCCGTGGTCTCCTGCGCGGCGGCGCTGAGCCCGCACCCCACCGCCGACGACATCGCCTTCGTCGCCGTGATGACCGGGTCCGTACTGCTGCGCCGCTGGGGCCAGCGCGGGTTCGCTCTCGGCCAGCTCGCCTTCATGACCTACTTCTTCGCCCTCTTCCTCGATGCCCGTGTCCACCAGCTGCCGTGGCTGAGCCTCGCCGTCCTGGTCGGCTCCGCCGCAACCGCCGTCGTACGGTGCCTGTTGCTGCCGGACCGGCCGGCCGCCGACCTGCGCCGCTCCCTGCGCGCGCTGTCCAGCCGGGTGGCCGACCTCGCCGACGAGGCCCGCTTGTGGCTGCTCGCCACCGGCCCCGATCCCGCCGAGCTCAGGACCAGACGGCTGGTACGGGCCGGTTCGCGGCTGGGCGAGGTCGCCTTGCTGATCGAGCGCCAGCTCGAGCAGTCGCAGACCGACAGCCTCGTCGCCGACGTGGATGCCTTGCGGGGCTTGGTCTTTGACGTCGAGGTCGCGGCCGAGCAGCTCTCGGATGCCATCCGCCGTGACGGCCCGGGACTGACCGACCGGGCCCGGGCGCGGTTCGCGGCCCGGGCGACGAGGCTCGCAGCAGCCGCACGCGCCGGGCGTCCCGTACCCGGGTCCAAGCAGGATCCGCTGACCGCCACCGCCGGCTCGGCTCCACGGCCGGACGACGCGCCACACCTGGCAGCCGCTTTCGCCCGCGTGGAGACCTCTGTCGGCAGCCTGGCGGATGTCGTGGTGACCGGGCACCTGCTCGACGGGTTCGCCCCTGCGGCTCCGGCTCCGCCCGAGCGGCAGCAGGTGTCGCAAGCGGCAGTCGCGCACTCCAGCCGTACGGCCATCCAGGTCGCCGTCGCGGGGGCGCTCGCGATGCTGGCCGGCAAGGAGATCTCGTCCGCGCGATGGTTCTGGGCGGTGCTCGCGTCGTACGTGGTCTTCGTCAACGCCAGCACCAGGACCGCGACCCTGCGCCGGGCCGTCGGCCGGGTCGCCGGCACCGTCCTCGGCGTCGCCGGCGGCCTGCTGCTGGGCAAGGCCGTCACCGGTGACCCACACCTGGCGGTCGCCCTGATCATCGTCCTGGTCTTCGCCGCGTTCTGGCTCGTCGCCGTGTCCTACACCGCCCTTGTGCTCTGCTTCACGCTCACTGTCGCCGCGCTCTACTCGATCCTGGGCACCCTGTCCTGGTCGGTGATGCGCTTGCGCATCGAGGAAACCCTTGCCGGTGCGCTGATCGGGGCCCTCGTCTCCATGGTCGTGCTGCCCCGGCGCGGGAGTGCGGCCATCACCGACGACCTCGACAACGTGCTCGTGGCCACCGGTGACCTGCTTGACCGCATCTCCGACGACGATGTCGACCCGGCGACCGTCCGGGCCGCCGTACGCCGTCTCGACCAGGCCTTCCAAGACCTGCGCCTGACCATCCAGCCCACGGTGGTGGGGCTGCCCGGACCCACGCCGCAGAGCCGGAGACGCCAGTTGATGCATGCTGCCGGAGTCCGTTACTGGGCAAGGACACTCGCGATCAGCGCCCAGGACGGCGTGCCGCGAGAACGCGTGGCACAGGTCCGATCCCACCTCGAGCAGGTGCGACAGCGCATCAGGAATGGCGGCGCGGGCGACCTGACCCCACTCGCTCCGCAGCCGCAGGAGGACGAGATTGCCTCTGCCGTAAGGCATCTCGATGAGGCGCTCGCTGCGCTGGTGGACGAGCGTGGAGTGCCGCGTCCGGCCATGGCGCTGGCCCACTAGCGCAGGACACCCAGCGGGAGTAGGTTGCGCGCGTGCCGAGACCCCAGAGCTGGGCCATGGTGATCTGCCCTGTTCTGGTCGGCTTGGTCGCCTTTGCGAGTCCTGCGGCTGCGCGGGACAAGGCCTACAGCCCTTCCGGCACCTTCGTCGTCGATCCCGGGGACGTCCCGTTCGCGCTGTCCGACGCAGGGTTCCGGTGTCCCAGGGTCGTGGCGCTGCCCGCCCCCGCTCCGGCGAAGACCGCACTGAAGAACGCCCAGACCGAGCTGGCCAAGCTGGCCGGAAAGCATGCGCTGGCGGTCTTCGCCAAGAGCAAGGCCTACCAGCACGCCGACCTCATCCCGGCGTCGGTCGTGACTGCCCTCGCCACCGGCCGACCGACAGCCGCGCTGGCCGCCAGCCTGCGCGGGGCCGTGCTCGAGCCGAAGCAGCCGAGACACCTGGTCAACGCGGCTGTGGTCCTCATCGGTTTCGGAGATCTCAGGGATGCCAACGGTTTGCTGACCGCTGCCGGCAAGCTGAAGGGCACCGGGGCGGCCCTCGGGCTGACAGAGGCACAGGCTCTCAACGCGGCCAAGGCTGAGCTCGCGATCGCTTCCGGCCACTTCGCCAAGGCCGAGTCGATGTACCGCGTGCTGGTCCGCCAGGCCACCGATGTCCTCGCCTTGGAGGAGGGACTCTCACAGTCCCTGGCCTGCCAGCACAAGGCCACGCCCGCCGCCGCCAGACGCGTACGAGGCGAGCGGCAGATGTTCGACTACGTGGCCGACGGCGATCCCGGTGGCGACGGGGTGCCGCCGGAGGTTGATGCCGGGTCGGTCGACGAGACCGCTGGCAAGGACATCGCGAGCTTCGGCAACTACTACCACCCCAGGAATCAGGACGACGCCACCTCGCACCTGCCGGCCCTGCACGCCGCCAGTGCTGCCGCGGCGGCCACGGCCAACGCGCTGGGACAGATCAACCCGCAGAGCCCGGCCCTCGCGGGCCGGCGCTACGAGCTGTACGCGCAGCTCGTACTGACGGCGGACAAGGAGCTGGCCAGGCTTCAGGCGCAACGGGACCAGATCGAGCGCGATCGCCACGCGCTCGACCCCCCGGGCGGCGACGTGGGGACACCGCCCTGCTACTACTCCCAGCACCACGCGGCCGAATGGGACATCGTCGACCGATTCTTCAGCACCGCAACGCTGCAGGCCCGCCGCTTCCACAAGCTGGCTACGGCGTTGGCTGCCGGCGTCTCGGACCCGGTCGCCAACCACGACCTCAACCAGCAGGCCGCCTACTTCGTCGCGACGATGTACGAGGCAGCCCTGGAGTCGGCCGAGAGCATCTCCAGCCTGGAGGCGGTCGAGAACGTCAAGCCCCTCTGCCGGGTCGACGCCGGCCAGGACGGCCCCGGTGCGGGAACCGAGACGCCGGCAGACCCCGGCCCTGGCAGCGACCCCTGCTCGGCCGCCAAGATCGAGCGGCTCAAGATCAAGCTCGGCTCTGCGGTCAGTGCGGAGTTCAGCTGCGAGGGCGGCAAGGTCGAGGTCGTCCCGGCCAAGTGGGGTGTCGAGCAGGCCTACATCGGCGCCTTCGTCGAGGCCGGCGTCAAGTGGAAGAGCGGTGACGTCACGGCCGTCAGCGGCGTCAAGGTCTCCGTCGGCACCAAGGACACGCCCGGCCTACCCGAGGTCGGCATCGCCGGCAAGGCCGGCTTCTACGTCACCGCAGGCAGGGACAAGACCAAGCTGGCGACCTATGGCGACACGAAGGCGGGCTGGACGGTCAAGGACTGGGGAGTCCGCCTTCAGGGGACCGCTGAGGTGCCTGGCAGCAAGGCCGGCGCCTTCACCACCATCACGAAGTTCGACAGCAAGACCGACATCAGCCTCGTCGGTGTCTTCAACTGAGCTGACCCGGGTGGAGCAGCCGCCTCGACCGGTCGGGCGCCTCGTGCTGGGCCGCCCGGAGTAGTCGTCACTGGGCCGGACGGGCGCAATCCCCGAAACACCAATGAAACTGGGGTCGGTCCCGGTGCTCCCGGGTGGTCGGTTGTAGTCACGGATGACCACCCTGCCGCCGTGGGGGTTCTGCGCCGTACGGAGCCAGGAAGTCACCGTCCACGGCGTATCGATCGGGTCGGTCCCACCGTCGAGACCTCTTTCGTCCACCACTCCGCGGCCTTCGGGCTGCACGGGCGAAGCGAGGCGACCATGACGGCCGTTGCGACCACGACCACCATCAGCTCCGAGACCGCTGCGTTGATCGAGGCACACCTGCCTCTGGTCCGCCAGGTCCTGGCCAGCGTTGCCGGCCACTTTCCTCGGCACGCCGACCGCGAGGAGCTGGCGCAGGCTGCCCGCCTCGGCCTGGTCGAGGCCGCACACCGGTTCGACGCCGAGCGCGGCGTCCCGTTCGAACGCTGGGCGGCACTGCGCATCCGCGGCGCGATCCTCGACTCCGTACGGGCCGTGGACTTCGCCCCCCGTACGCTGCGCAGCGCGATGCGCCAGGCAGAGGCCGCGCGTACCGAGCTCGAGGGCGAGCTGCACCGGACGCCGACCGCGCACGAGCACGCCGACCGGATGGGCATCTCGGTCCGGGCGCTGACCACGCTCGAGGGCAGGGCCCACCGCGCTCTGGTCATCAGCCTCGACGCCGGCGTCGACCGAACCGACGACGAGCCGCGGACGCTGGCCAACACCATCGTCGACCCGTACCAGCCGAATCCCTTGACCCTGCTGGAGAACATCGAGCAGAACAGCTATGTCCGCGACGCGGTGCTGGAGCTGCCGGAGCGGCTCCGCGACGTGGTGACCAGCTACTTCCTCGACGGCGAGGCCTCCTCGAGCATCGCCGCCCGGCTCGGCGTGACCGAGAGCCGGGTGTCCCAGATGCGCTCCGAGGCACTGGACATGCTGCGTTCGGCGATAGTCGCGGTCTACTCCGACAAGCCGGCCGAGGGCTGCCACCGTGACCGGGCGTTCGCAGCGCAGGTCGCCGGCCGTTCCTCCTTCCGCGACCGGGTCACCGCTGCAGGTGCCGTCGCCTGACCGTCACTCGACGACGAGCCGGTAACCCATGCCGGGCTCGGTCAGCAAGGACACCGGGCGGGACGGGTCGGGCTCGAGCTTGCGGCGCAGCTGGGCCATGTAGACGCGCAGATAGTTGGTCTCGGTCCCGTACGAGGGTCCCCACACCTCGTGCAGCAGGTGCTTGGCGGTGACCAGCCGACCGGCGTGCCTGGCGAGGGTCTCGATGATCTGCCACTCGGTCGGCGTCAGCCGGACTCGCTGCTCGTCAAGGAGATTGACCTGTTTTGCGGCGAGGTCGACGACGAAGCTGGCGGTACGGACGACTGGTTCCTGCTCCTCGGCTGGGGCGGACCTGCGTACGGCCGCGCGGAGCCGGGCCAGCAGCTCATGCATCCCGAAGGGTTTGGTGACGTAGTCGTCGGCGCCCGCGTCGAGGGCCGCAACCTTCTGCTGCTCCTGCTCGCGGGCAGACAGGACGATGATGGGCACGGCGGACCAGCCGCGGATGCCGCGGATGACGTCGACGCCGTCCATGTCGGGAAGTCCCAGGTCGAGGACGACCACCGCCGGGCGTGCCTTGGCCATGGCGGCGAGTCCCTCGGCTCCCGTCGCTGCGGTCACGACGGTGTAGTCGCGGGCGGACAGCGTGATGGAAAGCGCCCGCAGGATCGGCGCCTCGTCATCGACGACCAGGACTGTCGTCATTCCTTGTCTGCCAAGGGAAGTCGGACCTGCATGGTCAGTCCGCCGCCGTCGGTGTCGAACGCCCGGATGCTGCCGCCCATCGCCTCGACGAAGCCTTTGGCGACGGCAAGGCCCAGCCCCACTCCGCCGCTGGACCGGTCGTCGAGGCGCTGGAAGGCCTCGAAGACCCGCAGCTTCGCCTCGGCGGGGATGCCCGGTCCATGGTCCACGACCTCGACGGTGACCCCCGTGCTGTCGGCCCGTGCGGTGAGCGACGGCGGACGTCCGGCGGGGGAGTAGCGCACTGCGTTGGCAAGCACGTTGGCGAGCACCCGTTCGAGCAGGCCTGGGTCCGTGGCCACGAGCGGCAGGGTGTCCGGCAGGTCGAGGCGCACTGTGCCCGAACCCTTGAGCGCCAGGGGTACGACCTCGTCCAGGGAGGTCGCCCGGACCAGCGGATCCAGCGATCCGGTCTGCAGCCGGCTGAGGTCGAGCAGGTTGCCGATCAGCCCGTCCAACCGGTCGGCGCCCTCCTCGATGGTGGCGAGCAGGGCCAGGCGATCCTCGTCCGGCAGGGTGATGTCGGTCTGCCGGAGACTGCTCACGCCGGCCTTCACCGATGCCAGCGGCGTCCGCAGGTCGTGCCCCACCGCTGCGAGCAGCGCCGTCCGGATCCGGTTGCCCTCGGCGAGAGCCCCGGCTTCGGCCGCCTGCTGCCTGAGCCGCTCGCGGTCCAGCGCTGCGGCGGCCTGGGCGCCGAAGCCGTCGATCAGCCGGGGGCTCATGGCATCACCGGCCAGCCGGAGCCGGAGGTTGGCCCGTACGGCATAGGTGGTCGCCGGCGCCTTGATCGGCGGCCCGCCGGCGGCGACCCTCACCCAGTCGGGCCCGATCCGTTCGACCAGCTCCGCCGACCCCCCGATGGTGTCGCTCAGCCGGGTCAGGACGGCGGCGGCGGTGTCCTCGCCGCCGAGCACGGTGCGGGCGAGCGAGAGCAGGACGCCGGCTTCGTACGAGCTCCGGGTGGCCAGCGCCGATCGTCTGGCCGCAAGGTCCACCGTCCCACTGACGATGACCGCGACGGTGACGAACAGCACGAGGGCCAGGAGGTTCTGCGGGGCGTCGACGGTCCACGTGTGCAGCGGCGGGGTGAAGAACCAGTTGAGCAGCAGGCTGGCGGCGACGGCCGACCCGACGGCCGGGAGCAGGCCACCGAGCAGCGTGATGCCGATCAGCGCCACCAGGTAGATCAGCACCTCGTCGACGAGGGCCAGGTGGCGGCGCTCGGCCGCCATGGACGCCGTCACGAGCGGCAGCAGCAGGACGGCCAGCAGCAGGCCGCCGAGCTGCCGGCGCAGGCTGACCGCTGACCTCGGGGTGGGCACGACGACCAGTCTGACGCTAGCGGTCGTCACCCGGCGCCATGACCAGCTCGTAGAGGGGGTTGCGGATCGCCAGCCGGTTGCCGTCGGAGCCGACCATGCCCTCTACCTTCAGCGTCGCGCCCGGCTCGATGCCGTGGATCCGGCGCCGTCCGTAGAACATCAGCACGATCCCGCCGGTGGCGTCACACAGCTCGGCCCGCAGCGCGGGGACGCCGGAGATGGGGGTCACGCTGACCGTGCGCACCTTGCCCTGGACGGTGGCCCGTTCACGCCAGGTGACCTCGCCGAGCGGGGTGATCCCGTTCGGCGGCGGCTCGCAGGACACCTCCCCGCGGCTGATTGCGGGCTGGACGGGCACCACCGCTGCAGCGGCAGCTGTGTGGCTCGTGTCGATGACGGTGCCGTGGGCGTGCTCGATGATCGGGTGCACGACGTCGAACGGCACGATGGTGGCCGCTGCGTGGGGGAGCCGGCTGACCACCTCGGCGATCTCGTCGGCCGTTCGGTCGTGGAGCAGCCGGCCGAGCAGCGGCGAGTAGGTCCGGCGGGGCAGCAGCAACGTGACCTGGGTCGAGCCGTCCTCGGTCACGCGGGCCGCCAGCTCGAGGGCGGCCCGGCTCACCCGACGGTCCGGGCACTCGATCAGGTCCAGTCCGAGATCCAGCCCCGGTTGGGCCTCCCACGCCGCCTCGACCCGGCGGGCCTGCTCGGCGTCGACCACGAAGTGCACGGCACGGACGTCGTACGGCCGGAGGCTGCGGGCGTAGCGGACGGCACGCAGTACGGCGAGGTCCACCGAGTCGATGAGGACGAGGACCACGTGCCGGCTGAAGTGCGGCTGAGAGGTCAGCTGCGGCGCGCTGGCCAGTGCGTCAGCCTCGCGAGCGTACTGCCGGCGCAGCCTGAGCAGGCCGGCGACCATGACCGGGAAGATGACCAGCACCAGCCAGGCGCCCTCGGTGAACTTGGTGATGGCGAAGATCACCACGACCACGGCCGCGACGCTGCCGGAAACCAGGTTGATGGCCACGTAGGCCCGCCAGTTGCCGGTGCGGTGGGTCCGGAAGTATTTCGCCATGCCGAACCCGGCCAGTGTGAAGCCGGTGAACACGCCGATCGCGTAGAACGCGATCAGCTTGTCGACGTGGGCGCCGGTGCCGATCACCAGGGCGAGCGCTGAGACGGCGAGCACGACAATGCCGTTGGAGAACGCGAGCCGATGGCCGCGCTTGCTCAGCCAGCGCGGCAGGAACGAGTCCTCGGCGACGAAGCTGGTGAGGAACGGGAAGCCGGCGAACGGGGTGTTCGCGCCGGTGTAGAGGATGAGCATGGTCGCGGTCTGGATGACGTAGAACGCCAGGTGCGCAAGCGGACTCGTCCCGAATGCAGCCTTGGCCACCTGTGAGATCACGGAGGGCGAGCCGCTCTTGTACGGCACCGCGTGCGTCAGGTGCGCCATCCAGGAGACGCCGGCCACCAGGCTGCCCAGGATGACGCTCATGATCACCAGCGTCCGTCGGGCGTTGAGGCCCTCCGGGCGCTCGAAGGCGCTGACCCCGTTGGAGATCGCCTCGAGGCCGGTCAGTGACGACCCGCCGTTGGCGAACGACTTCAGCAGGATGTAGACGGCGCCGAAGGCCAGGAGGCCGTGGCCCTGGCCGAGCTTGAACGCTCCGGCCGCAGGGTCCGTCGGATAGGCGTAGACGTGCAGGCTGCCCAGCGCCTCGCGGACGAATCCGGCGGTGAGCATGACCGCCATCGAGGCGACGAAGAAATAGGTGGGGAAGGCAAAAGCCTTGCCGGCCTCGCGGATCCCGCGGAGGTTGCCGTAGAACAGGACCACGATGACGGCGACCGTGATTTCGAGCTGCAGGGAGCCGAGCGCCGGAATGGCGGACGTCAGCGCGACCGTGCCGGCGGCGGCCTGGACGGCAACCGTGACGATGTAGTCGAGCATGAGCGCGACCGCTGCGATCTGCGCCACCCCGGAACCGAAGTTCTCCCGCGCGACGACGTAGGACCCGCCGGCCTTGGTATAGATCGTCACGACCTGGCGGTAGGACAGGGTGACCACGAACAGGACGGCAAGCACGACCAGCGTCATGGGCAGCAGCAGAACGTAGGAGGCGAGGCCGAACAGCGGTAGCAGGACCAGCAGGATCTCCTCGGTCCCGTACGCGCTGGAGGAGATGCAGTCCGACGACAGGACGCCGAGGGCTAGCTTCTTGGTCAGCCGCTCGTGCGCCAGCTGGTCGTTCGTCAACGCCGGGCCGAGCAGCCTGCGCTTGAGCCGGTAGCCGGTGGTCTCGGGCAGGGTGTCACCGACGGTGAGCCCTGTGGGGGCCATGCCGGACATCACGCTGATCATGGGGTGCCGCTCCTTCGTCCCTGCCTCATTCCATTGAAGGCGCGAAACTGCCCCCCGGACGGCGGGCGGGCGTTAAGGAAACGTCAGGATTCGCCCGGTCACCGGGGGCGGCCGTCAAGGCCGCGACAAGAACGGTGGCCGCGGCGTCAAGGCGACGTCAAGAACCCTTGGCAGGTAAGGGATCCAGCGCTGTGCTCGAGCCATGGAAGATTTCTGGTTCGTGGTCTTGACCCTCGCGGTCTTTGCCGTGCTCGCCCTCGTGGCGAAGGGGATGGAGCGGCTGTGAGCGCCGAAGACGTGATCGCCCTCGTCGCGGCGGTGGCCCTTGTCGGCTACCTCGTGGTGGCCCTGCTCCTCCCGGAGCGGTTCTGATGAGCGACGGGGCAGCCGGTCTGTTGCAAGCGCTGCTGCTGGTGGCCGCCCTCGCGGTCTGCTACCGGCCGATGGGCGACTACATGGCCCGGGTGTTCGAGAGCAAGAAGCACCTTGCCGTCGAAAGGGTCGGCTACCGGCTGATGGGCGTCAACCCCGACGCCGACCAGACCTGGCGCGTCTACCTCCACGGCGTGCTGGCCTTCTCCGCCGTCTCGGTTGGCTTCCTGTACGTGTTCCAGCGGGTGCAGGCACATCTGCCACTGTCGCTGGGGTTTCCGAACGTCCGCCCTGACACGGCGTGGAACACCGCCGCGTCCTTCGTCACCAACACCAACTGGCAGTCCTACTCCGGTGAGTCCACGATGGGCCACCTGGTGCAGATGGCCGGACTGGCCGTGCAGAACTTCGCGTCAGCGGCCGTCGGCATCGCGGTAGCCATCGCCCTGGTCCGCGGGTTCACCCGGTCGAGAACCGACCGGATCGGCAACTTCTGGGTCGACCTGGTCCGCGCCAACCTGCGCATCCTGCTGCCGCTGGCGATCATCGGCACCGTCGTGCTGGTCTGCGCAGGGGTGGTGCAGAACCTGCACGGCCCGCACACCATCAGCACCCTCGCCGGCGGGCACCAGACCATGACCGGCGGTCCCGTGGCCAGCCAGGAGTCGATCAAGGAGCTGGGGACCAACGGGGGCGGCTTCTACAACGCCAACTCAGCGCACCCGTTCGAGAACCCGAACCCGTTCACCAACTGGTTCGAGAACTTCTTCCTGCTGCTCATCCCGTTCAGCCTTCCGCGCGCGTTCGGACGGCTGGTCAAGGACAACCGACAGGGTTACGCCATCGTCGCCGTGATGAGCCTGATCTGGGTGGCCAGCACGGTGGGCATCACCGCGTTCGAGATGGCGCACCACGGCGCCGCCCCGATGGCCGCCCACGCCGCGATGGAGGGCAAGGAGGTCCGGATCGGCGTCCCCGGCAGTGCGATGTTCGCCAGCTCGACGACCCTGACCTCCACCGGCGCGGTGAACTCGTTCCACGACAGCTTCACGCCGCTGGGCGGTGGCATCACGATCGCCGACATGATGACCGGCGAGATCGCTCCCGGCGGCGTCGGCCCCGGCCTGTACGGGATCCTGGTCATCGCGATCATCTCGGTCTTCGTGGCCGGGCTGATGGTCGGGCGGACGCCGGAGTATCTCGGCAAGAAGATCAAGGCCAGGGAGATCAAGCTGGCCAGCCTCTACATCCTCGCCACACCAGCGTGTGTGCTGGTCGGCACCGGCGTGGCCATGGCGTTGCCCGGCGAACGGGCCGGGATGCTCAACGCCGGTCCCCACGGCCTGTCCGAGGTGCTGTACGCGTTCACCTCGGCGGCGAACAACAACGGCTCGGCCTTCGCGGGCATCACGGTCGGAACCGTCTGGTACAACACCGCTCTCGGCCTGGTGATGCTGTTCGCCCGGCTGCTGCCCATCGTCTTCGTGCTGGCGTTGGCCGGATCGCTGTCCCGGCAGGCGCCGGTCCCGGTGACCGCCGGGACACTGCCCACCCACCGGCTGCAGTTCGTCGGCCTGGTCGTCGGCGTGATCGTCATCGTCGTCGCTCTCACCTACTTCCCGGCCATCGCACTCGGCCCGCTCGCAGAAGGCGTGCACTGATGAAAAAATCGGGAGTAAGTCAATTGTCTTCCAAGGTGATCCTGGCTGCCGTCCCGGACGCGGTCGTCAAGCTCGACCCGCGGGTCATGGTCCGCAACCCGGTCATGTTCGTGGTCGGGGTCGGCTCGGTGCTCACGACCTACCTCGCCATCGTCCACCCGTCCTTCTTCGCCTGGGCCATCGTGCTCTGGCTGTGGCTGACCGTGATCTTCGCGAACCTGGCCGAAGCGGTCGCCGAGGGTCGGGGCAAGGCCCAGGCGGAGACCCTGCGCCGGGCCCGTACGGACACCACCGCGCGCCGGCTCACCACGTGGCGGCTCGGCGACGCCGTCGACGGCGCCGCGGAGGAGGAGGTCTCGGCGGCGCTGCTCCGGCTGGGGGACCACGTCGTCGTCGAAGCAGGCCAGGTGATCCCGGGCGACGGCGACGTCGTCGAGGGGGTGGCCAGCGTCGACGAGTCGGCCATCACGGGCGAGTCCGCGCCGGTCATCCGCGAGTCCGGCGGCGACCGGTCCAGCGTCACCGGCGGCACCAAGGTGCTGTCCGACCGCATCGTGGTGCGCATCACCTCGAAGCCGGGCGAGACGTTCATCGACCGGATGATCGCCCTGGTCGAAGGCGCCAGCCGGCAGAAGACGCCGAACGAGATCGCGCTCAACATCCTGCTGGCCAGCCTGACCATCATCTTCCTGCTGGCCGTCGCGACCCTGCAGCCGGTGGCCATCTTCTCCGGCGCCAAGCAGTCGATCATCATCCTTGTCGCACTGCTGGTCTGCCTGATCCCCACCACCATCGGGGCACTGCTCAGCGCTATCGGCATCGCCGGGATGGACCGCCTCGTCCAGCGCAACGTCCTGGCTATGAGCGGACGTGCCGTGGAGGCGGCCGGCGACATCAACACCTTGCTGCTGGACAAGACCGGCACCATCACCCTCGGCAACCGGCAGGCGAGTGAGCTGATCACCGTCGGGCCGGTGAGCGACAGCCAGCTGGCCGAGGCGTCGCGCTGGTCCTCCCTCGCCGATGAGACGCCGGAGGGACGCTCGGTGGTGGACCTCGCCGAACGGCTGCACCCGTTGTCGGTCAGTGAGCCCGCGGGAGAGTTCGTGCCTTTCTCGGCAACGACCCGGATGTCGGGCCTCGACCTGGCCGGCGGTCGGATGCTGCGCAAGGGCGCGACGGCCTCGATCGCCGCCTGGGTAAGGGAAGAGGGCGGCGACGTCCCGCCGGAGACCAGCCAGATCGCTGACCGGATCTCTGCCGGCGGAGGGACGCCACTGGTCGTGGCCGAACGCAGCAACGGCACGGCAAGGGTTCTGGGCGTCATCCACCTCAAGGACGTCGTCAAGGGGGGCATGCGGGAGCGGTTCGACGAGCTCCGCCGGATGGGTATCCGTACGGTCATGATCACCGGCGACAATCCCCTGACCGCCAAGGCGATCGCCGACGAGGCCGGCGTCGACGACTTCCTCGCCGAGGCGACGCCGGAGGACAAGCTCGCGCTGATCCGGCGCGAGCAGGAGGGTGGCAACCTGGTTGCCATGACTGGCGACGGCACCAATGACGCCCCGGCGCTGGCCCAAGCCGATGTCGGGGTCGCCATGAACACGGGCACGTCGGCGGCGAAGGAAGCCGGCAACATGGTCGACCTCGACTCCGACCCGACCAAGCTGATCGAGATCGTGGCGATCGGCAAGCAGCTGCTCATCACCCGCGGCAGCCTCACGACGTTCTCGATCGCCAACGACGTGGCGAAGTACTTTGCGATCATCCCCGCGATGTTCGTCGGGGTCTTTCCGGGACTGCATCGGCTCAACGTGATGGCACTGCACTCGCCGAAGTCGGCGATCCTGTCTGCGATCGTCTTCAACGCCCTGGTCATCGTCGCCCTGATCCCCTTGGCTCTGCGAGGCGCCAACTACACCCCGAGCAGCGCCAGCCAGATGCTGCGCCGCAACCTCGTCATCTACGGTCTGGGCGGGCTGATCGTGCCGTTCATCGGCATCAAGCTCATCGACCTCGTCGTCCAGCTGCTTCCAGGGATCCGGTGATCAGCGTGACTGCCTCGTTCCGTGCCCATCTCGCCGCCCTGCGCGCCCTGCTCGTGCTCACCGTGGTGCTGGGCCTCGGCTATCCGCTCGCGGCCACCGGCTTGGCGCAGGTCCTGCGGCCTGACCAGGCCAACGGCTCCATGGTCAGCAGCCACGGCCAGGTCGTCGGGTCGAGCCTCATCGGCCAGAACCTGACCGACGCCAAGGGCAACCCGCTGCTGCAGTACTTCCAGCCTCGGCCGTCGGCCGCCGGCAAGGACGGCTACGACCCGACCAGCAGCTCGGCGTCCAACCTCGGTCCGAACAATGCCGACCTGGTCAAGGCCATCAACGATCGGCGGGCAGCGGACGCGAAGATGGACGGCGTGGCTCCCTCGACCGTCCCGCCGGACGCGCTGACCGCCTCCGGCTCCGGCCTCGATCCGGACATCAGCCCGGCGTACGCGTACGAACAGGTCAACCGGGTCGCAGCCGCCCGGCACCTCCCGGTCGCCACCGTCCACGAGCTGGTCGCGAAGCACGTCCAGGGCCGGACGCTCGGCTTCCTCGGTGAGCCCCGGGTCGACGTGCTGGAGCTCGATATCGCCCTCGACAAGCTGACCGGCTGAGCTGTGGCCCGCGGAAAGCTGCGCGTCTACCTCGGGGCCGCCCCCGGGGTGGGTAAGACGTTCCGGATGCTCGGCGAGGGTCAGCGCCGGGCGTCACGGGGCGGAGACGTCGTCATCGGCTTCCTGGAGACCCACGGCCGGCCCCAGACCGAGGCCGCCGCCGAGGGTCTGGAGGTGGTGCCGCGCAAGACGGTGACCTACCGGGGCACCACGTTCGGGGAGATGGACGTCGAGGCCGTCGTCGCCCGCCACCCCGAGCTCGCTCTGGTCGACGAGCTGGCCCACACCAACATCCCGGGCACGGCGAACGAGAAGCGCTGGCAGGACGTGGTTGCGCTGCTCAACGCCGGCATCAACGTCATCACCACCGTCAACATCCAGCACCTCGAGTCGGTCAACGACGTCGTCGAGAAGATCACCGGCGTGCCGCAACGCGAGACCGTACCCGATGCGGTCGTCCGGGCGGCCGACCAGATCGAGCTGGTCGACATGACGGCGGAGGCGCTGCGCCGTCGGCTCGCGCACGGCAACGTCTATGCGCCGGAGAAGGTGGATGCGGCGCTGGCGCAGTACTTCCGGGTGGGCAACCTGACGGCGCTCCGCGAGCTGGCCCTGCTCTGGCTGGCCGACAGCGTGGAGGAGGGGCTGCAGCGCTACCGCGCAGAGCACCACATCGACCGTACGTGGGAGACCCGCGAGCGGGTGGTCGTGGCCCTCACCGGAGGCCCTGAGGGTGAGCTGCTGATCCGCCGGGCCGCCCGGGTCGCCGCCCGCGGCAGCGCTGACCTGCTCGCGGTGCACGTCGCCCGTACGGACGGGTTGTCCAGCGGCACCCCGGCCAACCTGCCGCAGCTGCAGGCGCTGGTGGAGTCCCTCGGCGGCCGTTACCACGTGCTGGCGGGGGACAACCCGGCGGAGGCCGTGCTGCAGTTCGCCCGGGCGGAGAACGCGACGCAGCTGGTCGTCGGGGCCAGCCGCCGGCGGTGGATCAGCAGGGTGCTGGGCGGGCTGGGCACCGCGGCATCGATCATCCGCGACTCCGGTTCGATCGACGTCCACATCGTCACCCACGACTACGTCGACCGCGGTCGACTGCCGCAGCTCGCTCGCGGCCTGTCGCGGCGCCGGCAGCTGCTGGCCTGCCTCGTCGGGGCGGTGGCTCTTCTTGCCGTCACGGCGCTGCTCGCCCAGCTGCGTGGCGAGCTCACGCTCGCGTCGATCGGGTTGGTCTACCTGGTGGTGGTCATCGCGGTCGCCCTCGTCGGTGGGCTGGTCCCCGCCGTCGCCGCGGCCCTCCTCGCGAGCGCCGCCGTCAACTACTGGTTCACACCACCGCTCTACAGCTTCACCGTCGCCGACCGGAACAATGCGCTCGCGCTGGCCGTCTTCGTGCTCGTTGCGGCTGCGGTCAGCGTCGTCGTCGACCTGGCGGCCAAGCGGGCCGGGCAGGCGGCCCGCAGCTCCGCGGAGGCTGAGGTGCTCAGCGCGCTGGCCGGCACCGTGCTGTCCGCGGCCGAGCCGGTGCCGGCACTGCTCGAGCAGCTGCGGGAGGTCTTCGGTGCCGACGCTGCGGCCTTGCAGGAGCGGCAGCCCGACGGCGGCTGGACCACGACCGTACGGGCAGGCACCGAGCCTCAGCAGCCGGTGCACCGCACCCTCGAACCGGTGGGCGAGGACAGCCGGCTGGTCGTGTGCGGCCGACCGCTGTCGGGGTCGGACGCCCGGCTGTTGCGGGCGTTCGCCGGCCACGTCGGCGCGGTGCGCCGCACCGAACGACTCCAGCAGGAGGCGGCCGCAGCCCGTACGGCCGAGGTTGGTGACAAGGTGCGGACCGCCCTGCTCTCGGCAGTGGGGCACGACCTGCGGACGCCGTTGGCGACCATCAAGGCCAGCGCGTCGGCCTTGCTGGACGACGGCGTGAGCCTCGCTCCACACGATCGGCAGGAGCTGCTGGCCGGCATCGAGAACGCCGCCGACCGGTTGACCCGGCTCGTGACCAACTTGCTGGACATGAGCCGGCTGGTGACCGGCGAGGTGGCGCCGGAGCTCGCGGCGACGTCGATCCAGGAGGTCGTCGGCCGGGTCGTGCAGTCGTTCGCGGACCACACGGCCGCCGGTCGGCTGCAGGTCGAGCTGGACGAACGGTTGCCAGCCGTTCTTGTCGACGCCGGCCTCACCGAGCGGGCACTTCGGCTGGTGGCCGAGAATGCGCTGGCCTACGGGGCGACCCAGCCGGTGCTCGTCCAGGCCAGCTGCCTGGGCGACCGGATGGAGGTGCGGGTGGTGGACCGTGGCCCGGGCCTCGACCGCGACGGCAAGGAGCGCAGCTTCCAGCCGTTCCAGCGACTCGACGACGTCCCACTGGGCACGGGGATCGGCCTGGGGCTGGCAGTCGCCCGCGGACTGGCCGAGTCGCAGGGCGGGTCGCTGGACCCGGAGGACACGCCCGGCGGCGGCTTGACGATGGTGCTGACCCTCCCGCTGGTCCCTACTGCAGGAAGTCGCTGAGCGACGGCAGAAAGGCGCCGTCGGCCGCAGCGTACGCGCTGTCGGCCCCCGCCTTGGCCGTACGGCGGCGGAGCTCGTCGGCCACCGCCGTCTCCTCCCGGGCGAACGCGGCCACCTCGGGGGAGGGGGCCAGCGCCAGCGGCGGCGCGGTGGCGCGGTCGAGCCGGCGCAGCTGCACGGCGTTGCCGGCGATGGCCTCGGTCACCGCGGAGATCCGCAGTCGCAAGGTGGGCAGCAAGGCGGCGAGGCGGGTCCACTGCCCACCGGCGCAGAGCACGGCGGCGCGGCGCAACAGCGTCGGGTCGTCCTCGGCCCCGGGGTAGTCGTTCCCCTGCCTCCCCAGCGTGGTCAGCCGTTCGGCGACGAGATCGAGCTCGACCGCCGCGGCCGGGCCGCTGGCCGCTGGCCGGTGCCGCCCGACGGTGCCCGTGATCAGCGCCTCGGCGCCGCACAGCAGGGAGCGCGCATCGGTCAGCCGGGCGTCGCGCAGCTCCAGCCACTCGGCCAGCCCCGGGTCGGCCCGCTCCTGCAGCGGGCTCAGCCACTCGGCCAGCGGGACGAGAACCGGTGCCCAGCCGTGCCCGGTCATGCCGGCACCGAGTCCGCTCCGCCGACCTGGGCGAGCAGTGCGGCGACCGCGTCGGTGGTCGTGCGGGCCAGCCGGCGTACTGCGGAGGCCTGGTCGTCGACCTCGGCGGCGAGCGTGGTCAGGGCGGTGCGGTGGTCCTGCAGCAGGGCACGCCACGGCGGGTCCGCCGTCTCGACGAGTACGGCCAGGGTCAGCGTCTCCTCGAGCAACCCGTGGGCCTGTGCCATCTGCGCGACCAGCAACGCCCGGTGGAGCTCGGCAGACCGTACGGCGGCGGTGGCGTCCTCGACCTCCTCGGCAGCCCAGGCCAGGAAGCGGCCGTCCCCCGAGACGAGCAGCGCACGGAGCTCGACCAGTCGGTAGACCAGGACGTCGAGCAGGGTGCGCTCGCGGCCCAGCAGCTCGACCAGCAGCTCCATCTCCGTCATGCGTGTGATATCGGCAGTTCAGCGCGGAGATGAGTGCCAAGTTGCCGCTCAGGTGCCACGGCATTCGGCCGATGGAGTCAGAGCGAGAAACCGTCCTGTCCCGTCGTGGTGACGGTCAGGAGACCGAGGAGGCCCAGTGAACGAGATGGACGAGATCGTCCATGAGTTCCTCGTCGAGAGTCATGAAAACCTGGACCAGCTCGACCAGGACCTCGTGGCGCTCGAGCAGGAACCGGACTCCCGGCCACTTCTCGGCAGCGTTTTCCGGACGATCCACACCATCAAGGGCACGAGCGGCTTCCTCGCGTTCGGCCAGCTGGAGAAGCTGACCCATGTCGGCGAGGGGCTGCTCAGCCACCTTCGGGACGGCCGCATGGTCCTCACCCCCGAGATCACCAGTGTCCTGCTGGAGCTCGTCGACGCCATCCGCACGATCCTGCGCCACGTCGAGGCGGACGGCACCGAGGGCAACCTCAACATCGGCAAGCTGATGGCCCGGTTGACGGCGCTGCAGAACGGCGAGCCTCTGCCACCTGATGGGCCGCCGGCAGCCGACGTCTCGCCCGACGGCACCCCGCTGTTCGGCCAGGCCCTCGTCGACAAGGGCGTCGTCAGCGAGGAAGACGTCACCCTCGCCGTGATGGAGCAGTCCGTGGGCGACGAGCGACTGATCGGCGAGATCCTCGTCGAGCACGGTGCCGTCACCCCGGAAGACCTGTCCCAGGTGCTCGGCATGGGTGCCGATGGCCGCCGCTCGGTCGCGGACAGCAGTGTTCGGGTCGACGTCGAGGTCCTCGACAACCTCATGCGGCTGGTCGGCGAGATGGTGCTGACCCGCAACCAGATCGCGGCCAAGGTGCTGGGGAACAGCGACCTGTCGGTCACCCGGAACTGGCAGCGCCTGAACGTGATCTCCGCCGACCTGCAGCAGGGCGTGATGAAGGCCCGGATGCAGCCGATCGAGAGCGTCTGGAACAAGCTGCCGCGGATCGTACGCGACCTGGGCGTCTTCGTCGGCAAGCAGGTGCGGCTGGAGATGTTCGGCGCCGACACCGAGCTCGACCGCAGCGTCATCGAGGCGATCAAGGACCCGCTGACCCACCTCGTACGGAATGCTCTCGACCACGGTATCGAGTCGCCGGGGGTACGGGTCGCCCGGGGCAAGCCGGCAGAGGGCCGGCTGACGCTGCGCGCCTTCCACGACGGCGGCCAGGTCAACCTGGAGATCAGCGACGACGGCGCCGGCATCGACTCAGCCAAGATCGCCGCCAAGGCCATCGAGCGCGGCCTGGTCACGCCCGACCAGCTGTCGACCATGCCCGAGCGCGACATCATCAACATGATCTTCCTGGCCGGCTTCTCGACCGCCGAGGCCGTCACCAACATCTCCGGCCGCGGCGTCGGGATGGATGTGGTCAAGAGCAACATGGAGCGCATCGGCGGCTCGGTCGAGGTCCTGACCAGCCCCGGCTCCGGCACGACCTTCCGGATCAAGATCCCGCTGACGCTGGCCATCGTCTCCTCGATCGTGGTGGCCTGCGCCGATGCCCGGCTGGCGATCCCGCAGGCCAGCCTGCTGGAGATCGTCCGCCTCGAGGGCGAGGAGCGGGTCACCCGGATCGAGCACATCTCCGGGGCACCGGTCTTCCGGCTCCGCGACAACCTGCTGCCGCTCGTCTCGTTGCGCGAGGCCCTCGGCTTCCCGGCGGCCGAGCTCGACGACCGCAGCTGGTTCATCGCCGTCCTCGGCAACGAGGACCGGCAGTACGGCCTGCTCGTCGACCACGTCGTGGACACCGAGGAGATCGTCGTACGGCCGCTGTCGGCCCACCTGAAGGCGATCCAGGAGTTCTCCGGTGTGACCATGCTGGCGGACGGTCGGCTGGCGATGATCCTGGACGTCTGGGGACTCGCCGCTGCGAGCAACGTCTCGCTCACCGGCGGCGGCCGCAACGCGATGCGCGGCGACGACAGCGATGACGCCGAGTCCGGACGGTCGGTGCTCGTCGTCGTCATCGGTGAGGGCCGCCGGCTTGCGATCCCGATGGACCGGGTCACCCGGCTCGAGGAGATCCCGCTGGTCAAGCTCGAGAAGGTCGGAAAGCGTGAGGCGTTGCAGTACCGCGACGGCATCCTGCCGATCGCCCGCCTCAACACCGTCCTCACCGGGGTCAGGCAGCGCCGCGAGCTGACCGAGACGCTGCAGGTCGTCGTCTACACCGAGGAAGGCCGCAGCGTCGGCCTCGTGGTGGAGGAGATCCTCGACATCGCCGTCCAGGGGGACGGCAGGGGCGCGATAGAGACCGACATCGACGGGCCCGGCGTCACGGGCACGACGGTGGTGCAGGAGCGGGTCATGGAGATGCTCGACGTACGGCAGGCGATCCTCGCCGCCGACCCGCACTTCTACTCCACTGCTGGGAGCGTGTCATGAGCCGGCACAAGATCTCCACCTTCCGGGTCGACGGCGAGCTGTTCGGCGTGGACGCCCTGCTGGTCCAGGAGGTCAGCCGCCACCTGGAGCTGACCCCGGTGCCGCTGGCGCCGTACGCGGTCGGCGGTGTGCTGAACCTCCGCGGTGAGGTGGTCACGGCGCTCGACCTGCGCCGCCTGCTCGGTCGACCCGAACGGCCGGAGGGTCACCGACCGATGAACGTGGTGCTGCGCAACGAGGGCGGCTCCGTAAGCCTCCTCGTCGATGACATCGAGTCCGTGGAGGACGTCGAGGACTCGGCGTTCGAGCCGATCCCCGAGACGGTTACGGGAGCGGCGCGGGAGTTCCTCAGCGGCGCGTACAAGATGCCCGACGGACTGTTGCTCACGCTGGACGTCACGCGGGTGCTCGATCCTCGGCCCGCCTGACCTGCACCCGACTGGCCCTCACGTTTTCCCGTAGTACGCCGACAACAAGTAGCAACGACGCCAGGCCGGAGTGTTCCGGCCAGGAACAGACAGGGACGGACATGCGCGCACTGGTACTCGACGACTCTCGGGCGATGCGGATGATTCTCGGCCGCATCCTGCGCGAGGTGGGCTTCGAGGTGACGGAGGCCGCCGACGGGCGTGAGGGCTTGGACATGCTCACGCACATGGCCCTTCCCGACCTTGCGCTCATCGACTGGAACATGCCGGTCATGGACGGGCTGACCTTCGTCAAGGAGGTCCGCCAGGTCGAGGCCTACGCCAGCATGACCCTGATGATGGTCACCACGGAGAGCGAGCAGAGCCAGATCGTCCGCGCACTTGCGGCCGGCGCTCACGAGTACGTCATCAAACCCTTCACCAGTGAGGCGATCGTCGACAAGCTCAGCCTTCTCGGCCTTGCGAGTGTGTGACCATGTCCACGATCAAGGTGCTCGTGGTCGACGACTCGGTCGTCGTACGGCGGCTGGTCACCACCGCTCTGTGCTCTGACCCCGGGATCGAGGTCGTCGGCACCGCATCGTCGGGCCGGCTGGCTCTCGACAAGATCAGCCAACTGAACCCTGACCTGGTCACCCTCGACATCGAGATGCCGGACATGGACGGGCTCGAGACGCTCAAGGAGCTGCGCCGCCGGCACCCCAAGCTGCCCGTCGTGATGTTCAGCTCGCTGACCGAGCGCGGGGCCGCGATCACCCTCGACGCCCTGACCTTCGGCGCCAACGACTACGTGTGCAAGCCGGCCAAGGTGTCGTCCCCGGACGAGGCGATGGCCAGTGTCCGCGACCAGCTCATCCCCAAGATCAAGGCCCTGACCATCGGCCGTTCGGGACCCGCTGCGGTCTCCCGCCCGGCTGCGCCTTCCGTCCCGATGCTGGTCCGGCCGCGGGTCGCGATCCCCTCCAGGGGCGCCGAGCCCGGCGGACCCGTTGACGTGATCGCCATCGGTGCCTCCACCGGGGGGCCGGACGCGCTCGCCTCGATCCTGGCCAAGCTGCCGGCCGACTTCCCGGTGCCGGTCGTCATCGTCCAGCACATGCCGCCGCTGTTCACCCGGCTGTTCGCCCAGCGTCTCAACGCGGCCTCGCAGGTCACCGTACGGGAGGCAAGGGACGGCGACCTCGTCGAAGCCGGCACCGTGCTGATCGCGCCCGGTGACTTCCACCTGTCGGTCAAGCGGGACGGGCTGACCGTCCGCGCCGTCACACACCAGGAGGGTCCGGAGAACTGGGTCCGGCCGGCTGTCGACGTCCTGTTCCGTTCCGTCGCCGAGGCGTACGGGGAGCGGGCCCTCGGCGTCGTGCTCACGGGCATGGGCCAGGACGGCATCCGTGGTGTCGAGAAGATGGTCGAAGCCGGCGCGCAGATCGTCGTCCAGGACGAGGCGACCTCCGTGGTGTGGGGGATGCCCGGGGTCGTGGCCGCCGCAGGTCTTGCCCACCGCATCCTGCCAATGGCCGACGTCGCACCGCACGTGATCGGGGTCGCCAACCGTACCCGCCCGTTTGCGGCGCGTGCGGCAGCTGGTGTCGGCCGATGACCGTGGGTGCCAGCGATTTCGACTACATCGCCCAGCTGGTGTGGCGCCGGTCGGCGATCGTTCTCGAGCCGGGCAAGGAATACCTCGTCGAGTCCCGGCTGACGCCGCTCGTCCGCCGGGTCGGTGGTGAGCAGATCTCCGACCTGGTCGCGAGACTGCAGTCCCAGCCGGAGAACCAGCTGCATTCCGAGGTCGTCGACGCCATGACGACCAACGAGACCTCGTGGTTCCGGGACCGGCTGCCCTTCGACGCGATGTCCACGCACATCCTGCCGGACCTGCTGGCCAAGCGGGCCAGGGAACGCCGGATCACGATCTGGTCGGCCGGCTGCTCGAGCGGCCAGGAGCCGTACAGCATCGCCATGATGCTGGGCAACGCGATGACCATGCACCCCGGCTGGACCACGCAGATCATCGCGACCGACCTGTCCGAGGAGATGCTCACCAAGGCCAAGCGGGCCCGCTACGGGCAGCTCGAGGTCAACCGCGGACTTCCGGCGCAGATGCTCGTGACCAATTTCGAGCGCATCGGGATGGAGTGGGAGGTCAGCGAGTCGCTCCGGCAGATGGTCGACTTCCGGTCCCTCAACCTGGCTCGGCCGTTCGACATGCCCTCGGTGGACGTCGTCTTCCTGCGCAATGTCCTGATCTACTTCGATGCCGAGACCAAGAAGCAGGTTCTCAAGCGGGTGCGATCGGTCCTCCGGCCGGACGGCTACCTATTTCTCGGCGGCGCCGAGACCACGCTCAACGTCGACGAGGCGTTCGAGCCCGTTCAGTTCGACCGTGCCACGTGCTACCGGCTGCGTGGCGGAGAGGTAAACCGATGAGCGTCAGCATGGACAGCGGCAGGAGCCAGGAAGTCGAGGTGGTGAGCCCCGACGACGTGTGCATCATCGCCCAGGACGTGTGGGCATCGTTCCTCGACGTCCACATCGAGCGGATCCCGCTCGACGAGTCCTTGTCGGGCCGTCCTTCGATGGTCGGCGCCGTTCGGGTCACCGACGCGTGGTTCGGCGCGGTCGTCCTCGAGGTGACGCCGGGCCTGGCCCGTATCGTCGCGGCGACGATGTTCGGCTCGACGCCGGACGTGGTCACCGACCCCGAGGTCGTCGACGCGCTGGGCGAGCTGACCAACATGATCGGCGGCAACGTCAAGAGCCTGCTGCCGGCCCCGAGCCAGCTCTCGCTGCCGATGGTCGCCGAGAGCGTCTGGCCGACGTCGGTGCCCGGTTCGGTCGATGTCTGCCGGATCGCGTTCTCGGTCGGTCCCGACGTCGCGCACGTCAGCGTCTGGCAGAGCTGACCGACCTCACTCCATCCGGTTGATCATCGCGAATGCGGACTGGTAGAGGTAGGACCACAGCGCCTGCTCCTGCGCTGCCGGCAGCCCCAGGGTGTCGACCGCGTCCCGCATGTGCCGCAGCCAGGCATCCCGCTCCTTGGGCCCGATCGCGAACGGCGCGTGCCGCATCCGCAGCCGCGGGTGACCGCGCTGGTCGCTGTAGTCGCGCGGCCCGCCCCAGTACTGCACGAGGAACATCCGCAGCCGATCGGCCGCCGGCCCCAAATCGTCCCCGGGGTAGAGCGGGCGCAGCAGCGGGTCGTCGGCGACTCCTGCGTAGAACGCAGTGACGAGGCGGGTGAAGGTCTCCTCCCCGCCCACGGAGTCATAGAAGTTCGGCTGTACGGGCTCGGTCACGTCTCCATTGTCCCATTGGTCCCGCGGGTGCCCAGTGCCTGTGCCAGGACGCCGATCCGGTCGCGCGCGCCGGTCTTGGAGAAGATCGCCTTGAGGTGGTCCTGCACGGTGTTCTCGGAGACGTCCATCGCCGAGGCGATCGCACGCGTGTTGGCGCCCCTGGCGAGCCGGTCGAGCAGTTGTCGCTCCCGGGTGGTCAGGCCCACCGCCAGGGCATAGACCTCGAGCCGGTCGGAGGCGGAGGCCTCCTGCATGGTGACGACGATTGTCCCGTCCTGCTGATGCTCGCCGGCGATCCGCGCGGCCCGAAGGGTCAGCCACAGTCCCTGGCCCAGATGGGTTCTGCTGTAGGCGGGATGACCGTCGACGCCCTGCTCGTGAGCGAGCAGCTGCGCGGCGACGTTGTAGACACTGGCCGGCACGGCGCGGCCGGCCTCGCCCGGCGGCAGCAGCAGGTCGAGCCAGACCTGGGAGGCTGCCGTACGGCTGAGGACCCGGAGGTCGTCGTCGAGGGTGAGCACGACCGGCCCGAGGTCCTGCCGCTGCGCCACCGCGTCCGGGCGAAAGGTCGCGGCCTGCGCCTCGCGGACCAAGGTGGTCAGGATCGGCGCGAGCTCGGCCAGCATCTCTTCGTCGGCCGCGCTGAAGGGTTCCGACGGCGCGATGCGCCACAGCTCCAGGAACCCCCACAAGCCGAACTGGTCCTTCAGGACCGTGGAGAGAGCGTCGCGCAGGTCGTACCGCGACGTGACATCACGCCAGGAGCGGCTCTGGCTCAGGTCACCGTGGGTGCTCCGGTAGAGAGTCGCCGTCGTCGACGGTTGCGCGGTCCACCGGTTGAGCGTCGTGAGGTACTTCGACTTGATCAGCGCGGGCAACTCGGGCAGGCAGGGGACCACGGCGTGCGGCGCCGCCCCGACTGTGGTCACCGGATCGGTCAGCAGCCAGATGTGCGCGTCGTACGGGACGACCTCGCGCAGGATGTCGAGCACCTGCTGGCGGAGCCGCGTGACGTCCCGTTCGGTGACTGCCCTGACGCGCTCTCTCACCCGGCGGCGCGCACCTGTGCTGGTCACGCGGTCACCCTACGCTGCGGCACAATCCCAGAATCCTGGGATTGTGTGGCTTCTCGCGTGTACCTACCGTAGGTAGCTACCTGCCTCCCAGAAGGGCTGAATCCGTTGACCACCCTCAGGATCGAGCACGCCATCAACTCCTACGATGCATGGCGAGCCGCCTTCGACCGGTTCGCGGATGCGCGCGCCAGGGCAGGGGTTACCAGTTTTGCCATCCGGCGGCCGGTGGACGACCCGCTCTATCTCGTGCTCGACCTGGAGTTCCCGACTCCTGCTGCTGCCGAAGGGTTCGCGGCGTTCCTGCACGGCCAGGTCTGGTCCTCTCCCGAGTCCTCGCCCGGACTCGCCGGGATCCCGCAGACGCGGGTCCTTGACCTGATCGGGGTCGGTGACTAACCCCGGGTTCAACGACTGGCTGGGAACGCGCGAAGGCCCCGTCGGCTGCGGCACCGATGGGGCCCTGCGTTCTTGGTGTCCGTGGAGGCGAAGCACCAGTGCCATTGGTATGACCCACCCCGAGCCGGTTCACACGTCACGAATGAGTCACAAGTTCGTCAAGAAAGACCGCTGCGGCCGGACCTGCTTGCACTGCGCCGATGCGGCAGTGGCCGCCGGATCGTGCGTTGCTCGGCTGGTCTGTGCGTTCTCGGACGGCATTGCCGGGATCGTTACGAAACGGGATCTGGTTGACTGCGCCGCCATGGTGGAGCTGGCGCTAGCCTCGGCTACTCGACGCCGGCTCCCGCCCCGCCTGTTTCCTGGCAACGTGCCCCACCTGCCTGCCGGGCCTCTGCAGCCACGCCTTCTCCGACCGCTGCATCGCGTCATTTCGGTGCGGGTCGGTTGCATTTCTCTTACTACCAGCAAATAGCGGGGCCACCGTTTCCACCCTTCGCCGTTGGGCCGCCCGCCCGCCGTCCGGGCCTCGCCCGCCGACCCTCGCCCGGCCTAGAATGCCTGCAGGGCAGGGACTTTTGCTGCTTTCGACCTTGCGCCTCCCGGACAGCTGGGGTAGAATTCGAACATGCTCTCGAATGGTTCGGATGACCGGCACGGCGAATACACGCCGCTGTCCGGCACCGGCCTGACGGACATTCTTGACGACGGTCTCGTCGATTTCCGTGGTGTGCCGCTGACCGTCGAGGAAACGCTGCTCGAGACCAGTCTGGCCGGCCCCGGTCCGGAAGCGATCCGGCTGCTGGAAACCCTGCAGGG
>JAWWOO010000069.1:0-22792 GCA_033851545.1 Frankiales bacterium | reverse complement strand
CGGGCGGGGTGACCCCGCTCGCCGTCACGGCTTCGGTACCGATGGACACGGTCTACTCGTCTCCTGTCGTGCGGCGGTGGTACGGGACAGCAGTCAGCCGGACTGGTTGCCCCACAGCGACGAGTCGGTCGACTTGAGCGAGCCGGGGTAGGCACCGTCGACGGTCACCAGTGCCGCAGGCAGCTGGTCCTCGAGGTTGCCGTCGGCGGCTGTCACGATATTGCTCTTGTGGTCGGTCGGGCCGGTGCTGAACGTCTTACCGGCAAGCGCCTGCTGCGCGTAGAACAGGCCGTACTTCGCGTAGAGGTCTGCCGGCTGGTCGATCGTGGCGTCGAGCTGGCCGGCCTGGATCGCCTTGAACTCGGCGTTCACGCCGTCGTTGGAGACCATGACGATGTGACCGGCCGTGCCTGCGGGCTTGAGCAGGCCCTTGCTCTTCAGGTCGGCGATGGTCGCCGAGAGATAGATGCTGGCCTGCATGTAGATCGCCTGGATCTTGTTGCCCGCCAGCACGCTGTTGAGCTGGCCGATGGCGGTCGGCGTGTCCCACTTCGTCGGCTCGGCGAAGACCTTCATGTTCGGGTAGTTGGCCTTCATGCAGGCGCCGAACGCGGTGCTGCGGTCGCGGCCGTTGACCGATGCGAGGTCACCCTCGAACTCCACGACGTTGCCGACGCCTTTGAGGGTGTCGCCGATGAACTTGCACGACTTGGTGCCGTACGCCTTGTTGTCGGCTCGCACGATCATGAACACCTTGCCACTGTCCGGCTCGGTGTCGATGGTCACGACGGGGATCTTCTTCGCGGCCAGCTTGGCCAGCTCGGGGATGATGCCTGCGGTGTCCTGGGGAGCCAGTACAAGCGCCTTGGCGCCCTGGGCGACCAGCGTGTCGGCGTTGGCGTTCAGCTTGGTGATGTCGTTGCCGGAGCTGGTCGTCTTGATGGTGGCCTTGAGTGTGCTCGCCATCTCCGGCACGTACTTGATGTACGCGTTCCAGAAGTCGGAGTCCGACCGCGGGTAGTCGACGCCGATCAGGCCGCCGCCGCCGGCTGCCGGGGGAGTGCTCGCCCCGGTGGTCGCGGTCGCGCTGGTGGCGGCTGTGGTCGCGGTCGTGGCAGCGCTCGTCGCGCCACCGCCGGTCCCGGCGGACTTGCTGGAGGAGCCGCAGCCGGCCGCCAGCAAGCAGGCCGCCGCACCGAGAGCTGAGATCTGTAGACCGTGTTTGCCTTGCTTGACCCTCACGTGCTTCTCCTTTGACGTGTGCAGGCCGGGCCCGGGTTCGGTCGGGCGCGGTGAACCTTTGCAGTTCACGAAGCGCTGTGGTCTTCCTGCCACATGCGTCCGTCGGGGTAGCGGTAGTCGTCGATCGACCCTGGCAGCATGCGAGCACTGCTCCCGGGTTGCTGGGGCGCGATGTAGCGCCCGCGCACGATCCGTACGGGATCCGCGAAGTGCTCGTGCAGGTGATCCACGTACTCGATCCACCGGTCGGTGGTCGAGCCGCTCACGGCGACGTAGTCGAACATCGCCAGGTGGCGGACCACCTCGCACAGACCGACTCCCCCGGCGTGCGGGCACACGGACACGCCGAACTTTGCGGCCAGCAGCAGGATGGCCACGTTCTCGTTGACGCCGCCGACCCGGCAGGCATCGATCTGGCACACGTCGATGCCTCCGCTGGCCAGCAGCTGCTTGAACATGATGCGGTTGGCGACGTGCTCGCCCGCCGCCACCCGGATGGGCGCGATCGCCTTGGCGATCCGGGTGTGCCCGAGCACGTCGTCCGGACTGGTCGGCTCCTCGACCCACCACAGCTTGGACGGGGCCAGCCGGGCGACGTTGGCGATCGCCTCGTCGATGCCCCAGCGTTGGTTGGCGTCGATGGAGAGCCTGACGTTCTCGCCGACGAGGCCCCGTACGAGCTCGCACCGGCGGACGTCGTCCTCGATGTCACCGCCGACCTTGAGCTTGAGGTGGTCGAACCCGTCCTCGACGGCCTCCTTGCAAAGCAGGGCGACCTTCTCGTCGGAGTAGCCGAGCCAGCCGGCTGACGTCGTGTACGCCGGATAGCCGTCGGCCAGCAGGACCCGCTCCCGTTCAGCTGCGCCCTCGCGGCCACGGACCAGCAGGTCCAGCGCCTCGTCCGGCGTCAATGCGTCGGTGAGGTAGCGGAAGTCGACCAGGTCGACCAGCTGCTGCGGGGTCAGGTCGGCCAGCAGCTTCCACAGCGGCTTTCCCTCCCGCGTCGCGAGCATGTCCCACATCGCATTGACGACGGCGCCGATCGCCATGTGGATGACGCCCTTCTCGGGCCCGAGCCAGCGCAGCGGGCTGTCACCCACCAGCCGGCGGGAGAAGCCGCCGAGGTCGGCGAGCACCTCGTCGACGTCGAGCCCCACGACGAGCGGCTCCACCGCCCGGATGCCGGCCACCTCGACCTCCGTGCCCCGGCCGATGGTGAACGCGAACCCGTGCCCCTGCTGACCGCCGTCGGTGTGCACCACCACGTACGCGACCGAGTAGTCCGGGTCAGGGTTCATCGCATCGGATCCGGCGAGCCAGAGCGAGGTGGGGAACCTGACGTCGGTGACGTCGAAGTGCGTGATCCGCTCGGTCACCGGGTGGTCCCCTCGCTGCTCCGGTCGGCTCTCCCGGGCACTGATGCATCCGATGTCTGTGCGGTCCGGACCTGCGTGGTCGAGGCATGCGGGAACCAGCGTGGCGAGGGCAGGGCACACAGGGCCATGGGTGGGGACTCCAGCGAATCAAGAGTCGGATGTCTGTCCGACCGAGAGGGGGGCACGGCACCGAAGTCAGGCTGCAGCGAGCGGCTAGACATCTGATGTCTGCGCTTTTATAGTCCCCTGAGAAGGCGGCGGCAAGGGGCGAGACCACACTGTTACCGAGTCGTTTCGGCGGCCTCTCGAGAACGGCAGCAGGTCGCACCCCTCAGGCGGGAAGATCCGATGTCCGCCGTCCTAGGACTAGTCTGCAGACCCAGCCAGCCCCCCAACGTGAGGCGAGGAACGCCAGCATGGCCGTGACCGACGAGGCGATCGAGAAGATCAAGGCGATGATCGTCTCGGGCCAGCTCAAGCCCGGCCAGAAGCTGGCCAGGGAGGCTGACCTGGCCGAGCGGCTCGGACTGTCGAGGAGCTCGCTCCGCGAAGCCGTGCGCGCGTTGTCGCTGGTCCGGATCCTCGACGTCCGTCAGGGGGACGGCACCTACGTCTCGAGCCTTGCCGCGGACTCGCTGCTCGAAGCCCTGACCTTCATCGTGGAGTTTCACCAGGACGCGTCGGTCCTCGAGCTGCTCGAGGTGCGCCGGATCCTCGAGCCGGCCGCCAGTGCCCGGGCTGCCTTGCTGATCGACGACGCCGAGCTGGCCCAGCTGGACGCGCTGCTCGATCGCATCACGCCGGCGTCGTCGGTGGACGAGCTGGTGGCCAACGACCTGGAGTTCCATCGCCGGGTGGCCGTCGCCGGTGGCAACTCCGTGCTGTCCTCGCTGATCGAGAGTCTTTCCGGGCCGACGCAACGCGCCAGGGTGTGGCGCGGTCTCACCCAGGAGGGTGCCCTGCAACGGACCCTGCTCGAGCACCGGGCCATTCTCGGCGCCATGCGCAGGCGCGACCCCGAGCTGGCCCGGACCTGGTCGACCGTGCACGTCGCCGGCGTCGAGGAGTGGCTGCGCAGCACGTTGCAGAGCTGACCAGCCGGCACCCGGGACTCGACGGCCGTCTGGTCAGCGAGGCCCGCGGCCGATACCTGCTGCCCGGTAGAAACCGGTGATGTGCGCGGTCACCAGCGTCGCGGCGCGGTCGCCGTCCCTCGCCCTGACGGCATCGAGGATGCCGCGGTGCTCCCGCCGCAGCTTGCGGGCGGTGGCCGACCAGTCCGGCAGACCCGGTACGGCGGCCAGCACGTACTCCTGGATGGACTCGCGCAGTGCGGTCATCACGGCGGTCACCAGCGGGTTGCCGGCCAGCCGGGCCAGCTCGACGTGGAACTCCGCATCGAGCTGGTGGAACGACTCGGGCGTCAGTCCGCGGTCGTCCATCTTGTCGAGCAACCGCTCGGCCTCGGTGAACGGGCCGTGTCGCTTGGCCGACGAGGCCGTGCGCACCGACCACGACTCGATGAGCAGCCGGGTGGCGACGATGTCGTCGATGACGAGGTGGCTGGTCGCGAGGTGCAGCCGCAAGGCGGAGGCCAGGGCGGTCGAGGGGTCGGCGACGATCACCGCGCCGGCGGCCGCACCCGAACCGGCCGCCGTCCGCACGATCCCCATCGCCTCGAGCACCCGGATCGCCTCGCGGACCGACGGCCGGCTGACCCCCAGCTGTTCGGCCAGCTGTCGCTCACCCGGCAACCGCTGGCCCAGAGCGAGCCGTCCGGCGCCGAGGTCCTCCTCGATGCGGCGCAGCACGACCTCGTGGGTGCGCTCCCGGCTCATCTCACCAGGCTAGCGTGGTCTGACCACATGCCCTACTGTGGTCAGACCATAGGCGCGGCAGGTGTTGGGAGAGGCGATCGGTGAGACTCGACGCGCACCACCACGTCTGGGACGACTCAGTACGCGACGCCGTCTGGGCGGAGCCTTATCCCGTACTGCACCGGGCTTTCACGCTCGATGACCTTGCACCGTCGTTGGCCGCTCATCACCTGGACCGCTCGGTGCTCGTCCAGACCAGGTCTTCCTATGACGAGACCTTGGAGCTGCTCGCCGAGGCGGGTCGTCGTTCGACTGTCCACGGTGTCGTGGGCTGGGCGGACCTTGCCGCGCCTGACCTGGCTGGTCGGCTCGACCAGCTGGCCGAGGCGCCGGGTGGTGACCGGCTGGTCGGCGTACGGCACCAGGTCGAGGACGAGCCCGACCAGCAGTGGCTGTCCCGGCCGGACGTCGGCGCCGGTCTCGCCGAGCTCGCCAGCCGCGGGGTCACGTACGACCTGCTGGTCCGGCTGGACCAGCTGCCGTCGGCCGTCCGGGCCGCGCGGGCCCTGCCCGCGCTGCGGTTCGTCCTCGACCACGCCGGCAAGCCCGCGATCGCCACCGGCAGCTCCGCTGACTGGTTCCGGGGTATCGAGGACCTGGCGGCCCTGCCCAACTGCGCCGTCAAGCTCTCCGGGCTGGTCACCCTGGCCGGGCCACGGTGGCGGGTCGCCGACCTGGAGCCGTACGCGGACCACGTCCTCGCGCAGTTCGGCGCTGACCGGGTGATGTTCGGCTCCGACTGGCCGGTGTGCCTGATCGCCGCCGGCTACGACGAGGTCGTGGCGGCTGCCGAGGCGCTGACGAGCGGCCTGTCGCCGGCCGAGCGCGCGCTGGTCTTCGGCGGTACGGCGCTCGCCTGGTACGCCCGATGAGCCTGCCTGCCGCGGCGGTCGGGTCGACGGGGATCCGGCTGACGTCCCTCGGCTTCGGCGCCGCGCCGATCGCCAACCTGTTCGCGGCCGTGGACGAGCAGATCGCACTGGCAACGGTCGACGCGGCGTGGGACGGCGGGATCCGCTACTTCGACACGGCACCCCACTACGGGCTGGGGTTGTCAGAGCTTCGGCTGGGCAAGGCGTTGCGGGCCAGGCCCCGTGACGAGTTCGTCCTCTCGACCAAGGTGGGCCGGCTGCTCGAGGCCAACCCGCACCCGACCGGTTCCGACCTCGCCGACGGCGGGTTCGACGTCCCGGACGACTACCGGCGGGTTCGCGACTACACCCGTGACGGCGTGCTCCGGAGCATCGACGCCAGCCTCGGCCGGTTGGGTCTCGATCGGCTCGACATCGTCTACATCCACGATCCCGAGGACTTCATGGCTGAGGCGATCACCGAGGCGGCCCCTGCCCTGAGCGCACTGCGCGACCAGGGGGTCATCGGCGCGTACGGTGCGGGGATGAACAGCTCTCAGCCGCTGCAGCGGCTGGTGGCCGAGACCGATCTGGACGTCGTGATGGTGGCCGGGCGCTGGACCCTGCTGGACCGCACGGCGTTGCCGTTGCTCGACCAATGCCGGCAACAGGGGGTCGCCGTGGTCGCTGCGGCCCCATTCAACTCCGGGCTGTTGGCGAGTCCGTCGCCGGGCGAGGAATCGACGTTCGACTACGGGCTTGCTCCGGCCGCCCTGCTGAGCCGGGCCAGGGCCATGGCCTCGGAATGCCGGCGAAGGGGGTTGTCGCTGCCCCAGGCGGCGCTGCAGTTCCCTTTGCGGCACCCGGCCGTGGTCAGCGTCGTGGCCGGGATGAAGTCACCCGCCGAAGCGACCGCCGACGTGGCATTGGCCGTCGCCCCCGTGCCCCCACCGGCCTGGGCGGCGCTCGAGGAACAGCTGACATGACCCGGCAGCACAGGATCGGAGCGCCATGCGGATAGCACTGTTCGCCACCTGCCTGGTGGACACGCTGTTCCCCGACGTGGGGCGTGCCACCGTCACCCTGCTCGAGCGGCTCGGCCACGAGGTCGACTTCCCGTCCGGCCAGACCTGTTGCGGGCAGATGCACGTCAACACCGGCTACCAGCCGGAGGCGCTGCCCCTGGTGCGCCGCTACGTCGAGACCTTCGAGCCGTACGAGGTGGTCGTGGCTCCCTCCGGGTCGTGCGTCGGGTCGATCCGGCACCAGCACGCGATGGTGGCGCGCAAGTACGGCGACGAGGGCTTGGCGCTGCGGGCAGAGGCTGTCGCGGCGAGGACGTACGAGCTGTCGGAGCTGCTGGTCGACGTGCTCGGTGTGGAGGACGTCGGTGCGACCTACCCGCACCGGGTCACCTACCACCCGACGTGTCACTCGTTGCGGATGATCCGCGTCGCGGACAAGCCGGTGCGGCTGCTTCGTCAGGTCCGCGGCATCGACCTGGTGGAGCTGCCGTCCGCGGACGTGTGCTGCGGTTTCGGCGGGACGTTCGCGGTCAAGAACGCCGATGTGTCGACCGCGATGCTCGCCGACAAGATGGCCAACGTCCTCTCGACCGGCGCGGAGATCTGCGCGGCAGGGGACAGCTCCTGCCTGATGCAGATCGGCGGTGGACTCTCGCGGCTGAGCACCGGAGTCCGTACGGTGCACCTGGCGGAGATCCTGGCGTCGACCGGAGCGACGGCATGACCTTTCTCGGCATCCCGACGGCACCGGCCGGTGGCCATCTCCGGGGCGGGACCACGTTCCCCGAGGCAGCTGCTGAGGCAGTCGCCGACAGCCAGCTGCGACGCAACATCGGCCATGCGACGGCGACCATCCGGGCCAAGCGGGCCAACGTCGTCGGTGAGGTGCCGGACTGGCAGCAGCTGCGCGAGGCGGGGCGAGCGATCAAGGCCGAGACGATGGCGCACCTGGACCGCTACCTCGTGCAGTTCGAGGAGCAGTTCACGGCGGGGGGCGGGGTCATCCACTGGGCGCGCGATGCCGCCGAGGCCAACCGCATCGTGACCGAGCTGGTCCTGGCCACCGGCCACCGCGAGGTGGTCAAGGTCAAGTCCATGGCCACGCAGGAGATCGGGTTGAACGAGGCGCTCGAGGCCGCAGGGGTCACCGCGTACGAGACCGACCTGGCGGAGCTCATCGTCCAGCTCGGCAACGACCGGCCCTCCCACATCCTCGTGCCGGCGATCCACAAGAACCGGTCGGAGATCGCCGACATCTTCCGGCGCGAGATGCCTGACGTACCAAGCGATCTCACCGATGAGCCGGCGCGGCTCGCAGATGCCGCGCGCCTGCACCTGCGCCGGACGTTCCTGTCCGCCAAGGTCGCCGTCAGCGGAGCGAATTTCGGGGTCGCCGAGACGGGGACGCTCGCGGTGGTGGAGTCGGAGGGCAACGGGCGGATGTGCCTGACTCTGCCAGAGACGCTGATCACCGTGATGGGCATCGAAAAGCTGGTGCCGGCCTGGCAGGACCTCGAGGTCTTCCTGCAGCTGTTGCCCCGGTCCTCGACGGGCGAGCGGATGAACCCCTACACGTCGATGTGGACCGGCGTCACCCCCGGCGACGGGCCGCAGGACGTGCATCTCGTCCTGCTCGACAACGGTCGTACGGCGGCGCTCGCGGACGAGGTGGGTCGTTCGGCGCTGCACTGCATCCGCTGCTCCGCCTGCCTCAACGTCTGCCCCGTCTACGAGCGGACGGGCGGGCACGCGTACGGCTCGGTCTATCCGGGGCCGATCGGGGCGATCCTGTCCCCCTTGCTGACCGGCCTGCACCACGAGCCGGAGAACGCCTCGTTGCCTTACGCCTCAACGCTTTGCGGCGCCTGCTACGACGTCTGCCCGGTGATGATCGACATCCCGTCGATCCTCGTGCACCTGCGCGGACGCAAGGTCGAGGCGACCAAGGCCGACCACCGCGTGCCCGCTCCCGAGGCCGTGGCGATGGCAGCGCTGTCGTGGACGATGTCGCAGCCGGACCGGTGGTCCCGGGCGCAACGCCTCAGCCGGCTCGGGCGTGCCCTCGGCCGCCGTGGCCGGATCCGGTGGCTGCCGTTCCCGGGATCTCGTTGGACCTCGTCGAGGGACGCGCCGGTGCCGCCGGCTCAGACGTTCCGCGAGTGGTGGGAGACCCGGTCATGACGGCACGCGACGACCTCCTGGCGAGGGTGCGCAAGGCCCTGGGCGGCGACGCCGGCTCGGCCGATCCGGCGCCGATCGTACGGGGGTACCGGTCGGGCGGAACCCTGCAGAGGGCGGAGCTGCTCGACCTGCTGGCCGACCGACTGGTGGACTACAAGGCCAGGGTGCGACGGTGCGAGGAGTCCGCCTTGGCGACGACGATTGTCGACGTGCTGGCCAGCCGCGGCGTCCAGAAGCTCGTCGTACCAACGGGTCTGGCCGATCTCCCACTCGACCTCGAGCTGGTGGTCGACGACGGATCGCTCACGCCGGCCGCCCTCGACGCGATGGACGGGGTGCTGACCAACGCGACCGTCGCCATCGCCGAGACCGGCACGATCGTCCTGGACGGTTCCCCGGACCAGGGCCGCCGGGCGATCACGCTGGTGCCCGACTACCACCTCTGCGTGGTCCGCGCCGACCAGGTCGTGCAGACCGTGCCGGAGGCCATCGCGCGGCTGGACCCGCAGCGGCCGCAGACCTGGATCAGCGGGCCTTCTGCCACGAGCGACATCGAGCTGAACCGGGTCGAGGGCGTCCACGGCCCGCGCACCCTCGAAGTCATCCTGGTCGGCTGATCAGCGTGGAGCGCGGCGGAGCCGGGTGCTGGACTCCCGGACGATGAGCTCCGGCTCGAACACGACCTGCCGGTGCTTGTGGCCGGCCGCGTTGTCGGCCTCCTCGATGAGCAGCTCGGCAGCCGTACGCCCCAGCTGGTGGCGCGGCTGACGTACGGAGGACAGCGGCACCATCGCGGCGGAGGCGAAGTCGATGTCGTCGTAGCCGACGATGGCCATGTCGGCAGGGACCCTGAACCCACGGTGGGACAGCTCCTGCAGCGCCCCCAGGGCGAGCAGGTCGTTGGCGCAGAAGACCGCCGTGGGTGCCTTGCGCTTCGCCATCGTGACCAGCTCCTGCACGGCGAGCCGCCCTGCCGCGACGTTGTGCCCGAGGGTGCTGGTGACGATGAGAGCCGCCTCCGGCAGACCGGCCCGCTTGACAGCGGCGCGGGCGCCGCGGAGCCGGTCGGCAACCTGGGCGATGCTGAGAGGGCCGCCGACGAAGGCGATCCGGCGGTGGCCGGACTCGAGCAGGTGGCTGACTGCGAGATCGCCGCCCTTGCGGTCGTCGACGGAGACCGAGCACTGGTCGCGGCCGGCTGCCTTGCGGTCGAGCAGGACGACCGGTGTCCCGCGCCGGCGCAGCTCGGTCAGCCGGTCGCTGATGGCGTCGGCGGGGGTGATCAGGATGCCGCGGACGCGCTGTTCCTCCAACAGCTCGAGGTAGGCGTCCTCCTTGGTGGTCTTCTCGTCGGTGTTGCACAGGATGACCGCGAGACCGGCCGCACTCGCGGTGTCCTCGACACCGCGCGCCACGTCGGTGAAGAACGGGTTGGCGACGTCGAGCACGACCAGGCCGACCGTACGGCTGCTGCCGGCGCGCAGGTGCCGGGCCGACTCGTTGCGGACGAAACCGAGCTCCGCGATCGCGGCGGAGACCCGGTCACGCGTCTCCGGGGACACCCGGTCCGGGCGGTTGAGGACGTTGGAGACGGTGCCGACGGAGACCCCGGCGCGGGCAGCCACATCCTTGACGCTGATCGCGGCGGCCACCGTTCTCCTCCCGGGTCGATGAAACGTGTCAGTGCAGAGTAGCGGGCACTCGGTCTCGGTTCTGTAACGACGCTGGAAACCGTTGACACGACGGCGTCAGCGCTCCTAGCATCACGCCGTGCTCAACAATGAAACGATTCACAATCGGTGTCAACCCACCCGCAGAAAGTAACGAGGCCCCGTCCGTGACCACCCCTCCCGACTCGGCCGAGGCCGACCAGCCCGTGCCTCCGGCACCGGTGCTGGTGCTCGAGCGGGCGGTGAAGAGCTTCGGCGCCGTTCACGCGCTCGAGGACGGCTCGGTGACCCTGTACGCCGGAGAGGCGCATGCCCTGCTCGGGGAGAACGGCGCCGGCAAGTCGACGCTGGTCAAGATCCTCGCCGGCGTCCATCAGCCCGAGTCCGGCCGACTGCTCATCGACGGCGAGCCGGTGACGTTCGCTGGGCCGGCCGCCTCGCGTGCGGCCGGGGTCTCGATCATCTACCAGGAGCCAACGCTGTTCCCCGACCTCACCGTCGCCGAGAACATCTTCGTGGGCCGCCAGCCGCTGCGGGGCGGCCGCCGGGTCGACCCGGCCGACATGAGCCGCCGCGCCCGCGAGATCTTTGCCCGGCTCGGCGTGCACATCGACCCGGCGCGGCCAGCCCGCGGACTGTCCGTCGCCGACCAGCAGATCGTCGAGATCGCCAAGGCGCTGTCGTTCAACGCGCGGGTCATCGTCATGGACGAGCCGACGGCGGCGCTGACCCTGGTCGAGGTCGACCGGCTCTTCGAGGTGGCGCGGACGCTCTGCTCGCAGGGTGCGGCGGTGCTGTTCATCTCCCACCGGCTCGAGGAGGTGTTCGCGCTGTGCCAGCGGGCCACGATCATGCGCGACGGGCGGTTCGTCCGCACCGACCTCGTGGCCGACCTCACCATCGACGACATCATCCGCTCGATGGTCGGGCGAGACCTCGCGGCCTTGTTCCCCAAGAGCGACACGGCACCCGGGGAGGTGCTGCTCAAGGTCGACCGGCTGACCCGCGAAGGTGTGTTCACCGATGTTTCCTTCTCCGTAAGACGAGGCGAGATCGTCGCGCTGGCAGGCCTCGTCGGCGCCGGGCGCAGTGAGGTCGCCCGTGCGATCTTCGGCATCGACCGCCGCGACGCCGGCACCGTCGAGGTCCGGGGCAAGGCGCTACCCGGAAGCTCGCCGCGTGCCGCCATGGCTGCCGGTGTGGCCCTCGTGCCGGAGGACCGCCGCCAGCAGGGCCTGGTCATGGAGATGGCGATCGACCACAACGTGGCGCTGGCCTCGCTGGACAATCTGCAGGAGCACGGGCTGATCCGCCGCTCCAAGGAGCAGCTGCTCGCGTCGGACTGGGCGACCCGGCTCCAGCTGAAGTACGGGCGGGTCCAAAGTCCGGTGTCGACGCTGTCGGGCGGCAACCAGCAGAAGGTCGTGCTGGCAAAGTGGCTGGCCCGCGGGCCACAGGTCCTCATCATCGACGAGCCGACCCGCGGCATCGACGTCGGCACGAAGGCCGAGGTGCACCGGCTGCTCGACGAACTGGTCGCCCAGGGCGTAGCGGTGCTGATGATCTCCTCGGAGCTTCCCGAGGTGCTCGGCATGGCCGACCGGGTGCTCGTCATCCGCGAGGGCCGGCTGGTTGCCGAGATCGCCCGCGCCGACGCCGACGAGGACTCCATCATGCGGGCCGCGACCGGGCAGCTGGCGGTGACCTCCGCATGACTGTCCTCGACCAGCCCAGCCCTGCAACGTCCGTCCTGGCTCGGCGCGGCGACGTCTTGCTCCGTGCCCGGGAGCTCGGCATCTGCCTCGCGATCGTCATCGTCTTCGGCCTGACCACGTTGAAGAACAGCGGGTTCGCCGGCGTGCTCAGTGTGCAACAGCTGCTGACCGGTGCGTCGCTGTTCGCGCTGCTCGCCGTGGGCGAGACCATGGTCATCGTCACCCGCAACGTCGACCTGTCCGTCGGTTCCGTGCTGGGGCTGTCCGCCTACCTGGTGGGCGACTACTTCAAGCACAATCCGCACGCACCCATCGTCATGGGCTTCGTGATCGGCATTGCGATCGGCGCGCTCGTCGGAGCGATCAACGGGGCCGTCACCACGCTGTTCCGCGTGCCCAGCCTGGTGGTGACGCTCGCGGCGCTCTATATCGTCCGCGGCTTCCTGGCACACGTGGTGAACGGCCGGCGCATCGAGTCCGACAGCATCCCCGAGGCCTTCCAGAAGATCGGCTACAAAACGGTCCCCGGCATCGACCGGCTGCCCTGGCTGGCAGTCCTGGTCATCGTGGTGGTGGCGGTCGTCGCGTACACGATGAAGTCGTTCCGCTGGGCGCGCGACGTCTACGCGATCGGCTCGAACCCCGACGCCGCAGCGCTGGCCGGCCTGCCGGTAGCCCGCCGGGTGTTCACCGCTTTCGTCATCAGCGGTGCGCTTGCCGGCCTGGGTGGTGCGCTGTTCCTCGCGGAGTTCGCCACAGTCGACGCCAGTGGTGGCACCGGCTACGAGCTGCAGGTCGTGTCCGCCGTCGTGGTCGGTGGCGTCGCCATCTTCGGCGGCAGCGGGACGGTCTTCGGCGCAGCGCTCGGCGCCCTGCTGCTCAACATGATCAACCAGGCGCTCGGCGCGCTCGGGGTCTCCTCGTTCTGGACCTACGCCGTGGCCGGTGCGCTGTTGCTGATCGCCATCGCCTTCGACCGGTGGGTGGGCCTGCGGGTCGCCCTCCGGCAGCGCACCGGTGCAGGGGGAGCCCATGTCGTCTGACACCGCTGTCGCTCCGAGCTACGAAGGCACGGCCGTGGCCCCGCCGGCCTGGCGGCGGTTGCTGCGCTGGGAGACCGGTCTGGTCTTCCTGCTGATCGCCGTGCTCCTGTACGGGCAGCAGAGCTCGGCGAACTTCTTCACGACGACGAACATCTTCTTCATCGGCCTGAACATGGGCGAGATCGCGATCATGGCGCTCCCGCTCACGCTGATCGTCATCGTCGGTGAGATCGACCTGTCGGTCGCCTCGATGCTCGGCCTGTCCAGCACGCTGATGGGCTACCTCTACGCACACCACTGGCCCATCGCGTTGTGCATGCTCGGCGTGCTCGTCGTGGGAGTGGCCGGCGGGGCGCTCAACGGCTGGCTGGTCACCGGCCTCGGCCTGCCGTCGATCGCCGTCACCATCGGCACCCTGGCGCTCTACCGCGGACTGGCCGAGATCGTGCTGAAGGACCAGTCGGTCAGCTGGTCCACCGTCAAGCTCACCCACATCGGCACCAAGCCGGTTTCGGGCACCCAGCTGTCGTGGGCGACGCTCATCTTCCTGCTCCTGGCGGTCGTCTACGGCGTGGTCCTGCACGCCACCCCCACCGGCCGCTCGATGTATGCGATCGGTCTGCAGTCGGAGGCGGCCCGGTTCGCCGGGATCCGAGTGAAACGTATCAAGTTCCTGCTGTTCGTCCTCAGCGGCCTCGTCTGTTCGTTCGCAGGCATCCTGTGGACGCTGAGGTTCGCCACGTCGCGCTTTGACGCCGGCACCGGCCTCGAGCTCAACGTCGTCGCCATCGTGCTCTTCGGTGGCGTCTCGATCTTCGGAGGGAGGGGCTCCATCGTCGGAGTCCTGCTCGCCGTCGTCATCTTCGGCTGTCTGCAAACTGCCCTGACCCTGCAGAACGTCGACGCCCAAGTGCAGAACGTCGTGACCGGCGGACTGCTGCTCTTCAGCGTCATCGTGCCCAGTGCCCCGGACGCCTTCCATCGGCTCCGATCCCGGTACATGCGCCGCTCCTAGCGCCACGGCACAGCACAACCCTGCGCGCCATGGCCCGACTCTCATGGCACGACGGTCCCGCATCCACGATCAGAGGAGAGCCACATGTTCCACAGTTCCCGAGTGCGCCGGGTTGGATCGGCCGCACTCGTCGTCTCGACGATGAGCATGGGTCTTGCAGCCTGCGGGTCGTCGTCGAAGTCCGGTGCCGCAAGCACCGCGACCTCCTCAGCCGCTGCGGCGACGTCAGCTGCGGCAGCCACCAGCGGGGCCGCTGCCACGAGCGCCGCCACCAGCGGCGCAGCCGCGACGAGCGGCGCCGCCGCCACCTCAGGTGCCGCAGCCACCTCGGGCGCAGCGGGGGGCGGCACCATCAAGAAGGGACTGAAGATCTACTTCATCCCCAAGGACACGCAGAACCCGTACGAGGTCATCGCTGACAACGGCGGCAAGGCAGCGCTGGCCGAACTGGGTGGCACGGTCACCGTCAGCAGCGGCACGGCGGACACCGCCGCGGCGCAGATCCCGTCGATCCAGGCGGCCATCCAGCAGAAGGCCGACGCGATCGTCATCGCTGGCAACGACCCGTCGGCCCTGTGCCCGTCGCTCGCCCAGGCGGTGACGGCTGGCATCAAGGTCGTGTCGTTCGACTCCGACGTCACCTGCCCCAACCACCTGTTCATCAACCAGGCCAACACCGAGCAGATCGGCACCTCCGAGGTCGACCTGCTGGCCAAGCAGATCGGCAGCAAGGGCGACATCGCGATCCTGTCGGCCGCCGCCACGGCGACGAACCAGAACGCGTGGATCGGCTACATGAAGACCCAGCTCAAGAAGTACCCGAACATGAAGCTCGTCGCCACGGTCTACGGCAACGACGACCCGGCGACCTCGCTCACCGTCCTGCAGGGTCTGCTCACCAACCACCCGAACCTGCGCGGCATCATCTCGCCTACCACGGTCGGTATCAAGACGGTCGCGCAGTACCTGCAGAAGCACCCCGCGCTCAAGGGCAAGCTGACCCTGACCGGGCTCGGTCTTCCCTCGGACATGAAGCCGTACATCCACGACGGCACGGTCGAGTCGTTCGAGCTGTGGAACCCGAAGGACCTGGGCTACCTCGCCGGCTACGCGGCCGCCTCGCTCGCGTCGGGCATCACGGACGGCTCGGCCGGCAGCAAGTTCACCGCCGGTCACCTCAAGGAGTACACGATCCTGCCGGCCAGTGGCAGCACCGGCCCCTCGATCGTGCTCGGCCCGCCCACCGTGTTCGACAAGAGCAACGTGGACCAGTTCAACTTCTAGGCCGCCTTGCCGAGTCCGGCTCGACCCGGCACCCAGTACCGGGTCGGGCCGGACTCACCACCAGCAGAACGGAGGAGCTCCGATGCGCGTCTGCTTCCAGCTGCACGTCGCCGTGGAGCACCTCGAGGAATACACCCGCCGACACGCGGAGGTCTGGCCGGAGATGCGCCAGGCGCTGACCGACTCGGGCTGGCGGAACTACTCGCTGTTCCTCGCACCGGACGGCACTCTCACCGGCTACTTCGAGTGCGACGACCTCGAGGCCGCGCAGTCGGCCATGGCCGCCACCGACGTCAACGCCCGCTGGCAGCGGGAGATGCAGCACTTCTTCGCCGATCTCGGTGACCAACGGCCGGACGAAGGCATCCGGCCGATCCCGGAGATCTTCCACCTCGCCTGACCCCCGAAGGATCTGAACCAGATGATCGAGACAACCAGCGTCAAGGACGAGCTCCGCCGCCAGTGGGTCGACATGCCCTCGTGGGCCTTCGGCAACTCGGGCACCCGGTTCAAGGTGTTCGCCCAGCCGGGGGTGGCGCGGGACCCGTACGAGAAGCTGCAGGACGCGGCGCAGGTGTTCACCCACACGGGCGTGGCCCGGTCGGTGTCGTTGCACATCCCGTGGGACCGGGTGGAGGACTTCACCGCGCTGCGCAAGTATGCGGAGGACATGGGTCTCAAGCTGGGTGGGATCAACGCCAACGTGTTTCAGGAGTCCGACTACATGCTCGGCAGCGTCACCAACCCGGATGCAGGGGTGCGCCGCAAGGCGATCGACCACCTGCTGGAGTGTGTCGACGTGATGGACGCGACCGGGTCGCGGGACCTGAAGCTGTGGTTCTCTGACGGGACCAACTATCCCGGGCAGGACAGCATTAGAGAGCGGCAGGACCGGCTCGCGGTGGCGCTGGTAGAGGTGTACGCGCGGTTGGGCCCGGAGCAACGGATGTTGTTGGAGTACAAGCTGTTCGAGCCGGCGTTCTACACGATGGACGTGCCGGACTGGGGCACAGCGTACGTGCACTGCCTGCAGCTGGGTGAGCGGGCGCAGGTGGTCGTCGACACCGGCCACCACGCGCCGGGGACCAACATCGAGTTCATCGTCGCGGTGCTGCTGCGGGCCGGCAAGCTCGGAGCCTTCGACTTCAACTCGCGGTTCTATGCCGACGACGACCTGATGGTCGGCTCGGCCGACCCGTTCCAGCTCTTCCGCATCATGACCGAGGTCGTGTTCGGTGGCGGTCTTGATGCCGGCGTGGCGTTCATGCTCGACCAGTGCCACAACATCGAGCCGAAGATCCCCGGGCAGATCCGCTCGATCATGAACGTCCAGGAGGCGACCGCCAAGGCGCTGCTCGTGGACCGGGCTGCTCTTGCCGCTGCGCAGGCAACGGGCGACGTCCTCGGGGCAAACGGCGTGCTCATGGACGCCTACAACACCGACGTACGTCCGCTCCTCGCGGAGGTGCGCACGGAGATGGGCATCGACCCGGACCCGATGGCCGCGTACGCCAGATCGGGCTACCAGGAGCAGATCGCGGCTGACCGGGTCGGCGGCCAGCAGGCCGGGTGGGGTGCGTGATGGCCAACCCAGCGGTGGAGGCCCTGCTGGCGCGGAGCAACCGGCTCGGCGCCGACCCGACCAACACCAACTACGCCGGCGGGAACACCTCCGCCAAGGGCGCCGACGTCGACCCGGTGACCGGCGAGCCGGTGGACCTGCTGTGGGTCAAGGGATCCGGCGGTGACCTGGGCACCCTGACCGAGCCCGGTCTGGCCGTGCTGAGGCTCGACCGGCTCCGGTCGCTGACCCGGGTCTACCGCGGCGTCGACACCGAGGACGACATGGTGGGTGCGTTCGACTTCTGCCTGCACGGCAGGGGCGGGGCTGCGCCCTCGATCGACACGGCGATGCACGGTCTCGTCGACGCGCCGCACGTCGACCACCTGCACCCGGACGCGGGCATCGCGTTGGCCACGGCAGCCGATGGGCCGAGGCTGACCAAGGAGTGCTTCGGCGACCGGGTGCTGTGGGTGCCGTGGCGCCGGCCGGGATTCCAGCTGGGCCTGGACATTGCGGAGGTGCAGCAGTCGGACCCCGATGCCATCGGGGTGATCCTCGGCGGCCACGGCATCACCGCCTGGGGCTCCTCGAGCGAGGAGTGCGAGGCCCGCTCGCTGGAGATCATCCGGACAGCGCAGGCGTTCCTCGACACTCACGGCAAGGCCGAGCCGTTCGGTCCCGTACGTGACGGGTTCACCGCCCTGCCCGCTGACCAGCGGCGCGCCCGAGCAGCAGCCCTGTTCCCGCTGCTGCGCGGACTGGCCTCCACCGACCGGGCCCAGGTCGGCCACTTCACCGACAGCGCAACGGTTCTGGACTTCCTCGCCGCCTCGGAGTCACCACGGCTGGCCGCGTTGGGCACCTCGTGCCCCGACCACTTCCTGCGTACCAAGGTCCGCCCGATGCTGCTCGACCTGCCCACCACGGCCACGTTGGAGGAGGCCAAGGCCCGCCTGGTCGAGCTGCACCAGGCCTACCGGACGGACTACGCCGCCTACTACGACCGCCATGCCACACCGGCAAGTCCTGCGATGCGGGGAGCCGACCCGGCGATCGTGCTGGTTCCCGGCGTCGGCATGTTCAGCTTCGGCGTCAACAAGCAGACCGCGCGGGTGGCAGGCGAGTTCTACGTCAACGCGATCAACGTGATGCGCGGCGCCGAGTCGGTCTCGTCGTACACCCCGATCGACGAGAGCGAGAAGTTCCGCATCGAGTACTGGGCGCTCGAGGAGGCCAAGCTGGCCCGACTGCCCAAGCCGAAGCCGCTGGCAACGCGGGTGGCGTTCGTCACCGGCGGTGGTTCCGGGATCGGTCGGGCCATCGCGCTGCGGCTCGCCGCCGAGGGGGCATGCGTCGTCGTTGCCGACCGGGACGCCGAGGCCGCGGCCAAGGTCGCGGCTGAGCTCGGCAACGACGACGTGGCCCTGGCCGTAGCCGCCGACGTCACCAGCGAGTCGGACATCGCGGCCGGATTCGCCGATGCCGTACGGGCTTTTGGTGGCATCGACCTCGTTGTCAACAATGCCGGCCTGTCCATCTCGAAGCCGCTGCTCGAGACCACCGTCGAGGACTGGGACCTGCAGCACGACGTGATGGCCCGCGGGTCGTTCCTGGTGTCCAAGGCCGCGGCCGCGGTCATGGTCGAGCAGAAGATGGGCGGCGACATCGTCTACATCAGTAGCAAGAACAGCGTGTTCGCCGGGCCGAACAACGTCGCCTACGGCGCGACGAAGGCCGACCAGGCGCACCAGGTCCGCCTCCTCGCCGCCGAGCTCGGGGCGCACGGGATCCGGGTCAATGGCATCAACCCGGACGGCGTCGTACGAGGGTCCGGCATCTTCGCCGGCGGTTGGGGCGCCAACCGGGCCGCGGTCTACGGTGTCGAGGAGTCCAAGCTCGGCGAGTTCTACGCCCAACGGACCCTGCTCAAACGCGAGGTCCTGCCCGAGCACGTCGCCGACGCCGTGTTCGCCCTCAGCGGCGGCGAGCTCTCGCAGACCACCGGACTGCACATCCCGGTCGACGCCGGCGTCGCGGCGGCGTTCCTGCGATGACACCGGACCGCCTGAAGCTCAGGCCTCTCGAGAGCAACGGACCGTTGGACCGGGTGACGCCGCGGCGCACCCGGATCGGCCTGGTGGCAGGGGGACTGGGCGCGTACTGGCCGCAGTTCCCCAACCTGCTGCCCCAGTTGCAGCTGTCGGCCAAGCGGGTCGGCGAACGGATGCAGCAGCTGGACTGTGAGGTCGTCGACGTCGGTTTCATCTCCGACGCGCAGGACGGCGCACGCGCGGCCGAGCAGCTGCGTGAGGCCGGCTGCGACCTGATCGTCGGGTTCCTCACGACCTACATGACCGCGACCATGCTGCTGCCGATCGCCCAGCGCAGCGGCGCCCCCGTGCTGGTCATCAACCTGCAGCCCAGCGAGGTCATGGACCACGCGACGTTCGGTACGGGGGAGTGGCTGGCTTACTGCGGCGCCTGCCCGCTGCCCGAGATTGCCAACACCTTTCTGCGGGCCGGCGTCGACTTCCGTTCGGTGTCAGGGTATCTGGAGGAGGACCGGGCCTGGGCCAAGATCACCCAGTGGGTCAAGGCCGCCGGGATCAGAGGCGCGCTGCGGCACGCGAGGCATGGTCTGATGGGTCACCTCTACCCGGGCATGCTCGACGTCTCCACCGACCTGACCTTGGTCTCCGTGCACCTCGGCGGGCACATGGAGGTGGTCGAGTTCGACGACCTCAGGGTCCGCGTCGACGCGGTCACGGACGCCGAGGTCCGTGACCGACAGGACCTCGCGCGCGAGGTGTTCACCCTCGACGACAGCGTCGACGAGGACGACTTCCGTTGGGCCGCACAGGTTTCGGTGGGTTTGGACCGGCTGGTCGACGACTTCGGCCTGGAGAGCGTCGCCTACTACCACCGCGGTCTCGAGGGCGAGAAGCACGAGCGGCTCGGCGCCGGCATGATCCTCGGTGCCTCGCTGCTGACTGCCCGCGGCATTCCCGTCGTCGGCGAGTACGAGCTGCGGACGTCGCTGGCGATGCTGGTGATGGACCGGCTCGGCGGCGGCGGGTCGTTCACGGAGTTCCAGGCGCTCGACTTCCGCGCCGGCGTCGTGGAGATGGGGCACGACGGTCCTGCCCACCTGGCGATCAGCGAGGGCAAGCCGCTGCTGCGTGGCCTCGGGGTCTACCACGGCAAGCGGGGCTACGGCGTCTCGGTCGAGTTCGACGTGCGGCACGGGCCGGTCACCGCATTCGGGATCGGCCAGCGCCGCGACGGCAGCTATGTCTTCGTCGCCTCCGAGGGCGAGGTCGTGTCCGGCCCGTTGCTGCAGATCGGTAACACGACCTCGAGGGTCGACTTCGGCTGCAACCCCGGTGAGTGGACCGATGCCTGGAGCGTGAGCAGCGTGGGCCACCACTGGTCCCTCGGGACCGGGCACCGGGTCGGTGAGCTGCGGGCGACCGCCCAGCTGCTCGGGCTCGACCTGGTCGAGGTACGGCTTTGACCGACCCGGTCTTCGTGGCGGCCGACCTCGGCGCGTCCAGTGGCCGGGTCGTCGCCGGCCGATTCTCCGGCGACCGGATCGAGCTGCACGAGGTCAATCGCTTCGCCAACCAGCCCGTACGGGTCGGCACCACCTTGCACTGGGACATCCTCGGGCTCCACCGCGGCGTGCTGGACGGACTGCGCGCAGCAGGCCGTGCCTTCGGGCCTCTGGCGTCGATCGGTGTCGACTCCTGGGCCGTCGACTACGGCCTGCTGGACTGGGACGGCGAGCTGATCGGCCTGCCCGTGCACTACCGCGACACCCGCACCGCCGGGGTGATCGACCGGGTGCTGACCGAGATCCCGGCGGCGTCCCTCTACGCCGTCACCGGCATCCAGCTGCTGCCCTTCAACACGCTGTTCCAGCTGGTGTCGGCGCGGGACACCGCGGCCCTGGCAAGTGCGCGGACGATGCTGCTGCTGCCCGACCTGTTGACGTACTGGCTGACCGGTGAAATCGGGGCCGAAGTGACCAACGCCTCGACCACCCAGCTGTACGACGTCCGGGCGGGCGCCTGGTCGGCTGACCTGATCCACCGCCTCCAGCTGCCGCGGCTGTTGTTCCCAGCGCTGCGCCGGCCGGGCGACAGCGCCGGCACGCTGACCCCCGAGGTACTGGCGCAGATCGGCCTGGTCGGGCCGGTGCCGGTGACTGCCGTCGGCAGCCACGACACCGCCTCCGCGATCGTCGCGATCCCTGCCCGGGGCCCGAACTTCGCCTACATCTCCTGCGGCACCTGGAGTCTGGTGGGGGTCGAGCTCGCCAGCCCGGTCCTCACCGAGGCCGCTCGACAGGCCAACTTCACCAACGAGGTCGGCGTCGACTCCACGATCCGTTTCCTGCGCAACGTGATGGGGCTGTGGCTGCTGCAGGAATGTCTGCGCACGTGGGTCGAGCAGGGGTTGCCGGCCGACCTGCCCACCCTGCTCGATGAGGCGGCCAGGGCGACCCCGTTCGGTGCGCTGATCGACCCTGACGCCTCCGACTTCCTCCCCCCGGGCGACATGCCGGCGCGCATCACTGCCTACTGCAATGGCACCGGACAGACCCCGCCCTCAAGCCAGGCTGAGATGGTGCGCTGCATCCTGGACAGTCTCGCGCTCGCCTACCGCCACGCCGTACGGGAGGCGGCCGACCTGTCCGTCCACACGGTCGCCGTCGTGCACCTGGTCGGCGGTGGCGCCCGCAACTCCTTGCTGTGCCAGCTGACTGCTGACGCCTGCGAGCTGCCCGTACTTGCTGGTCCGGTCGAGGCAGCCGCGCTCGGCAACATCCTGGTCCAGGCCAGGGCACACGGTGCGATCGTTGGCGGGCTGCCCGAGCTGCGGGCCCGCTGCGAAGCCTTGCGCCGCTACGAGCCGGCCGATCCGGAGCCCTGGCGCCGCGCTGCGTTGAGGTACGAGCAGCTCCGGCAGCGCTGAGATTCGCCTCTGTGGCGCTCGGATGCGACGACTGCACTTTGCGGCGACGAGCGGTACGTGTCCGCGGGGGGGGGGGGGGGCCTGTCTGCCGGCGTCCGGTCCCGCCCCGGCCCCGTCCGTGCTCGGCGCCGCCGATGCTTTCCCCAGCGGCTACTGTTGCTGGCGCTGCGGCAATCCAGCGTGCCGACCCAAGCGGGCTTCCCGGTCAGGTCGAAGCCGCAGAAAAGTTCTTCAATGTTTTCAGGCGATCTGCCTTCGGTACGTCGTTCGGGGCCGGAAACTGTCGGACCCCTCCTCTACTGTTCTCTTCATGGACGACGTGACTGCTACCGATTGGGCTGAGGCCCCGTGGTGGCTGGACGCTGTCGCCGAGAGGGACACCGTGGGCTGCCCGGAGCAGTGGGCGCCGGTGAGCGAGCTCGGTCCGCTGTCGGTGTCGGAAACCCTGCTGGCAATCAGCGCGGCCGGTCCCGGCCCGGAGGCGGCCCGGCTGCTGCTGTCGTTGCGCGGGCAGCCGCTGACCGACGAGCAGAAGCTTTCGGTGGTGGCGCTGTGGCAGCCGCAGCTGGCCTGGACGACCGCCGCGGAACAAGCCGCGCTGCTCGACCTGGTCGGCCCGGACCCCGACCCGCAGGACACCCAGGCGGCGCTGTCCGACGAGTTCGCCCCGCTGGAGCTGGCCGCCGCGCTGCATGTCACGGTCGGTCACGCGGCCGGGCGGATCCGGCACGCCCGGCTGATGGGCTCCACCTTCCCCGCCACCCAGCAACTGCTCGCCCAGGGCCGGATCGACGGCTACCGGGTGTGGCTGATGCTGCAGACCCTGACCACCCTGCCCCCGGAGCTGGCCGCCCAAGTCGAGGCGGAGATCCTGCCCCGCGCCGCCGGGATGACCGGGGCGGAGCTGCGCACCGCGCTGCGGGACGCCGCCCGCAGGGTCGACCCGGACTGGGGGGTCCGGATGTTCGCCAA
>JAWWOO010000035.1:0-85889 GCA_033851545.1 Frankiales bacterium | reverse complement strand
CAGCGAGCACCGCACCGAGGCGCTGCAACAATGGCTGCACAGCTACAACCACCACCGGCCCCACTCAGCCCTCGGCGGTCACCCACCCATCAGCCGCGTCACCAACGTCCCCAGCTGCGACACCTAGAGCAGGGTGTAGCCGAGGTTGTCGGCAACCTTGGCCAGCGCGTCGGCCAGAGACGGATGGGAAAGTGGCAGGGACACTTCGGCCTCGTCCGGCAGCGCGTCCTGCGCCGTCTCGAACAAGGTCACGCACGGCAATCCGGCGTTCATGCTCGAGGGGTGCCACAGGCCGTCCAGCACCGGGAACGCCTGGTGGATCGACCTGGCCCAGCCGCAGGTCACGTCCCGGCGTCCGGTGCTGTTGAGCGCCTGGCTGGCACCAGCCCTCGTCGGCCAGGTCCCGTGCAGGTCGAGCAGGCGCACCGTCCGGGTCAGCCGCAGGCCGGTGAGGTAGGGCGAGCGGTCCTGCCGGTTGACCGTGCGGGTCGCCTGGTAGACCTCGGCAACGCAGGTCGCGATATCGACAGCGAGGTAGACGACGCCAGCCCGCTGTTCGTGCGGCGGCGGCTCGTGTGGGTCGAAGCGGCTGCCCGGCAACGGGCCGAAGTGCCGCAGCTCGTTCCACGGCACGACGTGCTCGCCCGCGGTCGCATGGATCCGCCAGAGCACGGTGTGGGACGCCACGGCGAGGACGTCGTCGTCGCGGGTGCCGATCTCCCGCAGGATGTTGGCCGCCGGGGCAGGCGGCAGCTTGGGCTGTGGCGCCCCGGTCGGGACCACGACTAGAGCAACCCGTCCCGTACGCCTGCGGCCAGCGCGACCACCGGGGTCACGTCACCGCCGCGAACCAGCCACTCGACCGGGGTCTGCTCGCGGCCTTTCAGCCGGAGCTCCGGCCGACGACTTGTGAGGAAGCCGGCCAGCTCCAGCGGGTGCAGGTCGGCCGGCAGGGCGCGCAGCACCTCGGCCAGCCCGGGCACCAGGCCGCCGCCGGGCGCGAACTGCAGTGCCGGCAGCAGCCGCCGACCGGCCGCCGTCCGGAGCGCCCACAGGTCGCCACCCTCGCGGATGCGGTGCCGGACGCGGGAGGCGTCGACGTCGAGCCGGGCCGCAGCCTCGGGGACGCTCAACGAGGTCGCAACCAGGGCTGCATAGTCGGCAGCCGTACGGGTGGCTGCCGCCGCGTAGGCGCCATCGGCGGCGAGGTCGAGGCCGCCGGCGCGCAATGCCGCCCGCTGCTGGGTGGACAGCGGCGCGCTGCCGGGGGCGCTGAGGTAGCGGCCGAGCGCCAGCTCCAGGGCTTGGGCAAGGTCACGCTCGTCGGCGGAGATGCCGCGCCGGGCCAGGACGCCGGCGATGGTCATCGAGCGGCTGAGAACGGTCATGGCGAGCCTCCTGCGCACATTGTGTCACGTCGTGCGCAGGCGTGCACCGAGCGACCCGTACACGGGCTGCAGACAGGGGCTGTGATGCAATTGACTCTGCAAGTACCTCGCCCCTGCTGGAGGATTTTCGCCATGGCCCTGCCCGTCCTCAAGATCATCGTCGCGAGCACCCGCCCAGGCCGGGTCGGCGCCCCGGTGGGCCGGTGGGTCACCGGCATCGCCGAGCAGCACGCGGGTTTCGCCGTCGAGGTCGTGGACCTCGCCGAGGTGGGGCTGCCGCTGATGGACGAGCCGAACCATCCACGACTGCGGGCCTACACCCACGAGCACACCAAGGCGTGGAGCGCCACGATCGACGCGGCGGACGCCTTCGTCTTCGTGATGCCGGAGTACAACTACAGCTTCACGGCGCCGCTGAAGAACGCCATCGACTACCTGTTCACGGAGTGGCAGCACAAACCGGTCGGGCTGGTCAGCTACGGCGGTGTGTCCGGGGGGCTGCGTGCGGCCCAGATGATCAAGCAGGTCGTCACGACCCTGACCATGATGCCGCTGGTCGAAGCCGTCACGATCCCGATGGTTCACTCCCACCTGCAGGACGGCGAACTGGTCCCGACCGAGCTCATGCAGCAGTCGGCGACCGCCATGCTCGACAGCCTGGTCCGCTGGACCGGGGCGCTGAAGGTGCTGCGGCCGCAGGTCGAGACCGACACCGACCCCGAGACCTGACCGGTGGAGGAGTCGACTCGGATCGGCCGGGCCCAGCAGGACCTGCTGCGGCAGGTGCACGACCACCTGCGCTCGGAGCTTGCCGGCATCGTCGACGCGGTCGAGCAGGTAGCGGAGGGCACCGCCGATCCCGCAACCACGAGGTCGATGGTCAACGCGCTGACGATGCGGCAGAACTACTGGACGCTGGGCTCGTTCTGCTCGGGCTACTGCCGCACCCTCACCATGCACCACGGCATCGAGGACGCGGCGCTGTTCCCCGGCCTGGTCGCCCGCGAGCCCGGGATCGCCGGTGTCGCAGAGCGGCTGAGCGCCGAGCACGAGGTGATTCACGAGGTGCTGGCCACGCTGGATGGGGCGCTGGTCGCGCTCGTCGACGGCGGCTCGGACGTGCCGGCCGTACGGGAGCAGGTCCAGCGGTTGTCCGACCTGCTGCTGCCGCACCTGGCGTACGAGGAGGAACAGCTGCTCCCCGTCATCGGCCGGCTCACCGAGCGCGTGGTGTAGCGCCCTCGGCCCCCGGCCGGGAGACTGGCGTATGGAGCAGATCGAGGTGGGCGAGTTGGGGATCCGGTTGGGCCAGCTACTGAAGCTGGCCGGCCTTGTCGACTCCGGCGGCGAGGCCAAGGCGCTGCTCGCAGCAGGCACGGTCACCGTCAACGGCACGGTCGAGATGCGGCGCGGGGCACAGCTGCGGCCAGGCGACGTTGTCCACGTGCCAGGAGGAACTGTCCAGCTGACCTGACAGCCAACGGACGCGCCTATGACGTGGATGCCGGCCTTTGCGGCAGCGTGACGGTCACCGAAGGGCTTCCTGTGGCTGGGCTGAGAGACGGCCGCCACCGGTTCGGTCGAGCCGCGGAGTCCACTGGAGACTGAGCCTGGGTCAACACCGAGGAGATGCAGATGCAGAGGCTTGCGCGTTTCGCCGTACGTCAGAGGTGGACAGTTGTCGGCGTATGGCTGGCGGTGATCCTCGGTGCCAACTTCATCTCGCAGGCGGCAGGCGGTGCGTCCTACAAGAACGACTTCAAGCTGCCGCACACGGAGGCGCAGACCGTCGCCAAGCTGCTCACCAGCGCCGGGCTCGACAAGCAGAACGGCGCCGTGGGAACGGTCGTCCTGCACGCGACGTCCGGCAAGCTGGCCGACCAGGCGGCCAAGATCCAGCCGGTGCTGGCGGCCCTGTGCCAACCGGCGTCCAACGGCATCGCCTCGGTAACCTCTCCGTTCGGCACCCTGACCTGCGGCTCCCCCGTCACGACCCCGACAGCTGCGGGGAGAGCCTCGGAGGCAGCGCTGCTCAGCTCGGACGGCACCATCGGGCTCGCCCAGCTGCAGTTCGCCAAGCCGGAGGTTCTGCTGCCGGCAGCGAACAGCATCCAGAAGGCCACCGACACGCTGAAGAGCCCGACCCTGCAGGTCGAGCTGACCGGTGACGCCTTCCAGATCCTCGGTCAGGCCCAGAAGGGCATCCCGCCGGAGCTCATCGGCATCATCGCCGCCCTGATCATCCTGGCGCTGGTCTTCCGCACGTTCCTGGCCACGATCCTGCCCCTGGTCAGCGCCGCTGCTGCCGCCGGCACCGGGCTCGCCGCCATCGCGCTGCTGTCCCACGTGATGAGCGTCGCCGACTTCGCGACCCAGCTGGCGACGCTGATGATCCTGGGCTGTGGCATCGACTACGCCCTGTTCATCGTGACCAGGCATCGAAAAAACCTGCTCAACGGCATGACCGTCGAGGATTCAGTCACCGTCGCGCTCAACACCTCCGGCCGGGCGGTGATGTTCGCCGGCATCACCGTGTGCATCGCAATCCTGGGCCTGTGCGCCCTGCAGGTGAGCTTCCTGTACGGCGTCGCCGTCGGTACCGCGATCGGCGTACTGCTGACCATGCTCGCGTCGCTCACCCTCATGCCGGCATTGCTCGGCTTCATCGGGCTCAAGGTGCTGACCCGCAAGCAGCGCCGCGCCCTGGAGGGCCACACGGTCGACCTGAGCGAGAAGCACGGCATCTGGTACCGCTGGTCGCACACCATCGAGCGCCGGCCGATCCTCCCCGCGATCGGCGCCATCGCGGTCCTGGTCCTGCTGGCCATCCCGTTCTTCGGCATCCGGCTCGGCAACTCCGACCAGGGCAACGACCCGTCGTCCTCCACCACCCGCAAGGGCTACGACCTCATTGCGCAGGGCTTCGGTCCGGGCTACAACGGCAAGCTCGAGCTGGTCGTCTCCGGTCCCAAGGCAGCCGACCCGGCCTTCCTGAAGACCGTGACCAGCACGCTGGCGAGCCAGCCGGGCGTCGTCCCGACCAGCATCCACACCCAGGAGCTGGCCAAGGGCCTGGCGTTCGTCGGGTTCACCCCCACGACGACGCCGCAGGACCAGAAGACGACCGACCTGGTCAAGCACCTACGGTCATCGGTGCTGCCACCGATCGTCAACAGCGGCCAGACCCACGTCTACGTCTATGGCATCACCGCGGTCCAGGTCGACTTCGCCAAGGTCCTTCAGGCCAAGATGCCGGTCTTCTTCCTGGCCGTGATCGGGCTGTCGTTCCTGCTGCTCATGGTGGCGTTCCGCAGCATCGTGATCCCGCTGACGGCGGCGGTGATGAACGTGCTGGCCGCCGGCGCCTCCTTCGGCCTGATCGTGGCCATCTTCCAATGGGGCTGGGGCTCCGAGCTGCTCGGCATCGGTAAGGGGGGCCCGATCGAACCGTTCATCCCGGTGATGTTCTTCGCGATCCTGTTCGGACTGTCGATGGACTACCAGGTCTTCCTGGTCAGCCGCATGCACGAGGAGTGGACCAAGACACACGACAACAAGCGTGCCATCACCATCGGCCAGGGTGAGACCGGCGGCATCATCACGGCCGCCGCAGTGATCATGATCGCGGTCTTCTCCGGCTTCGTGCTCGGCGACAACCGGGTCATCAAGCTGTTCGGGATCGGGCTGGGCGGCGCCATCTTCATCGACGCGTTCCTGCTCCGGACCATCCTGGTGCCGTCGCTCATGCACCTGTTCGGCAAGGCCAACTGGGCCTATCCGAAGTTCCTCGAGAAGGTCACGCCGCAGATCTCGCTCGAGTCCGCTGAGGCCGAACACACCGAGGAAGACCTGGCCAGGGTCGGCTGAACACGTACGCCCGGACGGGCGAAGATGGGTCATGGCCTTCCGTGACGACCGCCCGACCCGTCGCGGCGCGCTCGCCGCGTTCGGGTTGGCCGGCATGGCAGCGGTGACAGGATGCGGAAGCAGTAGCCGTACGTCATCCGCCAGTCCGACCGCAAAGGCCTCGATGCAGCAGATTCCGTACGGTGCCGATGCCAGCCAGCACGGCGACCTCTACCTGCCGCCCGGCGCAGGCAAGGTGCCGGTCGCGGTGGTCGTGCACGGCGGTTACTGGGGCTCGTCGTACGGCAACTCCCTGGGCGCGCCGTTGGCCCGCGACCTCACGACGATCGGCGTCGCCGCCTGGAACATCGAGTACCGGCGGCTCGGCATCGGCGGCGGCTGGCCAGGGACCTTCGCCGACGCCGCAGGGGCGATGGACTCCCTGGCGACCCTCGTGCAGACCGCCGCCGGCCGGCGGCTCGACCTGGCCAACGTCGTCGTCATCGGCCACTCGGCGGGAGGCCAGATCGCGGCTTGGCTGGCCGGGCGGCACAAGCTCAGAGTGGGTGACGTCGGGGCCTCCCCTCGGGTGAGCCCGGTTGGCTACGTGGCGCAGGCCGGCGTGCTCGATCTCGGCAGTGCGTTCGACCAGAACCTCGGCGGGGGCGCGGTTTCCGCACTGATGGGTGGGTCGCCACAGCAGCACCCCGAGCGGTACGCGGCCGGGTCGCCGCTTGCGCTGTTGCCGTACGGGATCCCGGGGACGCTGGTCCATGGCCTGGCCGACGACGTGGTGCCGATCCAGCAGAGCGACGACTTTGCCGCCAGGGCAACGAAAGTCGGGGACCAGGTGCGCGAGATCCGGCTGTCGGGTGTCGACCACTTCATGCTGATCGACCCGTCGACGCCGGCCTGGGCAGCCTGCCGCAGCGCAGCCCTGGGCTATCTCAGGAGCTGACCAGCAGGGACAGCACGGCGATGGCAGGCTTGAGGGCAACGGCGATCAGCAGGCCGACACCCCCGAGGAAGGCAGGACGTGCCGGCATCGGTCGGCGGCCTGAACGTCGCCACCAGAGCGGGGACGGCTCCAGCACCAGGTAGAGCAGCACGCCCAAGCCGGTGGTCGTGCCCATGACCCACAACCAGGCCCAGCGGTTGCCCAAACGGTGGTCGCGTCGGGAGAGCATCAGCAGAAAGGCCGCGAGCGCAGCACCGCCGGCCGCGGCCGAGAGGCCGTGCCACGGCACCTGTCTCGCCCAGGAAAGCCGGTCCGAGCCGCTGATGACCTCGTAGTCCAGCCGATGATGACCGGTCGCACCGAGGGCGTTGTCCAGCCAGATCTGCGCCGTCCCGTATTGGGAGGTGGCCGTCGATCCGTCGGGGGACGACGGCAGGGATGGCAGCGGGTCTTCCAGGCTGGCGCGGTACCAGTTCCGCCAGCCGTCGGACCAGCGCACCTCGACGGAGCTGCTGGCGTAGCGGACAGCTGAGACCTGCCCCGACCTCAGATCGTTGAGGAACTGGGCGGTCGTGCTCGGCTGCGGCCGGGCGGAGGGCAGCGCTGCGACGGCGGCGACCACCAGCACCGCGAGCAAGCCGAGGCGCAGAGCCACGTCCCAGATCCGAGGCGGGGGTTGCGATACGGGTGCAGCAGGTGCCGGCCGTTGCACGTCGATGACCGACACTGTGACCCCCGTTGATCGCGTGACCGTCAGTGTGTCGGAAACCTCAGCCCACGTCGAGCAGCCACCCGCGCTGATCGCCTAGGCGAAGGTGAGCTCCCAGATCGCGCCGCCTTGCCCGTACTCGAGCACGTAGAGTTGGCCGTCGAGCATCACCTCGTCGATCGGATTCTTGAAGTCCGAGGCGATCTCGTCCGTTCGAACCGTGTAGCTGGAGCCGGACTTGGTCAGCGTCAACGCGTCGAGATCCCGGCCCTGATCAGGCAGGCTGCCGATCGACGCACCCCAACTGAGCACGACCGCGTGCAGGTCCCCTGGGGCCGACGCGGCGTCCACACCCTTGTCGAGGAACACCAGACCGAGCGGTGAGATGTGCGGCGTGAAGGTCGGCAGCTTGGCGCCTTCCTTGCCGACATCGTGTACGGCTCCGTCGTCATCGACGTAGTTGCCGGCGGCAGGGCCGACGTTGGTCAGCGGGTCGACGAACGTCTTGGTCGGCGGCTTCGGGAACTCGGGGTCGTTGTTGTACTTGTTGCCCTGCGCCGCACCGGAGCCGGGCTCGATCCGGGCGTCACTGGCCGGGTCATAGCCCGGCAGGGACTGCGGGTTGACCTGGTTGCCGAAACGCCAAGGGAATCCGAGGTGGCCGCCCTGCTGGATGAGGTTGAGCTCGTCGGGGAAGTCCGCGTCCGGGCCGTTGTCCGTGCCGAACAGCTGACCGTTCGGAGCGAACGTCAACGAGTAGGCGTTGCGGGTGCCGTCTGCGAACAGATAGGGCTTGAGCGCAGCGTCGGAGTCGTGCAGCACCAGGCCTTCTGAGTTCACAGGGAGCCGGAGGATCGCAGAGGTCAAGGGCAGCTCGCGGACACCGGGGAACTTGCCGCCGTTGTCCTCGACCTCGCCGTGGTCGGTGCGGGAGCCCGCGTTGACGAACACGCTCTTGCCGTCCGGGCTCACCACGATGCCGTTGTAGACGTGGTCGAACGCGTCGTTGCCGAGCGGGTACTCGTCGGTCGTCGCGAGGGTCGTCCAGGTGAATCCGGAACCCTTGGGCGTACCCCGACGCACGATCGCATGCGTCGTACGGGTCCCCTTGGCCCTGTTCGCCACCACGTAGGCGGTGCCGTCGGGTCCGAACGCGAAGCCGGACAGCACCCCGTCGACGATGTCGGCAACGCTGGCCACCCGCGTCAGCTTGCCCTTGACCCGGTCGACCCTCGACAGCCCGGTCGCCGCGTTGAGCATGTACATGGTCTCGTCGACCGGGTCGACCGCGAGCCGGACCCCGAACTGCGGGACGCCCACCACCTTGCGCAGCGTGATGCCGGTGCGCTCCAGGGTGGGGCCGCCAGGGACCGGACGCAACTGCACCGGCTCGGGCGTCACCGCAGCGCTCGGCGTGGCACTCGCTGCCGGGGTCGCACTCGCCGTCGGGGTCGCGCTGGACTTCGTAGACACGCTGGCCGTTGTGGACGCCGTCGCCGTCGAACGGCTCGCGGCCGGCGTGGTCGACCCAGCCGACGAGGTCACCCCCGTCTTCGTGGCGAGGGACGTTGGCGGGGCCGACGACGACGACTTCGAGGTGCAGGCGGTGACGGCGAGCACGACAGCGCCCACGCAGCCGATCCCGCGGAGCGTACGAGGGCCAGCCGAGGTGATCTTTCGCATGGGGACACACTGTCGTAAATTTGCGTGGCTGTGTTAACTCCTTCCTAGGAAATGTCGTAACGATTCGGTTCCGAGTCAGTCGCCCTTCACGTTCACGATCTGCCGCAACGAGTGCACGACCTCCACCAGCTCTCGGGCGTCGTGCATCACCACGTCGATCGGCTTGTACGCCTCGGGGTGCTCGTCGAGGAACGCGTTCGACTCACCCCAGGCGATGCCGAGCATCCGCTCGTCGAGACCGTCCCGCGTGAACAGCCGACGCGCGGCCGTGCGCGAGTGGTTGCGGCCAGCACCGTGCGGGGCCGAGCAGAACGCGCCACGGTTGCCCTTGCCGCGGACAACGTAGGACAGGTCACCCATCGATCCCGGAATGAGCCCGAGCACCCCAACGTGCGCGTCGATGGCGCCCTTGCGGGAGAGCCAGACCTCGTGGCCGAAGTGCGCTTCCCGCGTCGTGTACTTGTGGTGGCAGTTGACCTCCTCGACCCGGTCGACCGGCCCGCCGGCCCAGCGACCGAACTCGTCGACAACGCGGGCCATCATCTCCTCGCGGTTGAGCAGCGCGAAGTGCTGAGCCCAGCGCAGTGCCTCGAGGTAGCCGTCGAACTCCGGGTCACCCTCGGCCAGGTAGGCGAGATCGGAATCGGGCAGCTGGATCCAGCGCTTGGCGCACTGCTCCTTGGCCACCTTGATCCACTTCATGGCGAGCTTGTTGCCGACGCCACGGCTGCCCGAGTGCAAGAAAAGCCAGACCCGGTCGGTCTCGTCGAGCGACACCTCGACGAAGTGGTTGCCGGAGCCGAGAGAGCCCAGCTGGAGCCGCCAGTTCGGCGCGATCGCGTCTGCCTGCTCGATGCCGGCCATCGCCTCGAGGTCAGCGACGCGCGGCAGCGCGGTCTCGCTCACGCGATGGTTGTAGCGACCCGCAGACAGCGGGATGGCGGCCGAGATCGCAGCGTGCAGCGCCTTCCGGTCAGCCGGCAGTTCGTCGGCCAGGTACTGCGTCTGCACCGCCATCATCCCGCAGCCGATGTCGACACCGACGGCAGCAGGAATGATCGCGCCGACGGTCGGGATGACCGAGCCGACAGTCGCGCCCTTGCCGAGGTGCGCGTCCGGCATCAGAGCCAGGTGCGGCTGGACGAACGGCATCGACGCAGTCCGCTCTGCCTGCGCCCTGGTCGAGTCCTCGAGGATGGTGGCGAAGTTCGCCACGTTTGTCTTCACCGAGTGATGGTGCCACGCGTGCCAACCGGTTTACCGACTCAGTACGAGAAGCAGAGACGCCCGAGGAAGGCGAGACATCCCTTGAGCACCAAGGCAACCACGAAGCCGCGACCACCTGCGAGCAACGGCTTGGCGGGAAACGCCGACATCGTACGGCGCCAGAGCGGGGTCGGTTCGAGCAGCAGGACCAGCGCCGGGGCGATGCCCCAACCGACGAGGGCGAACATCCAGAACCAGGCCCACCGGGTGCCGAACCTGCGCTGGTCGCGGCCAAGCATCAGGAAGAAGCTCAGGATCGCCGCGATGCCGGCCACCAGGGGGAGACCGCGCCACGGGGCAGGCGACACCCAGGCTTCGTCGCCCGACCAGTCGACCAGGTCCAGCCTCCTCAGCAGGCCATTGGCGTCGAGGGCCGTGTTCAGCCAGTTGCGATCAGCCTCGTTGTCCAGGGAATCGCCCTCGATCTGGCTGCCACCGAGGCTCAGTCCAGCTGGAGACCCGCCGATCGGCGGCCGACCGAGCTTGAGATCGGCTGCGTACCAACGAATCCCGCCATCATGCCACCGAAGCGAGCGGGTCTTCTGGTCATACCGGATCGACGTCACCTTGTCCGACCCGAGGTCGGTCACGAACTGGGTCGCGGGCCTCGACGCTGCCAGGTGGGCCGGCACGACGCTCAGCCAACCGAGGCCGATCACCGCCAGCAGCAGGATGCGCTGCCAGGTCGGCCTTGTCCCACCACGAGCGCTGCACCGGTGCTTGCGGCGCCGGCCGGTCGAGCTGGATCGTCGTCATGGATGCCCCCCGGCGGTCAGTGTGCCGGAATGATCACCCCTCGTCGAGGACCCGGAAGATCCGCTCCTCCGAGATCCGGTACGGGGTCCCGAGCGCCTGAGCGAAGAGGCTGACCCGCAGCTCCTCGATCATCCAGCGGACCCCCAGCAGCGCCTCTGACGGGGCGGAGCCGCGCTTGAGCGACGAAAGCTTCTGGTCGTACTCCTTCTGCACGAACGCGACCCGGTTGCTGCGCTCCCGGTCCCGGGCGACGTCGAGCGGAGCCATCTCGAGCCGGCGGGCCATCGCGGACAGGTAGCGGGGCAGCTCCGCCAGCTGCGTGCGGCCGGTGTTCGCCGCCAGGCCGGGACCGACCAGGCCGGCCAGCTGGGCCTTGAGGTCAGCAATGGTGCCCTCGAGATCGCGGCGCCTGACCGTCTCGAGCCGGCCCTCAAGGTCGTACGCGGCCGTGAGAACCTTCTCGACCACCCGCAGCACGTCCAGCGTGACATCGACCAGCTGGCTGCGCACGGCCTCGCGCAGCGTGGCGAAGCCGGCCTCGTCCCACGCCGGACCGCCGGCCCCGGCGACGATGTCGTCGACGGCACAGGCGATGCAGTCGTCCAGCAATGCCTTGACGCCGCCGTGCGGATTGCGGTTGAGCGCCAGCTTGGTGCGGTTGGAGAGTCGGCCGATGATCGCCTTGGCCGGGGAGGGCACACCCAGCAGCAACAGCCGGCGCTGACCGACCGACATCGCCTGGTGCTGCGCCTCTTCGGTGTCGTACAACCGCACCGAGACCGAGCTGCCGTCGTCGGTCAGTGCCGGCCAGGCCTCGACGACGTGGTCACCGTGCCGGCGTTCGACCTTGCGCGGGAGGGCGTCCGCCGGCCACGTGGTCAGTCCGCGCCGTTCGATGTCGTGGGCTACCTGTGAGATGACGGCCCGGACCTTGGGGCGCAGGGCGAGTTGCAGCTGCTCGACGTCCTTCCCTTGCGCCACAGGCACGCCGGCGTCGTCGAGCACCCGCACGGTCATCCTCAGGTGCGGGGGCACCTTGGTCCAGTCCCAGCTGTCCGGGGGCACGGGCAGCCCGGTCAGCCGGTTGAGCTCACGCTCGAGGGCGTCGGTCAGCGAACCGTTGCCCGGGATTGCCTGCGCCACAACACTTCGGGCGAAGTCTGGTGCGGGGACATAGTTGACCCGAACCTGCTTGGGCAGGCTCTTGATGAGCGCCGTGGCGAGCTCCGTACGCAGCCCGGGCACCTGCCAGCTCAGTGCGTCAGCCGAGACCCGGGACAGTACGGCCAGTGGGACGTCGACGGTGACGCCGTCACTGGGGCTGCCCGGTTCGAAGACGTAGGACAGCGTGAGCTCGAGATCGCCTTGCTGCCAGGTGTTCGGGAAGTCCTCGGGCGAGACTCCGGCAGCGGTCACGGAGACCAATGTCGAGCGCTCGAACGACAGCAGGTCGGGTTGAGTCCGCCGGGTGACCTTCCACCAGGAGTCGAAGTGTCTGCCGGACACGACTTCGGCCGGGATGCGCTCGTCGTAGAAGTCGTAGAGCGTCTCGTCATCGACGACGATGTCCCGGCGCCGGGTGCGCTCCTCGAGCTCGGTCACCTCGGCCAGCAACGCCTGGTTCTCGGCGAAGAACTTGTGGTGGGTCGACCAGTCGCCCTCGACCAGCGCATGCCGGATGAACAAGTCACGGGACAACTCGGGATCGATGCTGCCGTACTGGATCTTGCGTGAGACGACCAGCGGGACCCCGTACAAGGTGACCTTCTCGAAGGCCACCACCGACGCCCGCTTGCGTTCCCAGTGCGGCTCCGAGTAGTTGCGGCGTACGAGGTGCTGAGCGAGCGGCTCGACCCACTCCGGCTCGATGCGGGCCGCGACCCGTCCCCAGAGCCGGGAGGTCTCGACCAGCTCGGCGGCGACGACCCAACGGGGCGGCTTGCCGAACAGGGCAGAGCCTGGAAACAAGGCGAACCGCGAACCGCGGGCGCCTGAGTAGTCGCGCTTGCCGCCTTCCTGGACGCCGATGTGCGAAAGCAGGCCGGCCAGCAACGACGTGGTGACCAGCTGCCGGCGGCCGGCGGTCAGTTCCTTGTCGTCATCGAGGGAGAGGTCCATCGAGATCGCGACGCGGCGCAGCTGCCCGTAAAGGTCCTGCCACTCCCGGACCCGGAGGTAGTGCAGGAACTCGCTCTTGCACAGCCGCCGAAAAGCGTTGCTGGACAGGGACTCCTGACTCTCCTGCAGGTAGTTCCACAGGTTGAGGTAGGAGACGAAGTCGGAATCCTTGTCGGCGAACCGCTTGTGCTTCTCATCGGCTGCCTGCTGCTTGTCGACCGGCCGCTCGCGGGGGTCCTGGATCGAGAGCGCCGCGGCGATGACGACCACCTCGTGGGCGACGCCGTTGCGACCGCCCTCGATGACCATCCGGGCCAGCCGCGGGTCCACCGGCAGCTGGGCCAGCTGGCGTCCCAACGGTGTCAGCCTGCGCCGGGCGTCCGGCTGGTCCGGCTCGAGAGCCCCCAGCTCGCGGAGCAGCTCGACGCCGTCGCGGATGTTGCGCCGGTCAGGGGGCTCGACGAAGGGGAACGTCGCGATGTCGCCGAGGCCGAGCGACACCATCGAGAGAATGACCGATGCCAGGCTGGTGCGCAGGATCTCCGGCTCGGTGAACTCGGGCCGGGCGAGGAAGTCCTCTTCGGAGTAGAGCCGGATGCAGATGCCGTCGGCAACGCGGCCGCAACGGCCTTTCCGCTGGTTCGCGGAGGCCTGCGAGACCGCCTCGATCGGCAGCCGCTGCACCTTGAGCCGGCTGCTGTAGCGCGAGATCCGGGCGAGGCCGGTATCAATGACGTAGCGGATGCCCGGCACCGTAAGGGAAGTCTCGGCCACGTTGGTCGCGAGCACGATTCGTCGGCCGCCGCCGGTCTGGAAAACTCGATGCTGTTCGGCCGCAGAAAGCCTGGCGAACAAGGGAAGTACCTCGTACGGGAACGCCGAGCCCTGCATGTGCCGGTTCAAGGCCTCTGCCGTGTCGCGGATCTCGCGCTCGCCGCTGAAGAAGATCAGGATGTCGCCGCTGCCCTCGAGGCTGAGCTCGTCGACCGCGTCGAGGATCGCCTGCGTCATGTCCCGTACGGTGCGGGTCGGCCCCTCTCCCTCTCCGTCGTCGTCAACCTCCTCCACGACGGGCCGGTAGCGGACCTCGACCGGGTAGGTCCGGCCGGACACCTCGATGATCGGCGCGTCGTCGAAGTGCCGGGAGAACCGCTGCGGGTCGATCGTCGCCGAGGTGATGATGACCTTGAGATCGGGGCGGCGCGGCAGCAGCTGTTTGACGTAGGCCAGCAGGAAGTCGATGTTGAGGCTGCGTTCGTGGGCCTCGTCGATGATCAGCGTGTCGTAGCGCCACAGCTCGCGGTCGCTCTGGATCTCGGCCAGCAGGATGCCGTCGGTCATCAGCCGGACAGCGGTGTCCTCGCCCGCATGGTCGCCGAACCGTACGCGGTAGCCGACTGCAGCACCGAGCGGGACGCTGAGCTCCTCGGCGATCCGCTCGGCGACCGTCCGGGCGGCGATCCGGCGCGGCTGGGTGTGCCCGATCGCGCCCCGCACTCCGCGGCCCAGCTCGAGGCACATCTTGGGGATCTGCGTGGTCTTGCCGGAGCCGGTCTCCCCGGCGACGATCACGACCTGGTGGTCGCGGATCGCCGCCATGATCTGGTCGCGCGCCTGGCTGACCGGCAGGGTCTCGGGATAGCTGACGGCCGGGACGTTGGCGCGGCGGCGGGCGATGCGCTGCTCTGCCCGTACGACATCGGAATCGACGTTGGCCAGGGACGACGCCCGCTTGGCGTCGTCCCTCTGCCGCTCGGCCGACTCGACCCGGCGCAGCAGCCTGCGCTCGTCCAGCAGGGTCAGCTGCGCGAGCCGGTCCCGCAGGTCGCTGTCCATCACCTACCAGCCTACGGTTCGGCAGGCGGGTCAGGTGGTGGGCTGGAGCACCTCGGCCGGGTCGCGGTCGCCGAACGAGGGCCGGATCCGCTTGTAGCCGGAGCTCAGCAACGGCGAGGAGATGATCAGGTCGGCGCTGGTGACGTTGTTGGCCACCGCGATGTTCCAGACGTTGGCCAGCCGCAGCAGCGCCTTGACGTCCGGGTCGTGCGGCTGGGGCTCGAGCGGGTCCCAGAAGAAGATGAGCACGTCGATGACGCCCTCGGCGATCTTGGCGCCGATCTGCTGATCGCCGCCGACCGGGCCGGACAGAAACCGGGTGACGTGCAGACCGAGCTCGTACTCCAGCATGGTGCCGGTCGTGCCGGTCGCGTACAGCTGGTGACTCTTGAGCGTCCCCCGGTTGAAGTCGGCCCAGGCGAGCAGCTCGGCCTTCTTGTTGTCGTGCGCGATCAGGGCGATGTGCCGCTGTTCGGACTCCATGATGCGTTCCCTCCCTGCTTGCCACCGGGACCGGGAGACCAGGACCCGAGCGTGGCACACGGCGCAACGGGCCGCTACGACTCGTTGTTCCTCCATCGTGGGCGTCGAACCTGAGCCCCCTCGAAGAAAGGACGTCTGGGGGACAACCGGACAGGCGCGAGCGGCGTCCTCGGCGTCGTACCTCGAGAACCGCGAGTCAGGGAACCAACGTTGCTCAAGAGCACCCCGTCCAGGTCGCACCACTCCGCCGCGCGTACAGCGGTCGTCGTCTCCGTCGTCCTGCTGGTGGTGGGGACGCTGCTCGCCGGCTACGGCCTCACCCACAACAGCCATCTGCACACCCCGCGTACCGCTGCGACCGTGGTCACCTCGGCCGCGGCCGTCACGAGCGCCACCGCCTCGGCAACGCCCACCCCGTCCGGGCTTCCCGTCGGCGTCGTGCCGTTCATCGCCCTGCCGGTCGGCTCGCCACCGAGCCCCGGCGCCGGTGAGGGCGGCTACCCGTGGCACGCGCTCGTCGCCACCCTGGTCGGTCCGGGCACGGTGCAGTCCGGCCGCACCAACGACTACCGGCTGCGCCTGACCAACGCCACGTCGGCACCGATCCCGCTCGACCCCTGCCCGGCCTACGACCTCAGCGTCGGGCTGCACACCAGCTCGTACGGGCTGAACTGCGCGGGCGCCCCCGCCGGCCCGATCGCCCCCGGCGCGACGTTGACCCTTGACCTGCCGGTGCCCGTGGCGTGGAGCCTCAGCAGCGGGACCAAGACGGACATCGCCTTCAGCCTCGGCTGGCAGCCCGACAAGAGCAGCCCGAAGGCCCGGCTGACCGTGACCGTGAAGTAGACGTTCACCCCATCGCCGGCCCTTCGCTCCGGGGACACTGCACTTGTTCAGATACTTCGGGCGGGCGAACCCTGACCATCACCCGAATGGCTGCTCAGGTCACGCAGAGCAACCGGTAGGCTCCCTTTCGCGCCGTCGTCGGAACGGCAGCCACTTGGGGGAAACGTGCCCGCCCTGCACCGCTCGACGTTGTTGCTCGCCGTGCCGTTGACGCTTGTCGCGGCCCTGATGGCGCCCCAGGCGGCCGGAGCTGTTCAGCCGCTGCTGGTGAGCACCGCGATGACCGCCTCCATCCTTTCGCCTGCCGACGGGGACACCGTCGGCGGCGCCGACGTGTTCGTCGACGCCCTCGGCTCGGTCGACAGCGTCGCCGGCGGCGGTCAGCCCGAGAGCCTGACCCTCCTGGTCGATGGCACCGTGGCGGACTCCCAGGCCTGCAGCGCGGCGCCGACGCCCACCTCGTGCGAATCCGTACTCGACTGGAACACGAACGGCGCGGCCCTTGGCGCACACCAGCTGACCGTCGAGCTGACCACCACCCTCACCACCTCGGCGCCGAGCACCCCGGTCAACATCACCCTGATCGCCCTGCCGGCACCTGCGGTGTCGATCACCACTCCCACCGCCGGCTCGACGGTGTCCGGCAACGTCACCATCACAGCCACCGGCTCGGTCGATCCGTCGCTGGGCGACTTCCCGCTGTTCATGGGGCTCCTGGTGGACGGGACGCTCGTCGGCAACATCAAGAACTGCCCGGCGACCGGCAGCACCTGCACCTTGTCCTTCCCCTGGGATGCCAGCGCGCTGCCCGGTACGCACACGCTGCAAGTCGGCATCGCAACCGACCAGAACGATGCCTTGAGCGCGCCTGTCGTAGTGACCGTCTTCAACCCGCCGCCCGTCGCCGTCATCACGGCACCGTTGGCATCAGCCACGGTCTCAGGTTTCACGACCGTGACGGCTGTGGGGACCGTCGACGCCCGTGGAGGCGACGCGCCGCAGAGCTTGGAGTTCCTGGTGGACGGGGTCTCGGAGGGAGACGCAGGTTGCGCTGCCACGGCCTTGACCTGCTCCAGAAGCATGGCCTGGAACACCGCCGGCCTGGTGGGCCGGCACAACCTGCAGGTCAGGTTCACCACCAAGCACACCTCGGTGCTCAGCCCGGTCACCACCGTGGACGTGGCGCCGCTCCTGACCAAGCTGCAGCTCGACGGGCAGCGACTGATCCGTCGGGGCGCTCAGGTGTCCGTGACCGGAGTGCTGTACACGTCAGGTGGGTCGGTGGCCAGCTCTGCCCCGGTGCAGGTGACGTTCACCCCAGCCGTGGGACAGCCGGTGACCGTCTCCGCGACCACGAACACCCGTGGTCGATTCGTCGCGGCGGATCCGCTCCCGGTCCTCGTCAACACCCGTGTCCGCGCAGTGGCCGGCGCTGCGTATGGCGCCAGCGCGGCCGGTGAGATGCTGTCGGTGTCCACCCCGATCACCTGTGCGCTGCCGGCGAAGGCCAAGCACGGCGTCAAGGTGACCGTGACCTGCAATGCCCCGCTGCTGCCCAACGGTGTCGCTGTGACCCTGCGGGACCTCGACCGGGGCACACACGTGCTGGCCACGGCCAAGGCGAAGAACGGCAGGGTACGCCTGACGTTCAGCCTGCCCAAGAAGCGGAAGTACCCGCTCGAGATCTGGGCGACCACCGCAGCAAGCGCCCGCTACGGCCCGACCTTGAGCCCGGTCTACCGCATCCGGGCCTTGTGACCCACCGGGTTTGGAGCCGACGAGGGGACTTGAACCCCTAACCTGCCGATTACAAGTCGGCTGCGCTACCAGTTGCGCCACGTCGGCGGGGATGGGAACAATCCCCGGGACAAGGATAGGGACTGCGCCAGGACAACCCCGCCGGGCAAACCGTCCGGGCGGCCCGCCGGCGGAACCGGACCGCAACCTGATGCGTCGAACCGACATGGAGCGGACCATGTTCGCACTGGTTGTGGCGGTGCTCCTGACCGGCTGCGGTCGGGCCACCACGCACCTGCCGGCATCCTCACCTTCGGCTGCCTCCGTGAACGGGACCGTGCTGGCCTCCCCCGGCTGCCCGGTCGAACGGGACAACTCCCCCTGCCCAGCGATCCACGTCCGGGATGCCGACGTTGTCGCGGCGCGCAATGGCGCGGTGCTCGCCCGTACCCGTTCGGCCGCGGATGGCTCGTTCGAACTGGCGCTCGCGGGCGGGACCTATACGCTCACGGCGACCACAACCAGCCACTACCCCCAATCGGCCAGTCAAACGGTGCTCGTACCGGCTGCCGGGACGATCACCGTCACCATCTCGCTCGACAGCGGCATCCGCTGACCGAGCGACAAGGGCGACGGTCCTGCTCCCTGCGGCGTTTACCTGCTCGGCTCGTCGTGAGCGATGATCGCGTCACTCTCCGGAAAGAACAGGGCCTCGTGCCCGTCGGACGACCAGCGGACGACGTACGGCGGCGTCCCGTCGGGCCCTCGAGTCTCGAGGACCAGGCCGTCCCGATCCTTCTCACCCTGGTGCCGTCCCCTGACGATGATGTGCTCTCCCACGTTCGCGTGCATGGCTCCTCCTCGAGTCACCGAACAGCGGTTGGATGACTTGAGACTGCCCCGCGCAGGCACTGGCGACAAGGGCCTAAGGCACGGGCCCCGCGGCCACAGCCAGAAGTACGTCCACCTCCTGGTCGGTCGTCGGGCGGAAGTCCGCGTACCACTGCCCCACCGACAGGAACGCGCGGGGGGCCTCCAGCGCGAAGACCTCGTCGGCGACAGCCCCCAACGCAGGCAGTGACCCGGCAGCGCCGACTGGGACGGCCAGCACGACCGTATGGGCGCCGCGGGCCCGCGCCACCTGGCAGGCAGCTCGTGCGGTCGAGCCGGTGGCGATCCCGTCATCGACGACGAGCACATCCCGACCGGCGATCGGTTCCTGCGGGCGTACCGCACGGTAGAGATCGACGCGGCGGAGCAGCTCGGCCCGTTCACGCTCCTCGATGTACGCCACCTGCGCCGCGGTCACCCGCTTGCCGCGGACGATCTCGTCGTCGAGGACCCGTACGCCGTCCTCACCGATCGCGCCGAACGCGAGCTCGGGCTGAGCTGGTACGCCCAGCTTGCGGACCAGGATGACGTCGAGTGCAGCGCCAAGCGCGTGGGCGACCTCGGCGGCGACCGGCACCCCGCCGCGGGGCAGCGCCAGCACGACTGTCGGCCTCCACGGCCGGCCCCTGAGGGCCTCGCCCAGGCGTCGACCGGCGTCCACCCGGTCATCGAACATGCGGCACCTCCGCCGGGCAAATGCCCGCGCTCAGCCCTGGGTACGCCGCCTGCGGTCGATCTCGTACAGGGCCACGGCGGCGGCGATGCCGGCGTTGAGCGACTCGTTGCCGCCCGCCATGGGGATCCGCACCCGGACGTCGCAGGCCTCGCCGACCAGCCGGGACAGCCCGCGGTCCTCGGAGCCGACCACCAGCACCAGCGGCTCCGACGCGATGTCGAGGTCGGACAGCTCGACCTCCCCGTCGGCCGCCAGCCCCACGATCATGAGCCCTGCCTTGGCGTAGTCCTTCAACGTCCGGGTCAGGTTGACCGCTCGGGAGACCCGGATGCGTGACGCGGCGCCGGCGGAGGCCTTCCACGCCGAGGACGTGACGCCCGCGGCACGACGTTCGGGGACGAGGACGCCGTGCGCGCCGAAGGCCGCGCCGGAGCGCAGGATGGCGCCGAGGTTGCGCGGGTCGGTCACGCCGTCCAGGGCGACGACGAGGGCCGGCGCGGTCTGCTCCAGCGCGTGGGACAGCAGGTCGTCCGGGTGCTGGTAGTCGTACGGCGGGACCTGCAGCGCCAGGCCCTGGTGCATGGCCCGCTCGGTGAACCGGTCGAGCTCGGACCGGCTCGACTCGATGATCGGCACCCGCTGGTCACCGGCGAGCTTGATCGCCTCGCTGACCCGCATGTCCGGCTCGATGCCGATCGCGACGTGCAGCGCGGCAGCGGGCACGCGTGCCCGCAGCGCTTCGACGACCGGGTTGCGGCCGGCGACGTACTCCGGCACCTCGACACCGGGCCGGCCGCGGCGGACCCCTCCGGCGCCGCCGCCCGGAGCGGTCTCGGACCGGGTCCGGTCAGCAGCCAAGGCCTTCTTGCCGGCAGCGGCCCGCTTGGAGGCGGCGCTCGCCTTGCGGGCAGCCGGATGCTGGGGGCGGTCCGTCGCCTTGGGCGTAGGACCCTTGCCCTTCAAGGCTTTCCGTCGCTGACCGCCGGACCCGACGAGTGGGTCCTTTTTGCTCGACGGGCGTTTCTTGGGCAGTGGCATCAGTGCTCTCCTCGCAACCGCCAGCGCGGTCCTTCTGCTGTGTCCTCGACGTGGATGCCGGCTGCGACGAGCTGGTCGCGTACGGCGTCGGCGGCCGCAAAGTCCTTACGGGTACGGGCATCTGCGCGCGCGTCCAGCGCGAGGCGGACCAGTGCGTCGATGGTCTCGGTGACGTCGTCCTGGCCGGTCGCCGGCCACTGGGTCACCGGGTCGAGACCCAGCACAACCAGCATCCGGCGCACGTCGGCCAACGCGTAGGCGACCGTCTGGCGGTCTCCCTCGGACAGGGCGGCGTTACCGGAGCGCACGGCCTGGTGTACGACCGCCAGAGCTGCGGGGACGGCGAGGTCGTCGTCCATGGCGGCCGAGAATGCCTGCCAGGCAAGGGAATCCGTCTTGTCGTCCGGCAGGTCGTCCCCGAGCAGCTCGAGGGCGTTGCGGACGAACGTCTCGATCCGCCCGTACGCCGAAGTCGCCTCCGCGAGGCCGTCGTCGGTGTAATCGAGGCCTGACCGGTAGTGGGCAGAGCCGAGGTAGTAACGCAGCACCTGCGGTCGCACTCGTTCGAGCACGTCTGCCACCACGAAGGAGTTGCCGAGCGACTTGCTCATCTTTTCCCCGCTGATGTTGAGCAGCCCGTGGTGAAGCCAGGTCCTGGCGAACCCGTCCCCGGCGGACACCGACTGGGCCAGCTCGTTCTCGTGGTGCGGGAAGACCAGGTCCAGGCCACCGCCGTGGATGTCGAAGGTCGTGCCGAGATACTTCGTCGCCATCGCCGAGCACTCGAGGTGCCAGCCGGGCCGGCCAGGGCCCCAGGGAGTCAGCCACAGTGGCTCCCCCGGCTTGGCGCCCTTCCACAACGCGAAGTCGAGCGGATCGCGCTTGGGCCGGTCGTCATCGACCTTCTCGGTCGCCATCATCGCGTCCGGACGCTGGCCGGACAGGGCCCCGTACGACGGCATCGAGCGGACGTCGAAGTAGACGTCGCCGCCGCTCGCATAGGCGTGGCCGGCCGCGATCAGCCGGTCCATCAGCACGATCATCTCCGGCACGTGCCCGGTCGCTCGCGGCTCGTAGGTCGCCGGCAGGCAGCCGACGGCGTCGTAGGCCGCCGTGAACAGCCGGGTGTTGCGCTCGGCCAGCTGCCACCAGGGGATGTCCTCGTGACCGGCGTTGTGCAGGATCTTGTCGTCGATGTCGGTGACGTTGCGGATGTAGGTGACGTCGTAGCCACTGGCCGTCAGCCACCGACGCAGCTGGTCGAAGACGATGGCGGACCGCACATGTCCCACATGTGGCGGTGACTGCACGGTGGGGCCGCAGACGTAGATGCCGGCCCGGCCGGGCTGCAGCGGCTCGAACGGACGGAGCTGTCGGGACAGCGAGTCATGGAGGTGGAGGCTCACCGACCCAGCCTAATGGCGCCGGCAACCCGTTCCTTTGGACCAACGGGTCGAGCTGGGATTGGACCTGGCCACCGGTCCAACCGGCGCCCACCCTGGAGGACATGACCACCGGCTACGTCCACGGCTACACCGAGCTCGAGGCGCGCCGCCTCGGCGACCAGGCAGACACCCTCGCCGAGCTGCTGCACGCCGGCACCCACTACCCGGCGGGCAGCCGGGTGCTCGAGGTCGGCTGCGGGGTCGGCGCGCAGACGGTGCACCTGGTCGCCGGCAGCCCCGGCGCCCACCTCACCTGCATCGACGTCTCTGCGCAGTCGCTGGCCCAGGCCCGGCTGCGTGCACCCAGCGCCGAGTTCCACCAGGCCGACCTGTTCGCGCTGCCCTTCGCCGACGGGGCGTACGACCATCTGTTCGTCTGCTTCGTGCTCGAACACCTCGAGGACCCCGTACGGGCGCTGGCCGGCCTGCGCAGGCTGCTCGCGCCGGGCGGCACGATCACCGTGATCGAGGGCGACCACGGCTCGGCGTTCTACCACCCGGCCAGTCCCTGGGCGCAGGCGACGATCGACTGCCAGGTCGCCCTGCAGGCCGAAGCCGGCGGGAACGCGTTGCTCGGCCGACAGGTGCAGCCCCTGCTTACCGCTGCCGGCTACGAGCAGGTGGTGGTCCGGCCGCTGACCGTCTACGCGGACGAGACCCGGCCGGCGTTGGTCGAGGGCTTCACCCGCAACACCTTCATCGCGATGGTCACCGCCGTACGCGACGAGGCCGTCGACGCGGGCTACATCAGCGCGCCCGCCTGGGATCGCGGCATCGCCGACCTGCGGCGTACGGCCGCACCCGGCGGGACCTTCCACTACACGTTCGTCAAGGCCACAGCGGTCATTGCGTGACCCGAGGGCTGATATCTTGGCGCCGAGCATTCCTTCATCATCCAGGAGCAACGTGTCCGCCATGACCCAGCGCGCGTCGGCTTCGCTTGGCCAGAAGGCCTTCCCGACCCGATGACCACCAGCCTCGTCAGCCCTGTTTTCGTTGGGCGTCGCGACGAGCGCTCCCAGCTGGTCGAGCTGTTGGGCACCACCGTTGACGGCACGCCTTGTGTCGCGCTCATCGGCGGAGAGGCAGGCGTCGGCAAGTCTCGGCTGGTCGCCGAGCTGGTCACCGAGGCGACCTCCCTCGACGTGCGGGTGCTGTTCGGCAACTGCGTCCAGCTCGGAGCCGAGGGCCTGCCGTTCGCCCCACTGGTCGACGCCCTGCGCGTGCTGTCGCGGTCGATGGACCGCGAGGAATTCCACCGCGTGCTCGGCCCGGCCCGGGGGTCGCTGCAGCGGCTGCTGCCGAACCTCGAACCCGAGCTGCTGCCCGGCAACGACGCGCAGGAGGTCCAGGGACCACAGCTGCTCGAGCTGGTCCTCGGGCTGGTCGAACGGCTCTCGAGCACCAGCCCGGTGCTCATCGTCATCGAGGACCTGCACTGGGCCGACCGATCCACCCTCGAGCTGCTTGCCTACCTCGTGCGCGCCCTGCGGGTCGTCCCGGTCGCGGTCGTCGGCACCTTCCGGTCCGATGAGCTGAACCGCCGCCATCCGCTGCGGTCGCTGCTGACGACCTGGGAACGGTCGCGGTCCGTGATCCGGATCGATCTGGTTCGGTTCGACCGGCAGGAGGTGGCCAGCCAGCTCGGCGCCATCCTCGGCAGCCTCCCGGAGAACACGCTGCTCGACACGGTGTTCGACCGCTCGGAGGGCAACGCCTTCCTGGTCGAGGAGCTGCTCGGAGTCGTCACGGCCGGTGGCGACCCCACCGGGCTGCCGCCGTCGCTGCGGGACGTGCTGCTGGCGCGGGTCGACGGGCTCGGGCCGGAAGCGCAGCGGCTGCTGAGGACGGCAGCGGTCGGGGGCAGGTGGGTGCCCGAACAGCTGTTGCTCGCCGTCTCGGGGCTGGAGGAGGGTGTGGCCTTCACCGCGCTGCGCGAAGCCGTCGAGAACCATCTGCTCGTGGTGGACGACGCCGGCCGTGGCTACTCCTTCCGGCACACCCTGGCGCGAGACGCGGTGTACGACGACATGCTGCCGGGCGAGCGGGGGCGGCTGCACCACTCGTACGGCGAGGTGCTCAGCGCGCGGCCGGAGATCGCCGGTGACGACCGAGGCGCGGTGGCCGCCGACCTCGCCCATCACTGGTACGCCGCACTCGACCTGCCGCTGGCCCTGGGCGCCTCGGTCGAGGCGGCGGCGGTGGCGTCCCAACGCTTCGCCCCCGCCGAGGCGCTGCACCATCTGGAACGAGCACTGCAGATCTGGCCCCGGGTCGCCGACGCTGTCGCTGCAGCCGGGATGGACCAGGTGGAGGTGCTCCGGCTGGCTGCCCAGGCAGCGTTCACTGCTGGCGAGCTGGACCGTTCGCTGGCGTTGCTCGACCAGGCGGTCACCGAGCTCGGCGAGACTGGTGAACCGACCCGCCGCGCGATCCTGCTCGAGCGCAAGGCCGTGGCCTTCAGTGCCTTGGGCCTGAGCCACGCCGGCCTGACGGCGCTCACCGAGGCCCTCAACGGCCTGCCGGCGGCGGAGACCACCATCGCCCACGCCATGGTGCTGTCGTCGATGGCCAACGCCCTGATGCGCGTCAACGACCCGGCCGCGGCTGTCTCGATGGCCCAGCGAGCTGTAGCGGCGGCGCAGCACTCCGGCGCCGAGCAGAACGAGGCTGACGCGAGGATCACCCTCGGCGTCGTCACGGCTCAGCTCGGCGACGGCGAAACCGGGCTCGCTGCGGGCCGCGCCGGCATCGAACGCGCGCTGGCGGCCGGGCACCCCGCCACAGCACTGCGCGGGTACGTGAACATGAGCGACGTGCTCGAGCAGCTCGGCCGCAGTGCCGAAGCGGTCACCCTGGCAACCGAGGGGACGGCGCTGGCGGAGCGCGCGGGGTACACCCGGAGCATCGGCGCGTTCCTCAGCGGCAACATGGTCGAGTCGCTGGTCCGGCTGGGGCGGTGGGCGGAGGCCGAGCAGTTGATCAGGACGACGCTCGCGGTCGAACCGGAGGGCGTCTTCGCCGCCTCCGTGCTGGAGGTGCAGGGACAGATGGCGGTGCTCGCCGGCCGCTACGACGAGGCACGCACCGCACTCGAACGCACCCGCGCCCTGATGGGCGACAAGACCGAGTTGCAGTTCGAGAGCCCGATGACCTTCACCTCCGCGGAGCTGGCCCGGGTGGCCGGCGACCTGACCGGAGCACTCGACCTGCTGCGCCCGGTCCTGGCCCGAGGTGACACCGATCCCTGGATCTCGCGCTACAACTGGCCGCTGACCTGGCTGGGCGCGCGGATCCAGGCTGATCTCGCGATCCGGTCGCGGGACCGACGCAGCCCGGTCGAGCCGCTCGACCCGGCGTTCGAGCTCGCCTTCGCCGAGTTGGGGGTCACGAATCCGCCGGCGCAAGGGTTCCGAGCGATGTGTCTGGGTGAGCGCGGTCGCTACGCCGGTGACCAGGACGCCGGGCCGTGGGAGGCGGCTGCCGCGATCTGGCGCGACCTCGGCCGCGCCTACGAGCTGGCCTACTGCCTGCTGCGGTTGACCGAGCTGCATGCACTGGCCGGCAAGCGGGAGGCCGCCGAGCTCACCGTCACCGAGGCCCACGCGCTGGCGACCCGGATCGGGGCTTCGCCGTTGATCGAGCACGCCGAGCAGCTGGCCCGCCAGGCGCGGCTCAGCCTCGGCGCCGATCCGATGCCGCAGGCCCCGGCGCCGGCCGCCCCGGAGGACAAGCTGGCGCGGTACGGCCTGACGCCGCGCGAGCTGGACGTGCTGCTCATGCTTGCCGACGGCCGGTCCAACCCGGAGATCGCCAAGGAGCTGTTCATCAGCCCGAAGACGGCCAGCGTCCACGTCTCCAACATTCTCGGCAAGCTCGGAGTCAGCGGCCGGGTCGAGGCAGCCACGCTGGTCCACCGTCTCGGCCTGGCCAACCCGGCCGGCTGACCGGGACCGCCCTAAGCCGGCCGGAGCTCACGGCTAAGCCGACCGGAAACTCGGCCGTGGACGTAAGCAAGTCGGTGCGGACAAATACGGCGACCGCCCAATGTCGGACCCGCTGCTTACTGCGAGCCTCGATCTGTCGGAACTTCCCGAGAGATGCGAGGCCAGCCATGATCAACCCCCTGATGCGGCAGCGGAGCTTCCGCCGGCTGCTCGCCGCCCTCACCGTCTCGCAACTCGGCGACTGGCTGTACAACGTGGCGCTGCTCGCGCTGGTCTACGACCGGACGCAGTCCGCCACCTGGGTGAGCGCCACCACCGCTGCCAGGGTGGTCCCGATCGTGGTGCTCGGGCCGATCGGCGGCCTGCTGGCCGACCGGTTCGACCGTCGACTGATCATGATCGGCTCTGACGCCGTGCGGGCCGCGACGATGGTCGCGCTGGCCGCAGTCGCGGCCTGGCACCTCCCGGTCGTCCTGGCCCCCGTGCTCGCCGCGCTCGCCACCGCAGCCGCCAGCCCGCATCCGGCCTGCGCGGCCGCGACCATCCCGCGGCTGGTGGGCAAGGACCAGCTCCAGGCTGCGAACGCGATCCGCGCGGCCGTCGGCCCGCTGGCCGTCATCGTCGGCCCGGCGCTGGGCGCGCTGCTGCTGGTGCTCGGTGATGCCACCCTGGCCTTCGAGATCAACGCCGCCACCTTCGTCGCCTCCGCAGCCCTGACCGCCTTGATCTCGGAGGCCGAGGTGTTCCGGCCGCCGGCCCAGCCGGAGGAGCAGCAGGGCTGGTGGCCGGCCATCACCGTGGGGGCGCACGAACTCCTGCGCCATCGGGGAGCGGCCAAGCTCGTCGGCGCCGACATCATGTGCAGCTTGGTCTACGGCGTCGAGACGGTCCTGCTCGTCCTGCTCAGCCACAAGCTGGGCTGGCAGAACGCGGGCTACGGTCTGCTCCTGACTGGCGCCGGGCTCGGGGGGCTGGTCGGAACCCTCCTCATCGGCCGGCTGATCAGGGCGGTCGGGCAGTCCAGGGCGATCGTGGCGTCCCTGCTGCTGGTCAGCGCCTCGCTGCCGCTGATGGCTCTGACGCCGGTGCTCGCCGCCGCCATGCTGCTGACCGCCCTGAACGGCGCCGGCGCGATCATCGTCGAGGTGTGCGCGGAGACCGCCCTGCAGACAGAGCTGCCCGAAGAGGTCTTCGCCCGTGCCTACGGCTTTGCCTTCCCTGCCTCGGTCGCCGGCATTGTGGTCGGGTCTCTGATTGCAGCTCCGGCGGCGCAGCTGCTCGGGCTCACCGGCACGTTCACCGTCACCTGCGCCTTGGTCGCCTGCTACGCGATCTGGCTCAACGTGGGAAGCTCCCGGCCGAAGGTGCGTGAGCTGACCGCTGTCCCCAGCCTCGCACCCGCGGTCTGAGCGGTAGCGACTGCCCAGCGCACCCGAAGATCTTCCAGGTTGCGTGGCAGTTCAGTGACGACGGAACGGGGTGCGCCAGCGCAGACCGCCCTGTCGGTTGGCGACGCTCAGCAGGACCCCGATCAGCCCGAGCACCGCTGCGGCAGCGGAGATCCGGGAGGCGGTGCCGGCCCGCGCAGGGGCGGTCACGGCCAGCAGGGTGACGAAGGCCGCGACCGTCACGACGGCGCTGAGCAGCAGCAGCCCGTTCCGTCGCACCACCGAGCGCGCGTACGGCCGCAGCGCGACCGGGATCCGGTGCAGGCTCCAGACGCCCCCGGCGACGGCCAGCGCGGCAATGGCGCCAACGACGGCGAGCCGTTCGGGACGGCCCATCGCGACCTGCTTGCCGGTCGAGTTGTGCCGGGCGACCACCTGGTGGGTCCCGTACGCGGCTAAGAAGACGAACCACTGTGCCCGGTACAGGACCGCGCGGACGACGACGTCGACGTTGCGCCGCGCTACCTCCTGCTGAGGCTCACTGCGGATCGCGGCCGAGAAGCCGTGCAGCGCGCCGTCGAGGTCGCGGCGACGGAGCTGGACCACGGCCAGGTTGTTGAGCGCCGAGTGGTGCTCGGGTTGCAGGGAGAGCACGTGCCTGAAGGCTCGCTCGGCGGTGTCGTGGTCACCTTGGCGGAGCGCGACCAGGCCCATCGCCGAGTGCGCGTCCGGCTCGTTCGGCGCCAGTTGGACGGCGTAGCCGGCCGCCTGCCTGGCCAGCCGCAGGTCACCACCGGCCGCACTCAACGTGGCCGCGAACCGGGCGTGCCCCTGCCAGACGTTGGGCGCCAGTCGTACGGCCTCCCCCGCCTCCCGTACGGCCTCGTCGTTGCGGCCGAGGGACTCGAGGGCGTGGCTGGCCAGCCGGTGCGGCCAGTCGTTGTCCGGCGCCAGCGCGGTGGCCCGGGCGGCCGCCTCGAGCGCCTCGGCGTCTCGGTCGAGCCGCAGGTTGGCGAGGGACAGCCGGCACCAGACGTCCGCATCGGCGGCCGCCGAACCGTCAGCGGCCAGCAGCCGGCGCAGCCCGGTGACGGCTTCGTCGTAGCGACCGAGGTCGATCAGCGCGTCGATCCGGCTGAGGTCGTTCACACCAGCTTCTGCTTCTTGAGGTAGGCGACCAGCTCGTCGTACTCCCCGCTCTCGTTGGCGAACATCGCCACGTTGCGGGCCAGCTGGAGCCATGCGCCGGTCGAGGGCTTGACCTCTTTCAGCGCGGCCTCGAGGTCGGCCTGCCCGATCATCCGGATCTGGCCGCTGCGGGCCGAGTCGAGCATCGCCAGCTCGGCCGCACCCTCGCAGACGTGCGCGAGGTCGGCGCCGGAGTAGCCATCAGTCACCTTCGCGATCTTGCGCGGGTCGACGCCGGCGACCGGCCGGTCCCGCAGGTGCAGCTTGAGGATCGCCTCGCGGGCCGGCTGGTCGGGCGGCAGGACGAGCAGGGTGCGGTCGAACCGACCCGGCCGGCGCAGCGCGGAGTCGACGTCCCACGGGTGGTTGGTCGCCCCCAAAACGAAGACCCCCTCGTTGGCGGCATGCACGTCGTCGAGCTCGACGAGCAGCTGGTTGACCACCTGGCGCAGGGCGGAGTTGCGTAGCTGGCTGCGTTTCTGGCCGATGGCGTCGACCTCGTCGAGGAAGAGCACGCACGGCGCGTTGGCCCGTACGGTCTCGAACAGCGCGTGCAGGTTCTTCTCGCTGTTCCCGATGTACATGTCGAGCACGTCGGCCAGGGTCACCGCCACGAACGCCGCGCCCAGCTCGCCGGCTACCGCCCGCGCGATGAACGTCTTGCCGCAGCCCGGCGGGCCGTAGAGCAAGAGACCGCCGCGCAGCGATTTGCCGTACAGCTTGCGCAGCTCGGGGTTGCGCATCGGGGCGAGGAACGCGGCCTCGAGCCGGGCCTTGACCTGGTCCATCCCGGCGACGTCGGCCAGCGACATGCCCGCGGGCTCGACGTCGTACATCTCCGGGCCGGCAGTGGCGCCGTCGTCCTGCACGAACATCGGAGGTACGAGGTCGCCGAGCTCGGCCTCTGCCTGCTGCCAGTCGAAGGCCGGCGCCTCACGGGTGGGCGGCGGCGCCGGGGCGCCCGGGGGCGGCGGCGTGGTCGGGGCTGGGCCCGCCAGCTGGCGCATCAGGGTCATCGCCCGCTCCGAGCCGGGGTCGCGGGCGAGGACCGCCGACAGCTGCAGCAGCGCCGCGGGCGCGTCCCCGGACTGGGCCAGCAGCTCGGCGACGTGCAACCGCAGTGGCACGTCCTCAGGGTTGGCGTCGACGGCTGCGAGCAGGCTGGCGATCAACGGCGAGTGCTCGGCCAACGGGACCCTTTCCGGCGTACGGGTCTCCAGCATGACTCATGCCGGCGTGCCGCCATCTCCGAGAGGTCGGCTCGCTTCGACCACGAAGGGTGGGCGGCACCAGCTGGGGCCTTGTGGGAGCCGACGTACCTCGCGCCAGGCCCGGCCCTGAGGCGAGGCAGGGAATCTGCCTCGCGCCCGCGACCCGGAACGACGACGATGGGCTCATGGAGCTGAAGCCGGTCAATGTGCACGACGCCCTTGCCACGTTCGACGAGGTCTACAGCCCCCGGATCGTGACCCGGATGAACGACTACGACGTACGGATCGCCCACGCGCTCGGCGACCATCTGTGGCACGTCCACGAGGACACCGACGAGTTCTTCCTGGTCCTCGACGGACAGTTCGACGTCGCCGTCAGGGATGCGGACGGGACCGAGACCACCGTGGTCCTGCGTACCGGGGACACGTTCGTCGTCCCCAAGGGCGTCGAGCACAAGCCGTCGTCACCGGGTGGATCGGTCTTGATGTTCGAGCCGTCCGGCACACTCAGCACAGGCGACCGGCACGAGGGCGAGATCCCGGACAACGTCGACAGCACCGCCGGCCACGCGCTGACCTGACCCGCCTGACCTCCGCGGAGTCAGCGGGCCAGTGAGCCCGGCAGCAAGGTGCGATGGTGATGCATAAAGCTGGCCACGTCTCATCGTGGGTGACGGCGTAGCGCTCCTCGGCAATCTCGGTGGCCACTGCTATACGGGCAGACCGCCCATCCGGTACCGGTGCAGGTCCGTCACCGCTCCTCGGCTCGAAGACGGCTTCAATGACGCAGTAGCCGACCCGGTTCCGAAACAACCGTCCGGACATAGCAACTGGGAATCGTGCGGCGATGGACGTCCCACCAAGGGGACCTCGCCGGGACGCTCCGGTCGGCGTTCGGCGACTGCGACGCCGCATGACCGCTCGGCAGGGTGTCACCCCAGCCAATCTCGAAAGCTGCGCCATGTCCCGCGTCCCTGCAGGCGCAGCATCCACTCGGCAACTGTCGATGTGAGGAGATCGCTAACATCCCAGCTCGATGCGGGCGGCGAACGCTGCGCCACGTGGCCATATGCGAGGCGAAGTTGAGCGGACTCAGGCGAATGCGCTCAAGCAGTGTCACGACTTGATAACAGTCAGCCACCCCCCTTGCAGGGCACGGCAAGACAGTCATAGGTTCCACCTGTTGGCGCACGGGTACAACGTTAGACCAGACTTGTGCACGATCACATGAGGCGGGCTAACTCCGCCCACGTCATGGCCCTCGAGGTGGCAGGCTTGCCGGCTGCTGACGTCAGGACCACCACCATCACGAAAGGACCGCATGATGATGAAGCGGCTAACTGGTTGCGCCGTCATGGTCGCCGCCACCAGCCTGATGCTCTCCGGCTGCGGAGGCAGCTCCAGCTCGAGCAGTGCCACGACCGGCTCGGCTACGTCGGCAGGCGGCGCCACCACGGCTGCGGCTACCTCCACCTCCGGTGCTACCTCCACGAGTTCCGCCTCGGCCAGCACCTCGACATCGGCCTCGTCTGCGTCACCGTCTGGACAGGCCTCGAGCAAGGCGCCGCAGGGCGGCGGGCCGACGACGAGCATCACCTTCTGGAACAGCTTCACCAGCTCGGACAAGCCTGCCGTCGAGGCTCTGGTCAAGCAGTTCAACGACTCCGGGCAGGGCGTCAAGGTCGACATGACCGTGGAGCCCTTCGATGTGCTCACCCAGAAGTTGCTGCCGGCGTACGCCGCCGGGCAGGGTCCGACGATCACCACCTTGGACGCGTCGCAGGTGCCCGGCATCGCCTCCAAGGGGGTCCTAGCCTCAGTCGACGACCTCTACGGCTCGTCTGGGCTGGACCCGAAGACGCTGCCGGCAGCCTCGCTCGCCTCCACCATGTGGCAGGGCAAGCAGTACGGAGTCCCCTTCGCCGCGGCCGGCACGATGCTGTACTACAACAAGAAGATCTTCGCGGCCGCGGGCATCACCAACCCGCCGACCACGATGGACGAGCTCGCCAGCGACGCAGTCAAGACGACGAAGTACACCAGTGGCGATCAGACCAAGAACACCTACGGCTTCATCGTGCCCGACCACGCGGCCCCAGCCACGTGGGCGGTGTTGCTCAACTCCATGGGTGGCAACGTCGTTTCTGACGACGGCAAGTCCTCGGAGTTCGACAGCCCCGGCACCGTGAAGGCGATGGACTTCTGGACCAACCTCATCATCAAGAACCACATCTCCCCGGCGGGTCTGGGTGGCGTTGACACCGACAACCTGTTCGCCGCGGGCAAGGCCGCGATGTACATCAACGGACCGTGGGCGTCCTCAGGCTTCAAGACGGCCGGGATCGACTTCGGCGTCGTGCCGGTGCCCGCCGGGTCAGCGATGCAGACCTGCACCGCGGTCAGCTCCAACATGCATCTCAACGCAAAGGCCAGCACGGCCCAGAAGGCTGCCGCGTACAAGTTCTTCAAGTTCTGGAACTCCGCCGCATCGCAGACCTACTGGGCGATCCACTCCGCCTACCCGCCCAACCTCAACACCGTGCCGGCGAGCGCGATCGCCGCGAACCCGACCTCTGCCGCCTTCCTCGGCGCCAAGGGTGCGAAGTTCTACCTGCCCGGCATCGTCAACGCCACCCAGATCGACAGCAACGTGGTGGTGCCCATCATCCAGAAGGTCACCGAGGGCAAGGGCACCCCGGAGCAGCTCCTGCCGGATGCGTCCAAGCAGATCACCGCCCTGCTCGCCGGCCAGTAAGGAATAGGACTCGATCGTGTCCGAGACGCTGACCAGACACGCACGCCTCGCCAGTCGGCCAGTGAGCTCGCGTCGCCGCCGCCGCAAGTTGCGGCGGCGACGCGGACTGACTGCGCTGGGCTTCCTGTCACCCGCGTTGCTCATCATCGCTGTCTTCGTGCTGTGGCCGATGGTGCAGGCACTCCGGACCTCGTTCACCGACGCGTCGCTGTTCGGCTCGTCGCACTGGACGGGTCTCAGCAACTACCGAAAGCTGATCAGCGACCCCCGGTTCACCAACGACCTGAAGAACACCGCCATCTACGCCGTGTTCACCACCGTGTTCTCCGTCGGACTGGCGCTCGTCCTGGCCCTCGCACTGAACCAGCGGATGAAAGGTCGCGGAGTATTTCGGGCCGCCTTCTTCTTCCCCTTCGTCGCCTCCCTGTCGATTGCCTCCATCGCATGGGCGTTCATGCTTGACCCTCAGGTCGGGATCGTCGCCGCGTGGCTCGGACGGATCGGGCTGCCCATCGGCAACGGCGTTCGGGACCCGAACTGGGCGCTGCCCGCGGTCATCCTGGTCGGGATCTGGCGCAACGTCGGCTTCTTCATGGTCATGTACCTGGCTGGGCTGCAGTCGATCCCCGCTGAGCTGAAGGAGGCAGCCACGGTCGACGGGGCCGGCCCGATCCGACGTTTCACCAACGTCACCTGGCCGCTGCTGTCGAACACAACGATGTTCGTCGTGATGATCGCGGCGATCTTCTCCTTCCAGGCTTTCGACCAGATGTACGTCATGACCTCCGGCGGACCGTTCTTCCGCTCGGAGACGCTGGTCATGCTCGTCTACAGCACCGGCTTCGTGGACTACCGCCTGGGCTACGCCTCCGCCATCTCCTGGGTCCTGGTGGCGATAGTCCTCGCGCTCAGCCTCATCCAGCTCGGCTTCTTCGCACGGCGAACGGTGAGGTACTGATGGCCGCCGCAACGCTGGCGCACGTCCCGGCCCGACGCACCCGGCCGCGGCGGACCGACCGCCGGCGGGTGCTGCTATACGCGGTGCTCGTCATCGCGGCCTGCGCGACACTGCTGCCGTTCGCGTGGATGCTCAGCGCAAGTGTCCGTACTCAAGGCGACCTCACCGGACATCCGACGACCTTGTGGCCCAGCCACATCACCTGGGCCAACTACACCAGCATCTGGACCCAGATCCCGCTGCGGCGACAGTTCATCAACACCGCCGTGTTCGCGATCAGCGTCGCTGCACTGTCCGTCGCGATCGACTCGATGGCCGGCTACGCGCTGGCCCGCTTCGAGTTCCCGGGCCGGACCGCGGTGTTCGTGGTCGTCATCATGACCATGATGCTGCCCATCCAGGTAACCCTGATCCCCATCTTCCGGCTCCTGGTGGACCTGCACTGGATCAACACCTACCAAGGACTGATCGTGCCGCGGGCAGCGGACGCCTTCGGCATCTTCTTGATGCGGCAGTTCTTCCTGGCCCTGCCCAAGGACCTGGAGGAGGCCGCCCGCATCGACGGCGCCTCGGAGATGCGCATCTTCCTGCGTGTGATGCTGCCGCTAGCGGTACCAGCGCTGCTCACCCTGGGCCTGTTCAACATGCTCGCGAACTGGAACGACCTGCTGTGGCCGCTGATCGTGACGACCGACTCCAACATGCAAACCCTTCCGGCGGGGCTCGCCCTGTTCAAGGGCCAGCACGTCACCCAGTACGGACTGCTCATGGCCGGCGCCGTCATCGCGCTGGTGCCCATGCTGATCGCTTTCCTGTTCGTCCAGCGTCGCTTCATCGAAGGAATCGCGACCACCGGCATCAAGTAGTCCTCACTCACACAAACGACTCGCTAGCTCCTGGAGGCTCACCATCACACGCACGTGGTTCGACGACACTGGACTCAGCTTCGCCGTCGGCGTGGAAGACACCTTCCTGCCGCAGACACGCACAGGCGAGCGCCCTCTCGACGAATATGAGCTGACGCAGCACTACGACCAGTGGCACGACGACCTGGCGCTCGCGACGGCGTGCGGGGCCACCATGGTGCGCTGGGGGATCCCCTGGTACCGGGTCAACCCGGCGCCCGACGTGTGGGACTGGCAGTGGCTCGACCAGGTGGCGTCCAGGTTCACCGAGCTAGGCCTTGAGCCCATCATCGACCTCATGCACTACGGCACACCAATGTGGCTGGAGGGTGAGTTCGCCAACCCCGACTATCCTGCGCGGGTCGCCGATTACGCCCGACGCGTCGCCGAACGGTACGGCGACACCTTCCGGGTCTACACCCCCTTGAACGAGCCGCTGCTCAACGCCATCTACTGCGGTGAGTTCGGGCACTGGCCGCCGCACCTGGTCGGTGACGACGGTTTCGTCACCCTCGTCAGTGCGCTCGCCCGCGGCATCGTGCTGTGCCAGCAGGCCATCGAGCAGGCCTCTCCGACGGCCAGCTTCATGCACGTCGAGGCCTCCTTCCGGTTCGTCGGCGAGCTCGCGGACCTGGCGTTGTCGCGTTTCCTGCGCCAGCGCGCCTTCCTGATCCAGGACCTGGTCACCGGCCGCGTCGACGGCACTCACCCGCTCCGCGACTTCCTCCTCACCCACGGCATGACAGAGGACGACTTGGCGTGGCACGAGCAGAACACTGCGCAGCCTGACGTGATGGGTGTCAACTACTACCCGGCTCACTCCACCGAGCTGCTGGACCCGAGTGGCTCTCTAGACGGCGGCCCGCTTCAGCTGCGCCCTCGGGTCAACGAGTGGACCGCGGGCCTTCGTGACGTCCTGACCTTGTTCGCCGACCGGTACCAGCGCCCGGTCTTCCTCAGCGAGACCTGCTTCACCGGGAGCGAGGACGAACGCATCCTGTGGCTCGACGAGTCCGTCGAGTGCGTCGAGGCGCTTCGCAGTGAGGGTGTCCCGGTGATCGGCTACACCTGGTGGTCACTGTTCGACATGTATGACTGGGGTTACCGGCACGGCGACGCACCGCTGGAGACCTACCGCTTGACCATGGGGTTGTGGGACCTGATTCCCGACCACGCCGGGGTGCTCCAGCGGCGCCGCAACACGGTGGCTGACCGCTTCCAGATGCACGCCGGCGCCGATCGGTCGCCGTACGCCAAGCCGACCGCCGAGGCCACCACCGCGCGGAAGGAGGCCTGAGCGTGGAAGCGCACATCTACGTTGACCACCGGTTCACCATCGCGCCGGTCAGCCCCCGACTCTTCGGCTCCTTCGTCGAGCACATGGGGCGGTGCGTCTACACCGGACTTTTCCAGCCCGACCACCCCACGGCCGACGAGTTCGGATTTCGGCGCGACGTGCTCGACCTCGTCAGGCGTCTCGGGGTGAACACCATTCGCTACCCCGGTGGGAACTTCGTCAGCAACTACCGCTGGGAGGACGGTATCGGTCCTGCAGCCGACCGTCCTACGCGGCTGGACCTGGCCTGGCACAGTACCGAGTCCAACGCCTTCGGTCTGCACGAGTTCATGCAGTGGACCCACGCCGCCCAGGTCGAACCGATGATGGCGGTCAACCTCGGGACGCGAGGAATCCAGGAAGCGCTGGACCTTCTGGAGTACGCCAACGTGCGCAGCGGCACCGCCTTGTCGGACAAGAGGATCGCCAACGGCGCGAAGGAGCCGTTCGACATTCGCATGTGGTGCCTCGGCAACGAGCTGGACGGTCCCTGGCAGGTCGGGCACAAGACCGCCGCCGAGTACGGACGGCTGGCTGCCGAGACGGCACGGGCGATGAGGCTGATCGACCCCAGCCTGGAGCTCGTCGCGTGCGGCAGCTCCAGCTCAGCGATGACCACCTTCGCCAGCTGGGAACGTGAGGTGCTGGCACACACCTACGAGCTCGTCGACTTCATCTCCTGCCACGCCTACTACGAACCCGAGAACGGGGACGTCGCGTCGTTCCTGGCCTCGGGCACGGACATGGACCACTTCATCGACTCCGTCGTGGCCACCGCCGACCACGTCGGTGCGCGACTGAAGTCACGCAAGAAGATCAACGTCTCCTTCGACGAATGGAACGTCTGGTACCTTTCGCGGCTCCAAGCGCTGCCACCCGCGACGGAGTGGAGCGTCGCTCCTCGCATCAGCGAAGAGACCTACGACATCGCCGACGCCGTCGTCGTGGGCGGCCTGTTGATCAGCCTGCTGCGGCACAGTGACCGGGTGACGGCAGCGTCGCTGGCCCAGCTGGTCAACGTCATCGCCCCCATCAGCACCGACCCCGAGGGCGCCGCGTGGCCACAGACGACTTTCCACCCCTTCGCTCTGACCGCACGACACGCCCGGGGACAGGTCCTCCGTCTCGAGCCGACAGGGCCGCTCACGGCGACCGAGCGGTACGGCGAAGTCCGCGCCGTCGACGCAGTCGCGACCTGGGACGACGACTCAGGCTCATTGGCCCTGTTTCTGCTCAACCGCTCACCCGCCGATCCCGTGGAGGCCGTCGTCACTCTCGGGACGTCGCAGCAGCTGTACCTGGTCGAGGCGCTCACCGTGACCGGGTCCGACCTCAGGGCCACCAACACCGCCGAGCACCCCGATCGCGTCGTCCCGCTGCCTGTTCCCGACGTCAAGCTGGAAGGGCAGTGCGCACGTCTCACGCTGCTGGCAGCCTCCTGGACCATCGTCCGCTTCGGCGCGGGGGGATGACGCCGTGGAGGAACCCAGCCGAGGCATCAGCCCGCGGACCCATGGACACCGGACGTGGCCTCGGCGGCCTGGCCGGTGGCCTCACCGAGCAGGCCGCGTCCTGGACCGGCCTGCCGGCCGGGATCGCCGTGGCACTAGGCAATGTCGACGCCCACGTCACAGCGCCGGCCGCAAAGTCCACGGGCAACGGCGTGATGCTCGCGGTGAGGGGCACGTCGACGTGCCACGTGATGAACAGCGACGTTCTGGCCGCGGTGCCCGGCATGTGCGGCGTCGTCGACGGCGGCATCACCCCCGGCCGGTACGGCTACCAGGCCGGCCAGTCTGCGGTCCGCGCCCTGCTCCTCGTTGATACAATGCGCGTGGGAGGCCGGGAAATGCGCGTGACAGTACATGATGTGGCGCGAGAGGCGGGCGTCTCCATTAAAACGGTGTCGAACGTCGTCAGGAGCCAGGGAAGATTCACCGAGGCCACCCGAGTCCGCGTCCAGGAAGCCATCGATAGGCTTGGGTACACGCCTAACCTCGCTGCACGAGGACTTCGCTCAGGGCGGCTAGGGGTCATTGGCCTCATCGTGCCCGAGATTCGCAACCCCTACTTCGCGGAGCTGTCCGACGCAGTGATGCGGGCGGCGAGTGCTCAAGGTTACCTCGTTGTAGTGGAGCAGTCGGACGGTGACCCTGAGCGGGAGCTTGAACTCCTGGGCGGACAGGGCACTCGGATGGTTGATGGTCTACTGTTCGGCGTGCTTGGCCTCGCGGCTGGAGGTCCGGATCTCGCCGGGACGGTAACGGCACCCACAGTGGTGCTTGGCGAGACCATTCCGGGTTGGGAGACCGACTCAGTCTCCATGCTCCATACAGAGGGCAGTGAAGCTGCCACCCGTCACCTCCTCGACGGCGGAAGACGTCACATTGCCGTCGTGGGCGCACGCCGGGACGAAGGTATCGGCGCCGCCCATCTTCGTATTCAAGGATACGAACAAGCACTTCGACAGCGGAACGTGCCAGTCGACGAGCAACTGGTCGTCGATGTCGCGGCCTGGGACCGCGCTCATGGGGCTGCCGCGATCGCTCAGCTCCTGGCGCGGCAGGTGCATTTCGATGCCGTGGTGGCTTTCAACGACGCGCTTGCGCTAGGGGCGCTCCGAGCTCTAGAAGCCCACGGGTTCAGCGTCCCCGAAGACGTGGCCATCACCGGTTTCGACGACATCGAGGAAAGCCGTTACAGCAAGCCGAGCCTAACCTCTGTGCGTCCGGACCTCCAGGATATCGCTAGCGTAGCTCTCGAGTACCTGTTGGATCGCATCAACGATCCACAGAGGTCGCAGCACGCGAGACAGCACCGAAGTTCCTGCTCGCTGCAGATCAGAGACTCAAGTCGCAATCCTGTGAGCGTTACGACGCAGACTATGGTGGCTCGATAGCCCTCGAGGTCAAGTCGCCTACCGCACGGCTGGGGTTGTGCCGATGAGGTCCCGTACCGGGGCGAATCGCCGTCTCGTTCGGCGATCGCCTGCTGCGACGCTGCCGACCGCCCTGGGATGACGGCCGCGAGGGGAACTTGGCGTGCCGGTCAGCCTTCGTTGGCCGACGCAGCCATGCAGTCGCCCCGTGGGGCATCGGTCGAGGGGCGCGCCCGGGCATGCGGACGGGGTTCATGATCAACAGCCGAAGGGCGCAGGAAACGGATTCCCCGCGGTCCTAAGACGAAGGCACGCCGGCTCCACCGACCGACCCGCCTCAGACAGCCCATGAGCGGGTCCAGTCCAGCGTTGGCGACGTGGCGACAGGACGCGGGTGGAACCAGGGAGCCCGAATGACGCAGTTGTCACCTGCCTGGCAAGGGCAAGGACGCACCCTGGTCGACGAAACTTAGAGCCGTCGAAGCGCCGGGCACATAGCCTCGGAGAGCACCGGACTCTGCAGGCTGGCTGACTGGCTGGCAGGTCCCCGTAGCCGTCGACCCGCAGGGGCCGCCCGTGGAGAAGCCCGAGGTAGAGGGTTGGGACGTCTCGATCATCGGCCAGGTCACGTCCGAAGCGCTTCGCCTACCGCACGTGGTTGCTCTCTCGCGGAGGGGGCCTCGTTGGTATGAGTGTCGCCGTTGACACATGAGCAGAAATGGGGGGCGCGCAACCGCGAGAGCTCGACCCGACAGCCGTACCCGATGGACGCGTCGCTGCTACGTGTTTTGGGTCGGGATTCGCAGGGCGAGCAGGGTCACGTCGTCCTCGTTGGAGTTGCTGGTGAGCTCGCTGAGCACGTGTTCGCACAGGCGTTCCAACGACCAGGTGGCCGCGACAACGGCGGCCCGGCGGAGCCGGTCGAGTCCTTCGTCGATGTCGATGGCGCGGGACTCGACGAGGCCATCGGTATAGAGCAGAAGCGTTGACAGCGGAGGCAGGTCGACGAACCCGTCGGTGTGTGGAGCGTCGCCGAACGCAAGGAGCACCCCGGAGGGCTGGTCAAGGTAGCGAGCTTCCCCGCTCGCTGAAATCATAAGGGGGGGCGGGTGTCCGGCGTTCGCCCAACGCATCCGCCATCCCCCAGCGCGCGTCGATTCGATTCGCGCGTAGGTCACGGTCGCGAGATCTGTTACGCCTAAGCCGTGTGCGGTCTTGTCTAGCCCCGAGAGCACCTGGTGTGGTGCCGCGTTGGTGTGCCAGGCGATCCCGCGGAGCAAGTTTCGCAGCTGGCCCATAATCGCGGCGGCAGGCATGTCGTGTCCGGCTACATCGCCGATTGCGAGCGCCGTGACTCCGTCCGGCAGCACGAACGCGTCATACCAGTCCCCACCGACCTTGGCGGTGTCCTGGGCCGGCAGGTAGCGCGCAATCAGCTCCAGGTGTCCATTGTCCGGCAGTCTGGTCAACATGCTGCGTTGCAGCAGCTCGGCCGTCGCGCTGGATCGTCGGACAGTTCCGTGCAGCTGCGCCTTGCTGAGGGCGACCTCTGCCAGTTCGGCCAGGGCCTCCAGGTTGTCCCGCGTCCAGGCGCGACGCCTGGTGTCAGCGACGCACAGCGCGCCGATGGGGTCCCCGCCGGCTTCCTGCAAAGGGAACGCCGCTATGGCCTTGATCCCCGCGGCCTGCACCCAGGCATCGGTTTGGGTGCGGACGTCCGCGGAGACGTCGCCGACCACCACCAACTGGCCCGCGGTTGCCAGCTGGCGGCTGAACTGGTCGCCGGCGTCGGACTTCTGTTGCCCGGTGTCGGCGAAACTCCATTCCGTGACGGCTCCCCTGAGGCTCAGCGGGTCAGGCAGCAGGGCCACGAAAGCCACCGGGACGTCGAGCACCCGTAAGGCAAGCCGGCCGACGCGGCCGAATTGTCGGTCATCCGCCGGGTCGCGGTCCCACGATGCTGCGCGCCCAACAGAGGGCGCAGCCCACGGCAGCAGGCCGGCACCGGTGTCGCCATCCGTGAACGTCAGCGCCTCACACCTGACTATCGCTACTGGAAGTTGCTCAGCTGAAGCGCCGGCGGCGAAGAGGAACCCCTGCGCCAGCTGGCATCCCAGTGCCCGCAATGTGGCCCGCTGCTGCTGTGTTTCGACCCCCTCGGCGATACAGACTGCGCCAACGGCGTGTGCCAGGTTGACGACGCTCGCGACGATGGCGTCGTCCTGGCCGTTGATACCCATTCCGGCGACGAAGGACCGGTCCAGCTTCAGTGCGTGAATGGGGTAGCGCTTGAGGTAGACCAGCGAGCTGTAGCCGGTGCCGAAGTCGTCGATGGCTATCCTGGTTCCCGTCTGGGCGATGCTGGACAGGGCAGTGAGGGCTGCCTCGGCGTCCTCCATCACCGCGGACTCGGTGATCTCGACCATGAGCCGGGCAGGCTCGAGGCCGGAGCGTTGCAGGGCAGCAGCAATGGTCGGCACGATGTCGGGGTGGGCCAGCTGCCGTACCGACAAATTGACGGCCATGTTGAGCATGATGCCCTCGGCAACCCACGCGGCCGCTTGGCGGCAGGCCTCCTCCAGTACCCAGGCTCCGAGGGGAACGATGAGTCCGCTGGCCTCCGCCACCGGGATGAACGTGTCCGGCATGCGCAGCCCATCGGGGTGGTCCCAGCGCACCAGCGCCTCCACCCCGCTCACAACGTTGTTTTGCAGGTCCACGACGGGCTGGTAGTGCAGGACGAATTCCTGGCGGGTCAGGGCGTCACGAAGCTCCATCTCGAGGGACAGCCGGGCCTCCGCTCCGCCGCGCAACTCGTCGGTGTAGATCCGCGTCCGGCCCCTTCCGTGGCGCTTGGCGTCGTACATTGCCGCGTCAGCCGCCAGCAGCAAGTCGTCAGCGGACTGCGGAGACAGGCCCACGGCGACTCCGACACTTGCGGTGACGGAGACACGCGACACGTCCAGTTGGAAGGGTTCATCGAACGCGCGGCTGACCCGGTCGGCCAGCATGCTGGCCTCCTCCACCGACTCGAGGCTGGGCCAGACGACGACGAACTCGTCACCGGCGAACCGGGACAGCGTGTCGCCGTCGCGCAGGCTCTCCCTGAGCCGGGCGGCGATGGCCACCAACAGTGTGTCGCCGGCCGCGTGGCCGAGGCTGTCGTTGACGCGTTTGAACTGGTCGATGTCGAGGAACGCCACCGCCAGTTGCCGGTGGCTGCGGGCTGTCGCTACCAGTGCCTGTTGGAGCCGGTCGAAGAGTAGCGTCCGGTTGGGCAGGCCGGTCAGGACGTCGTGCAGGCTCGAGTGCGACAAGGCGCTCTCAGCCAGCTTGGCTGCCGAGATGTCCATGTGAGTCAGTACCGCGCCGGCGGTCTCCGGCAACGGGGCAATGCGCAGGCTGAACCAGCGTTCGTGGTCCGGACCGTGGCATGGGTAGTCGAACTGGAACCGGTCCAACGTCCCGGACAGGACGCGCCGTAGACCGTTGGCAACCTCCGGTGCTCCAGCCAGCGCCGCCGCGGTGGGTGGCTCGCACACGTCGAAGTAGTTCAGGCCGACTCCCGTACGCTCGGGGTCGCCACCGTTGTCGACCGAGAAGGCCCTCCAGGCACGGTTCACCGCGATGATCGACCCGCGAGGGTCGACAGCACAGGTGGGAGCGTCGATGGCGTCCAACAACTCCAGCGCAAGGCGTTCGTACCGGTAGGTCTCGCGTTCCACCTGGCGTCGTTGGGCCGCGTACAGCACGGCGGTCGCGACGGCGCGGGCGTTCATTGAACCCTTGACCAGGTAGTCTTCGGCCCCCTCCGAGAGCGCGGCCAAGGCCAGCTGATGGTCTTGCTTTCCGGTCATCACCACCACAGCGATGTCGGGCCGGGCTTGGACGATGGCCGTCAGCGCCTGCAGTCCCTCGGCGTCGGGCAGCGAAAGGTCGGTGATGGCGATGTCCAGGGCACCGGCCAGCATCGGCACCGCCTCCGCCACGGTGGTCGAGACGGCGACCAGCGCCCCGGGCAGCTCCTGCTCGAGCATCGCGACCAACAAGTCGGAGTCCGCCACCGAGTCCTCGACCAGCAGGATCCGCAACGGTGCTATCGCTTCTGGCTCAAGTGTGAAGCTCGACATGGTGCCCCCAGGCGCTGCTGCGTCTTTCGCGACATCGATGGCCGACCAAGCACCACCCTGACATTTGCCTAGACTCTTAGCGCGGAGGTCAAATGCTTCGCAGGTAAACCGCGTCAGCGTGGAGGGAGCCGGACGACCCCGAACCAGAAGTGCTCGATCGACTGGACGACTTTGAGGAACTGACCGACGTCCACCGGCTTGGTCAAGAAGCAGTTGGCGCCCAGGTCATAGCTGGCGATGACGTCGGCCTCGGCGGAGGAAGTAGTCAGGACAGCCACCGGGATGCGGCGGAGCTTGGCGTCGGTCTTCAGCCCCGCCAGTACCTCGTGGCCGCTGCGCTTGGGCAGGTTGAGGTCCAGGATGATCAGGTCGGGGCGCGCGTAGCCTTCGCGGCCCTCCCCACCCTTGAGGTAGTCCAAGGCCTCCGCGCCGTCCCGGATGACATGGACGTCGTTAGCGAACTTGGCCTCCTCCAACGCCTCGAGCGTGAGCTCGACGTCCGCCAGGTTGTCCTCCACCAGCAGGATCTGGATCAACGTCGCCTCAGACATCGGGGAGGGTCACAATCGGCGCGGCAGCTGGCAGCGTGAAACAGAACCGTGCGCCGCCCATCAGTGACTCCTCAACCCAGATCCGCCCCCCGTGCAGCTCAACGATCTGCAAAGCGATGGCCAGCCCGATGCCGGTGCCCCCGTAGGTCTCCCGGACGTGAAGCCGTTGGAACATCCGGAATACTCGCTCCCGGTACTCCTCGCCGATGCCGATGCCGTCGTCATCGACCCGCAGCGTGACCCAGCCGCCCGCCCGTTCAGCGGTGACGGACACACGGGGTGCCTGGTCCGGGCGTCGAAACTTCAGCGCGTTGCTCAGCAGGTTCTGCAGCAGGCTCTCCAGCTGGTGCCGGTCACACCACACCGACGGCAGCGGACCGATGTCGATCGTGGCCCCGGTCTCGGTCACCGTCGTGCCCAATGACGTGCAGACCTGCGTGAGCACCGCGGAGGTGTCGACAAGGCTGCTCTCCGGCTCGACCCGCAGGAACCGGGAGTACTCCAGCAGGTCGTCGATGAGCGCCCGCATACGCACACTCGCGTCCACGATGTGCGTCATGTAGCGGCGGCCGCGCTCATCAAGGACGTCGTCGTATCGGCGCTCCAGCATCTCGACGTACCCGGTCATCACGCGCAACGGCTCGGATAGATCGTGCGAGGCGACGTAGGCGAACTGCTCGAGGTCACGGTTGCTGCGGGTCAGGGCCACGTTGTGACGTTGCAGCTCCGCCCGGGTGTGGTCCAGCGCGACGGCCAGATTCACACGCTCTGAGACGTCTGCGACCGTCGTCGCTACCGCCACCACCTCGCCGGCAGAGTCTCGCAGCGGGGAGGCGCTCACGTTCACCGGGAACAGGGCGCCGTCGCTGCGCCGATGCCAGCTGTCCAGACGCTCGACCCGCTGTCCATCCAGGGCAGCCTGGCGCAGTGCCAGCAGCTGCTTGCGGCTCTGGGCCGGCAGCAACTTGTCGGCCGCCTGTCCGAGCATGTCCGCCGCCAAATAGCCGTAGATGCGCTCCGCGCCGGCGTTCCAGCTCACGACAATCCCATGCACGTCCTGACAGAAGATGCCATCAGCCGATGCCTGTACGACTTGCGCCAGCAGCCTGACGTCACTGTCGAGCAGAAGGGCAGGCCTCGTCCCGGTCATCTCCGGAGACCCAGGGTGGGAGTTTCAGCAAGGGCATGGTGACACGACGGACAGGGCCTCATCTGAGCCTTCTCTCCGGAGGTCGATCGGCCCGATGCAGTACCGCGCCCGCGCCTCTGACGACAGGAGCACAAGGTCCTTCGTCCGCCACAACGTACCGCGAGTTACGCTCCCAGGAGTCGCGATTGAGAATTTCCTTGCACGCTCTTTTCGGCGTTTGGAACTCCGCCTATTTGAGCCACGCGCTCGACGAAGTGACATAGAACTGTGACGGATTGGCGCCTAGTATTGAGCGTAAACGTACCATTGTTCTCGGCCAGATTTGTGTTGCTGGCTCTGGAAAGGAAGGTGCCTTCGGATTTGAATTCACTGTGCTCGCCCAAGGAGCCCAATGGGACCTGAGGGATCCCCGAGTCGTGTTCGCCGTACGGCCAGGTGTCCGCGCCGTGTGAGCTGCTCGGTTCCCACATTCCAAGGCGGAGCAGGCCAGCCGCGTCTCGTCAGCGCGGCACGCAGCGGCAAGCGCCGCGATCGCTACGTCATCCGGAAACGCAGTCGCTACCAAGGCGCCACAGACCGGGGAGGGTCAGCCCGCGACACCGACCTGCAAGTGCGAGCTTTGCAGCCGGTTCTGCGGTCCGACTGGGGATCGGTTACTGAGGCAGTTGGCTGAGGGCTTGCTGGAGTGCAGCACGGGCTTCGCGTCGGGTTGATGCCCAGCCGTAGTAAGCCTGACCGCGACCGCCCGCGGCCCACCGCCAGCCACGTCCGGGCCCGCACCACCGTAGCTTCCTCCCGTTGCGCATGCCCCAGTCTCGCGCGTCCGGCCGCCGTTTCGCGCCAGCGGCGGCGATGTTCCTCGGTGAGGTCCGACCCCGGCGCCAGCGTGGTGGTCTTCCGTACGGTGACGACCCCGCGCAGGGTGGCGGTCATCGCCCGCCTGCGGGCAGCTGGGTGCCCCGACAACCGAGGCACGTCCTACGCCCGAACCGATGGGTGGGCCTGTCGTGGAGGGAGTTCCAGCATGTCTGCACTGATGATCGGTTACGCGAGGGTGTCTACTGACACCCAGGACCTCACCGCGCAGCGCACCGCGCTGCTCGGGCTGGGGGTGGCCCTCGACCGGGTCTACGTCGACCACGGGCTGACCGGCACCAACCGGGACCGCCCCGGGCTGGCCGCCGCTTTGGCCGCGGTCCGCACCGGGGACACGTTCGTGGTCACCAAGCTGGACCGGCTGGCGAGGTCGTTGCCAGATGCCCGGCAGATCATCGACGAGCTCACCCGCGCCGGGGTCAGGTTGAGTCTCGGTGGACAGCGGCACGACCCGACCGACCCGGTCGGGCGACTGCTGTTCAACGTGTTGGCGATGGTCGCCGAGTTCGAGTCCGACCTGATCCGGCTTCGCACCCGGGAAGGAATGGCGGTGGCCCGAGCCAAGGGCCACCTCCACGGGAGGCCACCGAAGCTCACCGCCCGCCAGAAGCCCACGTCGCCGAGCTGTTCGCCTCCGGCCAGCACTCCGCGAAGGAGCTCGCCGAGCTGTTCGGCGTCACCCGCTCCACGGTCTACCGGGCCGTCGCCCGCGAAGCAGAACAACACCCCGTGGTCGTCACCGTCCACGCCTGAACGACGACCCCGGCAGCCGCCCTGACCCCGCGGCCCAGCCCCCGCCGATCCGTCCCAGCAGCCGCACCAGTCCCGGGAACGGGACGACAACCGGGAACGCCAGGCGATCCTCACGTCGGCGGACCGCGGTGCTCCGATAGCGGTTCGGCATATGACACACGCGGGGAGACCTCGACGTGTCTGGTTGGGCTCCTAGACCCGCGGCTGGCGGCGTCAGCGGCGCTAGCAGGTGCCGATCCGCGCTCGACGCCCTGGACCTGCTTGGCGTCCCTCTGGGGCACACCCAAGTTGGACATTGGCGGACCGGATCCGGCCATACCCACTTGCGCGGCGCCGTAGCGTGAGCAGTACCGAGGGATACCTGCCGAGGGAGGCACACGTGCCATTCACCGATTCGACCGAACCTGTTCCGGCGGAGCTGGGGACCGGAGAGTTCTCCTTGCGTCCGATCGTCGTCGACGACACGGAGATGGACTATGCCGCTGTGATGGACACGCGCGAGTACCTGCGGTTATGGCGGCAGTCAACGTGGCCCGAGGACGACTTCACGGTGGAGGCGAACCGGGAAGATGTCGTCGAACTCGAACAGCGCCATGCTGGGCATCGCGCGTTCACGTACACGGTGCTCGACCCAGATGGCACCAGATGCTTGGGCTGCGTCTACGTCTTTCCCACGAGCGCCACGTTCCTCGCGAGATCCACGGTGACTCCAGTCGGTGACGACCAGTGGGCGGACGTGGACGCCGTCATCTTCTTCTGGGTCCGTCGGCCCCAGATGGAGATGGGAATGGACGAGCATCTTCTCACCGCGCTGCGCGCGTGGTTCAAGGAGGGGTGGAAGCTGCAGAAAACCGTGTACGTCACGAGTGAGCCGTTCACTCAGCAAGTGGATCTCATGGACCGCACCGATCTGACTCTGAAGTTCGAGCTGCTCGAGCCCGGTTCGGCAGCAAAGCGTCTCGTCTACGGCTGAGTGGCCGCACGTCATCGCGGCGGTGCCACATAGCGCTGGCAGAACAGCACCACTTAGCGATGCGAGTCACAGGCACTCCCAGACCGGCCAGCCCGTGTCCCGTATGAGGTTCGATGAACGGTGCTCGGTTGCTGTCCTCGGAGCAGGACCGACGCAGCTTCGCTACGGTGCGGGGGTGGACGAGGCTGCGGACATCAAGCTGGCGGAGCTGAGTAGTCGCGTATGGGACCGGGACTTGTTCGGTTTCCTGCCTAATGGCCGTGCGGAACGAGTGCCTCCTGATGCCTGGCCGCGCTTGGTTGGCGCGCTCACGGAGGCCAGTTGGGTCATCACCGTCGAGAGCCTGGGACAGCTCGATGAATCCTGGGCCATCAAGACCGCGCGTGAGCTGAGCCCGTGGGTCGCCACGCTTCCTGAGGAGGTACGAATCAACCTGTGGCCGATGTGGGGGGCAACGAGCCCGAGAGGACGGACGAGGCGCCTGTCTCGTCAGCTGCCGACCAGTGCAGGTTGGTCGGTCGTGTGCTCTCTGACGCCGATCCGGTTGTGTATGCGCCGCAAGGGCGCCGGTGCGTACCAGCTGCGTTCGCCGAGGGCCCGCATGAAGGCTGGGACGAGGACTCCACGCACCAGGGTGGCGTCGATGAGGATCGCCAGTCCGGTGCCGAGGCCAAAGAATTGGATGAAGCTGACTTTGCTGGTGCCGAAGGCGAAGAAGCTGACGGCCAGCAGCGAGGCGAGGGTGGAGACGATGCGTCCGGTGCGGGCCAGACCACCGGTGACGGCGCCGGCGTTCGCGGCGCCGGCGTCGTGCAGTTCCTTGATCCGGCTGATCACGAAAAGTTCGTAGTCCATCGACAGCCCGAAGGCGATGCAGAACAGCAGGACCGGCATGGCGGTGTTGGTCGGTGTCGGGGTGAAGCCGAGGAAGGAGGCGAGGTGGCCGTCCTGGAAGATCCACACCATCGTGCCCAGGGTCGCGCCAAGGGTGAGCGCGTTGCCGAGCAGGGCGCGGATCGGGTGCAGGATGCTGCCGGTAAACAGGAACAGCAGGATGAACGTGGTCACCACGATCAGAGCGGCGGCGAGTGGCAGCCGGGATCTGATGGCGTGCTTGGCGTCGATGAGGGTCGCGGTGGCGCCACCGACGAGAACCGTTGTCCCTGCGGGTGAGGGCACGGCGCGTATCTGGCGTAGGAGAGTCTGCGCGGCGCCGGAGGCCGGGTCCAGTCCAGTGCTCAGGCTGAGCCGTTGCGTGCCCGACGCGGTGAGCGCGGCCGGGTTGGTGCCCGGTGTGCTCGGCTGGCTGGAGCTGAAGCTGCCCGCGCTGCTGTCGGCGCGTTGCACGCCGGCCAATCGGCTCAGCTGGACTGAGTAGCTCTGCAGCGCGGCATGCGACAGGGCGGGGGTGATGACCAGGTCGACGACATTGGGCGTGGTGGTGAAGTCGTGGCGCAGGGTGTCGCCGACCTGGTGGCTCCCCGCGCTGGTCGGCAGGACGCGGTCGTCGGGCGTCCCGAAAGTAACCGACAGCAGCGGCGTCGCGAGAACCAGCAGCACGGCAATCACCGGCGCAGCAGCCAGGACAGGGCGGCGCATCACGCCGGTGGCCAGCCGTCCCCAGAACGGAGCCTCGACGCTGCGTACGGAGCGAATCCCGGGGATACGCCCGGCGTTCACCCGGTGGCCGAGGACCGTGAGCAGTGAGGGCATGACGAGCAGCGCGCTGGCCGCGGCGAAGACGGTGACGCCGACGCCGGCGTAGGCGAAGGATTTCAGGAAGTAGACGGGGAACACCAGCATCGCCGACAGAGCGGCGGCGACAGCGAGAGCGGAGAATGCGATGGTGCGCCCTGCAGTCGCCATCGTGCGGGCCACTGCCTCGTTCACTGTGACGCCCCTGGCCAGCTCCTCGCGGAACCGGCTGACCATCAGCAGGGCGTAGTCGATCCCCAGACCCAGTCCGAGCGCGGTCGTCAGGTTGATCGCGAACACGCTGACACTGGTGACGTGGGTGAGCAGGCTCAACTCCGCGAACGTGCCGAAGATCGCGAGAATCCCAACGGCCAGCGGCAGCAGCGCCGCGACCAGGCTGCCGAACGCGATGACCAAAAGGATCATGGTGATGGGGACCGCGATCGCCTCGGCCAGAGCGAGATCCTTGCTGACCTGCCCGCCCACGTCGGTGCCGCGGATGCCGCCGATGCGCACCGTGGCGGCCGAGTTGTCCAGGTGGCCGTAGTCGGTGAGCAGCGCCTTGGCGTTCGTGTTTGCCGTGGAATCGTCGCCGATCACCTTGGCCAGAATCAGCGCGTCGGTACCGTCGCGAGATCGAAGACCTGCGGCATGGGTACTCCAGTACGACGTCACGCCACTGAGCCGCGCATCAAGGCTCAGCCGATGGGCCAGCGTCTGCGCGTCGGTCGCCACGGCCGCGGCATCGACGGTGCCGGTCCGGGCGTGGACCAGGAAGATCAGGTCCGGCTCGCCGCCGAACTTCTGGTCGAGCAGCAACTTCGCCCGGCTCGAGGCCGAGGCCGGGTCGTCGAAGCCGGCCGACAGCAGCCGCGCGAACGCTCCGACGCCAAGGACGGCCGAAACCACCAGTACCCCGACACTCAACGCCAGCACCAATCGGGCGCGGGTGGCGATTCTCTGACCTAGTCGATAGAACACGGCGGGCTCCCTCGCGGCCGTAGATGTTGACAGCGTGAACTTGCCACACGAAGTTCACGATGTCAACATTGCTGAATCGTGACCGTTCCCGGCGCCAGCCCGCCTTCGCCTTATCACCACGGCAACCTGCGTCACGCCCTCGTCCGGGCCGGTACCGAACTCGCCCGAAATGGCGGCCCGTCCGCGATCGTGCTGCGTGAGGCCGCTCGGCGCGTCGGCGTCTCACCGAATGCGGCGTACCGCCACTTCAGCGCCCTGCCCGACCTGATCGAGGCAGTGGCGCTGGAAGCTCTGGCCATGCTCGCGCGTTCGATGGAGGCCGAGCTCGCCCAGCTCAGCCCCACCGGCGACGACCGCCGAGACGCCGTGGCCTACCTGGGCGCGGTCGGGCGAGGCTACGTTCACTTCGCCCTCAACGAACCCGGACTGTTCGCCACCGCGTTCACCTCGCCCAAGACGAGTCACGGCGGAGCCGGCCAGCGCGACCAGCGCGGCCAGGGCGACGCCGGAAGGTCGGCGAGCGAGCTGCTCGAAGACGCGCTCGACGCGATGCTTGCTGCCGGCGTCCTAGCCCCCGCGGACCGCGCCACCGCCGCCACCAACGCCTGGGCCGCCGTGCATGGATTGTCTCAACTGCTGCTCGGCCCGATGGGCGGGCTCCCACCCGCAGAGCGGGAGGCGCTCATCGACGCGAGCCTGGAGCTCGTCGGCCGAGGCCTGATCATCCGGGGCTAACCGTCCCAACGGCCCGTGGCGTCGCCTCCGATACCCCCATCAAACGGCGCAAGCCGACCAGTGCGAGCCATTCGTCGGTATCCGCGGCGGCGACCCCGACGCAGCTGACGTTTCTGCCGGTACCCGTCTCGGTTAGAACGTGGACTGTTGCTGCGTGAAACGTCTCATAAACGGGCCTCAATGCTGCCCGACCCGTTCGCTCCGTGAGGGTCCCGAGTTCGGGACAAGGATTGATTGACCGCGCTCGCACTGAGGATCCGGCGGGAGACAGCTTCGGCCCTTTCGTGGCCGACGACCTCCGCAGAGGGAGGACCCGACGGGGATCCGGCCGCCCCCGACCCTGCCGAGGGCGTCGCCGGCGGTTGGACCGTCGAAACCGATGACGCAGGGCCGCAGCCGGCCGCAAGCGTCAACGTCACGCATACGGCCACAAGCCGCCCAGCGGTCACGGAAGCCGGGAGGCCACACGGTGTCACGCGGTTGCCGTGCCCGATCGAGCTGCCCCCGGCTACGCGGTCCAACGGCGTGCCAGTCGGCGATCGGCGACCGGCGCAGGCCGCAGCCTCAGATCTGGGCAGCTGACCTTTGGCTCGCGGGGTAGCCGGCCCTCCCGGTAGGCTGCGCACCGATGCCGCGACGAGGGAAGGACTTTGTGGGGTGAACGGTGCGGTCCTTGACCTCGTCACCGGAGCAGTCATCGCCCTCCTTGGGGTGCTCGTGTTGGCACGCCCCACGGCGGCGGGTGTCGTCCTCTCGAGGCTGCTCGGTCGGGTCAACATGGGTGCGCCGACCCGCGCCGGCGTCCTTGGCCGCGGTGTGCTCTTCCTCGTCATCGGTATCGCGCTCAGCGGCATCGGGATCAGCTTCGTCTAGCCTGCTGCCGCACTGCCTGCGCCGGATAGCGATCGGCTCTTGGGATCAGTAATGCCGCTGGCGGAGGAAGATCGGTTATTTCAGGCGGCAACCGTCGGGTGGGCCGCCGTACGGACCGTTGCCGTACCCGGTGATGAGACCGGCGTTGTCGAATGTGACCTTTGCTGCAGTGCTTGGTGTGATGCCGTTCGGGTGTCCGCCGCGCGAGATGGAGTCGCTGGTCCGGCGGCTGAACCTCACTCCTAGCACGTGCTGATCCGCGTTCGGGACCACGATGTCGCCGACGGTCAGATGGTCGTGGTCCGCATAACTCTGACGGAGCCAGGTCGTCAGAGCAGCGAGTCCGTGCCCGTCAACGAGTTGCTGCGTCGAGTAGTCGCAGTCGCTGAAGGCCACAGCCTGTCCGCTGGAGAACTGCGAGAGCGCACCCGCGAGGTCGCCAGCGTTGTAGGCACGGATGAAGCTCCTCACATGCGCAACCTCGATACCCTGGAGCGCCGAAAGCGGGCCGGACGTGGTCAGCGTCGAGGCGCTCGTCGGAGCCCCGCCGACGTCGCTCCGGGACACCTCGTGTCGCCCACCGGTGAGCAGCAGCCAAGCCGCAGCGAACACGGCGGCGACGGCAACACAGGAGATTCCAGCAGCACCACGGCGGCGCCGCGCGAGTCGGCGCTGGGCGTCGTCGAGCAGCTTGTCGGGGTTGAGGAAGTGGCTGGGCTCGGGCACGGCGGCAGCGAGCAGTTCGCTCAGGTTGTGGCTCATTTGGCACTTCTCTCTAGCTGAAGGTCGGTCAGCGCGGGGTGACGCCTTAGCGTCGCCAACGCCTTCGACGCCTGGCTCTTCACGGTGCCGACCGCGCAGTCCATCGCGGCCGCTGTGTCGACCTCGGAGAGGTCGTCGAAGTAGCGCAGCACGATGACGGTCCGTTGCCGGGGCGGCAGGGCGCGGAGGGCGTCGATGAGGATGCGCTGGACATCACCATCGGCCTCGAGGCTGTCCGACCTCTCGGGCAGTTCAGAGGTTGGGATCTCCCTGTGCCAGCGTCGGCGGCGCCAGTCGTGAGACTTGTTGATCATGATGCGGCGGACGTACGCATCGGTGTTGGCGGCCGCGGAGATCCGACCCCAACGCGGCCAAGCCGCGATCAGCGTGGTCTGGACGAGATCCTCGGCGGCTGACCAGTCACCCGTCAGCAGCCACGCGGTTCGCAGCAGCGACCGCTGTCGCCCCTCCACGAACCGGCGGAAGTCCTCTGCCGCGTTCACCCTCGCCCTCCGCCCGTCAACCCGGTACAACGGGTCAGCAGTGGTGGAAGGTTGCCTCCATCGACCGACAAGCTCAAGCGGGCGAGCCGTCTTCAGGGACGCTGACCGCGCCGGCGGTCGCCGGCGGTGGATGTTCCCGTGCGGGCCGCATGGCACAAGATCCCCATCCCGATGGTCGATCGGCGACTGGCTCAGGTGCCTAGGGTCTGTCCCGGTGGTGCCTACGTCGCGAGCCGGGGCGCGGGAGTTCTCACAAGGAGCCGCCTTGGGGCCAGCTCGACCAGTGGCTGTCGGGGGGGGTGGGTCGGGGCGTAACGGCGGACGTCCCCGGTGACCAATACGTCCGCGAGCAGCCGCCACACCTCGTCGGTCTCCATCCCGTCGTCCCGCAGGTCGAGCGGGTCGGGCTGTGCCCACTCCTCCAGACGCAGTACTTCGGGCAGGTCCGCGGGGATCCGCGGGCGCAGCTCGGCCACGCCGGCGAGCAGCAGGTCCCGGTGGGCAGGGACCAAGCTGCAGAACCGCTCGACCACGTTGGCGGCGTCACGGTTCTGCACATCGATCTCACCGCGGCCCTCGACGGTCAGGTGCGGCACCGGAGCGGTCAGCTGCATCAGGGTCTCTTCGTCCCGCGGCAGCCGGTAGTCGGCGATGCGGAACAGGAAGTCGCCGTCAGCGAACCCGGCTGGGCAGTCCAGGCAGTTGCCGAAGTGGTGCACAAGTCGACACCCCGGACCCGCGCGTGGTGTAGCCGACGAGTTCCACCCGCAGCACCCACCGGGTGTCGTCGCGGTAGGCGTGCAGCCGGACGTCGATCGGGTAGTAATAGCCGTGCCCGATGTCCGGGAAGTCGCCGTCCTCGTTGGCCTGGACGGACGAGCTGGGTGCAGATCTCCTCGCGGGTGAAGCTGGCGGCCACGGGCTCTCCTCCGACGATGGACAGCAGGCCCTGAGGCGACCGGACTCGGTTCAGGACCCCCTTCTACGTCGGCCGTGATGCTAGCCCCGGTGGCTGGCAACAAGTACCTGGTGCCGTCGCGCCGTGCCAGTCGCCTATCGCCTCCCCGAACCGGCGCGGTCCGGGACGAAATGACGAGCGCGAGCGCTCATCATGGTTGTTGCCGAGCCGATACTCACCCATGACCTTCGCCCGCCGCGCCTGGATCCCCGCTGTCGTCGCCGCCTTGATGTTCGCCCCGGCGACGTCAGCCTCCGCCTCCACGGCCGCCCCGTCGAAGGACACCAAAGCGGTGGTCGACCTGACCTTCGACCTGACGGTGGGGCTGCTGGGCGCCAGCATGGAGTCCACCACCGGGGCCGACGGCCAGGACGCGTACGTGCCCGACACCTTCAGCCGGCCAACGGATGCTCCCCTGCCCAAGAGCAGCCCGATCACCCAGCTGGGGCTGAAGCTGACCCCCGGCACGACCATGGTGGTCTCCGTGTTCAGCGTCAAGTCGGTCAACGACAACATCTGCATGACGGCAACGAGTACCCGGACGCCGACGGTCGTCTACCTGTCGACCAAGACCCTGCGGCCCAGCCTGAAGCGCCCGCACGGCTGTGCGAAGCCCGGCCACAAGCCGATGGTCACGCCGCCGAGCAAGTCACTGCAGGGAGCCCAATTCAACCCGAACCTCTACTCGGACCTGAAGACCGTCTCCATCGCCGAACAGTCCTACGCAACGGACAACAACGGCGCGTACGTCGCGGACATCATCAGCCGGCCCACGAAAGCGGGCCCCCCGACCAACGACGTGCTCGTCCAGCAAGGTGCCCTCATCAACGTCGGAGACACCGTCGTCGCGACCCTGTTCACCACGGACCAGCCCAACGACAGCTACTGCCTGAAGGGCACAAGCACCAAGACGAAGCAGGTCCTCTACCTGTCCTCTGTCAACGACACGGTCACCAAGCACCGTCCGAAGGGCTGCATCACCAGCTGAGCCACGCCGACGGCGCGCCGGCCGACGGCCGCAACCCGATGGTGGTTGTCCGCAACCTCAGCCACCCGGGCCCGGCGTGCGCAAACCGGCCCGGAACCGAGGGAGACCAGCACAGAGGACACCGCGACGCGCAGCCGGCCCAGGCGGCGCTGGCTGGCCGCGATCAGCACCACCTCCGACATCAGCCCCGGGGTGGCCATCCCGGGCGCTCCGGTTGTCGATCGGCTATCGGTGACGCGTCAAGACCTCCGGCGCCCGTGCGGTTGCTCGGCGGTGCGCGACAGACCACAACAGCGGTGGCCTGCGAGTATGTGCTCATGTCCCCCGACGGTGAGCTGGTGGCCATCGACTTGCCGAGGATGAACGGTCTGTCCTGGACCGCGGCCACCAAAGGACAAGTCGGCCGCCAACGCGTGTTCGACGGACTGCTGGCGCGACTGGATGCCTCCGGGTGACGCACGGTCCCCATCTAAGGGTTCTTGCCGAGCGGTGACGTCCTCGCCACCATAGATGAGTGACGAACGACGACTCATGGGCGGCGCCCCCGACCGGCCCCACTGGCACGACCCGTACCCCGCTTCTGTGGCCCCTGTGGCTGCTGCTCGCGGCGCTGATGCTTGTCGCCGCGACAGGCTTCGGGGTGCTGGCTCACTTCCGTCACCCGGCCATGACGCTGGAAGGGCTGATCATGGCCGTCTGCTTTGCCGTCATCGGCGCCCGCGAGGCGCTGAGAGCCGGAGTGGTCCGGCGTCAGGGCTGGTGGCAGTCCCGTGCTGCAGCGGCCGGTCTGACCGTTGTGAGCTTCGCCGCGGCAATCGCCGTTTTCGTCCTCGGGCTCTACCAGCTTTTCAGCTGACCGCCGCCGAGCAGTCCCGAGCGTCTGACTCCAGGCGACATGACGGCGCAGCCGGAACGCGCTCGACATATCGTCTGACAGTGCCCCGATCGCTGCCAGATGACCTGCCCACCGTCACGCCGGTCTGCGCGAACGCTGCGCACGTTGAGTGCCCGCATGAAAGAGGCCGCGGAGGCACTCTCGGGCTGCGCGGATTCAAGCAGTTCGTGACGCTCTGCACCTGTTCCTGCCACGAACGGTGCCCCCTGCATGGCAAGCAACACGTGGCCCCGGAGGCGTGGGAGCGTCGGTGCACATGCCCAGGCGTGGCCGCGGCTATTCGCAGACGGGGAGAGCTGTCGGCCGAACTCGCGGAGCGACGAGCCCAGCATGCGGCCGAGTGGGCGATGATCAAGCCCGACCTCCGGCTAGGTCCGGACGCCACGGCTGCAACCATCCGCACCGACATCGAGGCTTCACTCGCCCGACACGGCCTGAGCTGGGACGACGGACGCATCAGACACCGCGCCGACGTCCTCGCGGCTTCCCTCACCCAAGGCCCGAAACTGCTTGTAGCTGGCCGCATCCTGAAAGCGGAATTCGGGCCCATCGTCTCCCTGCTGCGGCAGCAGGGAGATAACCCGCCGGACCGGTAGCAAGGCCGTATGGGCGTGGTCACCTGACATGGGCCCCAGCGGGGTCAGTCGGGACTGCCATGGCTAGCGGCCACGTGTCCGAGATGGGGATCGGCGATTGGGACGCGCCGGGGCCGGTCCTTCGGGCCAGCAGACCGGTCGTACGCAGTGACGGTCGGGGTTCCTGCGGCTGCACATTCGTGACGACCAACCGACTTCAGCGCCAAGTTCTGCCGAAGCCGGACACGCCAAGACCTCGCGCCGCGGCGTCGGCACCGCCCGAACCTGGGTCAACGCGCTGGGCGGCCGGGCCAAGCGGTGACGAGCGTCTGCACCTCTCGGACCACCTCCTGCGGGGAGAGCCCGTCGGTCACGACTCGCAGGTCTCCCGCGCCGGCGCGTTCCAGGGACTGCGCGACGCGGGCTGACTCCTCAGCAGCATGCCGCAGCGCAGCGGCGTCGAGCCCCAGCAGCTCGTCACCGGGAAGTCGTGGTCCGCCACCTTGTCGCCGCCGTTGGATGCGTTCCGCCAAGGTGGTGGCTTCGGCGACCAGCCGACACACCGTCAGACTCGAGGCTGGAAGCAGTCGTGCGTAGCCGCGGACGGTGTCGTCGTGATCGGCGTCGCCAGAAACGACCAGACATCCGGCGCCCGCCTGCCGAAACCGTGCCCAAAGCACTGCCACGTTGCTGGCCTTGAGGTGGTGGCCGCCCGGATCGTCCCCCGTGGCGGGGCGCAACGCGCCAACATCCTTGACGTCGATGTATGCCGCGGGCACACCGGCTCGCTGTGCCTCGGTGTACGCCAGCCAGCCGACGGTCGACTTGCCCACCCCAGGGGGACCGGAAAACCACAGCACCGGCAGCCGCTCCCGACCCGCAGCAGGCGCCGGCGGCACAACGGGAAGGCCTCGCCGAGCAGGAGAAACCGAGCCCGGCCATGGCACGGACTCGCAGACCAGCTGGGCGACGTGCGCCACATCGAGCCCATCAGTGTCGATAACAAGGTCGGCGAAGTCGCGGCGGTCCAGCGCCTCAGCCTTCAGGAGGGTCTCCTCCGCCAGGTCGAGTCGCCACTGCCTGCCGACAAAGCGGGCCTCCAGCTCCGCCCTGCCAACCCGAAGCCGGCACACGGTGAACGCCGCGTCAGCGAGCAGGGAGGTGTACTCGTGCACCTCCTCGGAAGTGTCGACCCAGCCGGACATGACCACGCACTGAGCCCCGGCTGCTCGCAGGTTGGGCCAGATCGCGGCGAGGCTGCGAGCCCTGACCCGATGCGTGCCGCCCTCCGGAGTGGGAGAGCACAGACTGATCTGGTCGCTGTCCAGGAAGGCCGTGGTGACGCCCCTGCGACTCAACTGGGCAAACACCTCCCAGCCGACCGAGGACTTACCGACACCCGAGGGCCCACAGAGCCACAACAAGGGCATCCGGGAGTCAGTCACGCGGTGACCGTACACGTCGCGATCGGACGCCGCGACCGCAATTTGCGCGGGTCGGCAACCCAGAAGTTGGCGACGGACACGCGGTCACAAGTCCCCACAGGAACCCCGACCGGCACGTCCGGTCAGACCTCGGCGACGTCGCCGGTGTAGACCGTGAACGTCGTGCCGCAGCCCTCCGCGTGCTTGCGGGTCTCGGCCATCTCGGGGGTCGCGGCCGAGGCCCTGTAGGCGTCCTCACTGGGCCAGAACAGCTCGGCGACGAGGTACGGCGTGCCGCCCTGCGGGTGACTGAGCTGGAAGCTGCCCAGCCCGGGCACGGCCTTGACGAGGGGGACGTGCTCGTCGGTGTAGCGGCGGTCGAAGGCCTCCTTGTCGGCCGGCTCGTCGTAGACCACGGTCACCCGGTACATCGGCAGTTGCCACCCTTCGGTGTCGGTGCCAGAAATGTCAGGTCTGTCACCCTAGAGCGGAAAACCCCCACGGGCCTGCGTTCGAGCGACGTCGACAGAGGCGGTGGACTGCGCCGACAACGGTCCCGCTCCGGGACGACACCCCGTGTCAGCCAGGGATCGCCTACTGGGTCTGGCTTTCGTTCCAATCGGCCTCGAACTCAGCGTCCGTCATGGGGTGGCTGTCGGCGCCGTAGGGAGCCTTCCCGACCAGCCTGGAACGCCAGAACTCCTTGGGGCCGAGGGGGTACCGCTGTGCTTCGTCATTCTCGGCGTCGAGCTCTTCCTGGGCGTACCCGTCGCCGACGACGGAGATGATGATCTCGGCCACGGAGATGCCGTCGGTTTTGCCGCTGATCCGGCGGACGTAGACCCCGGCCGGGTTGTAGCCGTGGACGTCGCGGATGATGAGCTCGCCGATCTGGATCGTGCCATCGGTGTAAGGAAGCGGGCCGACGAACTCTGCCGGGTAGATGACCAGCGGCGCCCGCGGAACCAGAGTCGTCTCCGGGATGGGGGCCACCTCGAGCAGGCGGAGGTCCACCCATGCGGTCAGGGCCGCGAGGGGCAGGTGACCGGCGGCGGCCGACTCGACGATCTCCGCGGTTTCCGCACCGTCGGGCTCGTCGGCCTGCGGTGGCTCCCACTCGAAGCCGTTGATGTTGCAGAACAAGCTCGCGCACAGCAGCGCGGTTCGCTTGTTGCCGTCGGACAGGGCGTGGTTGCCGGCCACCCGCTGCAGCAGCACGGCGACCTTCTCCGCGAACGACGGGTACTCCTCGTGGTCGCCGAACCCTGCAGCGGGCGCGGCCAGGGCGGACTCGGCCAGCCCGCGGTCGCAGATCTTCGTCGCGGTCACCAGATCCACGCCCAAGGCAGCGGAGGCCGCACGGCAGTAGTCGGCGAACGTCAGGTAGCTGATGGTGCGCAACGTCTGGGTGCCGTCAGCGGGACAGGCGGTCGAGGGCAGCCCGGTTGCGCAGCTCAGCCCGCCGGACCAGCTCCGAGGTGCCTTCGGTGTCTTCCTCGCCGCGGGCACGGGCCGCTGCGACCCGGGCGACTAGATCCTCGTCAGAGACCTGGTCCCAGGCGTCGTCCCCGCCCGGAGTGGCGGCGGCCATGTGAACGTTCGGCTGGGACATGACCCCAGTGTCCCACTCCGGCGCCACGCGCGGAAGGCGAACCCGGCCGGCCTGGCCGAGGCCCCACACAGACCTCCCCTGTCGCAGCCGCCGATCCCTCTTCGGCTACGGGGGATGGTGTGGCTGCCCCTTCTGGGTCTGGTGAAATGCCTGCCTTAGCGCGGCATAAGCGCTGCTACCACGGCAGCGTCGACTCGTCCCACGGTGTCCCGGCCGCCTGTCTCGCGTACGGCGCGGGAGCACCCGCCCACTTCGATCTGCGCTGTGATGGTCGAGCCGGTGCTCACCAGCAGCAAGTCACTGTGCGGCTTGCTGCACCCACCCGGCTTGCCGGGCAGCGTCGCGGCGGCGAGCAGCTGCCGTGTCTGGGTGGCCGTGAGGTGCTTGCCGGCGACGAAGTCAACGAGAGGAGGGTCGGCCGGGTTCGCCTTGTACAGGCACAGGACCAGGGTGACGGGTGCTGGGGAGAACGGGCCCCCAGGGCTGAGCGTGGGAGGGACCATGCCGAGGGTGAAGGGGTCCTTCCACGACGGTTGGCAGCCGAGCGCGACGGCTGCGGCTATCGAGTTCAGCCTGGTCTGGCTCTGCATTTGCCGCAGCTTGGTCACCTGGACGTCGACTCGTTGCAGGTGGGCGATGGCAGTTCCGAGGTCGGGACGCTGGTCGCCGCACCAGTCAACCGGGGCCCTGGGACGTAACTGCTGGCCGGCGGAGGAAACCAGAATCAGGGTCGGGGTGATCGCCAATGACCCGGCGCAGGCATAGGTCACCCCAGCCTTCGATGCGGGAGCGGCGGTGTCCGGTTCCTCCAACGCCGCGCGCAGGGGGCCGAGGTCCCCGACGAGGTGTTGCCCGATCAGCACCTGCCAGACACCGTCACCCGGGTAGGTGCGCTGCTCGTCGAAGCAGAGGTAGGCAGCGACAGGAACAAAGGCCGCTGTCAGCCGACCGTCATAGTCGTTGTTCGGGCTGTCCTGTGGTGGCTCGTCGGAAGCTTTGCACGGCTTGGCCAGCGTCGCTGGCGAACCGGTTGCCGCGGTGGCGAGGGTGAAGGAGGACGACGCGGGCGCGGCGGTTGCCCCACAACCGGTCGTCAGCAGCGCGAGCACTCCAGCTGCCAACAGAAGTCGCCTCAACTCGGATCCTCCTCCCGCGCCTCGACTGGTCGCGATCATTGGACGCTGCGAGCGACGGAATCGTTCCGTCCAGCATGCATCGGTCACCGAACGTCGACCGGCACGCCGGGGCCACCGTCGGCCGTACCGGTGGCCTCGTCCTAATGAAGGCCCCGTTCCGGCGCACACCGCCGTGTCAGCCCGGGATCGGCAATCGGTCCAGGGCGTGGAGTTCGCCGGTCTAGTTGGCTGCGGCGGCTTCGGTAGGCGGACCGGGCCGCGGCTGCGCGATTGTGCACACTGGGCCAGTGACCCTCGCGATTGCGATCTTGGCTGCTGCTGTGGCCGTCCTGGCTCAGGCGTGGTGTGCCCGCCGTTATGAGGCCGCGTGGTCGGGGTTGTCGTTGGCGGTGTCGTATGCCGGCGGTCTCGCGATGTTGTCTCTGAGCTCCGGATCATGGACGCGGGGCCTGATCCTGGTTGCGATCGCGTCGAGCACGCTGGTACTGGTCAGCGCCGGGCACGTGGAGCGACTGGAAGATCAGCAGTGGAAGAGCCAGGAGGGAGCACGTCGGTCTGCACTTAGGCGTCGGCAACGGTGGCTCCTGGCACGCTGGGTGGGAGTCCTCCTGGTGTGCTTGGTGATCGACTCGGCGCTCGGCGGGCTGCCTCAGTAACGGGCCGAGCCGAGCTACACCCGGCCGGGAGGCATCCTACTTCCCGCGTGCGGATCGGCCGTTGGGACGACCAATCAGCGGTTCCGGCGTGAGCGAGTCGAGTAGACAACAGCGCCCAGAACCAGGCCGATGCCAACTAACAACAGCAATGTGTCCGCGAGCGGGCTCATACCGCGGATCAGGAACGTCGCTGCCACACTGTGCCGATCCGCCACCGATAGGTCCTTCCTTGTCAAGCTCGTCATGCCATCTCCCACGGCTGCTGAAACGGGCGGCGACGGTGGCCGTCCGCAGGCGGCGGCCTGCTCTGAGGCGTCGCGACGAGCCCGTCGTGGCCGCGGCCCTCGTTAGCTGCATCGCAGTTGGCGATCGCCCTGCGGCGATTCAGTCGACACGGCTTGAGGGCTGTAGGCGTAGGCGACGTGTGCTCGCCGGCCGGCGTCGGGGGTCGGTCAGGGCCGTGTCGAGGGTTTTGCTGTGGGGTGCCGCCAAGTGGCCACCTTGCGGCCGGTCGTGTCGATCGCGACGAGTTGAGTGATGTCGCTGCTGGCCCAGCTGTGCAGACCGTGCAGGGGTACCAGCGCGACCGCAACCCCGACCACCTGCCCGTCGGTCGTGCTCACCGCGGTCAGCGGGGCCGAGGTGGTGGTGCCGTCAAGGGTGATCTGCAGCGCGGCGGCCGGTCCCTGGACCCAGGTGATGATGGTGCCGTAACCGTCTTTGAAGGGTGCGGCGGCGGCGAGGGGGAACCCGATCGTGGTACCACCGGGGGCCGGGTCGTCCAGGTTGTCGCTGTCGCAATGCGAACTGAGGGAACCAGGCTCACCCCGCAGGGAGCTCACGTCGCAGTACACCCCGTTGCGGGCCACCCACGCACGGGTGGTCCAGCCTGGCACCACCTCGGGCAGCGTCACCGGCCCGGCGACCGGAGGGTACGTCGACAGCAGTGTGTCCCCACCCAGACCGCCGTCGCCACCGCTGCGGGTGCCGGTCCCGCCGACCACGGTGAGGATGGTCGTCGCCGTGACCAGCAGCACGGCTGACGCGGCGAGCGCCCCGACGCGTCGCTGCCGACGCCGCCGGCCCCGCTCACGCAGGTTTCCAAGGTTGAATGACCGCGGTGCCGGGTCGGGGTAATCCAGGTCGAACGGCAGCTGCTCGAGCTCGGCCATCACGGCACCTCCCTGTCCAGAGCGGCGCCCGTACGCAGCCGGGCCAGGGCCCGCGCGGCGGTGCTCTTCACCGTGCCGGCGGCCACACCGATCTCCTGGCTGATCTGGGCCTCGGTGAGACCCGCGTAGTAGCGCAGCACGATCACCTGACGCTCCCGGAGGGTCAGTACGGACAGCTGTTGGAGCACGGCGAGGCGGGCGATGCTCTGCTCCGGGTCCCAGCCACCCGCAATGTCGCCGGTGTCAGCCGTCGGGTACTCCCGGGAGGACCGCTTGCGCCGCCAGTCGTGGGCGAGATTGACAAGACAGCGCCGGGTGTACGCCTCGGGGTTGCCGGAATGAATGCGCGGCCATGCCGCGAAGGCCCGGACGAACGCCTCCTGCACCAGGTCCTCACTGAGCGCCCGGTCACCGGTCAGCAGGTCCGCCAGATGCACCAGCCGGCGCTGCGAACCCAGCACGAACTCGTCGAAGGCGACGTCGAGCACCGACCGGTCCCGCCCCATCACGCCTCCCGCTCACATCATGACGGCTAGTCAACGTGCCGAACGACCCTTCCGGTTCTGTGATCGCCGACATTCCTCGGGACTCCGTCGGGACCGCCCCGAGCAACAGGCGTGCCCGGTGGCCCAGCGCCTCGCCCAAGCTCGGCCTCTGCTGACGAAGAGCTGTCAAACCCAAGGCCACGGTGGTCCAACGGGCCGTCGCCGACAGCCGAACGTCAACCGGCACACCGGCATCACCGAGTCCTCGGGTGTTGAGCGTGGCCAGTAACGGCGACTGGCACAACGGCACAGGGCGGCGCGGTCGGCCTTGTTCTTGAGACGCCTCGGTTAGGGCTGCGTGGGCTTGCCGACATTTAGGGTCCAGGTCCTGCCCTGGTCGGTGGAGGCGGCGAGGCGGTGGTGGTCGTCGCTGACGAATGTCTGCGGGATGGCCGCCCAGAGGAGCCCGGGGCCGAGCGTGAGCTGCAACGCGTACAGCTCGAGCGGCAAGGGTGTCAGCTGCCAGTGGCCGGCAACGTTCAGCTCGAGTTCGCACCGGCTGTCGCCGGCGGTGATCACGTACTCGGCCCAGAGTTGACCGCGGGTGCCAACGCCCGCTTGGGCGACCTGAAACCCGGCGGGTGCGGCCCGTCGGGTGACGTCCCGCCAGGAGAATCCCTGATCGGAGGACCGGTAGTATAGGGCTTGCCGGCTGTCCACCGTGACAGCGCTGGTGAGCAGCCCCGACGGGGTGCGAACCGGCAGACTAGCGTCCGCCGGCAGGCCGGCTGCGGGCACCCAGTGCCGGCCCCCGTCAACAGTACGCATCAGCGGTGCACCGCTCACCGGACGGATGAACCCGCGCAGGGAGTCGAGGAATGTCGCCGGCCCTGCGGCGGCGGAACCGCGAACGGTCCAGTGGGCACCGCCGTCGTCGGTGGCCTCGACGATCGCGGTGTGAGGGATTGCCCGGGCGTCCTGGGCAGCCGCAACCAGGTAGCCGTGCCGGGCGTCGGCGAAGGACATCCACAGCAGCGCGGCGGTGGGTTCGCTCAGTGGCCAGAAGCCATAGCCGGCGAGCTGCCGGACAGGTGCCACGTCGGTTCGGAACCACGTGCGCCCACCGTCGGTGGTTGTCTCCATGACGGCACCCAGCAGGTCACGGCCGCCAAGGGTGGACCTGTTGCTGGTGACTTTGCCGTACAGCACGCTGACCTGGTCGGTGGCATAGCTGGAGTAGGCGAGCGGCGTCAGCGAAGGAGCAGGTGACGGAGTGACGTCTTGCAGCACCGCGGCACCCCGCCAGATGTGCCCGGGGGTGAACGCCCAGCCCTCGCCGCCGTCCAGGCTGGCCGCCATCAGCGGGCCCCCGACCGGTGCGCTTCCAGCGGGAACCACGGAGGAGCCGGACATCGCAGGAGCCGACGACCGCGGGCGAGTGGGCGTGGCGCTCGGGCTCAGGGTCTTGGTGGCGCTCGGGATGCCCGCGGCCGGGCTGCTTTGGGCGGCGCCCGGCAGCGGGCTGGCGGTCGCGTTGGATCGAGCGGGCGAGGACACGGCCGGCATAGCAGTGACGACCGGCGAGGACCGCGACGCAGCCGTTTGCCGCTGACACCCACCAAGTACCAGGCAGACCACCACTACCGAAGTGCTGCGCCGCAGCAAGCGTGTTCCCATGCGTCCCCCAGCGATGATCCTGACCACGAGGACGCCGAACCGTCCCTGCCGGTTCACGACCTCTCAAGATCATTCATCCGCCTGCCTGCTCCGCTCGCCGATCGGCGAACGGTGTCACGTTCTCGGTTCAACAAGTGGTGTCTGTCGCGCGGGCGCGGATTGGCTGGCAGCTACGAGACGGAAAGTCCGTCGCAGTAAAGCCAGCCGCCGTTGCGGTGGTGACCGTGCGCATCGACCCGGCGTGCAGCAGTTGCAGGACGCTTTGCGGGGTTGGGAACGATCGTGCACGGCGTGAACGCAGTAGTGGTAGCGGTTCAGCAGCACGTCGCCTTGGTGAGTCACGGCCAGGGAACTGCCGTCGCCGCAGGTGCCGAGCGGCCATGAGGCCGAAGAGTTCAGGGTAGTCGAGTCGAGGCGGACAAACCGGACCGGACCGGCCAGGTCTAGGTCGTCGTAGGCGTTCTTCGCGCACCGGGCGTAGGCGTAGACCAAAGAGCCGCGGGCGGCGACGGAGGTGTTCTCGCAGTGACCGACCGGGGCGCTGGGGTACCCGCGAAGCCCGGCTGGTTGTGTTCGGCATTCAGCCCGACCACCACGGTGGTCAGCGACGGTGAGCAGGTGGTGGCGCTGGTCGGCGCCGCGTACGGGACCACAAGGCGATCTCTGGTGCCGACCCGGGAGGGTGTCAGCAGCCAGCGGCAGCCCTTTACCTTCGCACCGATGCTCCAGGTCACGGCATCGCGCAGCCGTCGGACCTGCAAGTAGTCTCCAGAGAAAGCGCGTTGGCAGGGCCCGACCCGTGCGGCGACCTTGGCCCCGTCCGGGCTTGGAGTTGCCCGTCGACGTGCATGCTGCGTAGACACCCGTCCGGGTCAAGGCGATCTGCTGACCATCAGCAACCAGCCGTTTCGCCCGCAGCGACGGCGCCACTACGCCCGCCGACGGGGGCCAGCGGAAGGCGTCCCCGGGGCCCCGACTTCGGGCGGGGCTTCCGGCAGGAAGACGCGTTCAGGGCGCAGGCCGTGGGCGTCCTTCCACGCAATAGATGTCACCGTAAGCGCCCGCTTGGAGGTGTCCTTGAACACGTCCACGCCGAACGCCGTGGGCTTGCTGCCGGGCTGAGTCAACCTAGCGGTCGGCGTCGACGCCTCGGTGCACATGGGAAACGGGGGCCCTGGCTCCCGCCAGGACCCCCGCCATCGCTCAACGCCAACACGTTGATCAAACGCGCTGCCGCACCGGGGACATCGGTCAAACCATGATCCGCAGAGCGACTGTTACCGCCACCGTGGTGAACGCCCGCCGCTGGAGACGACGGTCGCGGCCTCTCCGCCGTGACGTCGGCGCCGTGTCGGAGGGTGGAAGCCTTCACCACGACGCTGTTGCCAAGACGAGCGATCCGGTCTATGGCAACCATAGACTAGATTGGACGCCGCTTCCAAGGTCTGTCAGGCGGGGATCTGGGAGCCCGCCTCCCGACTCAGTTGTAGATACGAAGATGCTCCGATACAGTCAAGAAAGGACCCCGGCTTAGAAACACAGTTGGCTAGTTGTAGACCAGAGAAGTAAGAAGGACTCCATGTATCCCGGTCAAACTCCAAGGCAGGAACCGTCCGCGCGTCAGAAGCGCAAATCGCCGGAGCGGCGAGGATGAAGCATGCGAGCAGGGCTGCGCAAGAGCTGCTCGAGACCTCCGGTCGACGGGAAGAGATCCCCGTCCGGAACGCGTTCGTGCGCTCGCCTGATCCAGACGCACCGCCGCCGTTGTCTCGTCTGGTGAGCACCCGCGGTCGTGGAGGCGCTGTGCCAGTGCTCCTATATCTCGCGCTGATTTGGCGGTGCTCCGCACCACCCTTCTCGACCGACCTACAAGCCCGCAAGTGGGCCGCCTTGCTCGGACTCGAGGATCCTGATGTCCGAGGCGCGAGGCGCGTCACCAACGCGTTGGATGTTCTTGAGCGGGAACGTCTCGTGAGGCTTGAGCGCCGGCGGGGTGAGTCGACGATCGTCACCGTCTTGAGCGAGTCCGGGGATGGCACCGCCTACCAATTGCCCTCAACAGCGACAGCACGAGCGAAGACCAAGGCCACCGCGGAGCGGCACCGCTACTTCAAGATCCCGCCGAAGTTGTGGACCACCGAAGACATCCAGTCCATGTCCGCAGGCGCAATCGCAATGCTTCTGATTCTGCTGTGCGAGAGGAACGTCGACGGCCGGCCAACGTGGTGGAGTACAGAACGGTTCCCGCAGCTCTTCGCGATCTCGCCGAGCATGCGAGCCAAGGGGACCAAGGAGTTGGAGGACCTCGGCCTCCTCTTCGTGACGAAGCAAAGCGTGGCGGAAGGTGGGGATCCCACCCGGATCTTTACCCGCGACCGTGTTCGAAACCTGTATCGGCTCATGGGCGATGCCCGGCCCCAGGCGATGAGGGAAGCTCAAACGACGCGCAAGCGGACTGTCCGAAGGCGCGTGAACACCTAGCCCGATGCCGTGGCATGGCGATCATGTGTGCTCACCGGGCGGGTCCGCTCGGTGAACTGGGAGCATGGCGACGAGGCCATGAATCCTCGGGCCGAGTCGCTCCGTGGCCTGGTGGACGTGTGGTTGTCGGCGTTTGGACCTGGGGCTGTGGTTCTGGAAGGAGCAGGGAGCTAACTGGGACGCTGACCACGATGCCCTCCCGCAGGACTCGGCGCGACCGACCTGGTCGAGTAGCCATGCGGCGTCGCGGACGCGTCGTCAGTGCCGTTCGTGCCGTGCCGCTGCAGCGCTCAGTGGGCAGTCGGTAGCCGCCCCCGCAAACCGAACCTCAACCGGCACACCGTACGGTCGGTCCGCGGGGGCAGCCGCCGGTCCTCGAGCCCGTCGCAATTGCCGATCCGCTACTGGGTCGTCGCTGGTTCTGTCTTGATGTGGGCATGCCGGCCGGTCTCCACGGGGTGGGCTATGTCAACCGAATCGTGCCCACGGTGACGGCTTCATTCGGACCAACCGCCCGCGGGGACGGATGCGGTGGGGGTCAGCCTTGTGGCGGCCTGCCGACAGGTTCCGCTGCCGACTCCATCTCTTGGCGGCCTCACCGAGGCAACCTTTGCCGTGCCTTGGACGCTTGAATGTCGGAGGAGGTGACGCAGCGTGGATGTCGAGGCGGACTTCGCAGGTTTCGTTGCCTCCCGACAGCGGACGTTGCTGCGCTCGGCCTGGCTGCTCACCGGCGACTGGGCCTTGGCCCAGGACTTGGTCCAGACCGCGTTGGCGCGGGCGTGGCCCCACTGGTCCCGGATCGTGGCGGCGGACGCTACGGACGCCTACGTTCGTCGAGTCATGATCAACACAGCGTCGGGGTGGGGGCGGAGGCGTTGGCGGGCGGAGATCCCGGCCGGCGTACTTCCGGAACGGGCCGCTCCGCGTGAGGAGTCTGACCGCGACGTCCGGCTAGATCTCGTGGAGGCCATCCGTCGGCTGCCGCCACGTCAGCGCGCGGTGATCGTCTTGAGGTTCTTCGACGATGTCACCGAGGAACAGGCTGCCGCCATCTTGGGCTGCTCCAAGGGCACCATCAAAAGCCAGACGTCCAAGGCGCTCGCCGGCCTCAGACGGCAACCAAACCTGTCCAACCTGAACACGGTGGGAGAACCAGGATGACCGACAGCGACCTGCGCAGCCTGCTCGAGGAGGCGGTGCCCGAACCGACCCACTGGGTGTCCATGCCGGCTGTGCTTCAGGCCGCGCGACGTCGGACCAACCGCCGGCGGACGACGCTGGCGGGAGGCGTGGTGGTGCTGGGTTCCCTCGCCACGGTCACGATCCCTGGGTTGGTCAGCACCTCCCCACGACCGGCCAGCACGGCGGTCACCTCCCCACCGACGCACCCCGCTGCAACGACGCTTCCCGCGCAGACGCTGAGCGCCCCGCAGAACGAGGAAGGACCTGTCGTTGATTGGGACGCCCGCCTGACCGGCGGAGTGGCCACCAGCGTGGCCCAGCTCGCGTCAGTCGGGAAGCTGAATTTCCCGGTGCTGATCCCGACCTTTGGCATTCCCCCAAAGCGGGCGGAGGTGACCACCGCCCGCACCGACCCGGTGGCGAAGCGGGTCGTGCTGCACTACGACTTCGGGGTGACCAAGGCGTTCCCGGTCGACGGACGGGTCGTCGTCAACGAATCACCGACCGTGATGACCGTCGCCGACCTCACAACGCTCGGTGTCCCCAACTCAGGATTGGTCAACAAGCTGATCACCGTCGCGGGCAAGCCGGCCGTGCTGCTCAGCGCCAACGGTCAGGGCCGGGTCCTGTTCGTCCGTGACGGCACGCTGGTGGACATCGCCGGTCCCGCGCTCTCACCCGCCATGGCGATGAAGCTCGCCGGGGAGTTCCGCTAGCCGAAACCTCAGCCGCCACAACGTTGGTGAGCGGTGGCCATGGATGCGGCGTCGTCCCGGTGAGGGTCCCGTGCTCGGTCACCGATCGGTGACCGGAACGGGTCACGCGACTGCAGCGGCCTCGGGTTCAGGGTCCAACGAGTCGGTGAAAGGCGGTGGCCCATGCGACGGTGCTGTCGACGAGAAGGATGGCGCGCTGTCCGGACACGGTCATCTGACCGCAGACGTCGGATAGGACGATCGGTGCACCGCTGCGGGGATGGACCGTGATCGTGAGCGTCCTCGCGTTCGGCGAGCAGCTGGTCTGGTTGCTGGGGTCGTTGACCAGCTTGTTGATGAGAGCGTCCATCTTCCTTGCCGCTGGTGCCGCCAGGGTCTTGCGGCGCAGGACGCGGACATGGCCGCTCTGGTCGGGCTGGGTCACTACGACGGTCGCCGACAGGGGGTCCAGCGGCACGTAGGGCGACGTTAGGGCCGGCGGCAGCGGCAGCCAGTCGTCGACACGAACGACCGCCCCGGACGATGTGCCGGCGACGGTCACGATGACCGCCGGACCGGACAGGCGGTTCGCAGGAGCGGCGAACTCGAGGGACTGGGTCGGCGTTCCGCTGGGCGCCGCGGCTGCGCCCGCTGAGGAGACGGGCAGTTCGGACACCCCCGCGGGTGGGCGGGCGCGGATGCCGGCGAGTACGGCCGCGCCTGGACGGCGGGTGGACCACAGGATGGCCTCGTGGGAGGTGTCCGGGCCCACCTGGATCAGCGCGGGTTGGGCTTGCAGGGCGGCGATGCTGGTCGAGGCGATCTGCTTCGCGTCCGCGGGCAGGGCGACTGCGTTCCTCAGACGCAGGATCTCTTTGTCGTTCGCGGCTTCTTGCGCGGCAGGGCTGACCGAGAGTTCCCGGGCGCTCGGAATGGCTGAAGCCGGGGATACCACCGGCGGGTTTGCGGCCACCGGCCCGGTGCTGGGTGGCTGCACCGCCGCATGGTGCGCGGTGGTGCAGCCCGCGAGGACCAGCACCACGGCGCACACAGACACATTCCGTGCCGTTCGGGTCACCCCCCTTCGACGCGCGGCCTGGTCCATCGGTTCCGGATAGACGGTAGCGGAAGCACCTGGTCTCCGTCCCAGCCGACGAACCCCTACCGGTACCTCGCCGCCGCCAGAGGCACGCCGAGTCAGCACCGAGGCCCCGTGACGGGACGACACGCCGTCCCAGCCACCAATCGACGTCTGCGAGGCGTTAGGCCCGCGGGTTGCCAGCCGACGACCACCACTGGCGGTCACCCGTGGCGCACTTCACCGATGAGAGTGCCAGAGCGGCGTTCCATGCTCCCGGCAACCTCACCCCCATCAGACGCCGCCCTCGAGCGGGTTTCGGCTGCCGAGCTAGGCCGACTGTCCGCCGCCACGCAGTTCATCGACCCGGCGATCGAGCCGTCGTGGCTCTCGCATTGCTGCAACAGCGACGGCGGCGAAACCTGCTGTTGCCATTAGCCAACCCGCCCCATCGCTGACGGCAAGGTAGACCGAGAGAGCGGTCATCGCGAAGAAGAAGAGCGAGCTGAGTCGGTCCCATCGGTGCGCCTGCTCGGCTCTGAGCTGGGCCAGCCGCAGCGCCGCGGTGCGCAACTCGGGATCTTCCGGCACCGGACCACGGCGGGCGGCCTTGCTGATGACTCGCTCGTCGGACCGGCGAACGTCCCCGACCTGGCGGCGTACTCGCTCAGCCAGCCGTCGGTTCACAAGACCCATGACGAGGCCGAAGAAGATGCCACCGAAGACGCCCGCGGCGGTCGCGGCGATGGCGCCGTACCCCCGGGCCAGGTCAGTAACGAAGGTGAGAACACCGAACACGCTGCCGGCGTAGAGCGAGGTCACCCACCACGGAGAGCTCCAACCCGGTCGCCACATGGCGCTGTCCTTCCCTCAGCGTCGGTGGCCAACCCGCGCGAACCTTCACCGGGCCAGGCGGCGGGAGACCTCGGCCAACCACAGGCGACCAAGGCCAACGGAGACTGGAACTCGACCGCTCCACGCCAGGACTCCCGATCGTCGATCCCTGGCTGCGCAAGCTCAGCGCCGGTCGAACGCCACTGCGGCCCACGTGTTGAACGACCAGCCGATGGGAACGCAGAATCGCGTCGGGCGTCCTGGAGGGATGGAAGTTTACGGTGATCGCGACCGTGATCGTTGTCGTGGCCGTCCTCTTGTTCGCGACCTTCGTCGGTCCTCGCTTTCGTGCGATGGGGCCGCTCGTTCCGCAGAAACCGATAGCCGGGCCGTCTCGCCTGCTACCTTCGCCGCTGACGTGACCGGTGTCACAGATGCCGATCGGTCACCGGGACCGGCCCTGTCATCGGGACGAGGGGACCGCTTCGGTCTGGGTCAGTCAACCATGTGCCGGTCGGGTTCGGCGATCGGTTCTGGACCCAGAGAGATGCCTGTGGTGCAGTTCCCCTCGTGGAACCGTTGCCGCGTGCGCGGCGTCTGAACGACATGAGGCCACCTCTGCCCGGTGTTGTCGCTGCCGCTGTGACGTGTTGCGCAGCGTTGCTGGTGAGCAGCTGTACGACGCATGCCTCGACCGGTTCCACCGCCGGAAGCACCGCAGACTCATCGCCGTCGTTAGTAGCGCCGCCGGCGGCGCCGGCCACCTCCACCTGCGGCCAGTACGGTCTGTACGCGGAGACGACCACCGAGTACCTGTACCTGCTGTCTTGCTCCTCTGGGACTCTCCGTCAGACGCCGACCGTGACCGTGGCGGTTGGTTCCATCGTCAAGATTGCCGGGCCTACGGCGGCACAGGCGCAGCTCAGTCTGCCCGCGAACCAGACGGTCGCTCGCCTGGACGGCGACACCATCACGGGACTGGTGGCAGGAGAGGTAGTCGTCACAACCCGGCACGTTGACTGCTACACCACTGCGGCAAGCGAACCCGTGTCCTGCCCGCTGGTGACGATCAAAGTCCGATGAGGGATCGGGCAGTGGGACAGCAACGAGCTCGACCCGCAGGAGCGTGCTGGTCGCCACTAGGCAAAGCACGTCCGATCAATCCGTCTCGAACCTCAGCGCCACGAGCAGGAACCGGACCGATCCTTGCGGCGTCCTTGTCGGTGGTCCACCCGGGGAGTGCGGCATGCGGCGATGGTCTTGTGGCGCGGTTGCTCTAACCCTGTGTGGGTGCGGGGCAGTCGCGTCCCCTCGGTCGACACCGACATCGATGCCGGCCCCGACTGCCGTCCCGTCGGCGAGTCAGCCGTCTGTTGGGCCGTCCTCACCGGCTTCGGAACCACCGCCCGCCGCCTTGTCCTCGGCAGCGGCTTCGACGCAACCGGTGCAGCCGTCCACGTCTGCGCCGACGCCTCGGTGTTCCGGGGCGGTCTGCACGCTGCCGACCGCGGCGGGCACCGTCGTACGGCGGAGTGCCGGGTCGTGGACGGCATCACCGGCGCCTCCGGCTACCGGGCCCGTCGATGTGATGAGCGTGGCCGCCCTGGCCAGTGGCACCGTGTTGGCCTCATCGGTCGACGGGGTGTGGTCCTCGCCGGACGTCGGTCGCACCTGGCGACTGACGCTGCCGGTCACGGCCGCACCGACATATGAGCAGAACAACGTCTACCGGTGGCTTTCCCGGGCAGGCACCGGGGCGGTCCTCAACGCTGATACCGAGCTGTACTTCACCAGCAACGGCACAGACTGGCACTCGGTAACCCCGGAGGTCGCCAATGTGCACGACTCCTATGGCCGCAGTCACCTCAGCAGCCCGGTCGTCTTCGACGGCACCGGGCCGAGCGCCGATGGCCTGACCTACTCCACCATTACCCACTCGGGGTCTCCCACCTCGCCGATGGAGCACACGAGCGACGGCGGACGACACTGGTCCCGTGTCGCGAGCCAGATGGTGTCGCTGGACCCGGCGTTCGTGCCGGGGACCCGCACCGTGTTCGCCGCCCCGTTCACCTGGAAACAGGCCGGCGACAGCTGCTCGCAGCTGCAGCGCAGCGATGACGGCGGCGCCACCTGGCGCGTCCAGCACATCCCGTGCGTGCATGAGCTCCTGGGAACGATTACCTTCGCCGACGCCCGGCACGGCTTCGCCTTCACCGGCGGCCGGGACCTGCTCGTCACCGCCGACGGCGGCACCACCTGGACCAAGCGGACCGAGACGACATCGATCAAGCCCGACCAGTGGCCGGCGCCGGAGGTGGCCTTCGTCAGCTCGACCGTCGGGTTCGCCCTGAACAGCGGCCAGTTCACCAGCCGCTGCAACTCCTGGCCGGCCGACGTGTGCGTCGGCACGTTGCTACGCACCGGGGACGGCGGACGTAGCTGGACCGACACCGGACGTACCGCCGGGCCGATCTCCACCGCCGGCGACAGGATGATCACCGCCGGAGGTTGGCGTTCGGACCTCGCGGCTGGCGTCGCGGTCAGCGCCGACGGCGGCGCGACCTGGCACCACTACACCGCAGCCGCAGACGTCCGGCTGCGGCAGCTGTCCCGAGTGGCCAACCAGCTCATCGCCGTTACCACAGCCGGTGGTGCCACCAGTTCGGACAACGGCCACACCTGGTCCGCCGTGGCGCAGCCCGCAGGTGCGCCGACGGACGACCTTGTCTACGCCCGCAGCGGCAGCGCCGTGCTCACCACCGACGAGCAGGGCCGACTCGTGCGCAGCACCGACGGCGGCGGCACCTGGCGGCCGGTCGGGGGGGACCTCGGTGGCGGCGCCCACCTGATTGCTGCCGCGGTCGCGTTCAACAGCAGCGATCCCGCCAAGGCCGTGGTCCTGGCCCAGAACACCGCCGGCAGCGGCGATGACGTCCTGCTCAGCGCGGACGCCGGCGCGACCTGGACGACTGCCGCATCCCTGCACACGATCACCAGCGGACCCGTCAGCTACGACGGCTCCGTTGTCGCGTTCGGCGACGAAGGCGTCGAAGTCTCCACCGACAGCGGCCGCCACTGGTCCGAACGCCCTGTCGGTGGCTACGTCAAAGCCACCGCCGTGGCCGACAACGCCGTATGGGCGGTTGGAGCCAACGGCGGCTACGGCGGTTACCCGTGGAAGGGCATCACCGTCGCCGTCAGCACCGACGGCGGCATCACCTGGACCGCCTACACGATGCCCACGTTCCCCGCCGATGGCTTCAACGCCACCCCCGGCGTTGTCGCCCTCTCCGCAACCGAAGCGCTCCTCACCACCGACGGCGCCACCATGTGGCGCACCACCAACTCCGGAGCCACCTGGCGCCAAGAACGCCCCAACATCCCCGCGAGCTGACGCGGCCCACCGGTCGTGCTGGGTGGCGGTCCTTTCCGCTCGGATACCTGTCCCGGTTGCCGATCGATAACTGACGCAGTTGCGCCAGCAGTGGCTGTCGCGCCGGCACCCCGCTGCTCGTGCGCTTGGGGAACGGTTTCGTCCGTGCAGGAATCAGTGGTGAGCTCGGATGGCTATGGGCCCGCGGAGGCGAGGCTGAGTCCCGTACCGAGTGTCCACACCAGACAGGAGAACATGATGGCCACTGGAGACCATCGACTACGAGGCGATCAAAACCCGCCGGCAGGCGGCTTGGAGCACCGGCGATTCCCCGCGGGCGGGCGGCAAGGACCTGCCCCGGCCGCCAGGGGCCCAGCCGTCCGCAGGCGGGCGATGACCGTCAGCGTCCGCCGCCCTGCACCCCGAGGCCAGGCCGTGCCGTGTGCTCCTACGGCCTGTGCCGCCCGCCGGGCTTGTTCCCCCAGACTCGACCAACGGCCAGACGGCGCTCCCTGGTGGTCGCTGAATTCCTACGACCCGCCCGGCTTCGGCCCGCGGCAGGGAGCGTCAGGCCCTGATGGCGCTGCGGTAGGCGGCCACGGCCATGTGCAGGGCGCGGTGCTCGACCCACAGGTCGTGCGCGGTCCACTTGCCGGGGTGCTGCAGCTGTGAGAAGACCAGCGCGTTGCCCTCGACGGTGACGAGCGTGGCGCGCAGCACCTTGCCGTGGGAGATCTGCGTGATCGAGCGCACGTTGTACGGCAGCCCCAGCGGCCAGCCGACAATGCTGCCCTTGCACTGGTGGATGTGCATGATCATCGAGTGGTAGGCCTTGGCCGCCGTGGCCGCGTCCTTCATCTGGTTGATGGCGACCGTCACCGTCCACTGCTTGCTGGTGGCGAACGTCATGGCCTGGGTCGATGCCGGCTGGACGTCACCACAGGCTCCGCCGGCGGGCAGGGGGCGAACGGTCGCCCGGTGCGCTGAGGTGTAGAAGCCCGCAGGGGCGAAGTCCAGGTGCTTGACGACCGACAGCAACTGCTGGTCGGTCAACGACTTGGCGGCCGGCGCGCTGCCGATGGCAGAGGCTGCCGTCGAAGCGGTGGTGAGGACCGTGCCGGAGAGTGCTGCGATCAGGGCGAAACGGCGGGCGAGCTTGGTGACGGACACGGCGTGCCTTTCTGAGGGTGAGTGGGGGTGATCGATGGCGCGAGAAGAAGGAGGACCGGCGTGGCCAGGGAGTGCGGTCGGCTATTGGACGGTGAAGGTGATCGTCCGGGAGAACCCTGGCCAGATCCCCCCGGTGCCGTCGTTGTTGCAAGCAGTCCGCACGTCGATGACCATGGTGTGGGTTCCGGGGGTGATCGTGATCGGCTGAGAAGTATGGATTGACGCCGACACCGGCACCAGCGGAGCGCCGCTGTGGCACTGCACCTCGCCGCCGTCCGCCCCGTCGATCGGCTTTCCGTCGAGGTGGACCTGCATCCCACCGACCGCGTCGCTCGAACCGGTGAGCTTGGCGCCCGTCGTCAGCTGGAACGACTGGTAGAGAAAGCCGGTTGCCTCGATCCGGTAGTTGAAGGTCGTGGAGCCGACCGGTGTGCGGTAGAGGTCGATGTGAATACTCGGCGTCGAGGGCGCCGTTGTGGTCGCGCTGGTGCTCGCGGCCGTTGTCCCAGTGGGTGGTGCGGCGGCCGAGGTTGTCACCGTGGCCGGCGTGACCGGTGTCGTCGGCGCCGCGGTGGTAACCGGGCTGTCCGGTGTCCCGGTGGTAGCCGGGGCCGTGGCCGCGGGCACGGTGGTCGCCGGGGCTGCTGAGATCGAGAGGGATGGCGTGGGCGCAGGCGCGGAGGTGCTGGTCTGCGGCTGGACGGTGCGGTGGGTCGTCCGGTCCTGCGCGGCGAAGGCCGCGCCGGCGCCGCCGCTGAGGACGACCACGGCAGTGGTGGCACAGAGCGCACGGGCCCGTACGCGGCGCTGGTGACCGCGACGCCGGACCTCGGCGGCAGCAGCGACGGGAGCGCGCCGCACGGTCTCCCGTACGGAGTCGAAGGCCGGGTCCCGGCCGAAGTCGTCGTTCACTGCATTGCCTCCAGATCGTCGCGGAGCAGCTCGGCCAGCGCGGAGCGGCCGCGACTCAAGCGAGCTTTGATCGTGCCTTCGGCGGTGCCCTCCTGGAGGGCGATCTCGGCGACGCTGAGGTCGCCGAGGTGGTGGAGGACCAGCGCGCGCCGTTGGGCTTCGGGCAGCGTGCGCAGTGCGCTGACCAGCGCCACGGAATCCGACGAGGGGCCGACCGGGTTGTCCGGCAGGCCCTGCTTGCGGAGCAGGTGCAGGGCATGCTGCGCCCTGCGCCATCTGCTCTGGGCGAGCCGGAACGCGACGACGCGGACCCATCCGGCGGGCGAGTCGGCGCTACGTACGGTTGCCCAACGCTGCCAGGCCCGGGCGTAGGCCTCCTGCAGGCAGTCCTGCGCCTCGGCCCAGTCACCGGTCAGCCCGTACAGCTGACCGAGCAACCCCCGCGACGTCGCCGCATAGAACGCGTCGAAGTCGTCGTCCTCTGTTGCCACTTCTGCTCCCCTCGTATGCGGCCCGTGGCCGCACGCAGAGGATGACGGCTGGCGCGGGAGTCCGGTTGCATTCAGCGGAGAACATTTTTCAACGTCGCCGGATCGTCGACCAGCCGCACTGGCCGCGATGGTGCGCGCCAACGTGAGAACAGCCATAACAGAGCGGATGACCCGACGCCGAGCGCGACGAAGACGCCCCTCGTCCCGGTGATCGACAACTGTGCCGACACGGCCTGCTACGCCGAAAAGCCCACCGACGGGCAACCGTATGAACACAAGTAGAGACCGACCTTCCTCGCCTCGTCTGGAGCGCTGATCTGCTCCGCCAGCGGATCCCCTGCGACGACGTCGATCTCGTCCCGATTGCCGTCGTTAACCGGTACCGGGCCCCTCATCGGGACGAGGCGCCCCGGAAGGCCGGCGTAGGCCGTGGTTGTGCCGGCAGGCGTTCGTCAACCGGACGTGTCGTACGTGCTTCGCTTCAACCGCGGGTCCACGGGCCAACGACGGCAGATTTGATCCGGGCGGGGCCTTGACCACCCCTAGGTAGAGTACGACTATGTTCGTGTGCCGAGTCCACGGATGACGATCCCCACCCAGCGGGTGCTGCGTGCTCTGCTCGCCGAGCCGACCCGCGAGCGCTACGGGGTGGAGATCGGCGCCGAGGCCGGCCTGCCGAGTGGCACGATCCACCCGATCCTGGCCCGCCTGGAGGGGGTGCGCTGGATCGAGTCGCGGTGGGAGAGCATCGATCCCCGAGAGCAGGGCCGACCCGCGCGCCGCTATTACCGGCTCACCGCCTCGGGGGTGGAGCTCGCCCGGCAGGCACTGGCCGGCGCCTACTCCGGACGCCCGAAGACCGCCCCACCGATTCCGCTGCGAGATCAGCCGTGAGCAGGGTCGGGGACGAGCACGGGGCCGCACCGAGTCCGGCCGCGTTCTGGCCGTCCCGGACCGTGTGCCTGGCCGCCCGATGCCTGCCGAAAGGCACCGTGCGGGAGGGTTATCGGGCCGAGTTCCTGGCCGAGCTGCCCGGCCTGACCAACCGGCAGCAGATCAGGCACGCCGCCGGGGTGCTCGCGCACGCCGGGGCCCTGTGTGGCCGTGACCAGCTACCAAACGCTCGGCAAGGAGGAGACCACCATGGCAACTCGGACAGTCAGTCGCCTGGTCCTGTGCGGGCTGAACCTTCACCACCAGTGGCGGTGGCACTCGACCGAGGACGGTCAACGCTATCGCCAGTGCTTCCGCTGCGGCAAGGACGATGACGAACGCAGCCAGGGTCCTCACGGGGACGGGAGCCCCTACGGCACCGGCATGGTCCCCTTGGGGTGAGACCTCTGTCGAGGGGCCCCGGCTAATCCTTGAACGCTGTCCGCTCACGGATCGGTATATGCGACGACTGGCCCTCGTCACGGACGTGGCGAAGTTCCGCATGGTGCTACCCGGATTCAGGGCTGGCTCGTGCAACCGCCGTACTCAAGCGGAGCTGACCCGAACCGTCGCCGCCCATGCGGCGTCGTCCAGGCATGCGCGCATACGCTCGGCGATCCCTGCCCTCAGGCCTCGCTGTCGCGCTGTGTGCGCTCGGCACGGCCTGCGGCGTCGCCCACTCTCCAGCGGCGAGACCCTCGTCCCTGTCGACGACATCTGCGCCCGCACCGACATCTGCTCCCGCACCGACCTCCGTGCCGGCACCGACCTTCCGGCCGCCCGCGGCGTCGGTGTCTCTTCCGCTGCCCGTCCCTGCTAGTGCGCCGGCCCCGGTCCCGTCCGATCTTCGCGCGCCGGGGACGGCAACCGCCCCTTTTACCTCGCTGCGCCTGCTCGACCGCCGGCGCGCCACGCTGGTCGCGGCGCCGGAGCCGGCAGTAACGCTGCCGGCCGGGCCGTCCGGTGCTTACGCGCTGTCCTCGCGGGTGCTGGTGGTGGGCGCGAGGGACGGCCTGTGGCGCTCGACGGACGCTGGGCGCTCCTGGCAACGGACACTACCGCTGGCCGGCGAGCTCGCCGGGTATCCGTTGGGACCGGCGGGTACGGGGGTCGTCGCGGCAACCACTGTCTTCGGACCCGGCACGACCACACTGCACGTCAGCGACGACGGGCTGCACTGGCGCAACCTGCACCCGCTGCTAGTGAACGACGAGCCGGCTGACCTCATCACCGACTCGGTGACGCTCGAGGGAACCGGTCTGCACGCAGTGGGCTTCGCCTACCCCGACGTACGCGCCAATCCGGTGATGGGCCGTGGGCTGCTGCGCACGCAGGATGGTGGCCGGCACTGGGCCACGGTCGCCGGGGCGGACGACGTCACCGACGTCGCTTTGGTCCCTGGCTCGACCACCTTGTTCGCGGCCGCGGCGTCCGGATCGGCGAGCCCGGGCTGCGACGGGCACCTCCTGCGCAGCACGGACCGCGGGTTGAATTGGACGACGGTGGCCAGCAGCTGCACCACGCAGAACCTGTTCTCGGTTGACTTCGTCGATTCCGTCCACGGGTTCGCGGCCGGGGGCAGCCCTAACCATTACGGCGGGTCGCAGCTCGTGCTCGCGACGGTCGACGGCGGCCGAACCTGGCAGCAACGGTTCTCCACCGGTGTCCCGGGTGGGGGCGGCGACCGCTACCCGGACGGCTTCGCCGAGGTCCGCTTCAGCACGCCCACGGACGGACTGGCTCTCAGTGGCGCGTGCGTCGGCGGCGGCGACGGCCCCTGCGGCGGCCAGCTGTGGCGCAGTACCGACGGCGGCCGAACGTGGCACGACACCGGGCTGCTGGGGGTCGAGCTCACGCGCTCGGGCGGTACGGCGGTCCTGACCGGCAGCCCTCAGACCCAGGCCGGCCTCGCCGTGAGCGTCGACGGCGGCCGCACCTGGTCGCGGAACAACGCCGCGTCGGACGTGCTTGTCGAGCAGCTGAGCCGAACGACTCGAGGGCTCACGGCGGTGACCGACACCGGGGTCGACCTCAGCACCGACGGCGGTCATTCCTGGCAGACGCTTTCCCTCCCACCACGGCGTTCCTCGGGTTTCGACATCGTCCTCGATGGATCGCACGGCATTCTGACGAGCCACCAGTTCCGGCTGTCCTGGCAGCCGGCACCCGTGGCCTCGTCTGTGCCGGTCTCCGGACTGCCCAGCGACGCTGAAGTGGAGGTCGGGCAGGCGGCCCTCGCCGCCACCGACGACCGACAAGGCCTCGCGATGGCCGGGCGCGACCTGTGCCGCACCGAGGCCTTCGGCAGCGCCGACGCTGGGCGTTCCTGGTCCTCGCGGGGCACGCTCGGCATCGCCGTCGACGGCCCCATCGGCTACGACAACCACCTGGTCGCCGCCGTCGGGGAGTGCACGCCGCCCACCCAGATCAACTACGCGCACACAATCGCGATCTCCCCCGACGACGGCCACCACTGGGCGCTTACCACCCTCGGACCGGGCTACGACCTGCTCGCAGCCTCGGTCGCCGGCAACTCGGTCTGGGTGATAGGCGCCGACACCCGCGGGAACCGGGTGGTGCTAGTCAGCCACGACACCGGCACGACGTGGACGGCAAACGAGCTGGTCAACGTCACCGCCGCCAACGACGACAACGGAACTGTCGTCGCACTGTCCGCGGACGCGGCCCTCCTGACCGACGGCCGAAGCACTCTGTGGCGCACCACAGACGACGGCGCCACCTGGCGTCAGGAGCGGCTCATCCTGCGCGCCCAGTGACCTGGCCGATGACTGGCTGGCTCAGATCCGAGCCGACTTCCCTGGCTGTCCGAACGACCAACGAGTCGGCCGAGCAGTTCGCCTCGGTGGCCGTTCGTGCCGAACCCCTCGTTGGCCGCTGGACCGTCACACCGTGGCAAAGGCGCTGCTCGAACCGCTGTGAGCCACTCGCGCTAGCCCACTCACCCAGCAGCTCGACGAGGTCACGGCACCGCCTGGCTGAAAGGCGGAGCAAGATGCACCGTCCAGCGACGCTGCTCCAGTAGCCGATCGGCGGCTGCGACAAGCATCAAGCGTCTCAAGCGACTGTGGAGAGCAAACTGCACCTGCAGGGTCAAGATGGTCGGTCGGCGTACCGTCCAACGCGGCCAACCGCTCGAGGCTCCGTGGTTCAGCAAAGTGGGATGTCGAAGGGAAATGTGATGGACACCGGTGCACTGAAGGAGCTGCAGCCGCCGTTCGTCTGCAGCTGCGACGGCGACATTGACGTGTACGAGTCGGTCCCGGCCATGGCTGCGTCGGTTGAGGCGTACGACTTGAACCGAACCGAGTTTTTTGACTCCCAGGGGCAGCGCTTGGACGCGACCGCCGCCGGCTACGCGGTGCAACTCGCCGCCGCCGCTGGCCCCCCGGAGCCTGAACGGCTCGAGCAACTACTCCGGAGCTACTTCAGAGGGCTCGAGCGATCGCGCCCTGTGTTCACCGAACGCGCGGAGTCAGCGCGTGGCCTCACCGAACTAATCGTCCTGCGGGCGGAGTTGGAGCCACTTCCTAGTCGACGCTGGTGGCATCGGCCCAGATAGCCAACCCTTGCTGGCACAGGATCGGCGACCCAGCCGCCGATCGATGACCGAGAGGTAGTCAGTCCCTCTGCAGAAGGAGGAGGAGCTCCCGCAGGTCGGCCTCGCCGTCGTTGACGCCTTGGCTGACGAAGCGCTCGACCTCTACCTCGTCGTCGTCGAAGAACTCCACTTCCCCAGCGCTCGCCCGGCACGGCCACGGTGATCACGATTGCCCCCTCGCGAACGATGTCGAGGTGGTAGCGCACGTGATTGACCTCAAGGTCTCGGCACAGCCGCAGGGCTGCATCTAGCGCCGTCATGTCAGAACACCTCGTTCGTAGTCGCGCCGTGCCTGGTTGCGCGCTTCCCCGACGGTAAAGGAACCGCTCGATCTCCCGCTTTCCGATCGACAACTGCAAACGCTGGTCCATCAGCCCGGTCTTGGCCGACTCGACGGTGAGGGTTCGGCCGGCGGGGCGCCCGAGCGACGTCGCGACCAGCTCGTCCACCAGTCCGCTGCGCACGCGTCGCGGTAAGGCCCGATGGCTAAGAAGGCGCACTTTCGTGTTCCGGTTCACCGGTGCGTTTCACCGGTAGCCACGTTGCGAGCGAATGCCCCAGAGACTCGATGAGGCGGCTGCCGATGACGCAGAGCGTTTGTTCCCACGGGTGGCCGAACGTCCCTTCGGAATAGTCCTCCGTCAAGAACGCGAAGTAGTCGCCGTCGGGGAAGACGGGGACCGGCCACTCCGGCCGCCAGGACAGTGCCTGCGCCTTCGGGTGGAACCGGTAGGCGGGGTGTTGCCAGTCGAGAGCGATGAGTTCATCGATGTCGGGTAGGGCCCAGACGAACGCGCGAAGGGCCTCGGCGTTGATGGCGTCGTACGCGGCGCCGCGCTCGGCTCCGTCTCGGATCGCGCTGAGATCGAACGTAATTGACGGGCACGGCTCTCGGATCGCCGGCCACATGTCGGGGGACACTCCGGCGCGGAATTGGAACGCGTCCTCGAAGCGAGTCCAGTAGTGGTCGTACTCGTCGGGGGTCAACCGTTGCCAGTTCATCGATGTATCAAAGGATCCTCGCTCGCTCACACCGACACGGTAGCGTGCCGGCTGCACCTGGCACCGACTCGGACGTTGGAGCAAGCCCAGCACCTGATGGAACACGGCGAGGCTCCGGAAGGCGTCAGCTACCTCGCCTGGGGCCTAGCGGAACAGGGGCAGAATTGCCGCCGCAGATCATCGCCCAACTCGTCGATCTTGCGCTCGACCGGGACGATCTGCCGATGGACCTGGATGCGCTGGCAGCGTGGTTCCCAGGCTGGGCGTCAAGTCGATCCCTCAGGGGATGAGCGTCCAAGGGTTCCACGCGCAGTCGTTCGGGCCGAGTTGATTCTTCCGTTTGGCGAGCCAGTACTGCCACAAGGCTGCCAGGGAGGCCGCGCAGCTGACCGGTACTCCGGTGTGGGTGAAGGTTGCCGTCGTCTGTGGCGCCGACCAGCTCAGCTCCAGGTCCAGTGTTCCGGCGCCTACGCCTGTGGGCTGGAAGTCCGAGCGCACGGAGTCCCAGCGGTTCCAGTTGGTGCTCCACCGGCAGCGCTCGGGCGAGGTGGCCGAGGTCTGGACGAAGTCGAGGAAGAGGGTCCAACTCCTTTCGGGACTGTTGTAGACGGTGCTGCCGCCGGTGCCTCCCGTGCCGTGGCCGCCGTTTCCGACCAACCAGCGCAGCTCGCTGAGCTGGGTGAACATCTTGCGTCGGGTCGCGGTGAAGACCTCCGTGGTCACCAACGTGGTCGTCGGTTCACTTGGAGAGGCGGCTTGGACCGCGATGATGAACTCGTGCATGGCGAGCGCTCCAGCCAACTCCCACGGCTGCAGTACGGGGGCAGCGACGGACATCTCGCCGCGGAGTCGGCGGCCGTGCTCGTCGGTCAGCTTGTGTGGGGTCGGGCCGGCGTCGTCGCCCGCCGCGGCGGCCCAACACTGCAGCCGGTGCAGCTCGGGGCCCTTGCCGGTGCTTGCCGCGTCACGGCCGCGCACGCTGACCCGCAGGCGGTAGCTGCCCGGCCCCGCATGAGCCAGGTTTCGCATCCTTCGCGGTGGGCCCTCCAGCAGGTCAGCAGGCTGAATGACGCCGTCCACTGTGGCCAGTTCCGCCTCGACCACGTCGTCCCACTGGTCCAAGTCGAGGTCCGGAGCCTGGGACCAAGTCTCCAGGTGCAGCGGTACTCGGCCAACGTCGAGGCCCGTGGTGACGGTGAGCGTGCGCTCGAACCAGTCCAGCAGCCCATTACGAGGCCCGTCGGACGCCGGACCTTGGCCCATGTCGCCGTCCGCCACCACCAGGTACTGCGACCCTTGGGCGCGGATTCCTGACTCCCAGCGCTGGATCAAGGACCCCTCCGCGTCGTTGTCCACCGGGACCGATCTCCTCGCGCCGGTTTGCCATCTTGACCGGCGACGCCCGCAGAGCGGGGCCGACGCCGGGTCCTGCGAGCCGCTACAGGATCAGTCGACACCCCATGAGCGCGGGCCAGTGTGGGCCGACAGTAGCAGTGCGTCGCCCTGGTGAACCGTACCGAACGGGGGCGTGAGTGCAACGTCAACCCGGGCGCTGTCACGTCCCAGCCACCGATCGACATCTGCGACGGCGCACGGCAAGGAACCACCGCCCTCGAAACCTGCCGGGCGATGTGCCGGTCGGGGTTCGTCGATCGGCACCGTCTCAGACGACAGACCGCCGTCCGCAGTGGGTTGCGGCTCGTCATACGGGGATGCCGGTGACCTGTGGATTCCCCGGCTCGATACCGAGGGCCGCCGCTGCCGCCGCGGCGGCAGAGGTACGGGTGACCGGTGGCACCGCAGACCAGCGTCTCGACGGCGGCGATTCAGCACACCCCCGCCGCCGCGTCTGAGTACCGTGTGCACGCCGCTCGGTGGGCAGTTGGGGCTGGCGAGTGGACTGACCTGTGCGTCCCGAACGACACCGTCGGCGAGTTTTGGAGACCCACTGTTGTAGGCGATATGAGCGACAACGGCAGCGCTGGGATCGACGATTACTCCGACCTCGCACGGCTGCAGCAGCGCACCTGGGCCGCGGCGGCACCGTACCTTGTAGCAGCCGTGCTCGCCTGGATCGGCGCGGCTTTCGCGGAGTATCAGCTGAACGAGATGGTCGCCCAAAGTCAGCCGCTCGAGCAGTTGGCTCTTCGACGGACGATCTTGCAGGTTCTGTCCCAGGCGTTGCTGTACGGCGGTCTTGGACTGTTCACGGTCGGACTTCTCGTTGCGGCGTTGCGCCAGCACGCGCGCTGGCGTCGAGACTGCGGTCGGTGGCTCGGCGACCCGCTGGACATGGAGGACGGCGTACCTGACGCGGAGTAGGTCGACCGGCCGGTCCAGGCAACGCCGCCGAGCGATCCCCGGCTGACACGGCGATCGGTGACCCGGAACGGGACCTTCATCGGGACCGGCAACCGACGCGGCCTCCGAAAACGTCGGGTGCGGGATGGCCGAAATTCTCGAGCGGGGCCGTGACACTTGTAGAACGTCGCTCTCCTTCTGTGTCCCAGGAGATGCTCGGACGCCAAAGCTAGTGGCGGGACACTCTGTGCGTGGTGGGAACCGAAATGGTCGGACCTGCGTCCAAGCCCGCATAGCCTTTCGGGACGAGGGGAGAAGCATGTCGGAGGACCAGTCGCGGGTCGACTCTAGCCGTGACCGATTGCGGCCCCGAGCCGGCGCAGCCCTTGGCGTCACGGCTGTGGTGATCGCCGTGATCGCAGTGCCGATGACGCTGCGCGGCGCAGGCTCTGGCTCAACTCCGGCGCTTTCGGCGCCCTCGTCGGCGGCGCGGTCCCACGGCCCAGCGTCAGAAGTGACGCCTTCGGCCGCCTCCGCCTACCCAGCGCTGCTCGAGGACGGCCAGACGGTCGAGGCCAGCGGGCGCGTCGTCTCCGTTCCCGGCAAGCCGATGCGGTTCTGCGCGCCGGAGTCCTTCCCTGCCATCGCCTATGCGGCGGGCCATGAGCCCGCCCCTGCCTGGTGTCCGCTGGGCGTCGACGTCACCGGGGTCGACATGGCGACGCTGAGCATGAGGCGGACCAAGGACGGCGCCAGCGAAGGCTGGGGCTATCTGCGCGGCGTCTATCGGTCTGGGACGGTTGCGGTGAGGGCGCAGTCCGTGCAACGGGTCATGCCAGACACGTACGGGACCCTGACGACGCCACCCTGCCCAACACCTTCGGCAGGATGGCAGCGGACCGCGCCGGGGGCCAATCAGATCGCGATCACGGACAAGATGTGGGCCTACAACTCCGCACACCCCGGCCAAGTGGTCACATCAGCGATCTTCCGGCCGTCGGCCACCAGCGCGGTCGTCGTCATCGCGGTCGCAGACGTGGCCGCGGCTCGCGCTGCGCTGCCGTACGCGCCGGGCTCGCTCTGTCTGGTCCGATCGAGGTTCACCCGGACGCAGGTGACCGACGCCATGGCGCCCTTCACGCAGGACCTGCAGTCACATCTGAAGGACGGTGTCGGCGTCGTTGTCAGCTGTGGCCAGGGTGTGGCGAAGGACGGGCAGGTGGAGATCGACGTCGAGGTGGTGCGGATGACGCCGGCCACGCTTGCATGGGCCCAGGCGGCACCGGCCGGCCTCGTACACCTGACTCCCTGGCTCCAGCAGGTGGATCCGGGCGCTCCGCCGCCAGCCCTGCTGCCGACGGGGCCGCCTGAGTCACCGCCCTCCGGCTTTCCGACGGACCTGCCGTCGGATGTTCCGTCGGCCTGACGACGCGGCCAGGATCGGTACGCCAGGCAGGGCTGCCTGGCGCGCGTCGTCTGGTCCGGCATTCGACGTCAGCCGGTGCACTCGGAGGTCAAAGCCGTGTCCCGCCGTACGCAGCATCCGCTTGGCGCGGTGGTCAACCGGCCGTCGGTGTGGTCTGACCGATGAGTTTCCGCGCCGTGTCCGTCTGTACGCCGAATACCGACTCACGGGAGGCTGACGCTATGCGGAAACTGACCTTTGGCATGAACCTGAGCCTGGACGGCTACATCGCCGCGCCCGGCGACGACCTCGGCTGGAGCGTGCCGAGCGACGAGCTGTTCCAGTGGTGGTCCGACCGGGTGGCGGCGACGGGCCTGGCGCTGTACGGGCGCAAACTGTGGGAGACGATGAGCTCCCACTGGCCGACCGCCGACAAGCAGCCGGGCGCCACGCCGGCGGCGATCGAGTTCGCCAGCCGCTGGCGGGACATGCCGAAGGTGGTGTTCTCCTCGACGACCAGCACGGTCGACTGGAACACCCGCCTGGTAACCGGGGACGCTGTCACCGAGATCACCCGGCTCAAGACCGAGGACGGCGGTCCGATGGAC
>JAWWOO010000023.1:0-22488 GCA_033851545.1 Frankiales bacterium | reverse complement strand
GTCTTAGTGGCCGGAGCCTTGACCGCTGCCTTCTTGGCCGCAGGTGCCTTGGCCGGAGCCTTCTTGACCGCAGCCTTCTTGACCGCAGCCTTCTTGACCGCAGGGGCCTTGGCCACCCGCTTGGCCGGTGACTTGGTCGCCAGCGACCGGGTTGCCTTGGCCGGGGCGGCCTTGGTCGCCGTGGTCTTGGCGGCGGTTGCCTTGGCCGGAGCCTTGGCCGCAGCCTTCCTGGCCGCAGGTGCCTTGGCTACTGCCTTGGTGACGGTCTTCGCAGGCGGCGCAAGCTTCTTGGCGCCGCTTACGACCTCCTTGAATCCCGCACCGGGGCGGAACTTCGGCACTGCTGTCTTCTTGATCCTCACCGGTGCGCCGGTGGCAGGATTACGCGCCATCCGGGCGTTGCGGACCTGCTTCTCGAAAACGCCGAAGCCGGCGATGGCGACCTTTTCGCCCTTGGCAACGGCACGGGTGATGGTGTCGACGACCGCTTCGACTGCTGCTCCGGCGGCCTTCTTGTCACCGAGACGCTCGGTGATGGCGTCGATCAGCTCGGACTTGTTCACTGTCCATCCTCCGGTAACCGCGTCGAGGCACGATGCATCGACATGATCCGTCACGCTAAGCGCCAAACGGCAAGAGAACAATGACCGACGCACGTTTTTTGCTTGTGTCGCGGCATTTTTCGTGTGCCAGACGCGTTTTCGCGCTCCCAGCGCCGGCCAAACCCCTGTCAGGCAACGGGTTTGAAGGGGGTCTGGCTGACTTCCGGCGGGCGATGGACAGGCCCGCGCACGTGGATTGACGGTCTCGGCGGGCCCTTTTGGGCTTGGCGCTAGGCGTTTTGGGGCTAGCGACGGCGTGCCGTGACCTCGAGCCGGACGTAGTCGACGACGCCGCCGGGCAGCTGCGCGGCCACTTGGGCGGCCAGATCGGCTCTCTCCTCAGGGGTTCTGTCCGCCACCTGCCGGCCCATGACCACGGTCTCGAGGTAGCCCAGCAGCTCCTCGGGCCGGCCGAAGGCGGCCGGCGCGGGGCGCAGAGTCGCGGTGACGTCGGTGAATCCGGCGCGCTCGAGCCGTTGCGCGGTGAGCTCGGCCGACGGGAAGTTCCAGGCTTCGTGGTCGGACAGCCCCAGCTCTGCGAGTGCACCCCGGACGGCAGCGATGTTGCCCTCGCCGCCCCATTCGCCGGAGAACCTCGCCCCCGGCGTCAGACTGGCTGCCAGCCAGGCAAAGACCCGGTCGTGGTCCGGCAACCAGTTGAGTCCGGCCACCGACATGGCTGCGTCACAGGCGTGGGCAAGGGGCTCAGCGTCGCGCAGATCGAGCCTGAGCAGCTCGACCCGGTCGTCGTAGGCGGCCAGCCGCTCGCTCGAGGCACCGAGCATGGCCAGCGAGGCGTCGACGCCGACGACCGTCAGACCGGGGTGGGTCTCCAGCAGCAGCAGGGCATCGCGGCCCGTGCCGCAGCAGACGTCGAGGACCCGGCGCACCCCTGTCAGCGGAAGCCGCCGCACGACGCCCTCCCCCCATGCCAGGTGCGGCAGCGGAAGAGCGTCGTACCGGCGCGCGTCCCAGTCCTGAGTAGGGCTCATCCGACGAGGGTACGCGGCTTCCAACTCGGCCGACGATCCTCGAACGCACCGACCTCGCCGGCATGGCGCAGGGTCAGGCCGATGTCGTCGAGACCTTCCATCAGCCGCCAGCGGGTGTAGTCGTCGATCTCGAAGGGCACGACGATGCCCGCCTCTCCGGAGCCGGTCCGGATCTCGCGCCGGTCGAGGTCGACGGTCACCTCCAGCGCCGGATCTGCCTCGACAGCCGCCATCAGCGCCTCGACGGTCTCCTCCGCCAGCTGCACCGGCAGCAGACCACCCTTGAGCGCGTTGCCTCGGAAGATGTCGGCGAACCGGGGCGAGATGACCGTACGGAAGCCGTAGTTCTGCAGTGCCCAGACCGCATGCTCGCGACTGGAGCCGGTACCGAAGTCGGGGCCGGCCAGCAGGACGGTGCCGCCTTGGTACTGCGGCAGGTTCAGGACGAAACCCGGATCGCTTCGCCAGGCGGCGAACAGTCCGTCCTCGAAACCGCTGCGGGTCACTCGTTTGAGGTACGAGGCCGGGATGATCTGGTCAGTGTCGACGTTGCTGCGCCGGAGCGGCACGGCCCGGCCGGTGTGGGTGACGAACGGTTCCATGGTCAGTCCCTCTCAGCTCAGGTCGGACGGAGCGGTCAGCTTGCCGGTGACGGCGGTCGCGGCGGCGACGCCCGGTGAGACCAGATGGGTGCGGCCGCCGGGCCCCTGTCGTCCCTCGAAGTTGCGGTTGGACGTCGATGCGCTGCGCTCGCCGGGAGACAGCGTGTCGGGGTTCATCCCGAGGCACATGGAGCATCCGGCCTGACGCCACTCAGCGCCCGCGGCGGTGAAGACCTTGTCCAGTCCCTCGGCCTCGGCCTGCAGCCGCACCATCACCGAGCCGGGAACGACGAGAACCCTGATGTTGTCGGCAACCTTGCGGTCCCGCCACACGTCAGCGACCACCCGCAAGTCCTCGATCCGGCCGTTGGTGCACGACCCGATGAAGACCGTGTCGACGGCGATGTCGGTCATCGGAGTCCCGGCAGTCAGGTCCATGTAGACCAGCGCGCGCTCGGCCGCGGTGCGCTCGGACGGGTCGGCGAAGTCGCTCGGGAACGGCACGGTCGACGACAGCGGCACCCCTTGGCCGGGATTGGTGCCCCAGGTCACGAAGGGCGCGAGCTCGGCCGCATCGATCACGACCTCCTTGTCGAACACCGCATCGTCGTCGGTCTGGAGGGTCTTCCAGTAGGCGAGAGCCTCGTCCCAGTCCTGGTCGGCAGGGGCGTGCGGCCGCCCCTTCAGATAGGCGTACGTGGTCTCGTCGGGCGCGATCATGCCGGCCCGGGCGCCTGCCTCGATGGACATGTTGCAGACCGTCATCCGGCCTTCCATCGACAGCTGGCGGACGGCTTCGCCGCGGTACTCGATGATGTAGCCCTGACCGCCACCGGTGCCGATGCGGGCGATGACCGCCAGTACGAGGTCCTTGGCCGTGACGCCGAGCGGCAGCGCACCCTCGACCGTGACCGCCATCGTCCGGGGCCGGACCAGTGGCAGCGTCTGCGTGGCGAGGACGTGCTCGACCTCACTCGTGCCGATGCCGAAGGCCAGGGCACCGAACGCGCCGTGGGTCGAGGTGTGCGAGTCACCGCAGACGACCGTGACACCCGGCTGGGTCAGGCCGAGCTGGGGACCGATGACGTGGACGATGCCCTGCCCGGCGTCGCCCATCGAGTGCAGCCGTACGCCGAACTCGGCACAGTTGCGGCGCAAGGTGTCGACCTGGGTGCGGGACACCGGATCGGCGATCGGCTGGTCGATGTCGACCGTGGGGACGTTGTGGTCCTCGGTCGCGATCGTGAGGTCGGGGCGGCGGACCGGGCGCCCGGCGAGCCGCAGGCCGTCGAACGCCTGCGGGCTGGTCACCTCGTGGATGAGATGCAGGTCGATGTAGAGGAGGTCGGGCTCACCCTCCGTACGGCGGACGACATGGTCGTCCCAGACCTTCTCTGCCAATGTGCGGCCCATGGCGTATCCCTTCCGGCGGCGTACTTGCATCTCAGGTGGTGAGACGGCAATATTGCGATATGGACAACTCTAGCGGGGTCGGCGTACTTGACAAGGCAGTACTGGTGCTCACCTGTCTCGAGGGCGGCCCCACCAGCCTGGCCGGCCTCGTCGCGCGTACCGGACTTTCCCGCCCCACCGCTCACCGGCTGGCCGTCGCCCTCGAGCACCACCGGCTGGTGACCCGCGACAGCCAGGGCCGGTTCGTGCTCGGTCCGCGGCTGCGCGAGCTCGCCCTCGCGGCGCCCGGCGACCTGTTGCTCCAGGCTGCTCCGGTGGTGCTGGCCCGGCTGCGCGACATCACCGGTGAGAGTGCCCAGCTCTACCGCAGGGAGGGTACGCAGCGGCGGTGCATCGCCGCCGCTGAACGGGCGAGCGGCCTGCGGGACACCGTCCCTGTCGGCTCGACCTTGTCGATGGGCGCGGGCTCAGCGGCCCAGGTGCTGCTCGCCTGGGAGCCTCGGCAGGTCGTGTCCGGAGTGCTGGAGCATGCCGCCTTCACCCCCGCCGCGTTGGCCGGCGTGCGCAAGCGTGGCTGGGCGCAGAGCGTGGCCGAGCGGGAGCCCGGAGTGGCCTCGGTGTCGGCCCCGGTGCACTCGCCGGACGGCAGCGTCGTCGCGTCCATCTCGGTGTCCGGGCCGATCGAGCGGCTCACCCGCACCCCGGGCAAGCTGCATGCGCAGGCCGTGGTGGCCGCGGGGGCAGCGCTCTCACGGGCGCTCGCCCCGGCGTCGGCCGTCTAGCAACCCCGGCGATTTCCGCCGACACCGGACATCCTCGGCGATCCGAACCGGGATAGGGATGGCGGGATCGGGCGGTCTGCGGGATCGTGACAGGGGTCGAGAGAGGTCACAGCCGCCAAGCTCGGAGGAACGCCTCATGCGTCACCTGTCCCTGGTGCCGACCCGGCCCGCCGCGACCGGCGCACCGGTCGCCTACGTGCCGGTCAAGCTGTTGCTGGCTGCCTCAGGACGGTGTTCCTGCGACGACTGCTGCCGGGTGGCGTTGCAGGCCAAGGCCAAGCAGGCGCGTCCCGCGCGCGGCACCGACCGGCAGCCCGTACGCAACCTGCACCTGCTCAGCTGAGCGCCGGCCGGGAAACCAAAAACCGCAGGTCACGGGTGACCTGCGGTTTCTCGATGTAGCCCCGACCGGATTCGAACCGGCGCTGCCGCCTTGAGAGGGCGGAGTCCTAGGCCGCTAGACAACGGGGCCATCTCTAACCGGCGGGCGATGTTGCCAGAAGGCACCATGACCGCCGCGCTGGGGTACCAGGACTCGAACCTAGACTAACTGAACCAGAATCAGTTGGGCTGCCAATTACCCCATACCCCAAAGGCATGCCCGCGTGCGGGCCGCCGCAATGCTAGCAAGCGCCTGGAGCCCCGACCAAACTGCCGGAGGCGGTCCAGGACCTCAGCGGGACTGCGCCGCGACGAGCCGGGCCAGCGTACGGTCGCGTCCGAGCAGCTCGAGAGACTCGAACAGCGGCGGGGACACCGTACGCCCGGTGACGGCCACCCGTACGGGGCCGAAGGCGTTCTTGGGCTTGAGTCCGAGCCCCTCGACGAGGGCCTCGCGCAGGGCCGCCTCGATCGCCGCCGCCGTCCAGTCCCCCAGGCCCTGCAACGCCTCGACTGCTGCAGCCAAGGTCGGCTGCTGGTCCGGGCCGAGCTGCTTGGCCGCCGCGGCCTCGTCGATCTCGACTGCGTCGGCGAACAGGAATCCGAGCATGCCGACCGACTCCTCGAGAACGACCATGCGCTCTTGTACGAGGGGGGTCGCGGCACTGACCAGGGCCCGCTCGTCGTCGGTCGGCTCGGGGCCGAGGACGCCGCGCTCGGCCAGCTGGATCAGGATCCGCTTGGCCAGGTCGTCGGGCTCGAGCCGGCGCACCCAGGCAGCGTTGATGGCCTCGCACTTGCGCAGGTCGAACCGGGCCGGGCTGGCGTTGACGTCGGTCACGTCGAACCTCGTGACCATCTCGGCGGGCGAGAAGATCTCGATGTCGTCCCCGAAGGACCAGCCGAGCAGCGCGAGGTAGTTGACCAGCCCCTCAGGCAGGAAGCCCCGCTCGCGGTAGAGCATCGCGTTGGCCTCGGGGTCGCGCTTGGACAGCTTCTTGTTGCCCTCGCCCATGACGTAGGGCAGGTGGCCGAAGCGCGGGGTCGACCCGTTGCCCACGCCGATCGCCGCGAGGGCCCCGTACAGCCCGATCTGCCGGGGTGTCGAGGAGAGCAGGTCCTCGCCGCGCAGGACGTGGGTGATCTCCATCAGCGCGTCGTCGACCGGGTTGGTCAGGGTGTAGAGCGGGTTGCCGTTGGCCCGCATGATCACGAAGTCCGGCACGTGCTCCGGCTGGAAGGTCACCTCGCCGCGGACCAGGTCGTCCCAGGTAAGAGGAGTGTCCGGCATCCGCAGGCGCAGCACGGCATCGCGGCCCTCGAAGGCCTTCAGCTGGTCACTGCTCAGGCTCCGGCAGTGGTTGTCATAACCGGGCGGGCGGCCGGCGGCCTTGTTGCGGGCGTCGATCTCGTCGGTGGTGCAGTAGCAGGCGTAGGCGAGGCCGGCCCGGCGCAGCCGCTCCGCCACGTCGCGGTAGAGGCCCATCCGCTGGCTCTGCCGGTAGGGCGCGTGCGGACCGCCGATGTCGGGACCCTCGTCCCAGTCGAGACCCAGCCAGCGCAGGACGTCGAGGAGCAGGTGGTAGCTCTCCTCGGAGTCGCGCGCCGGGTCGGTGTCCTCGATGCGGAAAACGAACGTGCCACCGGTGTGCCGGGCGTAGGCCCAGTTGAACAGCGCCGTCCGGATCATGCCGACGTGCGGCAGCCCCGTCGGTGACGGGCAGAACCTGACCCGTACGGGGGTCTCAGGCACGAGCGGTTACGTGGTTGGTGAGCGCACCGATGCCCTCGATCTCGACGGTCGCGACGTCACCGACCTGCAACGGGCCGACGCCCGCAGGGGTGCCGGTCAGGATGATGTCGCCGGGCAGCAGGGTCATCACGTGGCTGACGAACTCCACCAGCGCCGGGACGCTGTGGATCATGTCGGAGGTGCGGCCGCGCTGACGCTCCGCACCGTTGACCGTGGTGACCAGCTCGAGGTCCGACGGGTCGACGTTGGTGGTGATCCACGGGCCGAGCGGGCAGAACGAGTCGTAGCCCTTGGCCCTCGCCCACTGGCCGTCCACCGACTGCTGGTCGCGGGCCGTCACGTCGTTGGCGCAGGTGTAGCCGAGGATGACGCTCGCGGCGCGGTTGGCCGGCACGTCACGGCACAGCCGGCCGATCACGATCGCCAGCTCACCCTCGAAGTCGACCTGGGAGGACGACGCGGGGTACTGGATCGGGTCGCCGCTGCCGATGACCGCCGTGGACGGCTTGAGGAAGATGACCGGGCCGGCCGGCGCCTCACCGCCCATCTCGCGGGCGTGGTCGGCGTAGTTCTTGCCCACCGCCACGACCTTGCTCGGGATCACCGGCGCCAGCAGGCGGACGTCGGAGATCGGATAGCGGTAGCCGGTGAAGGTGAACGGCCCGAACGGGTGGCCGGTGATCGGGGCGATCTCGTCACCCTCGACGGCCCCGAAGTCGACCTCGTCCTCGAAACTGAATCTCGCGATGCGCACGCCTGGACGTTACCGGGTTTGCCGGCCCGGCGACGATGTCGCAGCGTGGATGTCTGCGCCTGCACCGGCGACCGGATGTGAAAGCCTGACGCCCATGCTGGCGCCCTCCGCTCCCCGACTGCGTCCCCGTACGGCCATCACGGTGGTGTTCGCCCTGCACGGCGCCGTGATGGGCAGCTTCGCCACGCGGTTGCCCTCGCTGCAGGACCACCTGCACCTGGGGTCGGCCGGGCTGGGGCTGGCCCTGCTGATGCCTGCCATCGGATCGGTCGTGACGATGCCGTTCGCCGGCAGGGTCGTGCACCGGCTCGGCGGCCGTCGGGCCGTCCGGCTGCTGATCCCGCTGGCGTGCGCCTCGCTCGCGCTCCCGTACGCGATGCCGAATGCTCCGCTGCTGTGGCTCACCCTGCTGGTCTACGGAGCCACGATGGGCATGGCCGACGTCGCGATGAACGACCAGGGTGTTCAGGTCGAGCGGCTGCTGGGCCGGCCGATCATGTCCGGGTTGCATGGCGGCTGGAGCATCGGTGGGCTGATCGGCTCCGGTCTCGGCGCCCTGGCCGCCGCCACCCACGTGGGCGCCCGGCCGCACATGGCGCTCGCCGCTGCGGCGCTGGTGCTGGGGGCCCTCTGGGTCGGCGCCGAGCTGCCCCCGGACGGCGAGCACGCCCTCGCGGCGCAGGGCGGCACGCCTCCGCCACTGTTCGCGCTGCCGGAGAAGGCGGTGCTGCTGATCGGCCTGGTCGGCTTCGCCGGAGTGTTCGGCGAGGCCTCCAGCGCTGACTGGTGCGCCGTCTTCCTGCGCAGGGTCACCCACGCCCAGCCCGGCATCGCAGCCCTCGCCTACACCGGATTCGCCTCGATGATGGTCGGCGGCCGGCTCATCGGAGATCGCGTGGTCAGCCGCTACGGGGCGCGCCGTACGGTCAGGGTGTGCGGAATCGTCGCAACAGCAGGCACTCTGCTCACGATCTCGGCGCACAGCCCCGCTGTCGCCATCGTCGGGTTCGCCTTGATGGGCCTGGGTGTCTCGGTCGTCGTGCCGCTCTGCTTCGCCGCCGCCGGCCGGGCCGGAACCCATCCGGGACGCAGCATCGCAGGTGTGGCGACGCTCGCCTACGGTGCCGGCATGGCAGCACCGGCCTCCATCGGCGCGATCGCCTCCGCGACGTCGTTGCGCGGGTCGTTCGTCCTCGTCGCCGCCATGGCCGTGCTGATCGCGCTGGCAGCAGGTGCACTGGATGACGCGAATTTGCAGAAACCCGTCGGATAAACAGCAGTCAACGCAGCGTTTCCACCAGTAGCATTGACGCATGACGCGACGGATGGCCGACGTGGCAGCGCGGGCCGGAGTCAGCGAGTCGACGGTCAGCCGGGTCCTCAACGGCAAGTCGGGGGTGGCCGAGTCCACCAAGGTTGCCGTGCTCGCCGCCCTGGACGTGCTGGGCTACGAGCGGCCTTCCCTGCTGCGCGGTGAAAAGGTGCGCCTGGTCGGACTGGTGCTGCCCGAGCTGCAGAACCCGATCTTCCCGATGTTCGCCGAGGTCGTCGCCGCCGGCCTGGTGCAGCGCGGCCTTGCCCCCCTGCTGTGTACGGGTGCTGCCGGCGGCCTGTCCGAGCCGGCCTACGTCGACCTGCTGCTCCAGCAACAGGCGGCCGGGGTGGTCTTCTTCGGCGGCGCCAGGGGCGATGTCGACAACCCGCACGCGCACTTCGAGATCCTGCGCGAACGCAACGTGCCGGTGGTCATGGTCAACGCGACGGTCGAGGGCCTTGGCTTCCCGTCGGTCGCGTGTGACGACATCGAGGGTGTCCAGCTGTCGATGACGCACCTGCGTTCCCTTGGCCACGAGCGGATCGGCACGGTCCTCGGCCCGGACGGGCACCTGCCCTCCGACCGCAAGCGCCAGGCCTTCCTGACCTTCGCCAAGGACGCCGGCCTCGAGCTGGACGGATTCATCGAGCACACCATGTTCACCCCCGAGGGCGGCGCAGCTGCCACCCTGAGCCTGATCGAGAACGGCGCGACAGCAGCACTCTTCGCCAGCGACCTGCTCGCCCTGGGCGGCATCAAGGCCGCCCGACGCGCCGGCAAGCGGGTCCCCGCCGACTTCTCGATCATCGGCTTCGACGACTCACCCTTGATGACCAGCACCGACCCGGCGCTCACCACGATCCGGCAGCCGATCGAGTCGATGGGCAAGGCCTGCGTCAGCCTGCTCATGCACCAGATCGAGGACGGTCCTGAGCTCGCCCGCGAGCTGCTCTTCGAGCCGGAGCTGGTCGTACGGGCCACGACGGGTGCCGCTCCTCGCGACTGACGGAGCAGATCGCAACCTGTCTGAGGTAAGAGTTACGCATCAATACAGGCGTAGACCTCGTCTAGCATCCACTGCTGTCGATAACACTGGCATGCCTTTGTCCTCGCCGAGCGGTCGTGGACCTGTCGGCGATCGCCCGGCAGGCCGGGCTGTCGGCATGGCTCTGGTCATCGGCACCCTGGTCCTGGCCGGCTACCTGGCGTGGCAACCCAACGGCCCTGCAGTGGCGAACTGGGCCGACGACTGTGCAGAGGCTGTCGCAGCCGGTGTCGCAGCCGTCTCCTGCTTCGTGGCATCCAGACGCGGCCGCGGCGGACCGACCGGTGCCTGGTCGCTCATGGGAGCCGGGCTGGCCCTGTGGACCTGCGGAGCGCTGGTCACGTGTTGGTACGAGCTCATCCGCGGGCTGGACACCCCGTTGCCGGGCGTCGCCGACATCGGCTTCCTGTCCTTTCCGCCATTGGCCGTGGGTGCGCTGTGGCGGCTGTCCGGTCGGTCCGGCAGGCACCGGCACCGCAGCATGCTCGACGGCCTGGTGCTGGTCAGCGCCCTCGTCGTGGTCAGCTGGGAGACGGCTCTCGGTCAGGTGTGGTCCACCCGATCGGGTAGCGGCTTCGCGACCGGCGTTGCCGTCGCCTACCCCGCGGCCGACGTGCTGCTCGCCACGGCAGCGCTGCTCAGCGTGGGTCAGGCAACCCGCGAGCACCGAAGGACCCTGCGGCTGCTCGCGTTGGGCATGGTGGCGATGGCGATCTCCGACAGCGCCTTCTCCTACCTGTGGACCCTGCCCTCCTTCGGCCGGTGGCAGGCACTCGACGCCGGCTGGGTGCTCGCGTTCGGTGTGCTGGGGCTCGCCGCAGCGACGGCGAGCAGCTCGACGGCAGCAGCCGGCTCGGCCGGTAACAGCCAGCAGACATGGGGAGAGATCGTCCTTCCCTACGTACCGGTCGTTGTTGCGCTCAGCCTGCTCTTCGGCAACGGCATCGCGACCGGACGCGTCGATGCGGTCGCGGAGACAGCCGGTGCCGTCACCGTCGTTCTCGTGTTCGTCCGCCAGCTGCTGCTCCTGGCGGACAACAAGGCGCTGGTGCGGATGGTCCGGCACCAGGCCTTCCACGATCCGTTGACCGGGCTGGCGAACCGGGCTCTGTTCGCCGACCGGCTGGAGCACGCCATCGACCTGCACCAGCGCGACCTGCGCCCGTTCGCTGTGCTGTTCGTGGACCTCGACGACTTCAAGACGGTGAACGACACCCTCGGCCACCCGGCCGGAGACATGCTCCTCATGCTCCTGGCCGAGCGGGTGCGCGGCTGCCTGCGGATCGCCGACACGGTCGCCCGCTTCGGCGGGGACGAGTTCGCGGTACTGCTCGAGGAACGGGACTCCGACCCGGTCGCCGTCGCGCTGCGGCTGCTCGCAGCGATGGAGACCGGCTTCGTGATTCACGGGAGGACCGTCACCGCCCGGCTCAGCATCGGCGTCGTGCTGAGCGATGAGACCAGCCATTCCCAGGCGGAGTACCTCCGCAGGGCGGACCTCGCCCTGTACGGGGCGAAGGCCTCCGGCAAGAACACCTACCAGGTCTACAGCTCGGCGCTCGAACCGGCGGGCCCGCTCCCCCGCTGACGGTTCAGTGGAAGTCCCGCACGTAGGCCCGCTGCCGGGCTGTCTCGACCGCCCTCGGGTGATAGCCCTGCCTCACGAAGGCGACCGCCTCCGCGCCCGAGATGCCGTCCAGTACGGCGATGCAGGCCAACGCCGTGCCCGTGCGACCCCGTCCGCCGTGGCAGGCGATCTCCACGCGTTCGGTCTCTGCGCGGCGCCACGCTTCGAGGAACGCCTGCCGCGCGTCGGCTCGGTCCTTGGGCAGCCGGAAGTCCGGCCAGACCACCCAGCGCGCCGGCCAGTCCACCGGGTCCGGCTGGTGCCCGAGCAGGTAGACGGCGAACTCGGGCAGCCGCCCGTCGGGCAGCCGCCGGCCCAGGCCGCGACCGCGGATGGTCCTGCCTGAGGGCAGCTCGAGGACGCCAGGCGTGCCAGGAGGCCAGGTCACTGCGCCGTCCAGCCGCCGTCCACGGTGAGCACCGAGCCGTTGACCATGCCCGCGGCCTCGGACGCGAGATAGATCACCGCCCCGGCCACATCCGTTGTGGTGCCGACCTTTCCGGCAGGGATCCGGGCCAGGACGCCGGCCAGGAACTCCGGATCGTCCAGCCGCTCGGCAGTTCCCGGAGTACGGATGAAGGTCGGTGCCACGGCGTTGACCGTGACCCCGTGCGCCGCCCATTCCAGCGCCAGCACCCGGGTCAGCTGGTCGACGCCGCCCTTGCTGGCGCAGTAGGCGGCGTGGCGGACGATGCCGACCTGCCCCGCCTGTGAGCTGATGTTGACGATCCGACCATAGCCCGCCGGCACCATCCGCTTTCCCGCTGCCTGGCAGGCGAAGAACAGCCCGCGCAGGTTGACCTCCATCAGCTCGTCCCACTCATCCTCGGTGACGTCGAGGGCGTCGTGGTTGGTGCCGACTCCGGCGTTGTTGACCAGGATGTCGAACCGCCCGTACTCCGCCTCGACCTCGGAGACCGCATCCTCGATCGAGCCAGCGCTGCGCAGGTCCATGTCGATCGGCAGCGCCCGGCCGCCCTCGTGGTGGATCTGCTTGGCCACCGTTGTCGCGTCGTCGAGGGACCGGGCGGCCACCGCCACGGTTGCCCCGGCACCCGCCATGGCCCTGGCGAGGTCACGGCCGATGCCGCGACTGGCGCCGGTGACCATGGCGATGCGGCCGACCAGCGAGAAGTTCGGACGGGGTACGGGGTCAGCAGCGGTCATGCCGTCATCCTGCCAGCCTCGCACCTCCTCGGCCTGAGAGCCGGGGCGACTCCGAGGCCGATCGGCGGCAGCGCCACGCCAAGAGGCGCCGCAACCAGCACCAGGTCACCCGCAGCGATCAGAGCCAAGGCTCAGCGTGGTCACCGGGGCCGTGACCCCCAGCACATCGACGAACTGGACCAGGCACAGCGTCAGGACAGAGCCACGGCGGTACCGCGCCGCGAGAGTGTCGGGTGGTGCAGGCTCGGCCTGGCCCGCGAGGTTCGAGGTCGAGACGCGCATGTGTCACGGTGTCCCCGGATCTGAACATCACACGCCGGGCGAGCATCGGATCCGGGGTCCCCGGGTTGTTGCGCCCGCCTCTGCTGCTCGAGCCGTCACTGGTCGTCAGCTGTGGATCCACACCGTCGCGTCGGGATTGAGCCAGCCGTCCGGGGCCGGCGAGCTGGACAGCAGGACGGTCCCGGCCGGCAGCCGTACCCGCTCCTGGGAAGTGTTGGCCCAGCAGGCAAATCCGTCATCGCGGCTGAAGGCGAGCACTCCCGGCGGGGTGTCCACCCAGCGCAGGTCGCCACTGACCCCGCGGCGCAGTGCCAACGCCGAGCGGTAGAGCGACAGCACGGACGACGGGTCAACGGCCTGCGCCTCGGCCGTCAGGTCCTTCCAGGACTCGGGCTGCGGCAGCCAGGTCGTCGTCCCGCTCGGGCCGAAACCGAACGGCGGCTGGTCGCCGGACCAGGGAAGGGGCACCCGCACGCCGTCCCTACCGATGTTGGCCCCACCGGAGCGGAGGAAGAACGGGTCGGTCCGTACAGCGTCCGGCAGGTCCTCGACGTCGGCGAGGCCGAGCTCCTCGCCCTGGTAGAGATAGAGGCCACCGGGCAGCGCCATCGTCACCAGCGCTGCGGCCCGAGCCCGGCGCAGCCCCAGCTCGAGGTCGGTCGGCCAGCCGTGCCTGCGGTCGCCCGGGTCGTAGGACGTCTCGGCCCTGCCCATCCGGGTCACCTGACGGGTCACGTCGTGGTTGGACAGCACCCAGGTCGCCGGCGCGCCCACCTCCGCGTGCTGGGCGATCGTCGCGTCGATGACCCTGCGCAGCTGTGCTGCATCCCAGGCGCTGCACAGATAGTCGAAGTTGAACGCACTATGCATCTCGTCCGGGCGGAGGTAGGGCGACAGCTGGTGCCCCAACGGCAACCACACCTCGCCGACCAGCACCCGGTGCCCGTCCTCTGCATCGACGATCTGCCGCCACTCGCGGTAGATCTCATGCACCCCAGGCACATCCTGGTACGGGAGCGCCAGCGGGTCAGGGTCCGGGCCCACGTCCGGCAGGCCGTCAGCCTTGACCAGCGCATGGGCGACGTCCACCCGGAAGCCATCCACGCCCCGGTCGAGCCAGAAGTGCAGGATGTCCGCAAACTCTCGGCGTACCAAGGGGTTCGACCAGTTGAAGTCCGGTTGTTCCGGGGCGAACAGGTGGAGGAACCAGTCGCCGTCGGGCAGCCGAGTCCAGGCCGATCCACCGAAATAGGAAGGCCAGTCGTTGGGCGGCTCGCTGCCGTCGGCGCCCTTGCCCGGCCGGAACCAGAAAAGCTCGCGCTCGGCCGAACCCGGGTCGGCGGCCAGTGCTGCCTGGAACCACGGGTGGGCAGCCGAACAATGGTTGGGGACGAGGTCCACGATCAGCCGGATGCCGCGGGCGTGCGCCTCGTCGATCAGCGCCTCGGCCTCGGCGAGAGTGCCGAACAGCGGGTCGATGTCGCGGTAGTCGGCCACGTCGTAGCCAGCATCAGCCATCGGTGAGGGATACCACGGCGTCACCCAGATCGCGTCGATGCCGAGCGCCTCGAGGTACGGGAGCCGGGCGCGGAGACCGCCGATGTCACCGATGCCGTCGCCGTTGCTGTCGGCAAAGCTACGCAGGTATACCTGGTAGATCACCGCATCGCGCCACCAGTCGGTCACAGCACTGCCTCTCGCGTCGAGTCGAGTCTCGCGAAAGGCCGATGGCGGGAACTGGCCCACCACCGGCCTCTCACCAGGTACTGGCTACCAGCCGCTGTTACCCGACCCGCGGGTGATCACGAACCCGCCGGTGAGGGACAGACCCCCGGAGGGGGCGCCGGTCACCGTGACATTGCTGAACGTCCCCGACCCGGCCGAGATGATCTCGATGCCGTACAGGCCAGTGGTGACGATCTGGTCGTTGCTGAACACGATGCCGCTGATCGTCATGTTGTAGTCCAGGACGATGCCCGAGTAGGTGCTGTCCTGGATCAGGTTGTCGTTGACGGTCACCGGCGTGGTGATGTTGGAGTTCTTGGCGAAGATCCAGACCCCGCCGTAGTTGCTGTTCAGGTTCTGCTCATGGCTGCCGGTGCGGAGCAACGTGTTGTGCTGCACCCAGACCGGCCCGTTGAACGGGTTGCCGAACGCGGTGCTGACGTTGACGCCGCCACCCGACGTCACCGTGTCGGTGAGCAGGTTGTTCTCGATCCGCATGTTGCCGCCGCCATAGACCGCGGCGTTGCTGGCCAGCCACGGCGCCTGGGCGGTGTCGTAGGTCAACGAGTCGTAGGCGTCGGTGCCGTTCTCGGAGTCCATCGCCATGGCGTCGTCACCGGTGCCACGGACGTTCGACTGGGTGAACAGCACGTTCTGCGCACCACCGTGGATGTTGATGCCGTCGGCGAACGTGCCGCGGATCCGCACCTCGCCGACGTACAACCCGTTGGTCCCGGTGTCCGGCCACATGCCGACCTTCGTGTGCTCGATCCAGACGTTCTGCACCATGCTGCCGGTGCCGAAGTTGCCTTCGAGCCCGGCCTGACAGGTGCCGTCGTTGCGCAGGACGTTGCCGCCGAGGATCGCCAGGTCGAAGACCTGCACGTTCGACCCCGTGGCGAACAGACCCCCGAGGCAGCTCGAGGCGCCGTGCAGGATCGAGTACCACGGGCCTGCGCCCCTCACGGTCACGCCGACCAGGTTGACGTGGTTGCTGATCTCGAACTGGCCCGCAGGGATCCACAAGCCCTTGCCCTGCGACTCCGCGGCGTTGACGGCGTTCTGAATCGCCGTCGTGTCGTCGGTGCCGTCGTTCGCCGTTGCGCCGTAGGACGTAATGGTGAGGTAGCCGGTCGGCATCGGGTAGGCCGCGTCGACCTGCTCGAAGTCAACGAGGTCGATGGCGTAGTAGGACGCGGTGTCGCCCGAGTCCTTCTGCAGCTTGACCACCGTGCCGGCCGGTAGCCCTGCGGTCGACACGTGCACCTCGTCCCAGAAGTGCCGGGCCGGCAGGGTCGAGGTCGCAGTGGTCGGATCGTTGTTGTACGGGTAGGCGCCGTACTCCCAGCTGTAGCGGTTGGTCAGGGTCAGGCTCTGCGACCGGGTGCCGTTGACGTAAAGGCCGAGAGTGGGGCTGTAGTTCGAGCCGTTCGCGGTGTCGGGGATCGAGAACCTCACGTCGATCGAGTTCGCCGCGTGGGCAAGCGTGAACTGCACGTACTGACCGTTGGCAGACAGCTTCACCGCCTTGCGGCCAGACGCCTCTGACGCCTGGGTGCTGAACGAGCGGTCCGGCCCGAGGACCGTGCCGTTCGTGGTGCCGTTCTCCGCCTCCTGCTCCTCGTATGGCAGCGTTGCGCCGCGGGTGTTGAGCGAAGGTCCGTTCGGCAGGTTGACGTAGTCGACCGCCAGGCCGCCTGCGCTGTCACCGCTGTCGACCTTGTAGGTCACGGTGTTCACGCCTGACCGCAGCGTCAACGAGTCGTTCGCGGTCGCCCACGTCGAGCCAGAACCGGTGCTGGCCAAGGAAACCTGGTGCACGACCAGTCCGTTGACGTAGACGTGAACGGTCGAGGCAGCGGTTGCCGAGTAGCGCAGGACGACCGACGAGGCCGCTGCGGACGCGCTGTCGACGGTGAAGATCGTGCGGGCGCCGGTGCCGCCGAAGCCGGCGACGTACGAGCCCCCCGAGGCGCCGGACAGCGATGAGGCGCTGGCCGCTCCGCCGGAGGAGAACGCCGACTCGGCCTCGTACAGCGCGCCGGTGGGCGGCGGCGGAGGCGCAACCGTCGCTCCCATCACGATATTGTCGAGGTTGACGTTGCCGGTGTCGGTGGTGTCGAACTTGATCGCGATCGTGTTGCTGCCGGCGTTCAGGCTGACCGACTGCGCAACGGTGGTCCAGGTGTTCCAGTCGGCGGTCGTCGGCAGGGTGAGCTGGGTCGCCTTGGTGCCGTTGACGTAGAGGCTCACGGTCTGCGTTGCACCGCTGCCGTTGCTGTAGCGCAAGGTCAGGGGCGCGTTGCCGGCGATCGACGAGCTGACCGTGAAGGTCGTCGAGGCATTGCCCTTGTTGGCGTCGATGTAGCCACCGACGAACCCAGTGCCCGTGTAGCCGGTGTGGTCAGTCGCAACCGCCGCTCCCCCGGCCAGCGCGGCGGCCTCAGCCTCGAACTGCCCGGCAGCGGGGGCGCTCGGCGCGGTCCAGGTGACGTTGTCGAGGTTGACGTTGCCGGTGTCGGTGGTGTCGAACTTGTACGCGATCGTGTTGCTGCCGGCCCTGACCGTGACGCCCTGGGTCTGGGTGCCCCAGGTGTCCCAGTTCGCCGTCGCCGCAAGGGAGATCTGGGCTGCCTTGGTGCCGTTGACGTAGACGCTGAGGGTCCGTGCGGACCCGGTCCCATTGGCGTACCGGAGGACCCCCGTCCCCGCCCCCGCGTAGGTAGAGCTCACCGTGAACGTGGTGGCGGCATTGCCCTTGTTGCTGTCGATGTAGCCGCCGACGAAGCCGGTGCCGGTGTAGCCGGCGTGGTCGGTCTGGACGACCGCCCCGCCCGACAGCGCCGCCGACTCGGCCTCGAGGGTCGTGCCGGCCGCGCGAGCCACGGACGACGAGAGGCGGACGAGACCGACGACCAGCAGGACGACGGAGACTCCTGCGAGGACTACGCGGAGCTGTGATCGGCTTGAGACGCGTAACGCGGGTTGCGATCCGTACATGACCACTCCTTCGGGGCACGGGACTGCTGAGGCATGACAGGGCTGAGCGAGGGCGGTGCACCGCGGGGCCGGCGCGCGAGCAGGTGGTCGACCGGCCCCGCGGGAGATCAGCTGGCGTAGAGCTGCAGCTCGGAGAGCTGGGCGGCGTCGGAGCCGCTGTTGTCGTGGAACGTCACCCGCACCCAGCGCGCCGGCTGCGGCGCGAAGGTGAGGGTGGCCGTGTTGTGGGCGTTGGCCGCGTCGAACACCACGGGCCCGCTGGCCAAGGTCGACCATGTCGTGCCGTCGGTGCTCGCCTCGAGGCCCGCGGTCTCCGTACGGGTCCCCCAGCAGGCGCACGAGGGCAGCTGGAGCACCGCCCGGCCCACGCTGTACGACGACTGCAGGTCGACCGCGACGCTCGTCGGGTAGACACCGGTCGGTCCCTCCCACAGGGTCTCGACGCTGCCGTCGGTGAGCTGGCCGGCACTCCCGTACCGGGTGCCGGTCGCCGAGACCGGGTTGCCCAGCGCGAGGTTGTCGCTGGCCGCGTACACGTGCACCTCAGCCAGCTGGGCGGCCGCCGAGCCGCTGTTGCTGGTGATGACGACGCGGATGTAGCGGACCGGAGCGGACGGGAACGTCACCTGGCCGGAGTTGTCGGCCCCGGGCCCGTCGAACGTCACGTCACGAGCTGAGGACAGCGTCGACCAGGTGGAGCCGTCGGTGCTGCCGTCGACCTCCACGTTCTGTGTGCGGACACCCCAGCAGCCGCAGGAGGGCAGCTGCAGCACGACCCGGCCGACAGCCTGCGTCGCCTGGGTGTCGATCGTGACGGTCGCCGGGTAGACGTTGGCCGTCCCCTCCCAGGTGGTGTCGCGGTTGCTGTCGGTCAGGTTGGCGGCGTCGCCGTAGCCCGTCTCGTTGGCCGTCGCCGGCTTGCCCTGGGCGAAGTCGCCGTTGGCGGACGGGCCCTGGCCGAAGGCGTACAGGTGCACCTCTGCCAGTTGGGCGGCGGTCCACCCGGTGTTGCTCGAGATGGTAAACCGGACGTAGCGGACGGAGGTGGCCGGGAAGGTCAAGGTCGCGGTGTTGTGCGCGTTGACCGCGTCGAACGTCACCGGCCGGGAGGCCAGGATCGGCGAGAACGTCGTACCGTCAAGGCTTCCCTCGACGCTGATGCCCTCGGTACGGATGCCCCAGCCCGGGTTGTCCGGCAGCTGGAGGACGGCGCGGGCGATGCTCTCGGTGTTCTGCGTGTCGACGGTCACGCTGGCCGGGAAGCCGTTGTTCTCCCCGCCCTCCCAGATCGAGTCGAGGTTGCCGTCGGTCAGGTTCTTGGCGTCTCCGTAGCCCGTGACCGAGGCGGTGACCGGCCGGCCCTCGGCGAAGTCACCCTTCGCCGAGAGACCGTCGCCACTGAGCAGAACCAGCTGCTGGGTGGCGCTGCCGGTGCCGGACACCGTCAACGTCCCTGTGTGGGCGCCGGCATTGGTGGGGGCAAAGCTGACGACCGCAGTGCAGGAGGTGTGCGGCGCCAGCGATGCCCCACAGCTGCTGCTGGCGGTCCACTGGCCGGCGGCAACGACTGAACGGATCGTCTCCGCGTGGGACGTCGGGTTGGTGACCGTGACGGTCTGCGGGTCACTGGTGCTGCCCGCGGTGACGTGACCGAAATCGAGGGTGGAGGGGCTGAGCGTCAGCGGACCGGTCGGCAGCGTGCTGCACTGACGGTGCTGCCAACCGAAGTTCCCGTGCCCCTGGGTGATGGCGAAGCCGCTGGCGCAGTCGTAGGTCTGGCCGCGGGTCCCCACCGCCACGACGTGGGAGAACGCCGCACTGCCAGCAGATTCCAGCTGGACGGCGTAGGTGCCGGCTCCGGCGATGTTGACGCGGTCGAGCGCGACGTTGGTGATGGACGAGCCGTGGAACTGCACTCCCTCGTACGAGCTGTCGACCAGGTTGACGTCCGAGACGTTGATCTGGCCGGTCATCGGCGCATCCGCGGCCCAGAACCACAGCGCGCCGAGTCCGGTGTGCCAGAACTGGTCCAGAACACCTGCCCGTACGGCGGTGTTGTGCGCGATCGTGGTCGTCCCGGCCAGTGGCAGCGAGCCGAACCGGTTGCCGACGTGGATGCCGCCGCCCTGCGTGACCGTGTCGGCGACCACGTTGCCGACGATCGAGTTGTCGGTGCCGCCGTAGACGGCGATGTTGTTGGCCAGGATGGGGCTGATCACGGTGTTGTGCCGGAACGAGTCGCGGGAGTCGCCGCCCTTGTCCGACCACATCGCCAGGCCGTCGTCACCGGTGTTGCGCAGAAAGCTGTTCTCCACGACCGAGTCGGTGACGCCGTTGTGGAAGTTGATGCCGTCGGCGGCCTGGTCGAGGATGCGCAGGCCGCTGATGGTGAGGTTGTGCGAGGGCCCATCGAGCCACACGCCGACCTTCGAGTGTTGGATCCACAGGTCGGAGATGGTGGAGTCGTTGAACGTGCCGCCCACCCCCTGGACCGGGTCACTGTCGTTGCGCACCATGACGGTGCCCAGGATCCGCAGGCCGGACAGGTGCACGGCCGAGCTGCCGCCGTCTGCTGCGCTCTTGCTGTTGAAGCCGGCGCTGTTCCCGGTCACCGTGGTCCACCACTGCCCGGCGCCTTGCACGGTCACCTTGTCCAAGGTGATCTGCCGGCTGATCGTGAAGGTGCCGGCCGGGATCCACAGCGTCTTACCTGCAGCCGAGGCGGCAGCGACGCCAGCGTCGAAGGCGGCTGAGGAGTCGGCGCCGCCGGTCGGGTCGGCGCCGTAGGACACGACCGACAACGACCCCGCAGGCTGTGTACGGGCGACGGGAACCTGCTCGAAGTCGGCGAGATCGATGACGTACCAGGGAGACACGTCACCGGCGCCGACCTGCAGCCGCAGCGTCGAGCCGGCCGGGTAGGTCTTGCCGAGCTGCACCCGTGCCTCGTCGAAGAAGTGGTGCGGCGTCAGCTCGGAGGGGATGTTGGTGAACGGGTAGTTGCCGTAGTACCAGCTGAACTTCGACGTCGTGGCGAGAGAGGCGACCCGGGTGCTGCCCGAGTAGACGCCGAGGCTGTAGTCAGCGCCGGCTCCGTCGGCCGTGTCCGGCACCGAGTAGCGCACGTCCACCGCGTTGGCCGACTTCGCCAGGGTGAACTGCACGTACTGCCCGGTGTGCGTCAGTTTGACCGCGCGCCGACCGGAGGCCTCGGCTGCGATGGTCGTGTAGGTATGGTCCGAGAGCACCGGTGTGCCGGTGGACACGGCGTTCTCGGCCTCGTACTCCGTGAACGGCAGGGCAGCCCCCAGGCCGGCCGTCGCGAACGGCGGCAGCGCTGCGACGGTCGAAATCGTGGCGGAGCTCCAACCTGCGGCAGCAGCAGATGTTCCGACAGCGCTGGTACCGACGGCAGTCAGCAGCGCGGCCGCGACGGCGACCGTCCTGACGATGGGCGTGCGGCATCGACTCTTCATGAGAGTGGGCCTTTCCAGGGACTGCTAGGGGTGGAGGGTCGGGTGGGTCAGCCCTTGACCGCGCCGCCGAGGCCGGCGCCGCGCAGGAAGAGCCGTTGGAAACCGAGGAAGAGCACGATCGGGATGATGGTGGAGATGAACAGCGCCGCCAGCATGGTGCCCAGGTCGATCTGGTCGTTGATGGTGGGGAGCCGCACCGACAGGGGCTGCTTGTTGGGGTCGGACAGCACGAGCAGCGGCCAGAGAAAGTCCTTCCACGCGGTGATGACCGCGAAGACCGAGACCACGCCGAGGATGGGGCGTGACATCGGAAGGACGATGGACCAGAAGACGCGGTACGGGCCTGCGCCGTCCACCCGCGCCGCCTCGAAGATCTCGGGGGGCAGGTTGTCGAAGAACCGCTTCACCAGCATGACGTTGAACGGGTTGGCCCCGGCCGGGAGCCACACCGCCCAGAACGAGTTGATCAGCGAGATGTGCAGGCCGGGCACGTTGAGGATGGTCAGGTAAAGCGGGACCAGCAGGACGATGGTGGGGACGAGGAGGGTGCCGAGAACGAGCGCCGTAATGAACTTGCCGTACCTCGGGCGGAGCACCGACAGGGCGTAGCCGCCGGTCGTGGCCACGATGATCTGGCTGGCCCACGAACCAGCGGCGACGAACAGCGTGTTGTCGAAGTAGAGACTCAGGTGCTGCTCGTTCCAGGCAGTGGACAGGTTGTCCCACTTGATCCCGTGCGGCCACAGCTGCATCGGGTAGCGCAGGGTGTCCTGGGTCGACGTGACCGACGCCTTGGCCAGCCACAGCAGCGGTCCCAGGCCGACGATGAGCAGGCCGACCAGCATCAGCCCGTGAGCGCTGAACAACGTCCGCCGGATGGCCTTGCGGCGACGCTCCTTGGCCGAGACGATCCCCCTGTCGGTGCTGTCTGCGGACGTGTTGCGGCGGAGCCGGGCCGCCCCCGACCGCGGGATGGCTGCCGGCTCCACGTGGCGGTCCGCGGCGATATTGGCCCCGGTGATCGTCATGACGTGCTCCACGAGCGGGTCAGCCGGAAGTAGAGCGCGGAGAACAGGCCGAGACCGACGGCCAGCAGCACGCTCAACGCCGTGGCCGCACCGAAGTCGCCACTGAGACTGCTGCCGAACGCGTAGTTGTAGATCATCAGCAACAGGGTGAGGGTGGCGTTGTTGGGGCCGCCGCCGGTGAACAGGTAGGGCTCGACGAACACCTGCGCGGTGCCGATGAGCTGCAGGATCAAGGTGATCAGCATGACACCGCGCAGCTGGGGCATCGTGACGTGCCAGATCTTGCCCCAGATCGACGCACCGTCGACTTCGGCTGCGTCGTAGAGCTCCGGAGCCACACCGGTCAGGGCGGCGAGATAGATGATCACGGTGCCGCCGGCCGCCGCCCAGGTCGCCTCGAGCACCAGGGAGGGCATTGCACTGCTCGCCGACTGCAGCCAGGGATAGGGGCCGAGACCCACCCAGCCGGCGACCGTGTTGAAGACGCCGGTGCTGCTGGCGTCGTAGAAGAACTTCCACAGCAGCACCGACACCACCGGCGGGA
>JAWWOO010000007.1:0-20318 GCA_033851545.1 Frankiales bacterium | reverse complement strand
CCTCGAGACCCGGATCGCCATCCTGCGCAAGAAGGCCGCCCAGGAGCGGATGGCCGCCCCGCCCGAGGTGCTCGAGTACATCGCCAGCAAGATCGCGACCAACATCCGGGAGCTCGAGGGCGCACTGATCCGGGTGACCGCCTTCGCCAGCCTCAACCGGCAGCCCGTCGACCTGGCGCTGGCCGAGATCGTGCTCAAGGACCTGCTGCCTGACGCCACCTCACCCGAGATCACCGTCGGCGTGATCATGGCGGCGACCGCCGCCTACTTCGGGCTGTCCCTGGACGACCTGTGCGGCTCGTCCAGGAGCCGGATGCTCGTGACCGCGCGGCAGATTGCGATGTACCTCTGCCGCGAGCTCACCGACCTGTCGCTACCCAAGATCGGTCAGGCGTTCGGCGGCCGGGACCACACCACGGTCATGCATGCGGACCGCAAGATCCGATCGCTCATGGCGGAGCGGCGGTCGATCTACAACCAGGTCACCGAGCTGACCAACCGGATCAAGTCCCAGGCACGGCAGCAGTGACCGTGCGCCAGACCCTGCCGTCACCTGCGGTTATCACAGATAGTGCAATTGCGATCACTGTACGTGCTGGCAGTGCACAGCCTGGGGACAACGGTGTGGACAAATCGCGCACGGCTGTCGACAACGTGTGGGCAGCCGGCGGGGTGGTCGTGGTTGTCCCCGGGCAGCCGGCGTCGTCCCCGGTCCGTCCCCTGCCGGTTGTGCATGGCGGCACCCCGGTTGACCAGGCAGAACGCCCGTCGTCCACAGTGTCCACGGGACCTAGTACTGCTGCTGTTCATTTCTTTTTCTCTGACTATCTCTCCACTACCGAGAGCCCTGCCCGGTCCCTCGACCGGTCCCCGGCTGCGCTGAAGGGTGGTTCCTGGTGAAGTTCCGGGTTGAGCGTGACGTCCTGGCCGATGCCGTCGCGTGGACTGCTCGCACCTTGCCGGTACGGCCGCCGGTCCCCGTCCTGGCCGGCCTGCTCCTCGAGGTCGATGTCGACGGCGGGCAGACGCTGGCTCTGTCGAGCTTCGACTACGAGGTCTCCGCCGCGGTGTCGGTCGACATCGCGGCGTCCGAGGGTGGTCGCACGCTGGTCTCCGGCCGGCTGCTCGCCGAGATCACCCGCAGCCTGCCCGCCCAGCCGGTCGACATCGCGACCGAGGGCGCGCGGATGGTCGTCACCTGCGGCACCGCGCGGTTCACCCTGCCGACGTTGCCGGTCGACGACTACCCCACCCTGCCCGACATGCCGGCAGCGTCCGGTCTGATCGGCTCGGACGCCTTCGCCACGGCCGTCGCCCAGGTGGCCGTCGCGGCCGGCCGGGACGACACGCTGCCGGTGCTCACCGGGGTCCGCGTGGAGATCGAGGGCGACCGGCTGACTCTGGCCGCGACCGACCGCTATCGGCTGGCCGTACGCGAGCTGACCTGGCAGCCGGGCGCTGACGGGCTGAGCGCCACCGCTCTCGTGCCGGCGAAAACCCTTGCTGACACGGCAAAGTCCCTCGCTTCCGGAGCTGAGATCACCATCGCTCTTGCGACCGGCGGCTCCGGCGAGGGCATGGTCGGTTTCGAGGGTGCCGGCCGGCGGACCACGACCCGGCTGCTCGAGGGCGAGTTCCCCAAGTACCGCTCGTTGTTCCCCAGCCAGCACGCAGCCGTCGCCGAGCTGCCGACAGCGGCGTTCGTCGAGGCCGTCCGCCGGGTGTCGCTCGTCGCGCCACGCAACTCGTCCGTCCGGCTCGGCTTCTCGGCCGACGGGCTGGTGCTCGAGGCGGGCGGTGGCGAGGATGCCCAGGCTTCCGAAGGTCTCGACTGCTCGTACGAGGGCGAGGCGATGACGATCGCGTTCAACCCGGCCTACCTGCTCGACGGTCTCGGCGCGATCGACTCCGACACGGCGGTGGTGTCCTTCACCACCCCGAGCAAGCCGGCGGTGCTCACCGGCAAGCGCTCGGGCGAGCCGGGTGCCGGCGAGTACAGCTACCTCCTGATGCCGGTGCGCCTGTCCGGCTGACCTAGGGTGAGCAGCACCGCACCATCGCCGCTGCACGCATCGGGAGGACACCGTGGAGATCGGGATCATCGGCCTCGGCCGCATGGGCGGCAACATGGCGGAGCGGCTCCGCCGCGGTGGCCACACTGTCGTCGGCTACGACCGGTCGTCGAGTGCCCGCGACGTGGACAGCCTGCAGGCCCTGGTCGAGGCGCTCCCCGCCCCGCGCGCGGTCTGGGTGATGGTCCCGGCCGGCAAGCCCACCGATGAGACGATCACCGCGCTCGGCGACGTGCTGGCCGAGGGCGACATCGTCATCGACGGCGGCAACTCCAAGTGGACCGACGACATCGCCCACTCCGAGCAGCTGGCCGAGCACAACATCGGCTTCATCGACTGCGGCGTCTCCGGCGGTGTCTGGGGTCTCACCGAGGGCTACGCGCTGATGTGCGGCGGCAGGGACGAGGACGTCGCCCGGCTGCAGCCGATCTTCGACACGCTCAAACCTCCGGGCGAGTTCGGCTTCGTGCACGCCGGCAAGGTCGGCGCCGGTCACTTCGCCAAGATGGTCCACAACGGCATCGAGTACGGCATGATGCAGGCCTACGCCGAAGGTTGGGAGCTGCTCGAGACAGCCGGTCTGGTGACGGACGTGCGCGGCGCTTTCCGTTCCTGGCGCGAGGGCACCGTCATCCGTTCCTGGCTGCTCGACCTCCTGGTGCGGGCGATCGAGGAGGACGAGCACCTGGACAAGCTCCGCGGCTACGCCGAGGACAGCGGCGAAGGTCGCTGGACCGTCGAGGCGGCCATCGAGCACGCCGTGCCGCTTCCGGTCATCACCGCGTCGCTGTTCGCCCGGTTCTCCAGCCGGCAGGAGGACTCGCCGGCGATGAAGATGATCGCAGCGCTGCGCAACCAGTTCGGCGGCCACGCCATCACCGCGGCTGCCGGATCGGTCGAGAAGGGCGCCGACGCCCCCGGCGCCGACGTGTCGCCTCCCCCCGTCTCCTGATCGGGCCGGGTCGTTGTACGTCGCCCATCTGTCGCTGACCGACTTCCGGTCCTATCCGCAGGCTGAGCTTGCCCTCGAGCCGGGGGTGACGGCCCTGGTGGGCCCGAACGGTCAGGGCAAGACCAACCTGGTCGAGGCACTGGGCTATGTCGCCACCCTGGGCTCGCACCGGGTGGCGACCGACGCGCCCCTGGTCCGGCTCGGGGCCGAGCGGGCGGTCATCAGGGCCGCGGTGTCCCGTGACGGCCGGCAGACCCTGGTCGAGCTCGAGGTCAACCCGGGCAAGGCGAACCGCGCGCGGGTCAACCGGGCACCCGTACCCCGCCCGCGCGAGGTGCTCGGCCTGCTCCGTACGGTGCTGTTCGCCCCCGAGGACCTCGCGCTGGTCAAGGGCGACCCGGCCGAGCGGCGGCGGTTCCTCGACGACCTGCTGGTCGCCCGCACCCCGCGCTTCGCCGGCGTCCGAGCCGACTACGACCGGGTGCTCAAGCAGCGCAACGCCCTGCTGAAGTCCTCCTACAACGCGCGTCGCGGGGGCGGCGACCTGGCCACCCTCGATGTCTGGGACGCCCACCTGTCCAGGGCCGGCGCCGAGCTGCTCGCCGGCCGGATCGAGCTGGTCGAGGCGCTGCGGCCCCGGGTCGACAAGTCCTATGACGCCATCGCCGACTCGGGCGGCCCCGCGATGATCGACTACCGCTGCTCACTCGGGCCGGACGTGCCCCTCGTCGTCGACCGCGACCTGCTCGCCGCCGCTCTGCTCTCGGAGCTGTCCCGCATGCGGCCGGCCGAGCTCGAGCGGGGGGTCAGCCTGGTCGGCCCGCACCGCGACGACCTCACGCTGGCGCTGGGCGAGCTGCCGGCCAAGGGCTACGCCAGCCACGGCGAGTGCTGGTCGTACGCGCTGGCGCTGCGCCTGGCCTCGTACGACCTGCTGCGCGAGGACGGTGACGGCGTGGCCGGCGGCGGCGACCCGGTGCTGGTGCTCGACGACGTGTTCGCCGAGCTGGACAGCCGGCGCCGCGAGCGGCTGGCCGAGCTCGTCGGGGCCGCCGACCAGGTGCTGGTGACGGCAGCAGTGCCGGGCGACGTGCCGGAGTCGCTCGCCGGCGCGCGGTTCGACGTGATGGCCGGCGAGGTGATCCGTGTCCGATAGCCCCGAGGGCCAAGCTCCCCGTCGCGGAGCCGAGCTGGCTCGAGAAGCCTTGGCCAGAGCCAAGTCTGGCAAGTCGGCCATCACCGCCAACGGCAAGGCGGGAGCAGCGCATCGCCGCCGCATCGCCGGTGACCGGGCCCGGGGCGCAGGCTGGACCGGGGCCGGCCCGGATGAGCGAGACCCCCAGGCGGTCGGCGCGACCATCCGCGACCTGGTCGAGGGCAGGGGCTGGGAGCAGACGACCCAGGTCGCGACCGTGCTCGCCTGCTGGGAGCAGATCGTCGGCGAGGCGATCGCCGCACACTGCCGTCCCGAGGCCGTCAACGACGGCGAGCTGGTGCTGGCGGCCGAGTCCACCTCGTGGGCGACCCAGCTGCGGCTGCTGGCCCCGACACTGATCGCACGGGTCGACGAGCAGCTCGGCAAGGGCGTGGTAACCGCGATCCGGGTGCACGGTCCCACCGGTCCGGCCTGGCGGCACGGCCCGCGCCGGGTGGCCGGGCGAGGTCCACGCGACACCTACGGCTGACCCCAACCCTCACGTTGCAGTACTGCAAGGCGGGCGCTCCGACGCGCGAGCTGCAGTACTGCAGGGGGGTTGTTGGCGGGGTTGGTGGTGGTGCGGAGAGGGCCGTGAAGCCTCGGGACCGTGTACGTCTGGTGGGGGGACATGACCCCTGGGGCCCTCGGGCGGCTCCGTCGTCCACAGGAGGCAGCAATGCCGCTTCGAACGGCGCCGGGACGGTAGACTGGAAGCAACAAGACAGACGTCGGAGCCAGGTGGGAGCGCCTGGCCCGACTTGTGCGCCCGTTGCCGCTCGCGCCGGTTGTTCCGGGGCAGGAGCGACGCGTGCCCGGACTGCTCCAGTGAAGGACCTAGCCCGTGACGTACGACGCCGGATCGATCACCGTCCTCGAAGGACTCGAGGCAGTGCGCAAGCGACCAGGCATGTATATCGGCTCGACAGGCGAGCGCGGCCTGCACCACCTGGTCTACGAGGTGGTCGACAACTCCGTCGACGAGGCGCTCGCCGGCTACGCCGACATGATCGAGGTCACCCTGCTCGCCGACGGCGGCGTACGGGTCATTGACAACGGTCGCGGCATCCCGATCGACACCGCCGAGGGCCAGAAGATGCCGGCCCTCGAGCTGGTGCTGACCACCCTGCATGCCGGCGGCAAGTTCGACAGCCAGAGCTACGCCGTGTCGGGTGGGCTGCACGGCGTGGGCATCTCCGTGGTGAACGCCTTGTCCAGCCGGCTCGACGCGGTGATCCGTCGCGACGGCTTCACCTGGACCCAGAGCTTCGTGGGCACGGCCAAGCCGGCCGGTGCCGCCGTCGCTCCGCTGGTCAAGGGTGAGCCGACCACCGAGACCGGCACCACCATCACGTTCTGGGCCGACCCGACCGTCTTCGAGTCGACCGCCTACTCCTTCGAGACGCTGACCCGCCGCATGCAGGAGATGGCCTTCCTCAACCGCGGTCTGTCCATCACCTTGCGCGACGAGAGAGTCGACTCGAGCTCTGAGCAGCCCAAGGAGGTCGTCTACTTCTACGAGGGCGGCATCTCCGACTTCGTGCGCTACCTCAATGCGCCCAAGACGCCGATCCATGCCTCGGTCATCGCCTTCGAGGAGAAGACCACCGGCCTCGAGGTCGACGTCGCGATGCAGTGGAACGAGACCTACTCCGAGTCGGTCTACACCTTCGCCAACACCATCAACACCCACGAGGGCGGCACCCACGAGGAAGGCTTCCGTGCAGCGCTGACCTATGTGGTCAACAAGTGGGCGCGGGACAAGGGTTTCCTCAAGGAGAAGGACGACAACCTCACCGGCGACGACGTCCGCGAGGGTCTGGCCGCGATCGTCTCCGTCAAGATCTCCGACCCGCAGTTCGAGGGTCAGACCAAGACCAAGCTGGGCAACACCGAGGTGAAGAGCTTCGTCCAAAAGGCCTGCAACGACAGGCTTCGCGACTGGTTCGACCGCAACCCCGCCGAGGGCCGCGACATCATCAACAAGGCCACCCAGGCGGCCCGTGCCCGGCTGGCCGCCCGCCAGGCCAGGGATTTGACCCGCCGCAAGGGACTGCTCGACGTCGGGTCACTGCCAGGCAAGCTGGCCGACTGCCGGTCGACCGACCCGGTGGCGAGCGAGCTCTACATCGTGGAGGGCGACAGCGCCGGAGGCTCGGCCAAGTCCTGCCGCGACTCGATGTTCCAGGCGATCCTGCCGATCCGCGGCAAGATCATCAACGTCGAGAAGGCCCGCATAGACCGGGTGCTCAAGAACACCGAGGTGCAGGCTCTGATCACCGCCCTCGGCACCGGCATCCAAGACGAGTTCGACCTCGAGAAGCTGCGCTACCACAAGATCGTGCTGATGGCCGATGCCGACGTCGACGGCCAGCACATCCGGACCCTCCTGCTCACCTTGCTGTTCCGGTTCATGCGCCAGCTGATCGAGGCCGGCCACGTCTACATCGCCCAACCGCCGCTGTACAAGATCAAGTGGCAGCGGGCCGACCCGGAGTACGCCTACACCGAGCGCGAGCGCGACGGCCTGGTCGAGGCGGGGCACGCCGCGGGCAAGCGGCTGCCCAAGGAGGATGCCATCGCCCGCTACAAGGGTCTCGGCGAGATGAACTCCAAGGAGCTCTGGGACACCACGATGGACCCGGCCCACCGGGTCCTGCTCCAGGTCACCCTCGACGACGCGGCCACCGCGGACGAGCTGTTCAGTGTCCTGATGGGCGAGGACGTCGAGGCCCGCCGGTCGTTCATCACCCGCAACGCCAGAGACGTGCGCTTCCTCGACATCTAGCGCATTTTCAGCGCCCGTCTTGCCCTGCACTCCTTGCCCTTTCCTGAAAGAGGATCAGCGTGACCGACAGCACCCTGCCGCCGCCGCCCCCGACGCACGACCGGATCGAGCCGGTCGGCATCGAGGTCGAGATGTCGCGCAGCTTCCTCGACTACGCGATGTCGGTCATCGTCACCCGCGCGCTGCCCGACGTGCGGGACGGCCTCAAGCCGGTGCACCGCCGGGTGCTCTACGGCATGTACGACTCGGGATTCCGGCCGGACCGCAACTTCGTCAAGTGCGGCCGGGTCGTCGGCGACGTCATGGGCAACTACCACCCGCACGGTGACTCCTCGATCTATGACGCCCTGGTACGGCTGGCCCAGCCGTGGTCGCTGCGCTATCCGCTGGTCGACCCGCAGGGCAACTTCGGCTCGCCGGGCAACGACCCGGCGGCCGCCTACCGCTACACCGAGTGCCGGATGGCACCGCTGGCGATGGAGATGTTGCGCGACATCGACCAGGAGACGGTCGACTTCGTCCCCAACTACGCCAACAACACGGTCGAGCCGACCATCCTGCCGAGCCGGATCCCCAACCTGCTGGTCAACGGCGGCTCTGGCATCGCGGTCGGCATGGCCACCAACATCCCGCCGCACAACCTGCGCGAGGTCGCCTCCGGTGTGATCTGGGCCCTCGAGCACCCGGAGGCGTCGAGCGAGGAGCTGCTCGAAGCCCTGCTCGAGCGGATCAAGGGACCGGACTTCCCGACGCACGGTCTGATCGTCGGTCGCGACGGCATCGAGGACGCCTACCGCACGGGCCGCGGCTCGATCCGGATGCGGGCTGTCATCACGGTCGAGGAGGACTCCCGCGGCCGTACGATCCTGGTGGTCACCGAGCTGCCGTACCAAGTCAACCCGGACAACCTCGCCGAGAACATCGCCCAGCTGGTCAAGGACGGCCGCCTCGGTGGCATCGCCGACATCAGCGACGAGTCCTCCGACCGGATCGGCCGCCGCCTGGTCATCACCCTCAAGCGCGACGCGATCGCCAAGGTGGTCCTCAACAACCTCTACAAGCACACCCAGCTGCAGACCACGTTCGGCGCCAACATGCTGGCGATCGTCGACGGGGTGCCGCACACCCTCAAGCTGGACCAGTTCGTCACCTACTACATCGCCCACCAGCTCGAGATCATCGTGCGGCGCACCCGTTTCCGGTTGCGCAAGGCCGAGGAGCGGGCGCACATCCTGCAGGCCTACCTCAAGGCCCTCGATGCCCTCGACGACGTCATCGCGCTGATCCGGCGCAGCGACACGGTCGACGAGGCGCGCACCGGACTGCGCGCGCTGCTCGACATCGACGAGCTGCAGGCAAACGCGATCCTCGAGATGCAGCTCCGCCGGCTGGCGGCCCTGGAACGGCAGAAGATCCAGGAGGAGTACGCGGTCCTCATGACCGAGATCGCCGACTACAACGCGATTCTCGAGTCACCGCAGCGCCAGCGCGAGATCGTCGGCACCGAGCTGACAGAGACGGTGGCGAAGTACGGCGACGACCGGCGCACCCGGCTGATCCCCTACGAGGGCGACATGTCCCTCGAGGACCTGATCGCTGAGGAGGACGTGGTCGTCACGCTCACCCGTGGCGGCTACGCCAAGCGGACCAAGACCGACCTCTATCGCGCACAACGTCGTGGTGGCAAGGGAGTCAAGGGCGCACAGCTCAAGCAGGACGACATCGTCGACCACTTCTTCGTGACGACGACGCACCACTGGATCCTGTTCTTCACCAACAAGGGCAGGGTCTACCGGGCCAAGGCACACGAGCTGCCGGAAGCCAACCGCGACGCCCGGGGCCAGCACGTCGCGAACATCCTGGCCTTCCAGCCCGATGAGCGGGTGGCCCAGGTCATCGACCTGCGGGACTACGAGCAGTCGCCCTACCTGGTGCTCTCCACCCGTGCCGGGCTGGTGAAGAAGACCCCGCTCAAGGAGTTCGACTCCAACCGCAGCGGTGGCCTGATCGCCATCAACCTGCGCGAGGACGACGAGCTGATCGGGGCCGCGCTGATCTCCGGCGACGACGACCTGCTGCTGGTCTCACGCAAGGCGCAGTCGATCCGGTTCCACGCCGACGACGAGACCCTGCGCCCGATGGGCCGCGCCACGAGCGGTGTCATCGGCATGCGGTTCGCCGACGGCGACGAGCTGCTGGCGATGGAGGTCGTCATCGACGGCTCCTACCTGCTGGTCGCCACCGACGGCGGCTACGCCAAGCGGACGCCGATCCACGAGTACCCCGTACAAGGTCGTGGTGGTCGTGGCGTGCTCACCGCCAAGATCCGCGAGGACCGCGGCCAGCTGGTCGGCGCGCTCATCGTGACCCTCGAGGACGAGGTCTATGCGATCACCTCGGCCGGCGGCGTCATTCGAACGCGTGCCGAAGAGGTCCGGCAGGCCGGGCGTGGCACTCTGGGCGTGCGGCTGATGAACCTTGCCGGGACGCAGACCGTCGTCGGCATCGCCCGCAACGCAGAGGCCGAGCCGGACGACGAGGACCTCCAGCCCGACGGTGATCCGGTCGATGGAGATCCCGGCGATGTGGCGGCCGGGGAAACGCCCGGCGGCGGCGTGTTGGGTCATGATGGGTCCGACGAGCCGGATTCGGGAGACTCGGACGAGGCACTCTCCGAGGATGACGAGAGCTAGAAGGCGGCGCGATGACCGAGGTGTCGAGTACGGGTGACGCGGCGGGTGCGGGGTCCTCGGCGGGCTCGCGGCGCTCGTCCGTCCCCGCACCCCCGCGCCCACCGGCACCGCTGCACGACGACACGGTCGACGACAGGGTTGGCGACGCGGTCGGAGCCGACCGCCTCGGCGAAGGCCCGGCGACTTCCGCGATGCCCTCCCTACCGACGGTGGACGACGAGCCCGGCTACCTGATCGGCTCGTCCTACACCCGGACGAGCCCGCCAGTGCCGCCGCTGCCGACCGGGGTGGTCCCGCCGCCGAAGCCGGTTCGCAAGGACCGTCGCCCGCAGGTGACCGTCCGCGGACCACGCCGGGCCAAGCTGGTGGTCCGCCGTGTCGACCCGTGGTCGGTGCTGAAGTTCAGCTTCCTGTTCTCGGTCTGCCTGCTCATCATGTGGGTGGTGGCGGCCAGTGCTCTGCTGTCGCTGCTGCGCACGATGCACGTGTTCGACAACATCAACAGCGTCCTTGCCAGCGCGACCTCCTCCGACCCCCAGCACAAGGGCTTCCGGGTCGACCCGACGATGCACGACGTCCGGCTCTGGGCCGCGATCATCGGCGCGGTCAACGCCCTGCTGTTCACCGCCCTGGCCACGCTCTGCGCGTTCCTCTACAACTTGATCTCGATGTCCGTCGGCGGGGTAGAGGTCACCCTCGCCGAGCGGGACTGAGCAACGCGGTTGGGACCGCGCAGCCGCGTACGGTAGCCTTTCCGTCTGCCCGCTCCCGGACCTGCTGGGGGCGCGCGGGCCTATAGCTCAGCCGGTTAGAGCGCTGCCCTGATAAGGCAGAGGTCGGTGGTTCAAGTCCACCTAGGCCCACAGATCGCCCCACTCGTTCCCTCCACCCTTCGGGGGTAGCAATGCGTACCAAGGTCTTCCTGCTCGCCGCCGTCGCCGCTGCCACCGGTGTCGTGGTCAGCCGTCGCTCCGCCTCGCGTCGTGCCGAGCACGCGCTGTGGACGGAGGCCACCGACCCGGTCGACCTGCGCTAGTCACACAGCCCGGGGCCTTAGCTCAACGGCAGAGCACCGCCTTTGCAAGGCGGGGGTTAGGGGTTCAAATCCCCTAGGCTCCACCCTTTTCCCGTACGGGACAGCACACCGGCCCGGGGTTTCCGGCCGCCGATAGCGGGGCTATCGTTGCCGCGGCCCCGCATTTTCGCCGATAGCGCCGCGATCGCCGCGCGCACAGGCAACCTGATCGATGCGCCGCCGGCCTGGTTCAGGTCAAGCCCTGGCTGGCTCAGGTTTCAGCGGACGCGCCACTGCCCCCACCCACGCTGGCGCAGCCCGCAAATCCCTCGCCGTTCTTGACGGACCCGGCAGCGCCAACCCGCTGAGCCTGCTCGCCGATAGCGGCGCAACCGGCGGCTTCGAGGGCAACTTTCGACGATAGCGTCGCTATCGGCGGGCCGCGGAGGGGCGGCGAACGGTTGTGCCCGCCGCAATGAGTTAGTCGGAGTTCTCGCCGTGACTGGCCGGCTCCTCCGTCGGCGCCTCGTCGGCCGGAGTGTCCTGCGGCTTCTTGATCGAGTCGGGGATCGTGACGCTCGACGGCCGGAGGGGGGTCGGGGAGACGGTGAGGCCGCGCGAGGTGAAGCGCCGTACCGCCTCAGCGGCCGCAGCGCCGAGGGCCGCGCCGAGGAAGAGCACCCCCGCGAGCAGCGGCCAGCGCCGGCTGCGCCGGGCTGGTACGTCCCCCCGCAGCGCGGCCAGCGCGGCAGTGCCACGGATCTTGGCCTCCGTACGGGCCGGTGCCGTGTTGGCCGCGGCGGTAGCGAGCGCGGCGGCGACGGCGGGGGCCACCGTGTCGCGGGTGGTCTCGGCGGCGTACTCGTAAGCGGGCTTGATCTTGTCCCGCGCGATCTCGCGGCCGGAGGCGAGCGCCTGCTCGGCGACGGGGGTGATCCGCTCGCGGGCCGTCGTGACGTAGGGCTCGACCCGCTCCCGGGCGGTCGACACATAGGGTTCCACGCGCTCCCGGGCGGTTGAAACATAGGGTTCGGCCAGCTCGCGGGCGTGGTGGACACGGGGGGCGAGCGCCTCTGCCGCGTCGGATGCCCGGCCGCGCAGAGTCGCGAGATTGCCGTCGGTATTGGCGTGGGCGGCTGCCCGACCGGTGAGTGAGCTGAGACGGGACACGTGTACCTCCAAGGACATAGGTTCGTCGGAGTCCTTGCCCGACCTGGCCCGCCCCCAACCGTGCGCAGGGCCTCCCCGATCATGAACCACGACGCGGTACGGGGTCCAGCCGCCGGCGAGGTGAACCCACCTCGGCGTGGCAGGATGGGACGCCGCAGCGCAGACCTGACCCCTGGCGCGCGACGAGTGCGCGACCGACCTTGTGACCCTGGAGGACCCCCGTGGCCGAAGAGCTCTATGCGACCCTGCACACGTCGATGGGTGACATCGAAGTTCAGCTCTTCCCGAACCATGCGCCCAAGACGGTCGAGAACTTCGTCGGACTGGCTGAGGGCGGCAAGGAGTGGACCGACCCCCGGTCCGGCCAGAAGTCCTCTGGCCCGCTCTACTCGGGCACGGTCTTTCACCGGGTGATCCCGAACTTCATGATCCAGGGCGGTGACCCGCTGGGCTCCGGAACCGGCGGCCCCGGCTACCGCTTCGGCGACGAGATCCACCCCGAGCTCGCGTTCACCAAGCCCTACCTGCTGGCGATGGCCAACGCCGGCCCCGGCACCAACGGCTCGCAGTTCTTCATCACCGTCGCGCCGACCGGCTGGCTGACCGGCAAGCACACCATCTTCGGCGAGGTCACCAAGGGCGCCGAGGTGGTCGACGCCATCGCGACCACCAAGACCGGGTCGATGGACCGCCCGACCACCCCGATCACCGTCGACTCGGTGACCATCGACCGTCGCGAAGGCTGACCGGCTCCGGCCGTACCTCCCCATGACCGTTCCGCCGCCGCCCCCTGTCGGACCACCGCAGTTCGCCCCGCGACCGAACGCGCCGGTCACCTGCTTCAAGCACGGTGACCGGCCCACGAAGATCAGCTGCTCCCGCTGCGGCCGCCCGATCTGCCCCGACTGCATGCACGAGGCACCGGTCGGCTTCCAGTGCCCGGTGTGCGTCAAGGAGGGCCGGAGCTCGGCTCCCCGCACGGTGTCCGGCGCCCGGATGGTGGCCAAGCCGGGCATCGTGAGCTATGCGCTGGTGGCGGCGAACGTCCTGGTCTACGTGCTGCACGGCAGCGGCACGGCGCACGGCAACGACTGGGCCCTGTCGCCGGCGGCGATCCATGACGGCGAGTACTACCGCCTGGTCACCGCAGGGTTCGTCCACTTCGGCATCCTGCACATCGCGCTGAACATGTTCGTGCTCGCCACGGTGGGGCCGCAGCTCGAGGCCATGCTCGGCCGGTCGCGGTTCGCCGCGCTCTATGCCGTGTCCCTGCTGGGGTCCTCCGCGCTGAGCTATCTGCTGCTCCCCACCGGCGACGTGTTGCAAGGCCGCCCGGGGGCGATTGCCGGTGGCGCCTCCGGCGCGATCTTCGGCCTGATGGGCGGCCTGTTCGTGGTGGCCCGGCGGATGCGGCTGGACACCCGCCAGCTCAACGGCTGGATCGCCTACTCGCTGGTGTTCAGCTTTCTGCCCGGGCTCAACGTCGACTGGCGCGGCCACATCGGCGGTCTGATCACGGGCGCTGCGGTGACGTACGGGCTGGTGCATGCTCCCCAGCGCTACCGGGGGCTGGTCCAGGCCGGTGCGGTGCTCGGCGGACTCGTCGTCGCTGTCGCCGTCATCGCCATCCGTACGGCGACGTTCCCGGCGTCCGCGCTCTGAGACGTCGCCAGCGGAGTTGTCCCCATTGGGGACAACTCCTGTGGAGAACTACAACGGTGTAATTCGGGTCACTTCCACTTGGTGGCGAGACCGAAGCCCACGATCAGGAAGCCGAACCCGACGAGCAGGTTCCACGAGCTGATCGGCAGCGGCACGTTGTGGCTCTCGGCCAGGTAGTAGACGACCAGCCAGGCCACGCCGATGAGGAAGAACGTGGCCATCGCGGGACCGACCCACGGCGAGCCGTACTTCTTCCGGTTCGAGACCGCCGCCGCGGGCGGGGTGTAGACAGCCTTCTTGCGGATGCGTGACTTCGGCACGGTTCGTCCTCACAGGTCGGGGCTCGGGTTAGCGTAGTCGCTGGGAGGCTTCAGCGGGATGGTTGAGCACAGGGTCGCATGAGCAGGGCCTGGTCGATGGCCGTCCCGGTGACCCTCGGGTTGGCCGGTCTGCTGTTCTCCACCTCCGCCGTCACTGCGTCCGGTCGCGACCTGCGTGACGACCGGCGCACGGCCGTGACCGACCTGATCGCCGACCGCCAGCACGCCATCGCGGTACAGCAGGCGCGGCTGGCCACGCTCCGGGCGACGATGGCCGCGGCGGGCGCGGACGACCCACGAGCCGGCCAGCTGAAGGCCGCGGCCGCTGCCGAAGCGACGACGGCCGGCACCGTCGCGGTGACCGGGCCGGCCGTGACGGTGCAGCTTGACGACGCGCCACATCCACAGCCTGGACAGACTCTCCCTGGCAACCCGTCTGCCGATGATCTGGTGGTGCACCAACAAGACGTCCAGGCCGTGGTCAACGCGCTGTGGGCCGGCGGCGCGGAGGCGATGACCATCATGGACCAGCGGGTCCTGTCCACGACCGCCGTACGCTGCGTCGGCAACACGCTGCTGCTGCACGGCCGGGTCTACTCCCCGCCGTTCGTCGTGACCGCGATCGGAGCCCAGGGCCGGATGACCAAGGCGCTCGACACGGCTCCCGACGTCTCGATCTACCGGCAGTACGTGGCCGCGTACAAGCTGGTCTACGACGTGAGCCGGCAGGCGTCGGTCTCGCTGCCGGGGGTCGCCGCGGCGCCCGAGCTCGGCTATGCCAAGGCGGGCATCCGATGACCGACGTGACCGAGGTCGAGCCGGCCGCGCCGCCGCAGCGTACGGCGGGGGACGTCGTACGGCTGGTCGTGTCCGGTCTCGGCCAGCTGCTGATCACCGCCGGGGTGATCCTGCTGCTGTTCGTCGGCTACGAGCTCTGGTTCACCGGCATCTACACCCATCAGCAGCAGCAGACCGCCGAGAAGGTGATCCAGCAGCGGTTCGCGGCCGCCCAGGCGCCGGTCGCGGGTACGAGCAAGGCGCCGCCGGTCGTGCATGCCAAGAACGGCGACGTCGTCTACCCCAAGGTCGCTTCCGGCTCGGCCGAGACCGTCCTGTACGTGCCGCGGCTGGGCAAGAACTACCACTACGTCGTGGTCGAGGGGGTCGGCCGCGAGGACCTGAAGAAGGGGCCTGGCCACTACCCCGGTACGGCGCTGCCGGGGCAGCTGGGCAACGTGGTCGTGTCCGGCCACCGGACGACCTACCTCGCGCCGTTCAACCGGTTCGACGAGCTCAAGCCCGGCGACCCGGTGATCTTCGAGATGGCCGACGGCTGGTACACGTACAAGGTGGTCAGCACCGAGATCGTGGCGCCCACCGCGACCTGGGTGATCGACAACCCCTACCCGGACAAGCGCCCGGTCGGCCGCAGCTTCACCTTCACCACCTGCAACCCGAAGTACTCCGCGCGCACCCGGCTCGTGGTGTACGGGACCTTCGTCTCGCACACACCCTTCAGTCAGCCGCCCGCCGGGATCAACGTCGTGAAGGGCGGCTGAGCCGTGTACGTCTGGATCTGGCACAAGCTGCCGGGCAACCTCGCCGCCAAGCTGGGCGGGTCGCTGGCCCTGCTGGCCGGCGCCGTGGCGCTGCTGCTCTTCTTTGTGTTCCCCTACGTCGAGCCGCGGCTGCCGTTCAACAACGTCAACGTGGACCAACCGGCGCCGGCGACCTCGACGATCATCTCCCCCTCCGCCACCCCGCACGCGTAGCATTCCGCTGGTGACAACGACCCCGGAGAACGACGTTGAGGGCATGGCGGCGTACGACCAGCAGCCCTGGCTTGCCTCCTACCCCCCGGAGGTCCCGCACGACTACGACTTCCCGGACGTGCCGCTGACCCGGTTCCTCGACGACGCTGCCGACTCGTTCCCGACCAGCCTCGCGGTCGCGTTCCTCGGCACGACGATGACGTACGCGCAGCTGAGGGCCGACGTCGACCGGTTCGCCGGCGCGCTGGCCGCGCTCGGGGTCGGCAAGGGCGACCGGGTGGCGCTGGTCCTGCCGAACTGCCCGCAGAACGTGATCGCCTTCTACGCGATCCTGCGCCTCGGCGCCGTCGTGGTGCAGCACAACCCGCTCTACACCGCGCACGAGATGGGTCACCAGCTGGCCGACTCCGGCGCGACGGTGGTCATCACCCTCGACCGGGCCTATGCCACCGTCGCCGAGGTGCGGGACCAGACCGCCCTCGAGCACGTGATCGTCACGTCGATCATCGACTACCTGCCGCGGCGGCAGCAGCTGTTGCTCAGGCTGCCGATCAGCAAGGCCAGGACCAAGCGGGCCGAGATCTCCGCGGTCGTGCCCAAGGACGTTGCGCAGTTCACCGAGCTGCTCGCGCACTCCCCCGGGCCGGCCGTGCAGGCCGACCTCGACCCGTCGACCGATCTGGCGCTGCTGCAGTACACCGGCGGCACGACCGGGCTGTCCCGCGGCGCGCGGCTGACCCACGCCAACCTCGTCGCCAACGCCTACCAGTGCCGGCTGTGGTTCACCGGCGCCAAGGCCGGGCAGGAGCGCACGCTCGCGGTGCTGCCGCTGTTCCACGCGTACGGGCTGACGTTGTGCCTGGGCCTGACCGTGCTGCTGGCCGGCAACCTGATCCTGCTGCCGCGTTTCGACCTGGAGCTGACGTTCGAGGCGATCGACAAGTGGCAGCCGACGCTGTTCCCGGGCGTCCCGCCGATCTACAAGGCGATGGTCGACTCGCCGGACGTCGGCAAGCACGACCTGCGCTCGATCAAGGAGTGCGTCTCCGGTGCGATGAAGCTGCCGGTCGAGGTCGCGGCCGCGTTCGAGCAGATCACCGGTGGCCGGCTGGTCGAGGGTTATGGGATGACCGAGGCTTCGCCCGTGACCCACGCCAACCCGCTCACCGGCACCCGGCGCAGCGGCATGATCGGCATCCCGATCCCGGGCACCCGGGCCCGGATCGTCGACCAGGAGGACCCGGCCATCGCGATGCCGGTCGGCGAACCGGGTGAGCTGGTGATCTCCGGGCCGCAGGTGATGCAGGGCTACTGGAACGCCACAGGATCTGACGACTCGTTCGCTGCCACATTTACCGAGGACGGCTACCTGCGTACGGGGGACATCGCGGTCATGGACGCCGACGGCTGGTTCGCCGTCGTCGACCGCAAGAAGGAGCTGATCATCGCGGGCGGGTTCAACATCTACCCGAGCGAGATCGAGGAGGTCCTCTACACCTTGGTCGGGGTCGCCGACTGCGTCGTCGTCGGCGTGCCGGACACCTACCGCGGCGAGACGGTCAAGGCCTATATCGTGCTGCAGCCGGGCGCCATGCTCACCGAGGCGGACGTGACCGCGCACTGTGCCGAGCGGCTGACCGCGTACAAGGTGCCCAAGCAGGTCGAGTTCCGGGACACCCTGCCGCGGACTCTGGTCGGCAAGGTGCTCCGCCGGGTGCTGGTGGCCGAGGAACGCGAGAAGGCCGAAGCGGCGAAGAACGCGGGATGACCGTCAAGATCCTGGTCGTCGACAACCGGGACAGCTTCGTGCACAACCTCGTCCACTACCTGCGCGAGCTCGGCGCCGAGGTCGAGGTGCGCGGCAACGTGACCTTCCCGCCGGATGAGGTCTACGACCCGCGCAAGCTGGGTGCGGACGGGGTGATGATCAGCCCCGGCCCCGGTCGGCCAGAGAACGCCGGATCGTCGGTCGACCTGATCCACGGCTGCGCCCGTACCGGACTGCCGTTGCTCGGCATCTGCCTTGGCCACCAGGCGATCGCGGTGGCGTACGGCGGCGTGGTCGGGCCGGCGCCTGAGCTGATCCACGGCGGCACCAGCGAGATCTTCCACGAGGGTGCCGGGGTGCTGCACGGCCTGCCGCGGCCGTTCCCGGCGACCCGCTACCACTCCCTCGCCGTCGAGGCGGACAGCCTGCCGGCCGAGCTCGAGGTCACCGCGCAGACCGACAACGGGACCGTGATGGGCCTGCGGCACCGCGACTTCGCCCTCGAGGGGGTGCAGTTTCACCCCGAGTCGGTGCTCAGCGAGCACGGTCACGAGCTGCTGGCCAACTGGCTGGAGACCTGCGCGGCGTCGTAGGGCCAGCCGTACGAGCCAGCCGTACGAGCCAGCCGGGCCTGCGACGATAGCGGCGCTACCGGCGGTTTCTTCCCCGAAAGCCGTCGACTGCGGCGCTATCGGCTGGCCAGTCTGGGAGTCGTAGCGAGCTAGGGCGCGGCCGGGGGTGACGTCGTCGTCGGGGCTGCGGCGGTGGTCGTCGGGGCCGCGGTGGTCGTGGTCGTCGGAGGTGCGGTGGTCGTCGGTGGCGCCGACGTCGCGGGCGGAGTCGTCGGCGGCGTCGTGGTGACCACGGGTTTCGGCTTCGGCCCACTGGTCACGGTCAGGTTGACCACCGAGCCCAAGGGCAGCTTGCCCTTCCAGACGCTTTGGTAGCGCACGGTGTCCGGCGTCTGGGGGCCGAAGTCCCTGGTGATCTGCGGCGACCCGAGCCCGGCGGCGAGGAGCAGCTGCGCCGCCTGCTCCTGGGTCTTGCCGATGACGTTGGGCACGACGACCATGCCGCTGCCGAGCGTGAGCGAGACGGGCGTGCCCGGCGGGACCTTGACCCCGTTGGCCGGCTTGCTGCTGATCACTTGGTTCTTGGGGATCGGGCCGTCCTGGTAGGACGGAGGCCCGACGGCGAGCCCCTGCGAGGTCAGCGTCGTGGTGGCACCGTCGAGCGTCGCCCCGACGAGCGACGGGACGGCGACCGGCGCGGCCCCGGTGCTGACGCTGATGGTCACGTCCGAGCCCGGCCTCGCCTCGGCCAGCGGGATCGGCGACTGGTCGTAGACCGTGCCGGCGGGCTTGGCGTTGTGGGCGGACTTGTCGATGGGGTTGAGGCCCTTGGCCCGGACCTGCTGGTCGGCGGCCGCCTGGGTCAGCCCCAGGACGTTGGGCACGACCACGCTCTTGACCGCATTGGTCGAGAACGCCTTGCGCAGCTCGTAGACGCCGCCGAACACCATGGCTCCGACCGCGCCGAAGAGCAGCAGGAACACCAGCCCCTTGAGGACCCGGTGCTCGGGCCGGGCCGGGCGTACGGTCATCGTCGCGTCCGTGGGCGGCGGCGCGATGACCTGGGTCTGCTCGTCGATCAGCACCGGCGTCGCCAGCACCGGCCGCCCTGACAGCGCACGGGTGATGTCCGCCTGCATCTCGGCCGCGGTCTGGTAGCGGTTGGCCGGGTTCTTGGCCAGCGCCTTCATCACGATGGCGTCGACCGACGGCTCGATGTCCGGCACCAGGACGCTCGGCGGGACGGCGTCCTCGCGTACGTGCTGGTAGGCCACCGACACCGGGGAGTCACCGATGAACGGTGGCCGGCCGGTGAGCAGCTCGTAGAGCAGGCAGCCGGTGGAGTAGATGTCCGAGCGGGCGTCGACGACCTCGGCCCTGGCCTGCTCCGGCGAGAGGTACTGCGCGGTGCCGATGACGGCTGCCGTCTGGGTCATCGTGGCAGCTGCGGCGGTGACGGCTCTGGCGATGCCGAAGTCCATCACCTTGATCGCGCCGCTCGGGGTGAGCATCACGTTGGCCGGCTTGATGTCGCGGTGGATGATGCCGGCTGCGTGGCTGTACTGCAGCGCCGAGCAGACGCCGGCGACGATCTCCAGCGCCCGGGTCGGCATGACGCCGCCCTCGGTCTGGAGCACCTCGCGCAGGGTGCGGCCCTCGACGTACTCCATGACGATGTACGGGGTGGTGACGCCGTTCTGGGTGTCCTCGCCGGTGTCGTAGACCGCCACGATCGCCGGGTGGTTCAGCGACGCGGCGGACTGGGCCTCGCGCCGGAAGCGGGCCTGGAAGGCTGGGTCGCGGGCGAGGTCGGGCCGCAGGATCTTGACCGCGACGTCGCGGCCGAGCCTGACGTCGCGTCCTCGGAGCACCTCGGCCATGCCGCCGTACCCGAGCACTGCCCCGATCTCGTACCGGCCGCCCAGTCTCCGGGGCTCAGCCACCGTTGCCACCTGTTTCCTTACCTTTAGGAGGTTTGTGCGACTTGCCGCCGCCCTTGCCGCCGCCTGTGGGCGCGACCGAACCGCTCACGACCTGGACCGTGACAGTGCTGCCGGCCTTGACCACTCCGGCAGGATCCACTCCGGCCACGGTACCCGGATCACCAGTGGTCGCGACGGAGGTGGGGCTGGGGGTGAGACCGAGTTGCTGCAATGCTGAGGCCACTTCGTTGTACGGGCGCCCCACGTAGTCCGCCGGGTTGACGGTGACGGACGGTTGTGGCGCCGGGGTGCTGGTCGTGCTCGCGGAGCTGGTCGGGCTGGCCGACGTCTGCGTCGTGGTGGGTTGTGTCGTGGTGGGTTGTGTGGTGGTCGGGTGGGTGCTGGTGGGTTGTGTGG
>JAWWOO010000110.1:0-15695 GCA_033851545.1 Frankiales bacterium | reverse complement strand
CCACACCCGGCAAGACCCCGACGGCACCCTGCACTGCACCACCCCCCTCGGCCGCACCTACACCACCAAACCCTGGGACTACCGACCCGACAGCGAACGCTGACCCCCAGGCGGATGCCCGGCCGGCTCCTAGCGACTGGCGAGCCCCGCGGCTGGGATCGCGACTCGCCTGGTAGCTGCCTCTGGTGTGGACCCATCGGCGCCGCTATGTTGAGCGGACTGAGGGGGAAGGCTGCAAATGCGCCTGCGCCGGTCTGGTCACATAGCAGTCGTTCTTGCCGTGTTGTCAGTGGGATTGGCCGGTGCGCCGGCCGCGAATGCCGCCGGCACGAGGGTGATCGGCTTCGAGGACCTCGCGGACGGCACTCCTGTCGGGGCGCAGTACTCCGGCCTCGGGGTCCAACTGGACTCGGCGGACTCGCTGATCGTGCGGACCAACACCACCATCGCGGCGCATAGCGGCACCCAGCTCCTCCAGGTCACCGACACCCCCTGCGATACGGGATCGCAGATCACGTTCACCGCGCTCCTATCGACACCGAGGGCCAGCGTCGGGATCTGGGTGCACGACCCCTTTACGAACGATCCAAGCTCGCGCCAGGTATCGATGCAGGGGTTCAACCAGGCGGGCGCGGTCGCCGGGATGACCAGCCTGTCGATCACCAGCGCCCTGGGCTGGCAGGAACTGCTGCTCGTCGCCTACCCCGGCCAGACCGTCGACCACGTGGTGGTCTCGGTGGATACCGGCATTTGCACGATGCTGTTCGACGACCTCTTCTTCGACATCCCGGACAGTGTCCCGCCGCCGACCGTCGCGTGGGAGAACGTGGCACCGCAGCCGGTCGCCGTCGAGCGCGGCGGCTCCACCGTGACGACCGCGACGCTGCGGCGAAACTCCGGCTCCACCGGCCGGGTCAACCTGACGGTCACCGGACTGCCCAGCGGTGTCAGCGGCGTCGTATCCCCCGTACAGGCCAACGGTTCTGCCCTGCGCAGCCCGGTGACCATCACCTTGACCGGCACCGCGAACGCCCAAGTCACGACGACGGCGGTGCAGGCAACCCTGCACGCCACTCCCGTCGACTCGAACGCCGGCCCGCCGACGCCTGTCGATGCAACTTTGCCGGTCGTGGTCACGCCGCCCTCGGTGACCCTGGCGCTCGCGGTGTCAGCCCCGAGTGACCTCTACCGCTCCGACGCGTTCAGCTTCGGCGCCGTGCTGACGAGGCACAGTCTCTCGACCGGGCTGGTGTCGCTGACGGCGACCGGACCGTCCGGCGTCACTGTCACCGTCACGCCGAGCACCGTCAACGGGTCGGCGGCGGCGACGCCCGTCACCGTCAACGTCGTGGTGGCAGGGAACGCCCCTCGCGACCCCGCAGGCACGATCCGGGTCGTCGCGACCTCGACCGACCCTGCTGCCGCACCGCCCGGTCAGCCCGCAACACTCGTCATCGCCGCGCCCGTACGCATTCCCTCGCTCACCATGGACGTTCTGCTGCCGTCCGCGCTCATCCTTCGGGCCGGGGCCGGCTACTCGCGGGTCGACGCCCACATCACCGCCGTGGACCTCCCGGCCGGTGCTGTCGTCACGACGAACGTCGCAGGGATCCCCAGCGACGTCGAGGTCGAGACCAGTGCGTCCAGCTTTCCTGCCTCAGACGGCACCGGCCTGTTCTACGTGAAGCTCACCGCACGGACGGGCACCACCGCCGCCTCTTCGGGCTATCCGATCTTTACCGCCCGCGCCCAGGTCCCGGGTCATCCGGCGGCGGTGGCATACCGATCCCTGCGGCTCGTCGTGGTGCCGACCATCCGGTACGCGCTGGCGGCCCGCGGGATCGAGGTCACGCAGGGCACCCAGTCGATCGGACCGATTGCGTGCTCGTCGATCCCCACCCGCGATCTCAGCCACATCGACTCCTCGGTTCCGTACACCGGGGTCAAGCTGGTGGACGGCGACCTGACCGTCGCCCGGGTCTACGTCTCGGCATGGCTGCTGACCAACACCGATTCGCTGCCGAACGTAGGCGTACGGCTGCATGCATTCCGCGGTGGCAAGGAGATCGCAGGCGGCGCGCTGAGCCCGACTGCGGCACCGGCCGGGGTCAAGGCAGGCGGCGTCGACTGCGTGACGGACGCCGACCGGACCAGCGCTGACAACGTCTACACGTTCGTCCTGCCGCCCAGCTGGACCTACGGCACGGTGACCTTGCAGGCCGAGATCCTGCCGCTCGCGCCGACCGTGACCGGCTCGGTCCTCGACGAGTGCGGTTCGCTGTTCTGCCAGACCTTCAAGCGGTTCACCCTGCGCAACATCAAGTTCAACCGGATCAGGTGGCCGGGCATCATGCCGATCAAGATCACCGCGTACGGCGCCGGGCCCGGTCCTGCTGACCAGGCCCTGGCGAAGGTTCGCAAGCTCGACCCGGGCGACCCGTATGTCTGGAGCTATCAAGGCACGGTCGAGGTCTCGGACCTCATCGCCCTCGCCGACGCCATTGCCGGCAACCCACTGTTCGCCGGCCTCTCCCGGCGCGACGTCATCGAGGGCGGCGCGGCGGCCGCGGTGGCCGGCTGGAGCAAGATCCTGCCTGGGCGCGACCTCGTCATGGGCATAGCCCCGTCCATCGACAGCATTTACGGCCGCGCAAACGGCCGGACGATCGCCGATCTCCCGGCGTCGGGCTTTCTGTCGCCCCGACCATCGCTGATCGTCTCTACGACCCGCCCGCTCACCTCGATGGCCCACGAGCTGGGACACACGCTAGGGCTCCAGCACGCCGGACAGGCCTGCCCCGGCAGCGGACCGAACGACTCGCAGGCCGGAGTGCCGTGGCCGCCGGACGACAAGGGCTTCCTGCAGGGCATCGGCCTCGACATCTGGGGCATCGCCTCCGGCCCCTTTGACTTCACGCCGACCGCAGCCAAGCCGTACCGCGTGATCGCCCGCAACCAGCCGAGCTCGGCGCCCGAGTTCTATGACTACATGAGCTATTGCGCCGGCACGAACGAAGTAGCCAGCGCGACCAATGCGCCCGACGCGTGGTTGTCCCCCCGCAACTGGAATCTCGAGGTGGATGCGCTTTCGGCGTGGACGGCCAAGACCGGCGGCGCGACCGGGCCGGCGCCCTCAGCCGTGGCGGCAGCCAGGCCGGTGCCGGTGATAACGGTCAATGCCATCGGCCGCGGCGGGGTCGCGCTGATCCTGTCGACCACGCCGGGCACCGGCACTGCGGCGGCGGCTCGGCCTTCGGGACCCACCCTCGTCGGCTACGACGCGGCGGGGACCGAGGTGACCCGCGCGGCGATGCAGGACAGCGTTCTCGGCCACGACGAGCTGCACTCCTACGCCGGTTCGGTGGCGGCCCACGGTGTCGTACGGGTTGCCATCGTCGACCAGGCCGGGGCGACGCTGGCCCAGCGCACCCGCTCGGCGCACGCGCCCAAGATCTCGCTGACCTCTCCCCGGCCCGGCGCCACGGTCGGCGGCCTCAAGCCGGTGCGGGTGTCCTGGAAGGCGACCGACGCGGACCACGACCAGCTCAACGAGATCGTCGAGACCTCCGCTGACAACGGCCGTACGTGGCGCAAGATCTATCAGGGCTCGGGGTCCTCCGTGCTGCTGCCGGCGGGCTACTTCCTCCCCTCGGCCAAGGCCCGGGTCCGGGTCACGGTCAACGACGGCTTCCGCTCCACGTCAACCGTTTCCAGGACCTTCCGGGCGCTGCGGGCTCCCGCCGCGGTGCACATAGACAGCCCCGTCAAGGGCGCGACGTTCGACTCCGACGGCTCGACGACGCTGATGGGCTCGGCTTCGACGGTGATGGGGCCGGTCCCCTCGTCCCACCTGGTCTGGTACCTCAACGGACACCAGATCGCCCGAGGAGCCCACGTCGCCGTACGCAACCTGCCGCCCGGCCACCGGGTGCTGACCCTCAAGGTCGCCGGTGACCCGGGGCCCGGAGCGCGGATCAAGGTGGTCATCCGCGCCGTCACGCCGCCCTTCCTCGCGGTCTCGGTGCCCTCGCGCATCAAGACCACGGCGAAGTACGTCGACGTACGCCTCCGCTCCGGTGCGGCAGTCACGATCCGGTGGAGCGGCAAGGGCGGCAAGAGCATCGCGCTCAAGGCTCGCGGCCACGGGATCCTGCGGATCCCGGTCGCACCGGGACACGGTGAGGTGGTGATCACGATGACCGCGTACGCGCGCCGCGCCTCGTACACGTTCACCCGGGTCGTCCAGCGGCGCTAGCCCTGGCCTTCCTCGAGGGTGACACCGGTGGCGACGAACCGGGCTTCGATCGTCGCGGACAGCAACTGGGGTACGGGGTCCATCGCGGGAGTGCTGTCCTGCGCGAATGCCCGGCTGGCCAACCAGCCCCCCGTGGGTGAGTCGTGGTCCGCGCCTCCGAGCAGGCCGGCATCGGCGATGTGTTGCACCTGGTCGATGCTGCCGCCCAGCGCGGCGGCGTAGTCCCGTCCCTTCCGCATGGCGGCGCGGATGGCGCCTGCCCTCACCGCCGCCCAGGCGGAGTTGTCGACGTCGACCAGCCACAGCACCTGGTGCACGTCGAGGTCCGCCTGATCGGCCAAGCAGCTCGAAGTCCCGAAGGGTCATGACTACGGCGACCGTCGCTGTGACGCGCCCGGTTCGCTCGTTTCGGCCGGTCTCCTTGTCGGGCCACTGCTCGACGTAGGTCGTCACCGACTGCCCCGACCAGGTCAGCGGCGCGCGTTCCGTCTCCGGCGTGCTTGCCGTGCCGCCCAGCGCTTCGAGTCCGGCCAACAGCCCGGCGAGGGCCGCGGCCGCCGCGGCCAGCGCTTCCGGTTTGGAGTCACGGGTGAGGCTGAGGCCGGCACGCAGCTGCGCCGCGTCAGGCAGCACCAACTCGTGGCACTCGCCCCGGACAGAGATGATCGGTCCCGCCATTGGTCGCCTCCCGCTGCCGAGAGTAACCGCGGGGCGCGGGTCAGCCGGCCGGGAGCCGCACCGCGCCAGGGTGAATTGTTCCCTTTCAGGGGATTGACGGCATCAGTGACCGGTTCTAGCCTCCGCGGCAGCAGGGTCGCTGCTGGGGACCGACATGGGTGCCGGCCCGCTTCACCGCAGGGCCAGCGGCGGCCCGGATCTCCTTGGGGAGCCCCGGATGACGATGTCTCGCGGCCGCGCTCGCACCTCCCTGGCCCTCGCCGCAGCAACCGCCCTCGCCGTCCCGGCCCTCGGCTCGTTGCCCTCGGTGGCCGCTGCCCCGCGCGTGCCGACGGCAGCGGCAGGTCAGCCGTGGATGGACACCAACCTGGCTCCCGCGAAGCGGGCGGCGCTGCTGGTCGCCCAGATGACACTGGACGAGAAGATCGCGGAGGTGCACGGGGCGGGTTACCCGACACCGTTCAACGGCGCCGGTTTCGCCGGGGTCGTGCCGGCGAACACCCGGCTCGGCATCCCCGCGCTCTATCTCGCCGACTCCCCCGTCGGAGTCGGCAACGGCTCGACCGGTGTCACCCAGTGGGCGGACAGCAGTGCGCTCGCGGCGACCTGGGACACCGCGCTGGCCACCGCGTACGGCAAGGCGTACGGGGCGGAGCAGGCCGGAAAGGGACACAACGTTGCACTCGCCCCGACAGTCAACATCCTTCGACTTCCCCTGTGGGGCAGGGCACCTGAGACGTTCAGCGAGGACCCCTACCTCACGGCCCAGACCGGTGTCTCGGAGATCAAGGGGATCCAGAGCCAGCACGTGATCGCCACCGTGAAGCACTTCGTCGCCAACAACCAGGAGGTGCTGCGCAGCTCGATCGACACCATCGTCAGCCAGCGAGCGCTCCAGGAGATCTACGAGCCCGCCTTCCGGGCGGCCGTGCAAACCGCCAAGGTCGGCGCCGTCATGTGCTCGTACAACCGGGTGAACGGCTCGTACGCGTGCGAGAACGCGGCGGACCTCACCGACACCCTGCGCGAAGCCTGGAAGTTCGACGGCATGGTCATGTCCGACTGGGCCGCCCTGCACAGCACGGTGAAGGCTGCGCGATCCGGTCTCGACCTCGAGATGCCGGGCGCGGCCGATGACGCCCACCTGACCCCCGTCGACCAGCTCTTCGGGTCGTTCTTCAACAGCAAGCTCAAGAACGCCGTGCTGGACGGTTCGGTGCGGATGACGACGTTGAACGCCATGGTGGTGCACATCTTCACGGCCATGTTCCGGGTGGGGCTGTTCGACCACCCGCTGCCAGCCCCTGCAACGGTCAAGAACACCGACGTCAGCACCGGCGGCCACCGCGCGCTGTCGTCGAAGATCGCCCAAACCGGAGCCGTCCTGCTCCGCAACAGCAAGGCAGCACTTCCCTTGAGCACCCAGACCCTGCACTCCATCGCGGTCATCGGTGACGCTGCCGACGAGCACCCCCAGACCGCAGCCGGTGGCTCCGCGGCAGTGCAGCCGTCGGCGCCGATCGTGACGGCGCTGGCCGGGATCACTGCCCGAGCCGGGGCCGGCATCTCCGTCACCCACGCCCGCGGCACGCTGGGGGTGGGTGCGCTCGCCGCAGTGCCCGCCAGCGCCTTCCCCAGTGGCCTGCTGGCGCAGTACTTCGCCAACGCCGACCTGAGCGGGTCACCGGCCTCGACCTCCACCGTGCCGGACCTCAACCTCACCGGCACCCCGGCGCCGGTCGCGTCGCTGCCCACCTGGTCCGCCCGCTACAGCGGCACCCTCACCGCACCCGCGACAGGCGACTACCGGTTCTCCCTGTCCGCCGGCGCAAACGTGCAGGTGTGGATCGACGGGACCCCGCTCGTCAGCTTCGCGCCGATGCACGAAGCCAGCCGCGACGGGCTGGTCACGCTGACCGCGGGACCCCACCAGCTCAGGGTGGACGTCAGGCCGTTCCAGGCAACGCTGGTCGGCGTCGACCTGTTCGCCGTGACGCCAGGCTTGCACCTCGGCTGGCAGCCGCAGGAGAACCTGCTCGTCGAGCAGGCGGCAACGGCCGCCCGGGCAGCCGACGTTGCCGTGGTTGTCGTGTCCGACCCGACGTCCGAAGGCATGGACCGCAGCACGCTGGCCCTGCCGGCCGATCAGGACAAGCTGATCGCCGCGGTCGCCGCCGCCAACCCCCGTACCGTCGTGGTTCTCAACACGGCCAGCGCGGTGCTGATGCCGTGGCTGCACGACGTGGCCGCCGTGCTGGAGGCGTGGTATCCCGGGCAGACGGGCGGTACGGCGTTGGCCCGGCTGCTGTTCGGTGACGTCAACCCGTCCGGCAAGCTGCCGGTGACGTTCCCGGCCAGCGACGCCCAAGGACCGGCCCGGTCGACTGTGGAGTACCCCGGCGACGGCAGCGACGTCTACTACACCGAGGGGCTGCAGGTCGGCTACCGGTGGTACGACGCCCAACACCAGAAGCCGCTCTTCCCGTTCGGCTACGGGCTGTCCTACACCTCGTTCCGGTTCGGTCACCTTCAGGCCAAGAAGTCCGGCAGCCAGTACGCCGTCACCGTCACCGTCACCAACACCGGCAAGCGCGTCGGCTCCGACGTGGCCCAGCTCTACGTGGGGTTCCCGACCTCGGCTCACGAGGTGCCCCGCCAGCTCAAGGCGTACGCCAAGGTCAGCCTCAAGCCCGGGCAGAGCCGACGGGTTACCCTCACCTTGCCCCGACAGGGACTGGCGACGTGGGACAGTCTCGCCGCCGGGTGGAAGGTGCACGCCGGGACCTATCGCCTGTTCGTCGGTGACTCGTCGCGGCACCTGCCCACCCACAAGACGCTCAAGATCAGCTGAGCAGCAGGACCGGTCGGGTCAGAGCAGGCGCAGGACCGCGTCGAGACCGTGCTCGACCGGGGCCGCGGAGTAGGGCAGCAGCAGGGTCCTGATCCCGAAGCTGGCCGCGGCACCGTCGGAGCGCGGGTCGTCGCCGACCATCACGACCTGCTGCGGCTGAAGCTCCAGCGCGGCCAGTGCCCTCCGGTAGATCTCCCACTCCGGCTTCATCACGGCGATCTCGCACGACAACACGAACGTGCCCACCAGCTCGGCCAGACCGTGGCGGGCGAAGACCGCGCGCAGGTCGAAGCCGACGTTGCTCACCACGGCCACCGGCACCCCACGGTTGCGGAGCTCCGTCAACACCGGCAGTGCATCCGGGTACGGGACCCAGCCCGCCGGGGAGACAGAGCGCTCGTACAACCGGCGGGCCACGGAAAGGTCGACGACGGTGGAGAGCAGGCCCTCGTACACCGTCCGGTGCCCGCTGGCGCTGATGTCGCGCTGGGCGTAGGCCTCCGCCCACTCCTGTGGCAGCGCAACAGGTTCCGGGCCGCCGGGCCGTCCGGCACGGTCGAGCGCCTGGGCCAGCTCTGCAACCTCCCCCGCCGTCAGCTCCGGGCAGCTTGCGGACACCCAGGCAGCGGCCGGCTCCGGCACCAACAAGGTGCCGGCGAAGTCGAACAGCACGGCGGTCGGTGGGGTCACCCGGCAGAGCCTAGAGCCCCGGACGCACCAGGCGGCTGACAGCGGGGGCACCAGAACAGGTTGCGCCCGGCCATCACCTCGGTACGGATCTCGGCGCCGCAGACCCGGCAGGGCAGGCCCTGCCGCCGGTAGACATAACCCGCCTCGTTGCGGGCCAGCGGCCCGCGCACCCGCGGCCGGTCCTCCGCCCGCACCGTCTCGATCCGGCCGGTCCGCACGCCGGCTCGCATCAGCGTCACCAGGTCGGCCCACAGGTGCATCCAGATCTGCTCGGACAGCTGGCGTCCGGGCAGGAACGGGTCGATCCGGTGCCGGTAGAGGATCTCCGCGCGATAGACGTTGCCGATGCCGGCGAGCACCTTCTGGTCCATCAGCAGGGCGCCGATCGGGGTGGGGCTGCGGGCGATCCGCTGCCACGCCCGTACGGGATCCGCGTCCGCGCGCAACGGATCCGGCCCCAGCCGGGCGACCAGCGCTGCGACCTCGTACGGCTCCATCAGCTCGCAGGTCGTGGCGCCGCGCAGGTCCATCCAGTCGTCGTCGGTGACCAGCCGCAGCCGCAGGGCGCCCCACGGCGAGGGCGGCTCGCCGGTTCCGCTGGCGACCTTGCCGAACAGGCCGAGGTGGATGTGCAGCGTCGGGGCGCCGCGGTAGTGCTGGAACAGGTGCTTGCCCACCGCCTCGGCAGTCCGTACGACGTGCCCGTCGATCAGGGCCGCACCCTCGCTGAACCGGCCCTGAGGGCTTGAGGCCCCGACCGGGAGACCGGCGAACAGCTTCCGCTGCTGGCTGGCCCACCGGTGGATCGTGTGCCCCTCAGGCATGGGTCGTCGCATTCGGCATGAGCCGAAGTTAGCCGGTCTACGCTGACAGGCATGACGGAGCCTGGCAGCCATGGGCATGTCGTGTTCCCCGCCGCCGACGGTGCGGCGTTCACCTCCCTGCGCCGGAAGTCGACGACCAGAGCCGAGCGGCAGGCGCTGGGGCGGCGGATCCGCGAGCAGGTCCCCCGCTCCGCCCTCGGCGAGTGGGCCCCGTCGGCCGGCCGGCCGGACATCGTCGACCAGATCCGCGACTCCCACGTCGGCCGGCTCGACTGGCTGATCCCGGTCCGGGTCGCCCGCATGGCAGCCTCGCCCTACGGGTTCCTGCGGGGCACCGCCGTCGTCATGGCCCACGACCTCGCCCAGCTGCCCGCGACGGGGATCACGCCGGTGATCTGCGGAGACGCGCACATGGGCAACTTCGGCTTCTACGCCTCGCCGGAGCGCGAGCTGGTCATCGACCTCAACGACTTCGACGAGGCGCACCCGGGCGGCTGGGAGTGGGACCTGCGCCGGCTGGTCGCGAGCATCTGGGTGGCCGGTCGGCAGAACTCCGCGACCGAGAGCGCCTGCGCCGACGCCGTCGCGTCCTGCGTGAAGACCTACCGCGAGCACGTGCGCTGGCTGGCCGAACAACCGTTGCTGTCACGGGCCTTCGAGCGGCTGGACGTCGAGCGCCTCGAGGCAAGCACGTCAGTTACCTTGCTGCGCAAGGAGATTGCCCGAGCTGCACGCAGGGCCCGTACGAGGGTGAGCGACCGCGCGCTGCCGCGGTTCACCGAGGAGCACGCCGGCCGCCGGCGGATCGTCGAGGAACCTCCTCTGCTGACCCGGGTCGAGGACGCCGAGGCCGAGCAGATCGCCGCGGCACTCGACGACTACCTGACCACCCTGCCCGTGCAGTGGCGCCGGGTGCTCAGCGGCTACAGCCTGGTCGACGTCGCCCACAAGGTCGTCGGCGTCGGCAGCGTGGGACTCCGCGCCTACGTCGCCCTGCTGGAGGGCAGCGGCGGCAATGACGTGATCTTCCTGCAGCTCAAGCAGGCCCGCCGATCGGTCATTGCGCCCTACGTCCACGGCGAGTCGGCGTGGCACCACCACCAGGGGCAGCGGGTCGTGGAGTACCAGCAAGCGCTGCAGACCGTGTCGGATCCCCTGCTGGGCTGGACGACGGTCGGTGAGCGGCAGTTCTACGTGCGGCAGTTCCGCAACATGAAGGGCACTCTCGCCGTCGATGCGCTCGACAAGGACGCACTCGTCGCGTACGCCGGGATCTGTGGGCGGCTGCTCGCCAAGGGACACGCCCGCACCAGCGGAGCCTCGATGATCGCCGCCTACGTCGGCGGGTCCGACAAGCTCGACGTGTCGCTGTGCAACTTCGCCCGGCTCTACGCCGACCAGACCGAGCGCGACCACCGGACCCTGGTCGCCGCGGTCGCCCGCGGACTGCTGCCGACGGTCGCGTAACCCTTCACGGGCGGGGTGCGCAGCAGCCCTCGTCGAACGGGCACTCGTCCCAGGACGGCCCCAACGGCCCGAGCGCCAGCCGTTCCGCCCCTCGGGTGCGCTCCTGCACCAGGGCACAGATCGCGTCGACGAAGGCCGGATGCGTCCCGGCGGTGCCTGCCCTGGACATCGTGATCCCGACGTCGGCGGCGGTCTGCAGCGCCTCGTTGTCCAGGTCCCACAGCACTTCCAGGTGGTCCGAGACGAATCCCGTCGGTGCCACGACGACCGACCTGACACCGTCGGCGGCCAGCCTGCGCAGATGGTCGTTGACGTCCGGCTCCAGCCACCGCACCTGCGGAGGACCTGACCGCGACTGCCACACCAGGTCGAACTCCGCACCCGGGCCACGTACGGCGTCGGCCACCAACCGGGCCGTCTCGCGCTGCTGCTGGAGATAGAGGCCGCCGGCAGGACCCGCCGTGTCGTTCATCGACAGCGGCACCGAGTGCGCGGTGAACACCAGCCGGGCCCCGTACGGGTCGGGCAGCTGAGCCAACGCGGCCTCGACCCGGTCGACGTTCGCAGCGATGAAGCCCGGGTGGTTGAAGAAGTGCCGCAGCTTGACCAGCGCGGGGCCTCCGCTGAGCCGGGCATCCCGGAGGTTCTCCCGGTACTGCCGGCAGCCGGAGTAGCCGCCGGTGGCGCTGGTTGCCAGCACCAGCGCACGGGTCACCCCGTCGGCCGCCATCTGGGCGACGGTGTCCGCGAGCCAGGGCTGCGAGTTGCGGTTGCCCCAGTACGACGGCAGCTCAATATCCTTGGTGGGAAAGGCTTCTCGGACTGCGCTCAGCAGCGCGCGGTTCTGCACGTTGATCGGCGAGACGCCGCCGAAGTGCTCGTAGTGCTCGGCCACGGATCTCAGCCGTTCGTCCGGCACGTTGCGCCCCGCAGTGACGTGCCGCAGGAACGGCATCACCTCCTCAGGCGCCTCGGGGCCCCCGAAGCCGAGCAGCAGGAAGCCGTCGTACGCGCTCAAGTCGGACCTGAAATGCTGAAAAGTGCCAGCGCAGCAAGGGTTGCGGCGTCGCAGACCTCGCCAGACAGGACCAGCTCGCGGAACGCGTCGTCACTGACCCAGTGGTGGGTCATGTCCTGCTCGGTGTGCCCGCGGTCCGGCTCGCCCCTGACCAGGTCCTCGGCGAGGAAGACGTCCATGGCCTGGCTGCAGAACCCGTACGCTGTCGCCGGCCGGCCGAGGTGGGTCAGCCTTCCGGCAGACAGGCCGGTCTCCTCGCGGAGCTCCGCCAGCGCGAGCTCGGCCGGCGAGCCAGACGCGCCGTCACCCCAGGACCCCTGGGGGAACTCCACGGCCCGCCGGCCGAACGCGTACCGGAATTGCTCGACGACCCAGAAACCGTTGTCCTCCCTGGGGATCACCAGTGCGAAGTCAGGCTTGTCGACGACCCCGTACGTGCCGGTGCGACCGTCGGCCAGCAATACTTCGTCCTCGCGTACGGTCATCCAGGGGTTGCGGTAGACCACCCTGCTCGACAGCTTCTCCATGCAGCCAGCATGCACGACCTCCGAGGCGGTGCACGCTCAAGGGCTCCCCGTCCCGCCGCGGGCGGGCCTGGGAAAACTGGAGCCGGAGGTGGGGATTGAACCCGCGACCTATCGCTTACGAGGCGATTGCTCTACCACTGAGCTACTCCGGCAGCGTCACGGAGGTCAGCGGTCGCAACCGGCCGGCCCCGAGGCACGACGTCGAGTATGTCATGACCCGCCGGTGGTGCGGTCAGCCCCGGCGGAGGGCCTGGCGGGCGAGGAGCACGATCGCCAGCGGCCAGACCAAGGCGAGCATGACCACGCCGGCCCGTACGCTCCACGGCTCGAGACCCTGGGCCTCGAAGTAGGCCGTGCTTGCGGGATCGCTCACGGAGGTGAACGCCAGCCAGGCGCCGACCACGACCATGCCGGCCAGGTATACGGCCATCAGGTCATCCCTTCAGCCTGCGGTGATGTACCTACCCGTGCATCTTCCACACGTGCGATGAACGCACGGTGAGCCGCAGAAGGCAGGGGAACGCCGATTCAGTGACAAGCGGGCGACGGCTCAGGGCGCGAGGGCGCGCCAGGTGGACCCTCGAACGCGACCGTCTGCGCGGGCGCCGATCCGGCGCTGAACCGCCACGACGGCCGCCTTGGTCCGGCGGTCGAAGCGGCCGCTCGTCGGCAGCCAGGTCGCCCACTGCACCGCCTGGACCGCGGGGCCGGTCGAACCTGGCCCCACCTGGACCCCTGCGTACGGCGCGAGCGGGTTGGGCAGCGCGACGTTCGGGGCGAACAGGGCGGCCATCGAGCGCGAGAATGCCGGGCAGACGGAGTCGAAGTCGAACGCGCCGGACGTCGACTGGACCATGACAACCGGGCCAGACGTGAAGCCGGCCTGCGAGCACCTCGCCACCCGCTCGGCCGCGCTGGTCGAGCGGCCGATGGTGACCCACTGCGGCAGCCCCGCCTGCCAGTCCCCGGTGATCTCGCGCCAGCCGTACTTGTACGAGTACAGGCCGGGCTGGACGCCGAGTGAGCGCAGGCCGGCGACCTCACCCTTGATCAGCGAGATGTTCGCCGGGATGTTCTTGGACCAGTCCTGCTCGACCCGGTGCTCGATGTCCACCCAGAGGAACCGGGGCGAAGTCCCCTTGCTGCGGAGCAGGCTGACGGCCCACGTGCCCTGCTGGTACCCGGAGTTGTACGTGTGGCACAGCAGGTCAGCCTTGGCGCACTTCCTCGGCCAGTAGCCGGACTGCGCGAGCTGGGCGTTCGTCGGGTAGTCCGGCAGGTGGTAGTTGCCGATCATGTTGGCGTGCGCCTTGGCGTACGCCAGCTCGGTTGACAGGCAAGGGTTCTCGTCCATGACGAACTTCGCGTTGACCTCGACGATCATCAGCCGGTACCACGTCGGCGGGGGTAGCGGCATACCGAGACCGCCCACCTTCTTGGCGCAGTCGGGCCAGCCGAGGTCCTGCCCGCTGTAGATCGGCGTGTGCCAGGTGGGGACGCGCTTCCCGGCCGCGTCGGCGACCCCGGTGGACGTGGCGATCAAGGACAAGGCGAGAGCTGCCAGTACAGCCAACGTACGGCGGATCAGCAAGGTCGGGCTCAGGGACGCTTCGTGCACGTGGAACCTCGCTGATGCGGCATCGGGCGGTCGGACATCTGGGTAGGAGATGCCTCGACACGACCCGGCAGCGGCTTGACCCGATCCCCGTGATCAACAACGGGAGCGCCCGGTGATCGCCGGGCAGGGGCCTAACGAGGCTCGTCGAGCAGGGCGGTCATCGCCGGCAGCTGGAAGAACGCCGCCATCTCCCGCGCCGTCGGACCGCCGGCGTCCGGGTCGGCACCGGCCGCGAGCAGCGCCCGTACGGTGACCTCGTTCTGCCGGAACACAGCAGCGCCGAGCGCGGTCTGGCCGCGGTCGTTGGACCGGCTGGTGTCGGCGCCGGCCTCCAGCAGGACGCGTACGGCGTCGGGATGGTCGTGGTAGGCCGCCAGCATCAGCAGCGTGTCGCCCTTGTCGTTGGTCAGGTTGGGCGGCAGGCCGGCCTTGAGGTTGCGTTCGAGGTCGTCCACCCAACCGTTGCGCGCGGCCTCGAACATCCGGTGGGCAAACTCGATGACGTCAGCGTCCAGCTCGCTCGGCTCCATCGACCCAGCGTAAGCGCTGGACCCCAGCCAGGGGAGCGCGCCGGGAGGGGGTACCGGTTCACTAAGGAAGGGGTGAGACTGTGGCCATGGGGTCGATTCACCTGATCGGCGGAGGCTGGGACGAGCCAGAGGTGTACCGGCCATTCCTCGACGCGGCGGGCCTTCGGCCACAGATCGCCTGCGTCGTGCTCGACCAGGGAGACGGACAGGTCCAGTTCTCCCGCTGGGCGACGGTCCTGCGCGAGCTGGCCCCGTGCCTGCCGGTCCCGGTCCTGCTGCCGGTCGGGGCCAAGCTCAGCACCCACCAGCTCGGCGACGCTGACGGCCTGCTGGTGTGCGGTGGACTGACACCTGCCTATGCAAGCTCACTGGCGCCGATGGCCCCGAACCTGCAGGACTGGCTGGCGGACCGGCCGTACTGCGGTTTCTCGGCCGGGGCAGCGATCTCGGCTACCCGGGCCCTCGTGGGTGGCTGGCGCGACGGTGAGGTCGAGGTCTGCCCCGAGGACGCGGGCGAGGACCTCGACCAGGTTGCCGTCGTCGACGGACTCGGGCTGGTGGACTTGATGGTCGACGTGCACTGCGCGCAGTGGGGCACCTTGCCACGGTTGATCGCAGCGCTCGGGCCCTCAGGTCGCGGGGTGGGACTGGACGAGAACACCGCCCTGCAGGTCGTGGCAGGCGAGATCACGGTGACCGGGCTGGGTGCCGCCCACCAGGTGGTCGTCGCCGACGGTGAAGCCCGGGTCAGGACCTACCGCGCAGGCACCCGGCTGCCCTGGGGGTGACCCGACTCCGCGAAGTTCTCTTATCCACAGGGGTTACGGAGCCGTGACGGACACCGGGCAGACCTGGGTACGGGACCCGCTCGGTGGTGCAATGGGCGAGTGACCACCGCACCCGTACAGCCGCTGCCCCGCGTCCTCGTCGTCGACGACGATGCCACCGTGAGCGACGTGCTGATGCGCTACCTCACCCGCGCGGGGTTCCAGGTCGCGTACGCGGCTGACGGGCTCGCGGCGCTGAGGGAAGCCGCGGCCAACCCACCGGACCTGATCATCCTCGACCTCATGCTGCCCGGGATCGACGGGCTGAGCGTGTGCGCCCGGCTGCGCAGGACCACCCAGGTGCCGGTCATCATGCTGACCGCGCTCGGCGAGGAGCGGGACCGGATCGCCGGGCTCGAGGTCGGCGCCGACGACTACGTCACCAAGCCGTTCAGCCCGCGCGAGCTGGT
>JAWWOO010000104.1:0-79559 GCA_033851545.1 Frankiales bacterium | reverse complement strand
AAGCCCGCGACGTCAAAGACCGCTTCCCCGGCTCCAACCGCTCCGCCTACCTCGGCGACGGCGACCACGTCGAACCCTTCACCCCCGACCGTGGCGGACACACCGCCTCCACCAACATCGCCTGCCTGTCCCGGATCGGCCACCTCGCCAAAACCCACGGCGGCTGGAAATGCGAAGGCGACGCCAACAACGTCCTCACCTGGACCAGCCCCCACGGCCAGACCTACCCCAGCACCCCCCACGACTACTCCGACGAACCAGAACCCGAAACCGAGCAACCACCCCCATACTGAGCGGCCGGCCCAGCCCCGGACAACGCGAAGGCCCCGTCGGCTGCGGCGCCGAAAGGGCCCTGCGTCACCTGGTGTCCGTGGAGGCGAAGCACCATAGACAGGTATGGTCCGGGCCGGCTGATGTCACACCTCACCTGGGAGATAGAAGCCTGTACGGCCGCGCCGGGCTCAAGCAGTGGGAACGTTGACCATGGCGGCGGCCGGGCTCTGGATGCCGTCGGCGTCGAGGGCGTTCTTGATGGCCAGCCGCACCGCCCGGCTGACCTCCTCCTGCTGCCGCGCGCGGGTCCGGACCACCACCCGCCGCGTGAGCCACTTCTCCTCGTACGACTGGACTCCCGGGACGGTCGGCGGGTCGAGCACCATGTCGGCATAGTCGGGATCCGAGGCTACGGAGGTCGCCGCCGCGAGCACGACCTGCTGGGCCCGGTCGACCGGCTGCGCATAGCTGATGGGCACGTCGATCACCACGCGGGACCAGCCCTGGTTGAAGTTGCCGATGCGCAGGATCTCGCCGTTGCGCAGGTGCCACACGGTGCCGTCGGCGTCGCGCAGCCGGGTCGTCCGCAGGCCGACTGCCTCGACGGTGCCCGCAGCCATCCCCGCGTCGATCCAGTCGCCGACGCCGTACTGGTCCTCGAGGATCATGAATATCCCCGACAGGAAGTCCTTGACGAGGTTCTGCGCGCCGAAACCCACTGCTACGCCCGCAATCCCGGCACCCGTGAGCAGCGGGGCGATATTGAGCCCCAGCGCGTCGAGCACCATGACGAAGGCGATCGTGAGGACTAGGAAAGACAAAATGCTGCGCAGCACCGAGCCGATGGTCTCGGCGCGTTGACGCCGTCGCTCCGAGGTCGACGACGGCTCCGAGTCGAACAACGACCGGGCCCGTACGGACATCTTGCGCAGCGGCACGGGCAGGCCGTCGGCGGTGCGCGAGACCAGGCGGCTGATCGTGCGGTGCCCGACGAACTGGACCACGACCGCCAGCAGGATGATGAGGCCGATTCGGCTGCCGGAGACCGCGGGTCCGCACCAGGCAGCCCCGGTGTGGGTGCCGCAGATGCTCTGGGTCAGGTCGACGCTCGCGCCGGTCACGGCTCCAGCACCAGTCCGGTGCGGGCCGCCGCGAAGGCCAGCGTGTCGACGGACAGCTCGACCGACCGGCTGATCGAGCGGGCGCCGTGGCCGACATCGGCCTCACGCCGCAGCAGGACCGGACGGTCCGAGGAGGTCGCGAACTGCAGAGCGGCGCAGAGCTTGCGGGCATGCATCGGGTCAACCCGGGTGTCGCTGTCGAAGACGGTGAACAGGACGGCGGGGTAGCCGGTGCCGTCCTCGACCCGGTGGTAGGGCGAGTAGCCCAGCAGCCATTCGAGCTCCTCGGCAACGGCGGCGCTCCCGTACTCGTCCGACCACAGCTGGCCCAGTCCCGAGCCCTCATAGCGCACCATGTCGAGCAGCGGAGCGGAGCAGACCACCGCCGAGAACAGCTCCGGCCGCTGGGTGAGGGCCGCCCCGACCAGCAGGCCGCCGTTGCTGCCGCCCGAGATCGCCAGCTGGCCAGCGGTTGTCCAGCCCTGGTCGATGAGCCACTCTGCTGCCGAGGTGAAGTCGTCGAAGACGTTCTGCTTCTCGCCGCGACGGCCGGCACGGTGCCAGTCCTCGCCCTCCTCCGAACCACCGCGCAGGCAGGCGATCGCGTAGACCCCGCCGGCCTCGACCCAGGACAGGATCCCCGCCGAAAATCCGGGCGTCATCGGGATGTTGAACCCGCCGTACCCGTACAACGTCGTCGGTCGTGGCTCGTCGGGAGCAACGGTCGGTGAGACGACGAACATCCGGACGAGGGTCCCGTCCTTGGAGGTGTAGGTCACCACCTGGCTGGAGACCGGGGGCACGTCGACCTTGCCCGGCGGCTCAGCCCACACCTCCAGCGAGTCGGCCACCGCGTCGTAGCGCAGCACGCACGAGGGCGTCGCAAAGCCGGTCCAGCCCAGCCACGCCTCGGTGCCACCCTCCGGCCGCGAGCCGATCCCGCCCATCGCTCCGACGCCCGGCAGCTCGACCGATCGGAGCAGGGCACCGGTCTCGAGCGTGTGCACGGTCAGCTCACTGGTCGCGTGTCGCGTGTGACCGACCAGCAGCAGGCCGTCGAGGATCGCGAAGTCGTCGAGCACGGCCTCCGGGTCCTCGGGCACCAGCTCCCGCCAGGTCTCGTACGACGGCGTGGTCGGGTCCGTGACGCAGAGCCGGCCACGAGGGGCGTCGCGGTCGGTGAACACGTAGAGCCGGCCGTCGTTGCCCACGTGCAGCCCGGTGCTCGCATCGACGTCGACCTGGACCTCCTGCAGTGCAGGCGATTCCGGCGCCCCTGACGAGATGTCCGCCAGCCAGACGTCGTTGCGCGGTGCCGTCCCGAGTGTCCGGGTCACCGTCAGCCACCGGCCGTCGCGGCTCACCGAGACCCCGTAGAAGCCGGTCTTGTCCAAGCCCTCGCCGAACACCATCGGGTCGTCGTCCCACGGGGTGCCGAGCCGGTGCAGGCGCACCCGCCGGTGGTACTGCACCTCGTCCGCCGGCAGCTCCGATGGCGCCACCCTGCGGACGTAGTAGAACGCCTCCCCGCCGGGAAGCCACGCCACCGGGCTGTGCCGGGTGCGATCGACCGGCCCGTCCACCAAGGCACCCGTGGCGACGTCGAGCACGTGCAGCCGGCTCTCCTCGTCACCTCCGGTGGAGAGCTGGTACGCGAGCAGCCGGCCTTCCTTATCCGGTTGCCAGCCGTCGAGCGTGGTCAGACCGCTGGGGTCCAGTCCCGCCGGGTCGATCAGGGTCCGTTCCTGCCCGTCGGCCTCCCGTACGAGGACGGCGGCGTGCTCCTGACCGGGCTCGCGGCGGATGAAGAACGCCCGTTCGCCGCGCCACGCCGGCCCGCCGACCACGCCCGTACCCAGCAGCTCGGTCATCCGCGACCGCAACCGGTCCCTGCCCGGCAACCCTTCGAGGTAGGGGCGGGTGATCGCGTCCTGCGCGTTCTGCCACTCGGTGGTCTGCTGAGTCGAAGGGTCCTCCAGCCAGCGATAGGGATCGGCGACCTTGCGGCCGAAGAGGTCGTCGACGATGTCCAGGCGCTCCGCGGCGGGGTAGTCCATGCCGCCCAGCCTAAGGATCGGAGACACGAGAACGTCACAGACAGGGCAACGTGCGTGCGCAAACGTCTCCGGTCAGGTCTACTAGGAGGGCATCCCCGGCACGAGCCACGCGCCGGGGTTCGGCCGAGGAGGCCTGTTGTGCCCCACGCTCTGGTGCTGAATGCTTCGTTCGAGCCACTGTGCGTCGTGCCTGAACGGCGCGCGGTGCTGCTGGTCCTTGCGCGCAAGGCGGTGGTCGTCGAGCCGGGCGACGGCCTGGTGCGCAGCGAGCGGCAGTCGCTCCCGATCCCCGCGGTCATCCGGCTCAGTCGCTATGTACGCGTCCCGTACCGCAGCGTCGTGCCGCTGACCCGCCGTGCCGTCTTCGCTCGCGATGGCGGCCGCTGCGTCTATTGCGACGCTCCCGCCACCAGCCTCGACCACGTCGTGCCCAAGAGCCGGGGCGGCCCCCACACCTGGGACAACGTCGTGTCGGCCTGCCGCCGCTGCAACCACGTCAAGGCGGACCGCAACATCGCCGATCTCGGCTGGCGGCTGCGCCGGACACCGCGGGTGCCCAACGGCGCGGCGTGGCGGATCGTCAGCACCGGCCGGATGGATCCGCGGTGGCGTCGCTACCTCGCGATCGACGATGCGGGTGACGTCGATGAGTACGGCTGGGACGACGGCCTGGGCGAGTTCGCCGAGCCGGCCAGTGCCTGACCTGCCTGTCGTACGCGCGCTCCGGTAACGTGCGGGCGTGACCGACTCCCCGGCTCTCGCCGCGCTCGCCGAGCACTACCGCGTCGCCACCGGCTACGAGAACTGGGCGGGCCAACCGGTCGACATCGCCGACGATGTGGTCGAGGCCGTCCTGACCGCCCTCGGCGTCGATGTGTCCGACCCCGCCGAGACCCTCCGGTTGGCCCGCGAGTCGGCCCCGCTGCTGCCGCCCACCGTGGTGGTCGACGCGGGATCCCCGGCTGGCGTGGCTCTCACAGGCCCGGCCACCCAGGCCCGCGTCGAGCTCGAGGACGGCGGTGAGGTGGCGGTCGGAGTCACCGGCCACGAGGTGCTGCTGCCCGCCGACCTGCCGCCGGGCTGGCACCGGCTGGTCGTCGCGGCCGAGCCCGGGGAGGTCTCGGCCACGCTGCTGGTCGCTCCGACGGTCCTGCCCGAGACCTTCACCGGCCGGCTCTGGGGCTGGGCCGCCCAGCTCTACCAGCTGCGCTCCGAACAGTCCTGGGGAGTCGGCGACCTCGAGGACCTGCGGACGCTCACCGCCTGGAGTGGCGGGCAGGGCGCCGGCCTGGTGCTGGTCAACCCGATGCATGCCGGGCCGCCGGTCACACCGCTCGACCCCTCGCCCTACTCGCCGAGCAGCCGCCGGTTCCGCGCGCCGCAGTACCTCCGGCCCGAGCTGACCCTCGACTACCTGGCCGCGCCCGAAGCCGTTCGGGCCGAGGTCGATGCGCTCGCCGCGACCGTACGCCCGGCCAACCACGGCGACCGGATCGACCGTGACCCGAGCTGGTTGGCCAAGGAGCAGGCCCTCGAGATCCTGTTCGTCCAGCCGCCACCGGCCGACCGTACGGCGGCGCTTGCCCGTTTCATCCGCGAGGGCGGCGAGGCGCTCCAGAACTTTGCCACCTTCTGCGCGATCGCCGAGCTGCACGGGCCACGCTTCCCCGACTGGCCCGAGGAGCTCCGCGACGCCGGGTCGCCGGCCGTCGCCAGGGCCCGCGCGGACCTCGCCGACCGGCTGCTGTGGCACTGCTGGCTCCAGCTGCTCTGCGACGAGCAGCTCGCGGCCGCCCAGGACGCGGCCCACGAGTCGGGCATGCAGATCGGCGTCATCCACGACCTCGCGGTCGGCGTGACCTCGTACGGCGCCGACGCCTGGGCGCTGCAGGGGGCCCTGGTCGGCGGGCTCACCATCGGCGCACCGCCGGACGCGTTCAACCAGCGCGGTCAGGACTGGGGGCTGCCGCCGTGGCACCCGACCGCACTGGCCGAGGTCGGCTACGCGCCGTTCCGGGACATGATCCGGTCGGTGCTGCGCCACGCCGGTGGCATCCGGATCGACCACGTGCTCGGCCTGTTCCGGCTGTGGTGCATCCCGGCCGGGGAGTCCGCCGACCGGGGCGCCTTCCTCTACTACGACCACCGCGCCCTGCTCGGCGTGCTGCTGCTCGAGGCCTCAAGGGCGCACGCCGTCGTGATCGGCGAGGACGTCGGCACGGTGGCCCCGTACGTGTTCACCGAGCTGGCCAGCCGCGGCATCCTCGGCTGCGACATCCTGTGGTTCCAGCTCGGTCCCGACCCGGGCAGCGGCGAGATGCGGCCGCTGATGCCCGAGCACTGGCGCGAGCTGGCGATGGCCAGCCTGACCACCCACGACCTGCCGACCGCGGCCGGGTTCCTCCAGGGCGAGCACGTACGCGTCCGCGAGGAGCTCGGCCTGCTGCACGACCCGCAGGCCGAGTGGGAGCAGGCCCGACACGAGCGGGCCGCGTGGCTGGATGCCCTGCGGCGCAAGGGGATCCTGCCCCCGGACGACGGTCAGCCGGTGCCCGAGGAGGCGTTCGTCCTCGGCCTGTACGAGTGGCTCGGCCGCACCCCTGCCCGGTTGCTCGGCGGCTCGCTGAGCGACGTCGTCGGCGACGTGCGCCAGCCCAATCTGCCTGGCACCATCGACGAGTATCCGTCCTGGCGGCTGCCGATCGCCGACCGTGCGGGCCGTCCGGTCACGCTCGAGGACCTGATGGCCGCGCCGATGGCCGCCCAGGTGGCGCACCGGCTCGGCCGGTCCGATAGCCTGGCAGCCGACCCATCCGACCTGCAGAGGGAACTGTGAGAGCTCGCTTCGTACGCGTCACGACCGCGCTGCTGACCGGCCTTGCGCTGCCGTTCGCCGCCGCGGCACCGGCGTGGGCCCGGCTCGACGACGGCCAGGCGCCCACGCACACCGGCTGGGTCTTCGTCGTCGGCATCTACGTCGGCATCCCGGTGGGCTTCTTCCTGCTGCTGGCCGCTCTCACCTATGGACCGTCGATGCGACGCCGTCCGCGCTACCGGCCGACCCGCGACTGGCGGGCCGACGCGGTGTGGTTCAACGGCCCGGCCGATCCCGAGCAGGCGCTGACCGCGGCCCCTACTGCCGCAGCGAAGGGCGGTGGCGCCAGTGCCAGCTGGTGACGCCTTCAGCGCGCACGACCTGAGCGAGATCGGCCGCGAAGTGCGCGCGATCAGCGACGAGGCCAAGGTGGTCTTCAGCGTCCTGGTCGCCGACCCCGACGACCTCGGGGACACGCCCGACGTACGGGCCCTCGCCGAGCGCGCCCATGCGGCCCTCGGCGACCGCGCCCACGAGGCGGTCCTGGTCCTGGTGGCGCCGAACGCCCGCCGGGTCGAGATCGTCACCGGCTCCGACCTGCGCGGCCGGCTCAGCGACCGGGACTGCGCGCTGGCTGCACTGTCGATGACCAGCTCGTTCGCCGGTGGCGACCTGACCGGCGGCGTCCTTCAGGGTGTCCGGATGCTCGGCCAGCGCACCGGCAAGCCGCGCCGCCAGCCGAGCGTCGTCGCGCCCGGCCGGACCTTCAGCTCGCTGTTGCGTCCCTGAAGCGCTCGCTAGCTCGCCGCCGTGCCCCTAAGGCACTCGCTAGCTCGCCGCCGTGCCCCCAAGGCACTCGCTAGCTCGCCGCCGTGTCCCTGATCCGGCCCCGCAGCGCCCGGGCGATGCTGTCCTTGCCCTCGAGCAGCAGCCGGCGCAGGGCGGGCGGCACGTCCGCGGTCTCGGCGAGGTAGCGGTCCGTCCGGTCCAGCGTGGCCTGCTCGACCAAGGCTGAGGGGTAGAGCCCCTCGACGATGTTGCCCGCGATCTCATGCGTGCGGTTCTTCCAGACATCGACCAGGCAGGCGAAATAGGGTTCGACGTAGGCCCGCAGCAGCTCGGCCTGCTCGGGCTGGCCGAACCCGCCGATGACGGCAGCCTGCAGGGCATTGGGCAGCTCGTTACCTTCGACCACCAACGCCCAGGCCGCGGCTTTGGCCTCGGCCGTCGGTGCCGCGGCGCGCGCAGCGTAAGCGTGCCGCTCACCGGCCGCGGTGCTGTCGCGGTCGAGCTCGGCCTCGATCTCGGCTTCGCCGGCCTTGCCGCTGGTCACCAGCCGGCGCAGCAGCGTCCAGCGCAGCTCGGTGTCGACGCTGAGCCCCTCGATCGTCTCGCTGCCGTCGAGCAGCCCGGCGACGAGCGCCAGGTGGCGCTCGCTGCGGGCGGCGGAGGCCAGCGTGCGGACCCAGGCCAGCTGCAGGTCGCTGCCCGGCGCCGCTGCGTAGGTGGCGTCGTAGGCGGCGTCCGCCAGCCGGGTCCAGCCGGCCGCGATGTGGTCCTCGGCCGTGTAGTAGGTGAGCGCGCCCTGAGCCTGGCGCAGCAGCGCGGTCACCACGCCGATGTCGGTCTCCCGTGAGATGCCGGACAGGACGAGGGTGAGGTAGTCGGTCGCAGCCATCTCGGCATCGCGGGTCATGTCCCAGGCTGCCGCCCAGCACAGAGCCCGGGGGAGCGAGTCGGCGAAGGCGCCGATGTCGGTGATGATCGTGGCCAGCGACTGCTCGTCGAGCCGGATCTTGGCGTAGGCCAGGTCGTCGTCGTTGACGAGGACCACGTCCGGCCGGCGTTCGCCGACCAGCTCAGGGACCTCGGTGCGCTCGCCGGCGACGTCGATCTCGACGATGCGGCGGCGGACCAGCTGCTCCTCGACGTGGTCGTAGAGCCCGACGCCGATGCGGTGTGCGCGCAGCGTCGGGTGGTCAGCAGGGGCTTCCTGCAACACGGCGAAGCCGCTGAACGTGCCGTCCGCGGCGACCTCGAACGACGGGCGCAGCGTGTTGACGCCGGCGGTCTCGAGCCACTGCTTGGACCATGCAGCCAGGTCACGCCCGCTGGCCCGCTCGAGCTCCTGGAGCAGGTCCTGCAGCGTCGTGTTGCCCCAGGCGTTCGCCTTGAAGTAGCCGCGGATGGCCGTGAAGAACGCATCCCTGCCCACGTAGGCGACCAGCTGCTTGAGCACCGAGGCGCCCTTGGCGTAGGTGATGCCGTCGAAGTTGACCTTGACGGCCTCGATGTCGACGATGTCCGACGCGATCGGGTGGGTCGAGGGCAGCTGGTCCTGGCGGTAGGCCCAGGTCTTCTCGACGTTGGCGAACGTGGTCCACGCGTTGCTCCAGCGGGTGGCCTCGCTCTGGCAGAGCACGCTGGCGTAGGTCGCGAAGGACTCGTTGAGCCACAGGTCGTCCCACCAGCGCATGGTGACCAGGTCGCCGAACCACATGTGCGCCATCTCGTGCATGATCGTCTCGGCGCGCCGCTCGTACGCGTAGTCGGTGACCTTGGACCGGAAGACGTAGTCCTCCAGGAAGGTGACCGCGCCGGCATTCTCCATCGCCCCGGCGTTGAACTCCGGCACGAACAGCTGGTCGTACTTGCCGAATGGGTAGGGGTAGTCGAACAGCCCGTGGAAGAAGTCGAAACCCTGCTTGGTCACCTCGAAAAGCGCTGCGGTGTCGAGGAACTCGGCCAACGAGGACCGGCAGTAGATGCCCAGCGGGATCGTCGTGCCGTCGGCGGAGGTGTAGGTGTCGAACACCCCGTAATAGGGGCCGGCGACGAGTGCCGTGATGTAGGTGGACATCCGCTGCGTCGTCGTGAAGTCGTGGACCCGCTTGCCGTCGGCACTCTCGTCGGAGACCGACGTCGCCGCGGTGTTGGTGACGACCTGCCAGTCGGCGGGCGCGGTCACCCGGAAGTGGAAGGTCGCCTTGAGGTCGGGCTGGTCGAAGCAGGCGTACATCCGGTGGGCGTCGAACGTCTCGAACTGGGTGTAGAGGTAGACGCTCTTGTCGACCGGGTCGACGAACCGGTGCAGCCCCTCGCCGGTGTTCATGTAGACGCAGTCGGCGACGACCCGCAGCGTGTTGTCAGCCGCGAGTGACGGCAGGGTGATGCGGTTGCCGTCGAAGAGCTCGGCGGTGGACAGCGGCACCCCGTTGAGCTCGATCTCGCGGACGTCCTCGGCGGTCAGGTCGACATAGCTGCCGCTCCCGGGCTCGCTGCACGAGAAGGTCAGGGTCGTCTCGGACCTGAACGTCGTGTCGCCGGCCGTCAGGTCGAGCGCGACGTCGTAGCTGCTCACGCGCAGCAGGCGGGCGCGGCCCTGCGCCTCGTCGCGAGTCATGTTGTTCACGTTCGGAGCCTCCACGTTCATCCACCGTCTTCCGCGGGGAACCGCGCTTTTCACCCACGGGGTGTCGACCGAGTGTTTCATGCCTGCCACCGGTCATGCTGAACACTTGGGGCACATGTCCCCGGCCGGCCGGACAGGGGAGGGCGTGTGGACGAGGTCGACGGTACGGATCCGGGACCGTTGCCCGTCCGTACGGGACTCCGCGGCGCCGCCTTGACCTGCGCAGAGCTTCTCGTCGTCGGAGTGTTCGTCTACATCGTCTTCCGGCTGGCCGAGAGGCTCGTGATCGTCGTCGTCCCGGTCGGCGTCGCCCTGCTCGTGTCCGCCCTGCTGCGGCCGGCCGTCTTGTGGCTGCGCCGGCAGGGGCTGCCGTCGGCGCTGGCCACCTGGATCACCGTGCTCGCGGTGTGGACGGTGTTCGGCCTGCTCGCCTGGGGGGTGACCGTACGGTCGACCGCGGAGGTGCCCAAGCTGATCGCCGAGGCGACCAAGACCCTCACCGACCTGCGTGACTACCTGGTCAACGGTCCGCTGCACCTGCAGCCGGACCAGATCGACAAGTACACCCTCAATGCGCAGAACTACCTCAAGGACCACCAGGCCCAGCTGACCAAGGGTGTGATCTCCGGCGCGGGCATCCTCGCGGAGATGCTCTCCGGCGCGATCCTCTCCTTCTTCGTCGGGTTCTTCCTGCTCTACGACGGCGAGGGGATCTTCGAGTGGATGACCCGCCAGCTGCCACCCGCCGGGCGGCTGCCGTTCGACCGGGCCGGCCGCAGTGCCTGGCGGGCGCTCTCCGGCTACGTCCGAGGCACGCTGATCGTGGCGTTGTTCCACGGCGTGGCCATGGGCATCACGTTGACCATCATGGGGGTGCCCCTCGCGCTGCCGCTGGCCCTGCTGGTCGCCATCGGTTCGCTGGTCCCGCTGGCCGGAGCGGTCGTCGCCGGCGGCGTTGCCGTGCTCGTCACCCTGGCCACCCAAGGGCCGCTGGTGGCGCTGATCCTGGTCGGCGTCCTCGTCGCCGAGAACCAGGCCGAGGCCCACCTGCTGCAGCCGTTCGTGGTCGGGCGCTACGTGCACCTGCATCCGCTGGCGATCGCCCTCGTGCTGACCACCGGCACGGTCCTCGCCGGCATCTGGGGAGCGGTGTTCGCCGTACCCTTCACGGCTGCGACCTGGGCCGCGGTCGTGGCGCTGCGGCAGGTTCGGGCCGAGCGGGAATCCCCGCCGGTTCCGGTGGAGTTGTCGCAGACATGACTCTGGAGCTCCCTGAACGTACGACCGACCGACTGGACTTCTGGTTCGACCCGATCTGCCCGTGGGCGTGGATCGCGTCTCGATGGGTCCTCGAAGCGGCGCAGGTGCGCGACCTCGACCCGCACTGGCACGTGATGAGCCTGTCCGTCCTCAACCAGGACCGCGAGGAGCTGCCCGAGAGCTACAAGGCGGCCCTCGCCACGGGTTGGGGGCCGGTGCGGATCTGCATCGCCGCCGAGGAGGAGTTCGGGCCTGAGGTGCTGCTGCCGCTCTACACCGCCCTTGGCACCCGGTTCCACCACGAGAAGCTGCCTCGCGAGCGGGCCACGTACGAGGCTGCGCTGGCCGAGGCCGGACTGCCGACCCGGCTGGCGGACGCGGCGGACACGGACGAGTTCGACCAGCGGCTGATCAAGAGCCACCACGAGGGCATGGACCCCGTGGGATACGACGTCGGGACGCCCGTCATCCACACCAACGGCACCGCCTTCTTCGGTCCGGTGGTCACGCCGATCCCGCGCGGCGAGGCGGCTGGCCGGCTCTGGGACGGCATTGTCATGGTCGCGGGTACCGAAGGCTTCTTCGAGCTCAAGCGCACCCGCGACCGCGACCCGATCTTCGACTGACCCCGTCCTGACCTTGTGTCGTTTCGGTCGTTTCAGCAAGCGATTCGACCCAACCTCAGCGTGGGATCAGGTCAGCTGGTCGTTCGCGCGCCCGGCCACCACCTGCCAGACTGTCTCGCCATGCGGGTCTTCCTGGGTTCCGACCATGCCGGCTTCGAGCTGAAGCGACGGCTCATCGACCATCTCACCGCGCAGGGGCACGAGCCGATCGACTGCGGGCCGTTCTCCATTGACCCCGAGGACGACTACCCGCCGTACGTGCTCGCCGCCGCAGCGGCGACCGTCGCCCAGGAGGGCTCGCTCGGGGTGGTCATCGGCGGCTCGGGCAACGGTGAGGCGATCGCTGCCAACAAGGTGCCCGGCGTACGGGCCGCGCTCGCGTGGACCCCGGAGACCGCCCAGCTCGGCCGGATGCACAACGACGCCAACGTGATCAGCCTCGGCGCCCGGATGGTCAGCGAGGACGACGCCGTCAGCTTCGTCGACATCTTCCTGGCCACGCCGTTCAGCGGCGAGGAGCGGCACGCCCGGCGAATCGCCATGCTGACCGCGTACGAGGCGACCGGCGAGCTGCCCAAGCTGCCATGACTCAGCGGGGGCGGGACACGTCCCTCGCCCGCATCGCGCCGTTGGTGCCGACCTGAGAGCTGCCGCCGCCGACCAGCGAGCCCAGCCCGTCCCCGCCCTGACGGCGGCGCTCGCCCGAGGGACGCCGTTGCGGAGCAGCCGGCGGTTCGTCGTGCTCAGGCTCCTGCTCGGGAGTCTCGGTCATCGCGGCATGCCTCCCCGGGAGGGATGGGTCGCCGGCAGATAGGCTTCCCTGATCATGGGCTGGCAACGAGCCGTCGCCGGGCGGGACCACGCGGCGACCGGACGGCAAGCGGTTCCCGGCTGGGCCCAGGCGGGCCAGCGGCTCGACGCCGAGCGCTCGTCGTTGGTCGGGCTGCTCGCCGTCGTCGCCGCCATCGGCCTCTCCTCCTGGTTCTTCGGGGCCACCCGGGTGCCCATCTCGGTGCTGCTGCTGCCGATCATGGTGAGTGCGCTGACCTTGAGCGTACGGGGCGTCGGCCTGCTGATGGTCGGGGTCGCCGTCGTGGCGGCACTCCAGGTCAGCACCTTGGGCTTCAGCACGGCGAGGGTCATCGCGCTGATCGTGGTCGCCATGGGGGGAGCACTGGCGGGCTACGTCGCCGAAGCCCGGCAACGGGTGGGCGGGCTGGGCCTGCGCGGCGAGTCGATGCTGCTCGAGCTTCGGGACGCACTGCAGGCGCAGGGCCGGCTGCCCGCGCTCCCGTCCGGCTGGCGTCAGGAGATGCGGATGGAGTCGGCCGGGGGAGCTTCCTTCGGGGGCGACTTCGTGGTCTCGGCCCTGTCCCCGGACGGTTGCACCCTCGAGGTGGCGGTCGTGGATGTCTCCGGCAAGGGCATCGACGCCGGTACCAAGGCACTGCTGTGCTCCGGCGCCCTGAGCGCGTTGCTCGGTGCCGTACCGCCGGAGGAGTTCCTCCCGGCGGCCAACAACTACCTGCTTCGCCAGGGCTGGGACGAGGGCTTCGCCACCGCCGTACACCTGGTTCTCGACCTGGACACCGGGGCCTACACGATCGAGAGCGCCGGCCACCCTCCAGCGGTCCAGTTCGTCGCCGGCAGCGGTCGTTGGGCGGTCGCCGAGGTCGAAGGGATTGCCCTGGGGTTGGTGTCGTGGGCCACGTACGACCGGCTCGACGGCCGGCTCGGACCGGGCGACGCGCTGCTGCTCTACACCGACGGCGTCGTGGAGCTGCCGGGGCGCGACCTCGCGCTGGGCATCGACAAGCTGGTCGGCGAGGCGGAGCGGCTGATCGGCCGGGGCTTTACCGGCGGCGCCCAGCGTCTGCTTACCGCCATGCGGTCCGGCGCGAGCGACGACCGCGCGCTGCTGCTGCTCTGGCGGCGCTGACCCGGCTGGTCAGGTCGCGGCCGCGGCGCTGACCCGCGCTGCGAGAGCCTTCTGTACGGCGAGCCTGCGCGCCTCCTGCTGGGCGGAGTTGTGCCCGACCACGGTGGCGATCTCGTCGACCTGGATCAGCGCGTTGCCCCGCTGCAGGTAGACGGCGATGTGCCGGAGCCGGGTCGTGCGGCCGGCCACGGTGATGATGTCGACCGTGTGGTAGCCGTGCCACCCGGCGGCCGTGGCATAGCGGGCGCTCCAGGTGCGGCGGAAGGACATGCTCTTGGCCTTGGCCACCGCGGGGCACGACTTCTCGGCGATGGCCAGCCGGCTGATGGCGTCGTGCGCCGCCGCGGTGCTGGCGAAGACCCGCGTCGAGACGACCCACTGCGACAGCTGGGCCACCGGGGTTGACACCGGCGTGCTGTAGATGCCGATCGCGGCACCGTTGTCGCGCAGGTTGAACCGCTGGGCGCCGGCCAGGTTGCAGGGGTTGAGCCCGGTGGGCTTGGTGACCGTGGTCGCGGTGAGCCCGGTGACGTTGCCTGGCGGCAGCTCGGCGGCCGAAGGCAGGGTCTGTACGGCCTCCGCCAGGTTGACCCGCGGCGCGGTATCAGCCCTCGCCGGGAGGGCAGAGGTGACGGTCACGACAAGGGCTGCGACGGGGACCAGCAGGCGGGCGTACCAGGGCGTCGACGAGGTGCGGTGGGCTTTGTTCACCGACAAAACGGTACAGGTCGGGTCAGGGTTGGTACTCCACGGCGACCAGGGCGAGGTCGTCGCCGAGGTCCGGGCCGACCTGCTGGCGCAGCGCCTCGAGCACGCGGCCGAGCACCGTGTCGAGGCGTCCGGCGGCGAGCGGAGCGGTGATCGACGCCAGTTCGACGAACCGCCCGTCGGGACGACGGGCCTCGACCAGCCCGTCCGTGAACAGCAGCAACCGGTCGCCCGGCGACAGCGTCACCGTGACCGCTGTCGGTGTCGCGCCGAGCCCCAGTGGCAGCGTGACAACGGTGTCGACCGACTCCAGCTCGCGCCCGCGGGCGATGATCGCGGGCGGGTGGCCGCAGCACACGATCTGGCATTGGCCGCCGTTGTCGATGTCCACGATCAGCGCCGTGACGAAGTCCTCGTCCGCGAGGTAGGCGGTGAGCCGCCGGTCGACCCGTACGGCGACCTGCTGGAGGTCCGCCTCGTCGGCGGCCGCCGCACGGAACTCGCCCAGCACGACCGTCGCGACCCGTACGGCCTCCAGGCCCTTGCCCCGGACGTCGGCGATGATCAGCCGCAGCCCGTCCTCGCGGGGCACCACCTCGTAGAGGTCACCGCCGATCAGGGCCTCTCGTGCGGCGCTGACGTAGGCCGCGCTGAGCAGCAACGGCCCGATCTGGGCGGGCACCGGCGCCAGGATCGCGTGCTGTGCCGCCTCCGCGACCCGGGTGATGGCCGCCAGCCGGCCACCCTGCTGCCGGAACTCCTCGGCGTTCTCGACCGCCACCGCCGCGCGCCGGCCCAGGTCCTCCGCCGTGGCGAGGTCGGCGTCGTCGTAGCGCCGGCCGCTGTCGGCGTACACCAGCGCGATCGCGCCGATGACGCCGGTGCGGCCGAGCATGGGCACCACCATGACGCTGGACAGTCCCAGCGCCCGGTCGGCAGCCAGCCGCCGCTCGTCCGTCGAGGCCGCCTTGAGGTCGGCGTCGGAGACCGTCGCATGGAGCTCACTGCGGCCGGTACGGATGACCTTGGCGACGCCGGTGGTCTCCTCAGGGTCGATCGGGAACTGGGCAGCGCGCTGTTCGACGGCCGCCAGTTGCTCGGACGGGATGTGGGCAACCGCGACAGTTTTGATCTCGTCGCCCTCGACCAGGTGGACGGCGCACAGGTCGGCCATCCCCGGGACCATCAGGTTGGCGATGGTCGTGAGGGTCGTCCGCTGGTCCAAGCTCTTGGAGATGACCGCGGAGGCCTCGGCGAGAAACGACAGCTTGGCGTTCGCCGCCTTGGTCGCTGCGAGGGCGCGGTGCTGCTCGATGACCTGGGCCGAGACGTCGCCGAGCGTCTGCAGGAAGGCCAGGAGCGAAGGTTCGCGCAGTGCCTCGACGTTGTCGGAGAAGCTGAGCGTCAGAACGCCGATTGCCCGGTTGCCGAACCGCATCGGGACGCAGACGAGCCCGGTATTCCTGCTGTCGCTGAGGGCCAGGGCGGGGTAGCGCCGGCTGAGCTCCCCCTCGCCGATCACCACGATTGCGGTCCGGGAGAGGATGGCCTCACCGGCCGGCAGCGTCGCATCGACCGGGTAGGAGCGCCAGCGGCTGACGTCTCCGCGGAGGGCTCCGCGGTGCCGGATCAGCGCCAGGTTGCCGTCCTCCCCGAGCAGGGACAGCGTGCCCAGGTTTGCGCCCAGGGCCTCGGTCGTGTGGCTGACGATGATCTCGCCGACCTCGTCGACGCCGGCAGACGACGTGAGCTCGGCGGTCACCTGCTGCAGCCGGGCCAGCCGATCGGCCAGCGCCTCGGCGGCTGCTCTGGCGCCGCGCTCGGCGACCAGGAGCTCGCTGCGGTCCAGCGCCTGGGCGGTCTGGCCGGCGAGGCTGAGCACGAACCGGCGCTCGTCCTGGTCGAAGAGCCGGGGCCGGTCGAAACTGAACCGCAGGGACCCGAGGACCCGGGCGCCGACCCCCAGCGGCACGATGCACAGCGCGGCCGTCTGCGGCTCCAGTTCGGCCAGGTCCGGGAACTTCTCGTCGCGCTCCTGCCGTGACTCGATCCAGACCGGCTCGGTCAGGCTGCGGCCCCGAGGCTGGTCGTCCAGTGGCTGCTGGTCGCGCAGGTGGGCCAGCAACCGCTCGGTGTAGCCGTAGGCGCCGGGCAGCCGTACGCGTTGGTCGTCCTGGGGGAGCAGCACGCTGCCGCCCGAGGCGCCGAGCGCTGCGACGCCCTCGATGACCACGACGTCCGCGACCTCCTCGGCGGTCGTCGCCGCGCCCAGCGCTGCTGTCACCTCCTGCAGCCTGGCGACCCGCTCCGTGGCTCGCTGGGTCGCCGAGAGCTGGGCGATCTCCTCCAGCAGCCGATCCTCGAAGGTCTGGATCGGCGCAACCTCACCACGAACGGCCGCTCCGACCTGCCCGATCAGCGACTCGACGTACCACCTGCGGAAGATGCGGTGCTGCGCTGGCGTCTCGAGAGTGAGCAGCCGGGCAGCCCTTGCGTATGCGTCCGCCTCGTCCAGAGCCTCGAGGTAGGCCTGCCCCGATTCGACGTTCGCCGGGGCCTGGGTGAGGACCAGGTCCGTACGCGGCGCACCTGCCGCTGCGGCGTTGAGCGCCTGGCGCTTGATCGCCCGCCGTGCCTCGGAGAAGCGGTGCACGACCGTCTCCACCATCGCGGCGATGTGGAGCGGGACGGCGGCGCTGTTGCCGGACTCGGCGCCCGCAGCGGCCAAGGTGAACTCGCGCACCAGGTTGTCGACGTGAGACTTGGCGGCCAGCAGCAGGTCGGTCGGCACGTCCCCGAGTCGTACGGTGACCTGCTGGGCGTCGCCCGGCTCGTCGTCCCAGGCCGCCAGCAGCGTGTCGATGTCGAAGTCGGGTGAGCCGAAGTCCTGGGCAGGGCGCGCGACGTGTGCCGTCGAGAGCTCGCTCCAGACCAGCTTGCCGTCGCCGTCCTGCTCGACGCCCCAGCTCGAGGCCAACGCTTCGATCAGGGCGATACCGCGGCCGGTCATCGCCTCGACGCTGGCGATGGCCCTCATCGGGGTGGTCCGGGTCGGGTCGCGGACCTCGACCCGTACGGTCACGTGCTCCGAGCCGGACTGGACCGGAGCGAGGACGCGCAGCGATGCCGGCGCGCCTGCGTGCAACAGCGCGTTGGTCACCAGCTCGGAGACGACCAGCTCGACGTCGCCCAGCAAGACCTCGCCCGGACCGCCCCGCAGCGCGGCGGCAGCGTAGCGCCGGGCGCGCGGAACATCGTCGGCGTCACCCTCGAGGATCAGCTCGTCGTTCCCGACGCGCACCCTGCCGCCCTTCCACCCGTTCGTGCACCGTCGGGAACCGCCGACCTGGCACCGGCAGCACCAGGGCGGCGGTGGACACGAAGAGCGGGTGACCGGGATCGAACCGGCATGGCCAGCTTGGAAGGCTGGGGCTCTACCATTGAGCTACACCCGCGGGTTGCGCCTTGACTCGCGCGCCCAGCCTACGCACCCCCGGTCGCCCGGGGCGAAGGTTCGCCTACACTGGCCTCGCGCCGCGGGGCGTAGCGTAGTGGCTAGCGCGCCTGCTTTGGGGGCAGGAGATCGGGAGTTCGAGTCTCCCCGCCCCGACACCGTTCCCGCACCCCGGTAACCTCGCGGTCCGGAACGTCCCCCCGTACCCCGAGCCCTGAGGTGAGCACGAACGTGAAGAGCGCCGTCGAGAGCCTGTCCGAGACCCTGGTCAAGCTCACGGTTGAGGTGCCGTTCGACGAGCTCAAGCCGAGCATGGACGCGGCCTACCGCAAGGTCGGGAGCCAGGTCCGCATCCCGGGATTCCGCCCGGGCAAGGTGCCGGCGGCCGTCCTCGACCAGCGGGTCGGCCGGGGCGTGGTGCTCGAGGAGGCCGTCAACGACGCCATCCCGCGGTTCTACAGCGACGCCGTACGGGACAACGACCTGCAGGTGCTCGGCCAGCCGTCGGTCGAGGTGACCGAGTTCAACGACCGCGAGCAGCTGGTGTTCACCGCCGAGGTCGAGGTCAAGCCCTCCATCACGCTGCCCGTCTACGACAAGCTGGCGATCACGGTGGACGACGCCGAGGTGAGCGAGGCACAGATCGACGAGCAGCTCGAGGCGATGCGCGAGCGGTTCGGGGCCCTCGTCGACGTCGACCGGGCCGTCGCGACCGGTGACTACGTGGTGCTCGACCTGTCAGCGGAGGTCGAGGGCGAGACGCTGCCGGACGCGAGCGCCGAGGGCCTTTCGTACGAGGTCGGCTCGAACACCCTGCTCGACGGCCTCGACGAGGCGCTCGTGGGCCTCGAAGCGGGCGGATCGACCACGTTCAGCACCGAGCTGACCGCGGGCGAGCACGTGGGCAAGACCGCCGAGATCAGCGTGACCGTCACCTCGGTCAAGTCCAAGGACCTGCCGGCGCTCGACGACGGCTTTGCCCTCATGGCCAGCGAGTTCGACACCCTCGACGAGCTGCGCGCCGACCTGCGCGAGCGGCTCGGCCGGGCCAACGCCCTGCAGCAAGGCACCGACGCCCGCGACAAGGTGCTCGAGACGCTGCTCGAGCAGACCCAGGTCGCGCTGCCCGAGGGCCTGCTCGAGTCCGAGCGCACGTGGCGCCGGCAGAGCATGCAGGAGCAGCTGGCACAGATGGGGATGACCCTCGACCGCTACCTCGAGGCGCAAGGTCAGGCCAGCGAGGAGTTCGACGCAGAGATCGCCGACACCGCTGCCGACGCGCTCAAGGCCCAGTTCATCCTCGACGAGATCGCGACCAAGGAGTCCCTCGAAGTCTCCCAGCCCGAGCTGATCGAGGCGCTGCTGCGCCGGTCCCAGCAGAACGGGATGGAGCCCCAGGAGTACGCCGACCAGCTGCAGCGCAGTGGCCAGCTCGGCTCGTTGTGGGCCGAGGTGCGGCGCGGCAAGGCCCTGGCGCTGGTGCTCACCAGCGCGGTCATCACCGACGCTTCGGGCAACGCCGTCGACCTGTCCCAGCTCGACGAGTTCAGCGCACTGGCGGCCGAGCCGCACGACCAGGAAGCCCACGACCGGGGCGAGCACGAGCCTGGCTATGCCGGTCTTGCGCCCCAGCCGCCGCACGACCAGGCGGCCCACGACCGGGGCGAGCACGAACCGGCCTGGATCGCTGCCCACGCGCATGACGGCCACGACCACTAGCCCGCAGGGGTGCAGTGCGTGCGCCGACAGCGAACATCAACTCGTAGACGGAACAGCGGCAGCTTCGCCGCGTTAGGGTCGGACGCACCGCCTCTCCAGAACTTCCCGAGGGTGCGGGCACGCACTTCCAGACCGCACCGACGAGCGAGCAGGTGACACGAGTGAGCGACTTCTCCACTTTCTCCGGGAGTGCCTCCGGGCCGGGTCTTGCCCTGCCCCCGTACGCGCCCGTGGCGCGGGCCGGCGCCGGCATGAACCTCAACGACTCCGTCTACGACCGGCTGATGCGCGAGCGGATCCTGTTCCTCGGCAGCCAGGTCGATGACGGCATCGCCAACCAGATCGCCGCCCAGATGCTGCTGCTCTCTGCCGAGGACCCGACCCGCGACATCTGGCTGTACATCAACTCGCCCGGCGGCTCGGTGACGGCCGGCATGGCGATCTACGACACGATGAACTTCATCCAGAACGACGTGCCTACGGTCGTCATGGGCCTGGCCGCCTCGATGGGCCAGTTCCTGCTCTGCGCGGGCACCAAGGGCAAGCGGTACGCCCTGCCGCACGCCCGGGTGATGATGCACCAGCCGTCCGTCGGCATCGGCGGCACCGCGTCCGACATCGCGATCCAGGCTGAGCAGATCCTCTACACCAAGCGCACGATGATCGACCGGATCGCGTTCCACACCGGCCAGACCGTCGAGCAGATCGACAACGACTCCGACCGTGACCGCTGGTTCACGGCCGAGGAGGCCAAGGACTACGGCTTCGTCGACCACGTCGTCACCGGAGCCCAGCAGATCCCGAGTGGCGCCGGCGCGCTCGCGGGTGCCTCATGAGCGGCCTTATCTCCCCCAGGGACTCCCAGATGAGCTTCGAACCTGCCGCCACCTACACCATCCCGTACGTCATCGAGAGCACCAGCCGCGGCGAGCGGGTGATGAGCATCTACGACCGGCTGCTCAAGGAGCGCATCGTCTTCCTCGGCACCCCGATCGACGACGGCGTGGCCAACGTGATCATGGCCCAGCTGCTGCACCTCGAGTCCGAGGACCCGGACCGCGACATCAGCATCTACATCAACTCGCCGGGCGGCTCGTTCACCGCGCTGACGGCGATCTACGACACGATGCAGTTCATCCGGCCCGACGTCTCGACCATCTGCATGGGCCAGGCGGCTTCTGCCGCGGCCGTGATCCTGGCGGCCGGCACCAAGGGCAAGCGCTACGCCCTCAACCACGCCCGGATCCTGATCCACCAGCCCTACAGCGAGGGCGGCGGCCAGGCCAGCGACGTCGAGATCCAGGCCCGCGAGATCCTGCGGATGCGGGCCCAGCTCGAGGAGCTGCTGGCCACGCACACCGGCCAGACCGCGGAGAAGGTCAAGAACGACATCGAGCGTGACAAGATCCTCACCGCCGCCGAAGCCGTCGAGTACGGCTTGGTCGACGAGGTCATCAACAGTCGCAAGCTGCCCAACCAGAGCTAGGCGCGTTTTCGGTCAGGTTACGGTCCGGAACGGCCGACAACCTGACCGAGGCCCCGGGGACCGGTCCAGAGCCGGTCCGCACGGACCAACTTGGTCCACAACCGGGGCCGCAGGCGGTACCGTCGTTGCAGTCGTCGTACAGGGAGCTCACGCTCCACCGAGGGTCTCCAGCAGACCGAAGCAGACAAGGGATGTGGTCTCGCGGTGGCACGTATCGGTGACGGCGGTGACCTGCTCAAGTGCTCGTTCTGTGGCAAGAGCCAGAAGCAGGTGAAGAAGCTCATCGCGGGTCCTGGCGTCTACATCTGCGATGAGTGCATCGACCTGTGCAACGAGATCATCGAGGAGGAGCTCTCCGAGTCGGCTGAGCTCAAGTGGGACGAGCTGCCCAAGCCGCGGGAGATCTTCGAGTTCCTCGACTCCTACGTGATCGGGCAGGACTCCGCCAAGAAGACGCTCTCGGTCGCCGTCTACAACCACTACAAGCGGATCCAGGCCGGCGGCAAGGACAAGGACGCGGTCGAGCTGGCCAAGTCCAACATCCTGCTGCTCGGCCCGACCGGCTGTGGCAAGACGCTGCTCGCGCAGACCCTGGCCAAGATGCTCAACGTCCCGTTCGCCATCGCCGACGCGACGGCGCTGACCGAGGCCGGCTACGTCGGCGAGGACGTCGAGAACATCCTGCTCAAGTTGATCCAGGCCGCTGACTACGACGTCAAGAAGGCCGAGACCGGCATCATCTACATCGACGAGGTCGACAAGATCGCCCGCAAGAGCGAGAACCCGTCGATCACCCGCGACGTGTCCGGCGAGGGCGTCCAGCAGGCGCTGCTCAAGATCCTCGAGGGCACCACGGCCTCCGTACCTCCCCAAGGCGGTCGCAAGCATCCGCACCAGGAGTTCATCCAGATCGACACCACCAACGTGCTGTTCATCTGCGGTGGCGCCTTCGCCGGCCTCGACAAGATCATCGAGGGCCGGGTCGGCCGCAAGTCGGTCGGCTTCGGAGCGGTCCTGCACTCCAAGAACGAGGTCGACGCCAACGACGTCTTCGGCGAGGTCATGCCGGAGGACCTGCTCAAGTACGGCATGATCCCCGAGTTCATCGGCCGGCTGCCGGTCATCACCAGCGTGCACAACCTCGACCGGACCGCGCTGATCCGCATCCTCAACGAGCCCAAGAACGCCCTCGTCCGGCAATATCGCAAGCTGTTCGAGCTGGACGGCGTCGAGCTCGAGTTCAGCGATGACGCCCTCGAGGCGATCGCCGAACAGGGCATCCTGCGCGGGACCGGCGCCCGTGGCCTCCGGGCGATCATGGAGGAGGTCCTGCTCTCGGTGATGTACGACATCCCGAGCCGCAAGGACGTCGCCCGCGTGGTCATCACCCGCCCGGTCGTCCTCGAGCACGTCAACCCGACCCTCGTGCCCCGCGAGGCCCCCAAGCGCGAGCGGCGCGAAAAGACCGCCTAGCCCGACCGTTCCCACTCGTGATTGCGGGATTTCCCTCGTCCAGCGAGGGGGACCCCGCTTTCACGTGATGCGAGGGGCTGCGTCGTCGCTCCCGCGGCAATCGGGTGGTCGCGCTTCGTAGACTGGAAGCATGACGAGCGACACCGCTGCCGCGCCTCCGAGCACCGACCTCCCGACCGCTTTCGTGCCCGCCGAGGTCGAGGGCCCGCTCTACCAGAGGTGGGTCGACCGCGGCTACTTCACCGCCGACCCGAGCAGCGGCAAGCCGCCGTTCTCCCTGGTCATCCCACCACCCAACGTGACCGGCTCGCTGCACATGGGCCACGCGTTCGAGCACACGCTGATGGACATCCTGACCCGGCGCAAGCGGATGCAGGGGTACGAGGCGCTGTGGCTGCCGGGCATGGACCACGCCGGCATCGCCACCCAGAACGTGGTCGAGAAGGCGCTGGCCGTCGAAGGGCTGAGCCGGCACGACCTCGGGCGAGTGCAGTTCCTCGAGCGGGTCTGGCAGTGGAAGGACGAGTCCGGCGGCGCGATCCTCGGCCAGATGCGCCGGCTCGGTGACAGCGTCGACTGGACCAGGTCCAGGTTCACCATGGACGAGGGGATGTCCCGAGCCGTCCTCACCATGTTCAAACGGCTCTACGACGACGGGCTGATCTACCGCGCCGAACGCATCATCAACTGGTGCCCGCGGGACCTGACCGCTCTGTCCGACATCGAGGTCGAGCACGTCGAGGAGGACGGCGAGCTGGTGAGCATCCGGTACGGCGACGGCGAGGACAGCGTCGTCGTGGCCACGACCCGGGTCGAGACGATGCTGGGCGACACCGCCGTGGCGGTGCACCCCGACGACGAGCGCTACCGGCACCTGGTCGGCCGCGAGATCGAGCTGCCGCTCGTGGGTCGCATGATCATGGTGGTGGCCGACGAGCACGTCGACCCGAAGTTCGGCACCGGCGCGGTCAAGGTGACCCCTGCGCACGACCCGAACGACTTCGAGATCGGCCGCCGGCACGGCCTCGAGATGATCAACGTGATGGACGATGACGCCGCGATCAGCCTGCCCGGGCCGTGGCTCGGCATGGACCGGTTCGAGGCCCGGTCGGCGATCACCGAGGAGCTCCGCCGGCTCGGCCGGATCGTGGCCGAGAAGCGCCCGTACGCCCACTCCGTCGGCCACTGCTCGCGCTGCGGCACCACGGTCGAGCCGCGGCTGTCGCTGCAGTGGTTCGTCAACGTGGCGCCGCTGGCCAAGGCGGCGGGCGACGCCGTGCGCAACGGCGTGGTGCACATCCACCCGGCGGCCCAGGAGCCCCGCTGGTTCGCCTGGGTCGACAACATGCACGACTGGTGCATCAGCCGTCAGCTGTGGTGGGGTCACCGGATCCCGGTGTGGTACGGGCCTGACGGCGAGACCGTGGTGGTCGGCCCCGACGACGAGATCCCCACCGGCGCTGGCTGGCACCAGGACGAGGACGTCCTCGACACCTGGTTCTCCTCCGGGCTGTGGCCGTTCTCGACCCTCGGCTGGCCCGAACGCACCCCCGAGCTCGAGAAGTTCTATCCGACGACCGTGCTCGTGACCGGCTACGACATCCTGTTCTTCTGGGTCGCCCGGATGATGATGTTCGGCCTCTACGCCATGGCCGACAATCCCGCGGGTGCAGAGCCTTTCCACACCGTGGCCCTGCACGGGATGGTGCGCGACGCCCGTGGCAAGAAGATGTCCAAGTCGTCCGGCAACGTCGTCGACCCGCTCGGATGGATCGACAAGTACGGAGCGGACGCGCTGCGCTTCACCTTGGCCCGCGGGGCCAACCCCGGCACCGACGTCCCGATCTCCGAGGACTGGGTTCAGGGCAGCCGCAACTTCGCCACCAAGCTGTGGAACGCGACCCGGTTCGCCCTGATGCGCGGCGCGACCACCGAGGGAGAGATCCCGGCCGAGCTCAGTGCCGCCGACCGCTGGATCCTGTCCCGCCTCGCGGCGGTTCAGGCCGAGGCGGACGCGTTCTACGACAGCTATGAGTTCGCCAAGGTGTCCGACCTGCTCTTCCACTTCGCGTGGGACGAGGTCTTCGACTGGTACGTCGAGCTGGTCAAGGCCCCGCTCGAGGCCGGCGGCCCTGCGGCCGACGCCACCCGGCGGGTGCTCGGCGAGGTGTTCGACACACTCCTGCGGCTGCTGCACCCGGTGATGCCCTTCCTCACCGAGGAGCTGTGGACCACGCTCACCGGCGGTGAGTCGGTCGTCATAGCCGCGTGGCCCACGGCCGATCCAAGCCGCAGGGACCCCAAGGCCGAGCACGAGGTCGCCCTGCTCCAGTCGGTGATCACCGAGGTCCGCCGGTTCCGTGCCGAGCAGGGGATCAAGCCCCGTACGCGGCTGGCGGCGGTCCTGCAGTTCGACGACCCTGCCGCGGCGGCCGCCGTCCCCGGCTACCTGCCCCAGCTCCAGTCGCTGGCCGGGCTCGAGCCGGTCACCGTGGGGGAGCAGCCCGCGGGGTTCCAGTCGGTGTTGGTGCCCGGCGTCCGGGTCGGCATCGACACGTCGGGCGCCATCGACGTCGCCGCCGAGCGGGCCCGGCTGGGCAAGCTGCTGGCCACCGCCGCCCAGGAGGTCACGCTCGCCGAGACCAAGCTCGCCGACCCGGCGTTCACGGGCAAGGCACCCCAGCACGTGATCGACAAGATCACCGCGCGGCTGAGGACGGCCGAGGCCGATGTCGCCCGGGTCACCGGCCAGCTCGACGCACTGCCCGCCGCATGACCGGTCCCGAGCAGGTGGATGCCGAGGCGGCGCTGCTGGCCCGGCTGCCCCAGCGGATGGTGCCCGACCTCGACCGGATCATCGACCTCACCGATCTGCTCGGCTCGCCGCAACGGGCCTACCCGTCGATCCACGTCACGGGCACCAACGGCAAGACCAGCACCGTGCGGATGATCGACGCGTTGCTGAGGTCGTTCGGGCTCACGACCGGGCGAAGCACGAGCCCGCACCTGGAGAGCATGCGCGAGCGGATCAGCCTCGACGGGGAGCCGCTGACCCAGGAGCAGTTCGCCGCGGTCTACGCCGAGGTCGCACCGTACGCGGAGCTGGTCGACGGCAAGCACCCCGACGACGTCACGTTCCACGAGATGCTGACCGCGATGGCCTTCGCCGCGTTCGCCGACGCACCGGTGGACGTCGCGGTGGTCGAGGTCGGCATGGGCGGCACGTGGGACGCGACCAACGTGATGGACGGTCAGGTCGCGGTGGTGACCCCCATCGGCCTCGACCACACCGAGTGGCTCGGCGACACCATCGCCAAGATCGCCGAGGAGAAGGCCGGCATCATCAAGCCCGGCGCAGCCCTCGTAATGTCCCGGCAGCCGCTCGAGGCGGCGACGGTGCTGCTCCGCAAGGCGGGCGAGGTCGGGGCCACGGTAGCCCGGGAAGGGCTGGAGTACGGCGTCGTTGCCCGCCGCCAGGCGGTCGGTGGCCAGCTGCTCACGCTCAACGGCCTGGGCGGCATCTACGACGAGATCTTCCTCAACCTTCAAGGTCCACATCAGGCTTCCAACGCGGCAACCGCCCTTGCCGCCGTGGAGTCGTTCCTGGGCGGCGGGATCAACGGTCAGCTGGACATTGAGGCCGTACGGGAGGGCTTCGCCAACGCCGACTCGCCCGGGAGGCTCGAGGTCGTCCGCCGCAACCCCACCGTCCTGCTCGACGGGGCGCACAACCCGGCCGGTGCCCAGGCGCTGGCCACCGCCATCGTCGACGGCTTCGACTTCACCCGCCTGGTCGGCGTGATCGGCGTGCTCGCCGACAAGGACGTGCGCGGCGTCCTCGAGGCGGTCGAGCCGGTGCTCAGCGCGATCGTGGTCACCCAGAACGCCTCCCCGCGGGCGATGCCCGCCGAGGAGCTGGGCGGGCTGGCCGACGAGATCTTCGGCAGGGACCGGGTCGAGGTGCGGCGCCGGCTCGACGACGCGATCGAGTCCGCCATCGCGATCGCCGAGGACGAGACCGAGTACGGCGGCGCCGGAGTGCTGATCTTCGGCTCCCTCGTCACGGTCGGCGAGGCCCGGACCCTCCTGCGCCGGCGACCGGCTTCGTGACCAGCCCGGAGCTCATCGCCCACCAGCAGAAGAGCCTGCGGGGGCTGCGCGGCATCGGCGCCGGCGTCCTCATCCTCGAGGCACTCGTCGTTGCACTGTCGATCCCGGTGCTGCTCGACCAGGGCCACGGTGGCCGCACCTGGCGGCACGTCGCCGTCGGCTGCGTGATTGCGATCGCTGTGCTGCTCATCGTCGCCAGCGCCCAGCTGCGCAGGCCGTGGGGACCCAAGTTCGCGACCGGCCTGCAGGTGCTGGCATTGATCGCCGGCGCCTCTTCTTTCGCTCTGCTGTTCCTGGCGGTGGTGTTCGCGGCGATCTGGGTCGGCTGGCTCGGCATGTTGCGCGGGCTCAACCGCGAGCACGCCGGGGCCGAACCGGGAGCGCACTAGCCGGACGGTAGGCTGCCGCTGCCGACCCGCGCCGACCAAGGAGCTCACCAAGCATGGCGACCGAGCGCACCCTCGTGCTGATCAAGCCTGATGCCGTACGCCGGGGGCTGATCGGCGAGGTGCTCGGCCGGTTCGAGCGCAAGGGCCTCGCCGTCGTGGCCATGGACCTGCGTGGGATGGACGCCGCGATGGCCGACCGGCATTACGCCGATCACGTCCAGAAGCCTTGGTATCCACCACTTCGAGAGTTCATGACGTCGGGTCCACTGGTCGCCGCGATCCTCGAGGGCGACGAGGCCGTCACCGTTGTCCGTACCCTTGTCGGTGCCACCGACGGCCGAGCCGCAGCGGCCGGCACCATCCGTGGCGACTTCTCGTTGTCCAACCGGGAAAACCTCGTGCACGCCTCGGATTCCGCCGAATCCGCGGCTCGCGAGACAGCGCTTTTCTTTCCGTGACCCCTGGCTTTACCCACTCTCATCCGATCCCCGTTACCATCATCGTGCCGGCCACCGCGGTACGGGCGCTGCCGTAGCAGGCGGAGCGTTCGCCGCACACCTGCTCCCGCCGGTCGCCGGCACCGTTTCGATCAGTGTCAGCAAGCGTCAGCAAGGGTCAGCACAGCCAGCAAGCGCATCTTCTGGAAGGCACCGTTACCTCATGGCTCAAAGCCTCTCGTTCCTCGGCCGCGACATGGCGGTTGACCTCGGAACCGCCAACACGCTGGTCTACGTCCGCGGCAAGGGCATCGTCCTCAACGAGCCGTCCGTGGTGGCGATCAACACCAACACCGCAGCCATCCTCGCCGTCGGCACGGAGGCCAAGCGGATGATCGGCCGTACCCCCGGCAACATCGTGGCGATCCGGCCGCTCAAGGACGGCGTGATCGCCGATTTCGAGACAACCGAGCGGATGTTGCGCTACTTCATCCAAAAGGTCCACCGGAGGTCGAGACTTGCACGACCGCGAATCGTGGTCTGCGTCCCCTCCGGGATCACCGGCGTCGAGCAGCGCGCCGTCAAGGACGCCGCCTACGCCGCCGGCGCCCGCAAGGTCTACATCATCGAGGAGCCGATGGCCGCCGCGATCGGCTCCGGACTGCCGGTCCACGAGCCCACCGGCAACATGGTGGTCGACATCGGCGGCGGCACCACCGAGGTTGCCGTCATCTCCCTCGGCGGCATCGTCACCAGCCAGTCGATCCGGGTCGGCGGCGACGAGCTGGACAACGCCATCGTCTCGTACGTGAAGAAGGAATACTCGCTGATGCTCGGCGAGCGGACGGCCGAAGAGATCAAGATGGCCATCGGCTCGGCGTTCCCGATGCCGGACGAGCCGCACGCCGAGATCCGCGGCCGCGACCTCGTCTCCGGCCTGCCCAAGACGATCGTGGTCAGCGCCGAGGAGATCCGTAAGGCGATCGAGGAGCCGGTCAACGCGATCGTCGACGCGGTCAAGACCACCCTCGACAAGTGCCCGCCGGAGCTCTCCGGCGACATCATGGACCGCGGCATCGTCCTGACCGGCGGCGGCGCTCTGCTCCGCGGCCTCGACGAGCGGCTGCGGCACGAGACCGGCATGCCGATCCACATCGCGGACAACCCGCTGAACTCCGTGGCCATGGGCTCCGGCAAGTTCGTCGAGGAGTTCGAGGTCCTGCAGTCGTTGCTCATCTCCGAGCCCCGGCACTGACCGCCGGCGCCGGCGGCCGGCCCGCCGGGTCGTCATGAACCGTGAACCGCGTCGCCAGCGGACCTACTTCATCCTTCTGCTGGTGACGGCGTTCGCGCTGCTGACCATCGACTACCACTCCAACGGGACCAACTCTCCGCTGCACCCGCTGGAGAAGCTGGTCGCGGGCGTCACCGGCCCGGGGGAGAAGGCGGTCAACAGCCTGGTCAAGCCGATCACCGACCAGGTGCATTTCGGCAAGCAGCCGAGCCAGGTCGCCGAGCTGCAGAAGGAGCTGGACGCGGCCAAGGCACTGGCCGAGACGTCGCAGAACGACCACCGCCAGGTCGAGCAGTTCGACAAGCTGCTGGGCTGGCCGCCCTACTACGTGATGAAGATGAAGCCTGCCCGTGTGGTCGGCACCGGCGACACCCTGTCCAACGACGGCTCGGTCACGATCGACATGGGCACCAGGGACGGCGTGCACATCAACATGACCGTGGTCACCGGGCTCGGGCTGATCGGCAACGTCATCCGGGTGCAGGCCACCACCTCGACGGTGCAGCTGCTGACCGACCCGACCATCTACGTGACGGTCAAGAACGGCCGGACCAATGTCGGCGGTTTCGTCAGCGGCCGGACCGACGGCAACCTCGACCTCACCCAGATCAGCCAGACCTCCGACATCCGGGCCAAGGACCAGCTGGTGACCCTCGGCTCCGAGGACAACCAGCCGTACGTGCCGAACGTCCCGGTCGGCGAGGTCATCAAGGTCGACAACACCCCGGGCGCCGCGACGCACACGGCCATCGTCCGGCCCTACGCCAGCTTCAACGCGCTGGACATCGTGGCGGTGATCTTCGCGCCGGCCACCCCGTTCCCGCACGTCTTCATCTCGCCGATCACGCCGCCGCCGACCACGGCGCCGCCATCACCCACCGTGACGCCAGCTAGGACCTCCGGGAGCGTCAGCCCGTCCGCCCTGGTCAGCGGCACCTCCGCCACGACGACGACCGCCTCCCGCGCGACGCAGACCAGCGCCCCGACCACCACCCACCCGGCGACGACCACGTCGGCTCCGCAGACCAGCGCCGTGCCGACGACGACCCACGCGACCACCAAGCCGACGACCACCAAGCCGCCGACCACCAAGCCGCCGACCACGAAGCCGACGACCAAGCCGCCGACCTCCGGTCCGCCGACGTCCACGTCGGCTCCGCACACCACGCCGACACCCTGATGAGCTGGAAGGTCGCCCTGCTCGCCGCGCTGTCGATGTTCACGGCGCTGCTGCTCCAGCGCAGCGCGTTGCCGCTGCTCGGTCTGCCCGGCGCGGCGCCCATCCCGATGGTCGTTCTGCTGGCCGCCTTCGCCCTCGTACGGGGACCGTTCGCCGGCTGCCTGATCGGGTTCTTCAGCGGTCTCGCGGCCGACCTGGCGCCCCCCACGACGCACGGTGCCGGCCGGGAAGCCTTGCTGTACTGCCTGATCGGCTACCTCTGCGGCAAGGCCGCCGGCGAGGTCGACCGCACCACTCTGGCCCCGCTCGCGGTCGTGGCCGTGGCCTCCGCGTTCGCCGTCGTCGGCAACGCCGCACTGAACGTCATCTTCGGCGTGGTGCATCCGTCGCTGTCATCGCTCGCTCACACCGTCCCCGCCGTAGTCCTCTACGATGTGCTCTTGGCCCCCTTCATCGTCCCGGCGGTTGCTGTGCTGGTCCGGCGTCTTGACCCGGAACCACGGCGATGAGCCGACCCGTGAGCCCGGGAGCAAGCCTGTGAACGAGCGGTCCCGCGTACGCCTGTTCACCCTGCGGGTGCTCGTACTTTCCTTGATGCTGGCCCTATTCGGCCGGCTCTGGTTCCTCCAGGTCCTCTCCGGCGACCAGTACGTCAGGGCCGCCTCGACCACGACTGCGCACGACTACATCACGACGGCGACCCGCGGTGAGATCCTCGACGACTGGGGTCGCCCCTACGCCGAGAACAAGACCGCGCTGGTCGTCTCCGCCAACTGGCTGCAGCTCCAGCAGCAGCCGGACCAGGGCTACGCCGTCGAGCGACGTCTGGCAACGCTGCTCCACGAGGACCCGCGCACCCTGGTCAACGCGATCACGCCGTGCCAGTACAGCAAGCAGTACCACACGGCCAGCCCGCCCGGCTGCTACTCCGGGCTGCCCTACCAGCCGATCCCGGTGACCGGCAGCGCCGACACCCAGCAGGCGCTGCAGATCCTCGAGCGGCAGGATCTCTACCCCGGCATCACCGCCACGGTGCAGAGCATCCGCCAGTACGAGTCCCCTCTGGGCAGCGTCGGCGCCAACCTGGTCGGCTACCTGGGCAAGGTCGACCCGACGACCCTGACCAAGGGCGGCTACACGGCCGACGCCCTCGTCGGCGCCAGTGGCATCGAGGGTCAGTACGAGTCCTCCCTGCGCGGGACCGACGGCGTCAAGAAGGTCTCCCTGGACCGGCACGGCAAGCAGACCGCCGTGATCAGTGACACCAAGACGGTTCCGGGCAACAACGTCATCCTGAGCGTCGACGCCGGTGCCCAGGGGCTGCTGGAGAACGTGCTCAAGCAGGCGGTCACGCAGATCGCCCCGAACCAGCCGTCCGTGGTCAACAACCTGGCCTCCGGGCCGCACCACCCGACCACCGCTGCCGGCATCGTGATGAACGCGCAGACCGGTGAGATCGTCGCCTCGGCCAGCTATCCCTCGTACGACCCGAAGATCTTCGAGTTCCCGCGCACTGATGCGGACACCGCGGCGATCGTCGCGCTGAACAAGGACCCCAATCACCCGCTGCTCAACCAGGTGATCCAGGGCCAGTACGCACCCGGCTCCACCTTCAAGCTGATCACGACCTCGGCGGAGCTCAACGCCGGTGCGGCCAACTGGACGTCGCTCTACGACTGCCCCGGCTCGCTGGCGATCACCAAGACCAGCAAGCCGAAGAACAACTCCGAGGGCGAGGCGCTGGGCAAGATCAACCTGCGCACGACCATCGCCAAGTCCTGCGACACGGTCTACTACCAGTTCGCCAAGAACGACTACCCCCCGGACTACAACCGGGTGGTCAAGCTGCACCAGCCGGCGGCGGAGACGGTCACCAAGATGGCCCGGTTGTTCGGTCTGAACGCCCAGACCGGCGTCGACCTGCCGTCGGAGTCCAAGGGGCTGATCCAGACCTGGGACGAGAAGGACAAGCTGGCCAGGTTCTACCTGCTGCAGGAATGCATCGGCGCACACGGCGGCAAGGACAGCAAGGGCAAGAAGCTTGCGCCCAACCCGGACAAGGCCAAGCGCGCAGCGGACGCGGTGAAGTGTGCCGCCGGCCTGGCCGGCACCCAGATCCTGCTGCCGGGAAACTACGCCGACGAGTACATCGGCCAGGGCACCGTGCTCGCCACCCCGTTGCAGATGGCGGTGGCCTACTCCGCCCTGGTCAACGGGGGCAAGGTCTACTCGCCCAAGGTGGCCAAGGCCGTCGTCACGCCGGACGGCAAGCTGGTCAAGGCGATCGCCCCGCAGGTCCAGCGGGTGCTGCCGGTAGCCCAGTCCGACCTGACCAACATCGAGCAGGCGATGTACGACGTGACGCTCACCGGTACGGCGGCCGCCGCGTTCCAAGGCTTCCCGATGAACCAGGTCAAGGTCGGTGGCAAGACCGGTACGGCACAGGTGGCCAAGGGCGCCAACATCACCGACACGTCGGTGTTCGCCTCCTTCGCCGGCAAACCGAACGAGAAGCCGCAGTACGTCTCGATCATCATCGTGCCCGAAGGTGGTTACGGTGCCGCCGTGGCCGGGCCCGCGACCCGGCTGCTGTGGGACGGGATGTACGGCCTGGAGGGCAAGCCCAACGTGCTGCCGCAGGGCCTGCGTGCGGCACTGCCGAACTTCAGCCTTGACGGCAACATGGTGACCAAGGCGCCGACGATCGCGCCCGCCGCGCCGACGTCCCCGGCGACTGGCTCGGTCACGCCGGGCACCACCACCGGGACGGCGGGCACACCTGCCGGGACCACGTCGGGCACCGCCCCCTCGCCTGGCAAGAGCGCAGGCGCAACCGCCCTGGCGCCGTTGCAACCCTCGCCGGGCGCCGCCCCGCCCGCCAGAGTGGTCGCCTTCGGTGGGGGCGCGCGGTCGCCGCCGCTTCCCCCCGCCGTTTCCTGACCCCGACTGCTGTCTAGGACCCGATGACCGACTGGCTCTCACCCCGTACCGCCCCAGTTTCCTTGGGGGGACGCAACTCTGCGCCCCACACCCGATTGCTGGTGCGCGAGTCGCCGCTGCGCCGCAACGACTGGGTGCTGACGGTGGCGGTCGCGATCATGTGCGTGCTCGGGGTGCTGCTGGTCTGGGGCGCGAGCTACGCAACCCGGACCGGCCACTCGAACGCCAAGATGGAGAAAGAGCTCATCTTCGTCGTCATCGGCGTGCTGCTCGGCGTGGGCACGTCCCTGCTCGACTACCGGTCGCTGCGCGCCTATGCACCCGTGTTCTACGTCGCCAGCATTCTGGGTCTGCTGGCAGTGCTCGCGATCGGCACCAGGATCAACGGTGCAAAGTCGTGGATCGTCGTCGGTGGCGGATTCACCATCCAGCCGGCCGAGTTCGCCAAGCTCGCCCTGGTGGTGGGGCTGGCGATGTTCCTGGGGGAGAAGCGCGAGGGGACCGACGTGCCCAGGGACGTCGACGTCGTCATGGTGCTCGCGCTGTCGGCCGTACCCCTCGGTCTGGTCCTGCTCCAGCCCGACCTGGGCACTGCCGTCGTGCTCGGCTTCATGATCCTCGCGGCCATCGCGGTGTCGGGCGCCCCGTTCCGGTGGATCGCCGGCCTGGTGCTGCTTGCCCTGCTCGGCGGCGTCGGGATGGCTGCGACCGGCCGGCTGCAGACCTACCAGGTCGCGCGGATCACGTCGTTCGTCAATCCCAACGCGACGGACAAGCAGTCGGTGGCCAACTCGTACAACGTCCGGCACGCGCAGATCGCCATCGGCTCCGGCGGCGTGTTCGGTCAGGGGCTGCTGCACGGCCAGCTGTCCAACACGTACGGCTACGTGCCCGAACAGGTCGACGACTTCATCTTCAGCGTGGCCGGCGAGGAACTCGGGTTTGCCGGCTGCGTCGGCATTATCGGCCTGTTCGGCGTGATCCTGTGGCGGGGCTTCCGAATAGCCTCGAAGGCCGACGACGCGTTCGGCAGGCTGATCGCGGTGAGCATCGTCGCGTGGTTCTCGTTCCAAGGGTTCGAGAACATCGGCATGTGCCTCGGGATCATGCCGGTCACCGGGTTACCCCTGCCTTTCATCTCCTACGGTGGCTCGTCCCTGTTCGCCAACCTGATCGCGATGGGGCTCCTGCAGAACGTGCACATCCACAGCCAAACTGCCTGACGAGCGGCCGCCGGGTTCGCGCCGATAGCGCCGCCATCGGTCAAACGGGCGCCGGTAATCGCCGATAGCGCCGCCATCGTCGCGGGGGCGTCTGCAGCCGATAGCGGCGCTTTCGACGGTTCCGCCCGCCCAGTCCGTCGATAGCTCCGCTATCGCCGGTTCCGGTATCGACTGTTTCCAGTTCCACACGGCCTGGCTGTGGACAACTGGCTGCCTGTGGAGAACCGTTCGCCGCAGCCGCTGGCAATTGCCATCGTCGCTGGCATGAAGATGTCACCAGCCGAGGCGGCCGCTCGGCGTCGCGCTGCCGACCAAGACGGCGTCCTGACCTGGGCCGAGCTGACGGGCCTTGGCGTGCCTCATCACCTGGTCCGTCGACGCGTCGAGGGCGGAGCTTGGGCGCGCCTGCACCGTGAGGTCTACGTCTTGCGAGATCTCGTACGGGACCCGGTTCGAACTTCGGCTCGGGCAGCGCTCATCGCCGGCCCGGACGGTGCGATCGCCAGCCACCTCCTCGCGGGACATCTCCATCGTCTGCAGGGACTACCGGCGCTCGTGCACCCGGAGCTCACCGTCGCGCAAGCGATTGGCGGCTACTCGACCGCCGGCCTGGTCGTACATCGGACCGCAACCTTGGAGGCGGCGCCGAGGCCGGTGCAAGGATTTCCAGCAACCACCGCCGCCCGTACCCTCGCCGACCTTTCACCGACGCTGACGCTGGAGCAGCTGGTGTCGGCAATGGACTCGGCGCTTCGCATGGGCACCGTCAGCAAGGGTCAGCTCGAGGACATCTGTCTGCGTTGGGTTGGGCGACCAGGCGTTCGGCTGCTGTCGAAGGCGACGCCGTTGTCAGCCGTTGGCAGCGACTCGCCGCTGGAGACCCGCATCAGGTTGGTGCTCATCGGCGGTGGTCTGCCCGAGCCGACGCTGCAGATCGTCGTGGTCGTAGACGGTGACACGTACCGGATCGATATGGGCTATCTCGGACCGCAGGTGGCCGTCGAGGGCGACGGGCGTGACCCGCACGAGCGCCCGGACGCACTGTTCAAGGATCGCCAGCGGCAGAATGCGCTGACGAACGCGGGCTGGCAGCCGCTGCGATTCACTTGGGACGATGTCATCAACCGGCCGGCGTACATCGTGGCGACCGTTGCCAAGGCGCTCTCGAAGGCCTCCGCGCGAGGGTCGATAGCGGCGCTGTCGTCGTGATCAAGGCCTCGCAGCGTCGATAGCTCCGCTATCGACAACTCGGCGGCGCGGTTCGGGCAGGGTCGATAGCTCCGCTATCGGCGGTTTGGGGGCCGCGGAGGGTCGATAGCTCCGCTATCGGCGGGGAAAGGGGCGGCGTGGGGCGGGGGCGTAGGCTGCATAGGACCCCCTTCCCCGTCCTTTGAGGTTGTTCCCCCATGCCGGTCGAGTCCCTGTTCCCCCGCCTCGAGACGCTGCTGACGCGGGTGCAGAAGCCGATCCAGTACGTCGGCGGCGAGCTCAACTCCACCATCAAGGACTGGGACACGGCGGCCGTCCGCTGGTGCCTGATGTACCCCGACGCTTACGAGGTCGGCCTGCCCAACCAGGGCGTCATGATCCTGTACGAGGTACTCAACGAGCAGCCCGACGTGCTGGCCGAGCGCACCTACGCGGTGTGGCCGGACCTCGAGGCGTTGATGCGCGAGCACCACGTGCCGCAGTTCACCGTCGACGCGCACCGCCCGGTCGGCGCGTTCGACATCTTCGGCATCAGCTTCTCCACCGAGCTGGGTTACACCAACATGCTGAACGCGCTCGACCTGGCCGGCATCCCGCTCGACGCCGCCGAGCGCACCGACGAGCACCCGATCGTGCTGGTCGGCGGGCACTCCGCGTTCAACCCGGAGCCGATCGCCGACTTCATCGACGCTGCGGTGCTCGGCGACGGCGAGCAGGCGGTGCTGAACATCACCGCGATCACCCGCACGTTCAAGGCCGAGGGGAGCCCCGGCGGCCGCGACGAGCTGCTGCTCCGCCTCGCCCAGACCGGCAACGTCTATGTGCCGAGGTTCTACGACGTCGACTATCTGCCCGACGGCCGGATCCAGCGGGTCGCACCCAACCGCCACGGGGTCCCGTACCGCGTGAGCAAGCACACCGTCATGGACCTCGACGAGTGGCCCTACCCCAAGCAGGCCCTGGTGCCGCTGGCCGAGACGGTGCACGAGCGCTACAGCGTCGAGATCTTCCGCGGCTGCACACGCGGCTGCCGGTTCTGCCAGGCCGGCATGATCACCCGCCCGGTGCGCGAGCGGTCGATCACCGGCATCGGCGAGATGGTGCTGCAGGGCGTCAAGGCGACCGGCTACCAGGAGGTCGGCCTGCTCAGCCTTTCCAGCGCCGACCACTCCGAGATCGGCGCGATCGCCAAGGGCCTCGCCGACACCTACGAGGGCACCAACACCTCGCTCAGTCTCCCGAGCACCCGCGTCGACGCGTTCAACGTGGAGCTGGCGAGCGAGCTCAGCCGCAACGGCCGTCGGTCCGGGCTGACGTTCGCTCCCGAGGGCGGCTCGGAGCGGATGCGCAAGGTCATCAACAAGATGGTGACCGAGGAGGATCTGATCCGTACGGTGACCACGGCGTACGCGGCCGGCTGGCGTCAGGTCAAGCTCTACTTCATGTGCGGGCTGCCGACCGAGACCGACGATGACGTGCTGCAGATCGCGACCCTGGCGAGCCGGGTGATCGAGGCCGGCCGCAAGGCGACCGGCAGCAAGGACGTCCGCTGCACCGTCTCGATCGGCGGGTTCGTGCCCAAGCCGCACACGCCGTTCCAGTGGGTGGCCCAGCTCGACCACGAGACCACCGACGCCCGGCTCAAGAAGCTCCGCGACGCGATCCGCAACGACCGGCGTTACGGCAAGGCGATCGGGATGCGCTACCACGACGGGCGGCCCGGCATCATCGAGGGCCTGCTCAGCCGAGGCGACCGTCGCGTCGGCGCCGTCATCCGCCAGGTCTGGCAGGACGGCGGTCGGTTCGACGGCTGGAGCGAGCACTTCTCGTACGACCGCTGGGTCGCCGCGTGCGACACGGTGTTCGCGGACGGGCTGGTCAACCTGGACTGGTACACCATCCGGGAGCGGGAGCAGCACGAGGTGCTGCCGTGGGACCACCTCGACTCCGGGCTGGACCGGGAGTGGCTGTGGGAGGACTGGCTCGATTCTCAGTCTGACGTAGAGGTTGAGGATTGCCGCTGGACCCCGTGCTTCGACTGTGGCGTCTGCCCGAGCATGGGGACCGAGATCCAGGTCGGCCCGACCGGTCGCACGCTGCTGCCGCTCACCCCTGTGCAGCCTGGGCAACGCTGATGGCCCGCACCCCCGACGGTCCGCCACCACCCGTGGCGGTCCAGCGGCTGCGGTTGCGCTACGCCAAGCGCGGCCGGCTGCGCTTCTCCAGCCACCGCGACTTCCAGCGCGCGTTCGAACGGGCGATCCGCCGCGCCGGGGTGCCGATGGCCTACTCCGCCGGCTTCAACCCGCACCCCAAGATCTCCTACGCCGGGGCGGCACCGACCGGCACCGCCAGCGAGGCGGAGTACCTCGAGATCGCCGTGGTCGAGCACTGTGACCCCGACGCCGTACGTAAGGCGCTCGACGAGTCCTTGCCGCCCGGCCTGGACGTGCTCGAGGTGGTCGAGGCCCGTGGCGGGTCGCTGCCGGACCGGATCGCCGTGTCCGTCTGGCGGGTCGAGCTGCCGACCGTGACCCCGACCGACGCCCAGGTCGCGGTCGACGGCTTCCTGGCCGCCGACTCCGTACCGGTCGAGCGGGTCATGAAGGACGGGCGCCGGCAGCTCGACGCCCGCGTACCCGTGGTCTCGCTCACCGTTTCCGTCAGTGAATTGGACGGCGCGCCGATCGGATCAGGCGGACATCCCGGATCTAGTGGCGGACCGTATGCGATACTTCACATGGTGGTACGGCATGAGACACCGTCCGTACGACCCGACGACGTTCTGACCGGACTTCGTCAGGTGGCCGACCTGGTGCCGCCGGCATCCGAAGCTCGGGTGACCCGGCTGGCGCAGGGGTTGCTCGACGACGACGGACAGGTCGCCGACCCGCTCGCGCCCGACCGTGAGTCGGTGGCCCACCCGGCCACCGCGCCCGCCTAGGGTGCGGGACCCAGATCTCACCGGCCTCCGCCGCCCGGCGGACCGGCAAGCCCACAACTGGGGCTCCTGAGCGGCCGCGTGACCCACGCGCCCGGGAGCCCGACGGGAGAACCGTCCGGATGCTCGATACCGAGCCGACCGGCGGCGGCAGCAACACTGCGGCCTCCGCCCTGGCTGACACTGACACCACGACCACCAACGACACCGCGACAGCGAACGGTACGGGCGCAGCCCCTCGCCGCCGTCGCCGTTCCACCCCCGCGGCGCAGGCGGCTCCGGCCGCCGAGGCGCTGACCCAGCCGTCCGGCGAAGCGGCGGCACCAGCGCCGGCGGAAGCGCCCGCGCCCCGCCGCCGGCGGGCAGCCACCCGGCCGGCCTCCGCGCCGGGAACGGCCGGCGAATCCCCGGCCGCTGAGACGCCGCCCGTGCCGGAGACCCCACCGGCCGCTGACGTTGCGCGGGTCAGTGACGCACCCGTGGCCGCCAAGCGCACCCGTTCGGCCCGACGGCCGGCCGGCCAGCCCGCCACGGCCGACACCGCGCCCGAGACTGCAGAGGTCGCGGAGGCAGCGGAGGTCCCCGCCAAGACGACCCCGCCCCGGAGCCGTCGTCGCGGCCAGGCCGGCAAGCCCGCCGAGACCACCCAGCCCAGCCAGACGGCCGAGCCGGTCGAGATCGTCGTCGCCGAGGCGACCGACGTCCCAGCCGCGGAGACGTCCGAGGGCGAGCCGCCCACGCCACGCAGCAGGCGTCGGCGCAGCACCGCCGTCCAGTTCGCCCCAGCGGGCGACGGTTCGGGCGAGTCGGTGGCCGAGGTGGTCGTCCTCGACAAGGCCGCACTGCCGCCGATCGGCGCACTGTTCCAGGCGCCCGACCCGGCCAACGCGACACCGGCTCGGCGCCGCCGGGCCACCCGGCCAGAGGCACCGGCGGCAACGCTCCTGGACGCGGACGGTCAGCCGGTCGAGGCAGAGCTCGCCGAGGAACTGCTCGCCGACGCGACCGACGCCGTCGTCCTCGACGCCGAGTCGTCGATGGCGTCGGAGGAGATCGACGAGGACGAGACCACGGAGGACGACGGGTCGGCCACCTCGGCGGCCGGTCGCCGCCGCCGCCGCGGTCGCCGGGGACGTGGCCGGGGTCGCCCCGAGGACGCCGACGGCGCCGAGGGCGCCGCCGAACCAGGCGAGGCAGTGGCCGAGGCCGAGGCGCCCGAGGGCGAAGCGGCTGAGTCCGCCGAGGACGACGAGATGGAGGACGACGGCCGCGGGGGCACCCGCCGTCGCCGTCGCCGTCGCCGTCGCGGTGGTTCGGGCGAGGCCGCAGAGCCCACGTCCGACGACCCGCCGAACACCGTCGTACGGGTCCGCACCCCCCGTCGTGAGACCCAGTCCTCCAGCGGCACTGGCGATGACGAGGTGCGTGGCCTGACCGGATCGACTCGGCTCGAGGCCAAGCGGCAGCGCCGGCGCGAGGGCCGCGAGCAGGGCAAGCGCCGCCCGCCGATCCTGACCGAGGCCGAGTTCCTGGCCCGCCGCGAGGCGGTCGACCGGGTGATGGTCGTCCGTCAGTCGGGCGACCGCACGCAGATCGCGGTCCTCGAGGACACCGTCCTGGTCGAGCACTACGTCACCAAGGCGAGCGCGACCTCGTACGCCGGCAACGTCTATCTCGGCAAGGTCCAGAACGTCCTGCCGAGCATGGAGGCGGCGTTCGTCGACATCGGCAAGGGCCGCAACGCGGTGCTCTACGCCGGTGAGGTCAACTACGACGCCAGCGGCATCGAGGGCCGGGCGCACCGGATCGAGCAGGCGCTCAAGCCCGGTCAGACGATCATGGTCCAGGTCACGAAGGACCCGATCGGCCACAAGGGGTCGCGGCTGACCAGCCAGATCTCGCTGCCCGGCCGGTTCCTGGTCTACGTGCCCGAGGGCCGGGTCACCGGGATCAGCCGCAAGCTGCCCGACTCGGAGCGCACCCGGCTCAAGGCCATCCTCAAGCGGATCATGCCCGAGGACGCCGGCGTCATCGTCCGCACTGCTGCCGAGGGCGCCAGCGAAGAAGACCTCGAGCGCGACGTCGCCCGGCTGCACGCGCAGTGGGAGTCGATCCAGGCTGCCGCCGCCAAGGCCGGCAGCTCGGCGCCCGCCCTGCTCTACGCCGAGCCCGACCTCGTCGTACGGGTCATCCGGGACATCTTCAACGAGGACTTCCGCCAGCTGATCGTGCAGGGCGACGACGAGTGGGAGACCGTCGAGAACTACGTGGCCCACCTCGCGCCGGACCTGGCGCCGCGGCTCACCCACTGGGTGGACAACCAGGACGCGTTCAGCGCCTACCGGATCGACGAGCAGCTGGTCAAGGCTCTGGACCGCAAGGTCTGGCTGCCCAGCGGCGGCTCGCTTGTCATCGACCGGACCGAGGCGATGGTCGTGGTCGACGTCAACACCGGCAAGTTCGTCGGCAAGGGCGGCAACCTCGAGGAGACCGTCACCAAGAACAACCTCGAAGCGGCGGAGGAGATCGTCCGTCAGCTGCGGCTGCGCGACCTTGGCGGCATCATCGTCGTCGACTTCATCGACATGGTGCTCGAGAGCAACCGTGAGCTGGTGCTGCGCCGGCTGATGGAGTGCCTGGGGCGCGACCGGACCAAGCACCAGGTGGCAGAGGTCACCTCGCTTGGCCTGGTGCAGATGACCCGCAAGCGGGTCGGCCAGGGTCTGCTCGAGTCGTTCAGTGAGACCTGCCCGGAGTGCCAGGGCCGCGGCGTGATCATCCACATGGACCACGGGGCCCCGACCGTGCCCGACCGGGGCGAGGACCAGGGGCGGCGCGAGAACGGCAACGGCGCCGCGCCCGGCAAGGCTCGTACCGGAAAGGGTGGCCGGGACCGCGGGCCGCGCACGGGCGTGGCAGGCATCACTGTCGCCACCGTCCCGGACGAGGCGCCCCGGGCCGCGGCTGCGGCGGCGATCGCGAAGATCGCTGCTGCCTCCCTCGCCCACTCGGCAGCGCAGCTGGAACCGTCGTCCACCGAACCGTCGTCCACCGAACCGCCGTCGGTCGAGCTGCTGGACGAGGCGCCCGAAGTCACCGCCGACGCGGCACCCCCGAGCCGGCCGTCCCGCCGTGGCCGGCGCGGCGCCTCCGCACCCGCCGGCAGCCCGACGCCCGTGGAGGCCGTCCAGGTCGCGCCGGAAGACGTGGCCGCTGTGGAGCAGCCGGTCCCCGACTCGGACGTTCCGGTCGAGAACGCCCCGGCAGCTCCCCGTGCGCGGCGCCGTCGTGGCGGCAGCGCTCAGGTCGCCGGCGGGGACGCTCCCGGGACGGCTCCTGCGCCTGCGACGGAGCCCCTGCCGGTGGCGGCTGCCGTGGCAACGGCTACGGAGGCTCCGTCCTCCGGCACCGCTCCGCGGCGGCGCCGAGCGGCCTCCCGGCCCGCCGGACCAGCCGCGATGTCGGCACCTCCGTCCTGATCCGTTTGACCTTGCCTACCCGGGGTCCGTACCCTAGGCAGGCGGTGCGTTCCCACGCATCCGCTCCCGCGTGCCCCCCGTCCGGGTGAAGCGCGCTAGACGCTCGATAGCAAGGAGTTCCGCGGTGTACGCGATCGTTCGCAGCGGCGGCAGGCAGCACAAGGTGGCCGTCGGCGACGTCCTCGAGGTCGACAAGCTCTCGGATGTCCCTGGTTCCGAGCTGTCCCTGGCCGCTCTCCTCCTCGTCGACGGGGCCGAGGTCACCGTGGACAAGGCCGCGCTCGCGGCGGTCAAGGTCACCGCCGAGGTGGTCGACCACACCAAGGGCCCCAAGATCGAGATCCACAAGTACAAGAACAAGACCGGTTACCACAAGCGCCAGGGTCATCGCCAGCAGCTGACCGTCGTGCGCGTCACCGGCATCGAGACCGGGAAGTAGGCGCGACATGGCTCACAAAAAGGGTGCATCCTCCAGCCGCAACGGCCGCGACTCCAACGCCCAGCGCCTCGGCGTCAAGCGCTTCGGCGGCCAGCTCGTCAACGCCGGCGAGATCCTCGTCCGCCAGCGGGGCACGCACTTCCACCCGGGCGTCTTCGTCGGCCGTGGTGGCGACGACACGCTGTTCGCGCTCGTTGCCGGCCACGTCGAGTTCGGCACCCGCCGGGGTCGCCGGGTCGTCAACATCGTGCCGGACGAGGTCGCGGTCTGACTCGTCCCGTACGGGACCCGCGCATCACCAGGCAGCACATCGCAAGCATGACGAGGGCGGACCGGGAAACCGGCCGCCCTCGCGTCATTTGACAGGGAGCTGAGCTCGTGCCCACGTTCGTCGACAAGGTGGTGCTCCATCTGAGCGCCGGGAACGGCGGCGACGGCTGCGCCTCGATCCACCGTGAGAAGTTCAAGCCGCTCGGTGGGCCGGACGGCGGCAACGGTGGCCGGGGTGGCGACATCATCCTCGAGGTCGACCCGAGCGTGACCACCCTGATCGAGTACCACTTCTCCCCGCACCGCAAGGCCAGCTCCGGCAGGGAGGGCCAGGGCAGCCACCGCAGCGGCGCCGAGGGTCAGGACCTGCTGCTCAAGGTGCCCGACGGCACGACCATCCACGACGCCGAGACCCACGAGCTGCTCGCCGACCTGATGGGCGCCGGCACCCGCTACGTCATCGCGGCGGGCGGTCGGGGTGGCCTCGGCAATGCGGCGCTCGCCTCGACCAAGCGCAAGGCCCCCGGCTTCGCCCTGCTCGGTGAGCTCGGCGACCACCGCGATGTCGTCCTCGAGCTCAAGTCGGTGGCCGACGTCGCGCTGGTGGGGTTCCCCAACGCCGGCAAGTCGTCACTGATCGCGGCGATGTCGGCGGCCAAGCCGAAGATCGCCGACTACCCGTTCACGACACTGGTGCCCAACCTCGGAGTGGTCACCGCCGCCGAGACGGTCTACACGATCGCCGACGTGCCCGGGCTCATCCCCGGTGCCTCGCAAGGCAAAGGGCTTGGCCTGGAGTTCCTGCGGCACGTCGAGCGCTGCTCGGTGCTGGCCCACGTGCTCGACTGCGCCACCGATGAGCCCGGGCGGGACCCGGTGAGCGACATCGACACCATCGAGGCGGAGCTGGCGCTCTACGGCGGGCTGGCGAACCGGCCCCGGCTGGTCATCCTCAACAAGGTCGACGTGCCCGCCGCGCGTGAGCTCGCCGACATGGTGCGCCCGATGCTCGAGGCCCGCGGCCTGAGCGTGTTCGAGATCTCCGCCGCCACCCACGAAGGCCTGCGGGCGTTGAACTTCGCTCTCGCCGAGCTGGTCGCCGGTGCCCGCGCCGCAGCCCCGGCCGCCGAGCCGACCCGGCTGGTCCTGCGCCCGGTGCCCGTCGGCGGCCCGGAGTTCACGGTCGAGCCCCTCGACGAGGGCGGGTTCCTCGTACGGGGGGACAAGCCTGAGCGCTGGATCCGGCAGACCCGCTTCGACAACGACGAGGCGGTCGGCTATCTCGCCGACCGGCTGGCCAAGCTGGGCGTCGAGAAGGCACTGGCCGAGGTCGGGGCCGAGCCGGGCGCCGAGGTCACTATCGGCGACGTCACCTTCGACTGGCAGCCCTCCCTCGACGCTGGCGTCGGCATGGCCGGCCCCCGCGGCACCGACAGGCGGCTGGACGGACTGGGGTGACCGCATCCCGCCGGGTCGTCGTCAAGGTCGGTTCGTCCTCGCTGACCAGCACCGCGGTGGGGCTGGACCGCAGCCGCGTCGACGCGCTCGTGGACGCCCTCGAGGGCGAGCGGGCGCGCGGCGGAGATGTCGTGCTGGTCTCCTCGGGCGCGATCGCCGCGGGGCTGGCGCCACTGGGCCTTCCCCGCCGGCCCCGCGACCTCGCGACGCTGCAGGCCGCGGCCAGCGTGGGCCAGACCCAGCTGGTGGAGAGCTACGCGGCGTCGTTCGGGCGGTACGGACGTACGGTCGGCCAGGTCCTGCTCACCGTCGACGACGTCGTACGACGGGCGCACTACAAGAACGCCCAGCGCACGCTCGACAAGCTGCTGCAGCTCGGCGTCGTCCCGGTCATCAACGAGAACGACACAGTGGCCACCCACGAGATCCGCTTCGGCGACAACGACCGGCTTGCGGCGCTGGTGGCCCACCTGATCCAGGCCGACCTGCTGGTGCTGCTCTCCGACGTCGACGGTCTCTACGACGGGGACCCGCGGCTGGGCGGCGCCCAGCTGATCGCCGAGATCAACGGTGAGGCCGACCTTGCCGGTGTCTCCATCGGCGGGGTCGGGGCCAGGGGCGTCGGCACGGGTGGGATGTCCACCAAGGTCGAGGCGGCCCGGATCGCGACCGCCGCGGGTGTCCCGGTCGTGCTGGCGGCAGCACCCCAGGCGGCGGCGGCGCTCGCCGGCGAGCCGGTCGGCACGCGCTTCGCCGTGACGGCACGGCGGGCGCCGACCAGGTTGCTCTGGCTGGCGCACGCCTCGGCCCCGACCGGCCGGCTCCAGCTCGACCCGGGCGCGGTGGCTGCCGTCGTCGAACGGCGTCTGTCGCTGCTCCCGGCCGGGATCACCGGCGCAGAGGGTGTGTTCTCGGCGGGTGATCCGGTCGACCTTCTGGACGAAAAGGGCCACGCCAGGGCTCGCGGACTGGTCAACTACGACTCAGGGGAACTTCCGGGCATGCTCGGTCGATCCACCCGGGAGCTCGCTGCGCGGCTGGGGCCGGCGTACGAGCGCGAAGTCGTCCACCGGGACGACATCGTGCTCCTGCCCTGACCGTCGCGCGGTTCCCGTACGGCGTCGTGGCGATGGTGGGAGTGGGACTGAGACGGTGACGGTGCAGACCCGGTTGTGGCACGTGACCCTCACGGTGGGCGGCTCGGCCGTCGCCGCCGAGGAGGTCAAGGCCGCACTCGAACGGCTGGCCGCCGAGCAGCCGTTCCTGCTGTCGGGTCGCTACTCCCAGGACTGTGCCGAGGTGCGCTACTGGGAGGAGGCGGAGAACTGCGCGGACGCCTGTGCGCTTGCCTTGCGGCTGTGGGGCGAGCACCGGGAGTCGGCCGGTCTGCCGCCCTGGCAGGTGAGCGCCCTCGAGGTCCTGGAGCAGACCGTGCAGGAGCGCCGGCACGCCGAGGAACCGATGGGCGTGATGACGATCGCCGCGGTCCACCCGGCGGGAGCCTGGCGCCGGATCTAGAGCGGAAGTGCAAGCTGCGCAGGGGTTTCCGGCGCAGGCACCCGCAGCTCCGGGCCGTTGTTGCCCGCGTTGTTGACCGCCCTGCTCACGACATGGGGGACCAGTCGGGGCTCCGGCATCGCGGCCAGCAGGTCGCGTACCTCGGCCGGGTCGGTCAGCTCAGGATCGAGCCAGGCGTCGAGCAGGCCATCGGGTACGACCACGGGGGAGCGGTCGTGGATGTGGCCCAGCGCGTCCGGCGCCGTCGTGGTCAGGATCGTGAAGGTCCACAGCCAGCGGTCCGGGTCGTCGGGGGTTCGCGTCGGATCCCGCCACATCTCGTACAGGCCGGCGAAGCCGAGCGATCGCGAGGGTTCGTGCAGGAAGTTGGGCACCTTGTCGCCGTCCACCGCCTGCCACTCGTAGTAGCCGTCGGCGGGGACGATCAGCCGCCGGCGGGACACCGCCACCCGGAAGGCCGGTTTGTCCGTCAGCGTCTCGACCCTGGCGTTGATCATCTTGGCGCCGATCTTGGTGGTCTTGGCCCAGGAGGGTACGAGGCCCCAGCGCATCGTGCGCAGCTGGCGTACGGCGACCGGCTGGCCGGGCAGGGCGCGCTCGAGCACGACCCGGCTGTCCTGGGTGGGCGCGACGTTCCACGACGGCGCCGGCTCGGGGCCGACGACCTCGGCGACACCGAAGCCGTCGATGAGGTCGACGTCGGACCTCGCGCTCGCGTACCTGCCGCACATGACCCTCATCGTGGCAGAGCTCCGCCCGAGTCGGCGACCTGCAAGTAACGGACCTCGACCGGCGCCGTCGTGAGGAACCGCCCGACCTGGGTGCGGAACGTCGCGAGGGGCGGGTCCGCCGAGTCCGCCTTCGTGACGTAGCCGCCACTGCCGAGCCCGTGCTTGCTGCCCGACACCCACCTGCCGGGAGTGCTGAACCGGACGACTCCTCGACCGGGCGGAGCGGTCAGGTCCGCGAGGCCGCCGGCCAGCAGGCCGAGCTTGGGCACCGGGTCCTCCATGTTGCGTAGGGCGACGTAGGGCAGCCGGGCAGCGACCGGCGCGGCGAGGGTAGGCGAGCCGGCGGTGAGCACCCCGGCGATGGTCGCGTTTCCGACCGACGGCTGGACCGCCAGCGCCTCTGCGACCATCCCGCCCTGGCTGTGCCCGACCAGCAGCACCTGCGAGCGGGGCGGTAGTGAACGCAGCACCTGCCGCATGCCGCGGATGTAGGCGCTATGCCCGGTGAGGGTGGCCAGGGCTCCCGGCAGGTCGGCCGTGCCTCCGTCGGACCCGGTCGAGTCCTGGAGCCCGGGCAGGCAGAGCACGTACCGCGGCGGGTCGTCCCCGACGGTGAGCAGCGCTGCGGTCGACGGATGGCGCGCGTCGCTGACCGTGTCGACGACGCGCAGCAGGGATCCCAGTCCCGACGCAGGGGCGGGCGGGAGGGCCGGCATGGCCAGCGGGCTGACGTCGCACACGTGGCCGGCGCCCTCGATCCAGCGGTCGGTTTCCTCGAGCCCGGCCTCGCCCGCCCGGTCGAGCAGCTCCGGCACCACGGGGAGGCCGGTGGCCCTGGTCAGGTCGACGACTCGATGCAGTCGGTTCCAGGCCGCGAGCATGATCAGCGCCTCGGCCGTGGGCAGCTCGGCACGGGCCCACAGCGCGGCATCGACCGCGCGGTAGGCGACCTCGGCGGCGCGCACGGCGACGGACAGCGAGAGCAGCTCGGCCGCGGCATCAGGCAACGAGCCGGGGACGCCGGGCAGGCAGATCGAGAACAGGTCGGCGGCCACGGGCAGTGCCGAGAAGATCCCGAAGCCGACGAGCTCGTGCAGCCCGGCCCGTACGGCGGCAGTGGCGATCCTCGGCACGGCGGCCGCGATCTCGCCGGCAAGGCGCTCGAGGACCGAGGCCTTCCACTCGAGCGAGGTGTAGTCCACGAGCACCGGCCCGGTCACAGCCAGCCTCCGGGAAGCAGGACGGAGGCCACCTCACGCCAGCCCGGCGACCCGTGTGCAGGCAGCCGCGAGCGGACCCGGTCGTAGAGCGAACGGGCTTCCCCGGTGACGTCGTCGACGGCATGTACAGCCAGCCGGTGCAGGGCGCCGAACACCTCGTGCTCGAGCCGGTGCAGGACGGCGAGCTCGGCGGCGAGCTGTTCCTCCAGCCGCTCCACCCTGGCTGCGTCCGAGGCGAGCCTCCTGGAGAGCTCCCGGCAGCGCCCGGCCGCGGACAGGGTGGTGGCGGAGAAGGCCCGCTGGGCCCCGCCCTGCCAGCCGCCGCCGGCACCCATCCGCTCGGCCTGGTCGGCGATCCGCCCCAGCGTCGCGGCCGTGGCCGAGAGCTCGTCGTGCAGCCGGCGCAGCTTGTCCGGGCTGACCAGCAGAGGCAGGTCCATGACAGGTCCCCTCGGGGTGGGCGGTGGATCCGGGGTGGGGGGGGTGGGATGCGAGTTGTGGGGTGGGAGTCGACAGTGGTCCGGCCGCCCTTGGGCCGCCCAGCCCGATCACGGGGATGTGGACACAGGTCGGGGTTGTGGACAGACATGCCGCGGGTCGGTTGCTCGTGCGACACTCGGCGTCAGCAGCAGCGCAGGCTTGAGGAGCAGCGACAGTGCACAGTGCCGACTTCGTTCTCGACGTCGCGCGTCAGGCCAGGGCGGCGGCGCCGGCTCTGGCCACCGCTGGGCGACGACTCAAGGACGGCGCGCTCGAGGCGATGGCCGAGGCGCTCGAGGTCCAGGCCGATCCAGTCCTCGAGGCCAACGCGGCCGACCTCGAGGCGGCCAGAGCCGATGGCGTTGCCGATGCGATGCTCGACCGGCTCCGGCTCGACCGGCCGCGCATCGTCGCCATGGCCGACGGCCTCCGCCAGCTGGTGGCGCTGCCCGACCCGGTGGGGGACGTGGTGCGCGGCTGGACGCTGCCCAACGGTCTCGACGTCCAGCAGGTACGGGTCCCGCTGGGCGTCGTCGGGATCATCTACGAGGCGCGGCCCAACGTGACCGTCGACGCCGCGGGGCTGTGCCTCAAGAGTGGCAATGCCGTGCTGCTCCGCGGCTCGTCCTCAGCCCGCCGCTCAAACGCCGCCCTGGTGTCGGTGCTGACTGCCGCCGGGGTCGCTGCCGGCCTGCCCGCGGCTGCGGTCCAGCTGGTGCCCGGCGTCGACCGCGAGTCGGTCAAGCACCTGATGCGCGCCCGCGGCCTGGTGGACGTGCTGATCCCGCGCGGCGGCGCCGACCTGATCCGGACGGTGGTCGAGGAGTCGACCGTCCCGGTGATCGAGACCGGCGTCGGCAACTGCCACGTCTTCGTGGACGCGGGCGCCGACCTCGAGCAGGCGCTGGCGATCATCCTCAACGCCAAGACGCAGCGACCGACCGTGTGCAACGCGGCGGAGACCCTGCTCGTGCACCGCGACGCCGCCGAGGTTTTTCTGCCCTCGGCGCTGCTCGCGCTGCGTGCGGCCGGCGTCACGGTCCACGGCGACGCCGCCACCGCCGCGTACGACCCTGCGGTGGTCGCGGCGACGGACGACGACTGGGGCCGGGAATATCTCTCGCTCGACCTGGCCGTGGCGGTCGTCGACTCCCTGGACGCCGCGCTCGAGCACATCAGGCGCTGGGGCAGCGGCCACACCGAGGCCATCGTGACCCGGTCACAGCCCTCCGCGCGGCGGTTCACGGCCGAGGTCGATGCGGCGGTGGTGACCGTGAACGCCTCCACCCGGTTCACCGACGGCGAGCAGTTCGGGTTCGGCGCCGAGATCGGCATCTCCACCCAGAAGCTGCACGCACGAGGACCGATGGGGTTGCGCGAGCTGACGACGACCAAGTACGTCGTCGTCGGCGACGGCCAGATCCGCGGGTGAACGCGCCGGCGCGCAGGATCGGGGTGATGGGCGGCACGTTCGACCCGATCCACCACGGCCACCTGGTGGCGGCCAGCGAGGTGGCCACGCTGTTCTCGCTCGACGAGGTGGTGTTCGTCCCCACCGGCGAGCCCTGGCAGAAGGGCGATCGGGAGGTGTCCTCGCGGGAGGACCGCTACCTGATGACGGTGATCGCGACCGCCTCCAACCCGCGGTTCTCCGTCAGCCGCCTCGACATCGACCGACCCGGTCCGACCTACACGACCGATACTCTGCGTGACCTTCGGGCCGAGCGCGGGCCGGACATCGAGCTGTTTTTCATCACCGGTGCGGACGCACTCTCCCAGATCCTGCACTGGCACCGGGCCGACGAGCTGTTCAGTCTTGCCCACTTCGTAGGCGTGACCCGCCCCGGTCACATACTCTCCGACCCGGGACTGCCTCAAGGTGGCGTCAGTCTGGTCGAGGTACCGGCTATGGCCATCTCCTCGACCGACTGCCGCGAGCGCGTGGGCCGGTTACTGCCTGTGTGGTATCTCGTGCCGGACGGAGTCGTGCAGTACATCCAGAAGCGAGACCTCTACCGGGTGCAGGCGTGAGCAAGCACCGCGGTCACCGCCGGCGCCCGTCCGCCACGCCCCTAGCGCCAGAGCAGCCGGCGTTCGTGCTCCCTGACCCCCCCACGCCGCCGCCGGCGCCTCCCTTGCCTCCTGCAGCCCCACCGGGTGCGGAGTCGACTCCGCCGGGTGCGGTGTCGACGCTCGCGCCGATTACCACCGCCCCGCCGGTCGTTCCCCGCCCGGTGCCCACCCTCGTGCCGACCGGCCGGGGCCAGCGCAAGGCGGCCCGGCGCGAAGGCCGCCGTAAGCAGCTGCGCAAAGTCTCGATCGGCGCCGGCGTGCTGGTCGCCGTCGCAGCCGTCGTCGCGGGCGTCCTGGTCACGCGAGGCGGCGTCAAGAAGCCGGCCGCGCCGGTCGTGTCCAGCACCCGCACGCAGCACACCGTGCTGCTGTCGCTTGCACCCACCAATGGCCAGGCGCTGGACAGCGTTCTGCTCGCACACGACAGCGCCAGCGGCCAGGGCGTCGTGGTCCTGGTGCCCTCGAACATCGTCACCGACGTCGCGGGACGCGGCAGCATGCTGCTCGGCGGCGCCGCAGCGTTCGGCCCCGAGGTGGCAGGAGCGACCCTGTCGGACCTGGTCAGCGTCACCATCGACGGCAACTGGGTGCTCACCCCGGAGGCGCTGAGCGCGCTGGTCGACCATCTTGGCGGGATCACCGCTGACGTCGGCGCTGACATCTCGGTCAACGGCCAGGTCGTCATCGCCAAGGGCGACGGCCAGCTGCTCAACGGCGGCCAGGCTGCGGCTCTGGCCCAGTACACCGCCGCAGACGAACCGTCCGTGGCCCGGTTGACCCGCTTCCAGCACGTGCTCACCGGGATCATGGCCAAGCTTGGTACAGACCAGGCGGGCATCTCCACGGTGCTGGCCGGTCTCGCGTCCGGCTCGACGATGGGCAAGAACACCGCCGTGGTCAGCCAGGTCCTGGCTGGTCTCGACGGCGACGCCAAGGCCGAGAACGTCGCCTACACCACTCTGCCGACCTCGGTCCTCGACACCGGTGACCAGACTGAGCGGCTGTCGGTCGACGGCACCCAGGTGGCGGCCATGGTCAAGCAGTATTTTTCCGGGTCGATCCCGCAGGGCCGGGTCCCGGGCCACAACAGGGTGATCGTGCTCAACGGCACCGGGGCGCTTGGGCTCGGGCAGAGCGCCCGGGACCGGTTGACGGCGCACGGCCTGGTGTTCGTCCGATCGGCCAACCAGCCAGGCTTCGGCTACAAGGACAAGCCGTCCGTGGTGCTGGTGCCGGATGCGACGCCTGACTCGCTCGCCTCAGGCCGCCAGGTCGCAGCAGCCCTCGGGCTGCCCGCCTCGGACGTGGAGACCGGCACGGTGGACACGACTGCCGCCGATGTAATCACCATCCTGGGCAGCGACTTCAAGCCGTGACCGCCCGGTCGTGAGAGGCTGGTAGGGTCCTGTCCCCTGCAGCGAAGAAGCCTCCCCGTGACCGCAACACCCCGTGCCGTCGAGCTCGCCACAGCAGCCGCCCTCGCCGCGTCGGACAAGCAGGCCACCGACATCGTCATCCTCGACGTCAGTGAGCCGCTCGTCATCACCGACGTCTTCGTGCTCGCCTCCGCCTCCAACGACCGTCAGGTACGGGCCGTGGTGGACGAGGTCGAGGAACGGCTCCGCCTGCTCGGGGCCAAGCCGCTGCGCCGCGAGGGGCACCAGGAAGGCCGCTGGGTCCTGCTCGACTTCGGCGACGTCGTCGTCCACGTCCAGCACGCCGAGGAGCGTGAGTTCTACCGGCTCGAGCGGCTCTGGAAGGACTGCCCGGTCATCGAGTTCGCCGACCCCGACCTGGAGCGTGCCGCCGCCGGAGCCGACTCCTGAGCGGATCGGGACGACGCGTCCTGCTCTGGCGCCACGGCCGCACCGAGTGGAACGCCGTCGGCCGGTTCCAGGGCCAGCTCGACTCTCCCCTCGACGAGACCGGGCTGGACGCCGTCGCGGCCGCTGCCTCCGTCCTGGCCGCCCTCTCACCCGACCTGGTCGTGACGTCCTCCGCCGGTCGGGCCATGGCCAGCGCTGGCTACCTCGAGCGGGCGGCAGGGATGGTGGCCAAGGCTGACGACCGGCTCCGCGAGATCCACCTCGGGAGCTGGCAGGGGCTGACCCGCGACGAGGCCGCCGACCGATTCTCGCAGGAGTACGACGCCTGGGTGCGCGGGGACGACGTACGGCGCGGTGATGGCGAGACCTACGCCGAGGTCAGCGTACGGGCCGGCGCAGCGCTGGACGACGCGCTGACACACGTACCGGCCGGTGGGCTGCTGGTCGCGGTCACTCACGGCGGGACTGCACGCGCGGTGATCGGGTCTGCTCTTGGCCTGCAGTCGGCGGACTGGTGGCGGTTCGCGCCGTTGGGCAACGCCCGCTGGTCGGTGCTGCTCGAGACCGAGCGGGGCTATCGGCTGGCGGAGCACAACGCCGGAGTGACCGAGCGCTATGCCGCGCTGGTCGAGGCGGGCGACGACGCCCGGCCGGTCGAGACCGTCCAGTGACCGGGACGCTGAGCCGTCCGCCAAGTCGACGGATCGGACGATCCTGCATACTGTGGGGGACCGCTGTTGGCCCTTGGGACTGCAGCACGGGGCTGTGGCGCAGCTGGTAGCGCACTTGCATGGCATGCAAGGGGTCAGGGGTTCGAATCCCCTCAGCTCCACCAAGGGGTGGACGTACGAAACGTCGTCACGATGCACGCCGCTGTAGCTCTCGCTACCGCGGCGTTGCTCGTTCTGAGGGTAGGCGGCTCGGCTTCTGCTTGCGTCCGGCGGGGGGCCTGGGCAGACTGTGGCGTTGCCTCGACGCCGATGACCCAGGAGCGTGGCGCATGAGCGAGATCCCTGGCGTGGACGTGACCATGCCTCCCAGCGGCACCGGCTGTGAGGAGTGCCTGGCAGCCGACGGCTGGTGGCTGCACCTGCGCCGCTGTGCCCAGTGCGGGCACATCGGCTGCTGCGACACCTCGCCGTCCCAGCATGCCGCCGCGCACAACAAATCCTCCGGGCACCCGCTGATCCAGAGCTTCGAGCCGGGGGAGGAGTGGTTCTGGAGCTACGAGGTGAACGACTTCTTCGACGGGCCACCACTGGCGCCGCCGGACAGCCACCCCGCCGACCAGCCGACGCCCGGTCCGGCCGGGCAGGTCCCGGCCGACTGGCGCCGGCACCTGAACTGAGAAGGCCGGCCGCCCGGCGAACCGATCGCGGAGTCTCGGAGTCTCACCTGCGACCGATCGCGAGAGGGTGGGCCCGTGGACGAGCTGACAGAGTCGCTGGAGCAGTGGCTGGAGGCGTGGTACGCGACGGCCTACCGGACCGCCTGCCTGGTCCTACGCGACCCGATCGCGGCCGAAGACGCCGTCCAGGAAGCGTTTTTGCGGGTCTGGCGGTTCCGCGACTCGATCCCGGTCGGCGACGGGCGCAAGGCCTGGCTCTACCGCGTCGTGGTCAACGCCTGCATGTCCCGCGGGCGGGTCGACGGGCGGATCAGATCCCGTACGACCGATTTCGAGCTCGGGCCTGAGCCGGCCAGCCCGGCGCCGCAACCCGACGAGCTGGCCGAACAGTCCGAGCTCTCGACGCTCGTGGGCCAGGCCCTCGCCGACCTCCCGGAGAACCTGCGGGTGCCTCTGGTGCTCCGGTTCTACGCCGGCCTGTCCGAACGTGAGATCGCGACGGCCATCCAGCGGCGCCCCGGCACGGTGAAGTCCCGGCTGCATGCCGGCCGCCGTCGCCTCGCCCTCGACCCTCGGCTCGCCGGCTGGGTCTCGCAGCTCGAAGGAGCAGCCCAGTGAACGACAACCAGGTCAGTGACGAGACGCTCGAGTCGTGGTTTGCCGCGGCTGCGTCCGAGTACGGGGTGCCGGCAGATGCCTTCGAGAAGGTGCTCTCTGCGGCGGGTGAGTCGGCCAAGCCGAGGGCGGCTCGATTTCAGCACCCGCGGCTGGTGGCGGCTGCGGTCCTGATCATCGTTGCCGCCGGCGGGGCCACCGCCTGGAACGGGGTCGGCCACGGCGGGACGCCGGCCACGGCCACGTCCGCAAGCTCGTCGTCGTCGGCCGGCGCCGCGCACGGTGCGCCCACCGTGCGTTCTCCTGGTCGCACGCCCGGAAGCACCACGGACTTCTCCAACGATGTGGCTGCGGCTCCGGCGGCGCCACCCGCGCCGGCCGTGAGCGCCCTGCCCACCGGCAGGTCGGCTTCCTTCACTGATGCAATGCAGGGCTCGGCGAAGAACCTCGGCGCAACCGCTGACAGCGCGAAGATCGTGCACACCGGTTCGCTGGGTCTGACTGTCGCCAAGGGGCAGGTGTCGCCGGTGCTCACCCGGTTGACCAGCCTGGCGACCGGCGTCGGCGGCTACGTGTCGAGCTCGACCACCGCCGAGTCCGGCAGCAGGCCGACCGGAACCGTCGTGCTGCGGGTGCCCGCCGGGACGTACGACACGGCGCTCACCCAGGCACGGGCGCTCGGGACCGTCAACTCGACATCGTCGTCCGCGAAGGACGTCACCGGCAGCTACACCGACCTGCAGGCCCGCGAGACCGCGCTGAAGAAGACCAGGGACCACTACCTCACCTTGCTCGCGAAGGCGACGACGATCGGCGAGACCTTGTCCGTACAGCAGCGGGTCGATGACGCGCAGACCCAGATCGACCAGCTGCAGGGCCAGCTCAACGTGCTGGGCGACCAGGCCTCGTACGGAACCCTGTCCGTGACCGTCACCCAGAAAGCGCCGGCCGTTGTGGCGGCCAAGACCAAGCCGGTCCATCACCAGAGCGGCATGAGCAAGGCGTGGCACCGTGCGGTCGACGGGTTCGTGACGGGCGTCGAGGCGCTGGTCGCCCGGTCGGGGCGGGCGGTCCTGGTCCTGATCGTGCTCGTGGTCGGGCTCGGGCTGCTCCGGGTGGCCTGGAAGGTGGGCCGGCGCCGCCTGGTCTGAGCTTGCCGCCCGCCTGTCCGGATATCATCACGGCACGATGACCGAGACTGTGACCGCTGCTCAGCCCAGCGACAACGCCGCTCCCGCACACCGCTACAACGCCGAGCTCGCTGCCCGGATCGAGCAGCATTGGCAGGAGCGCTGGGACCGCGAGGGCACCTTCGAGGCGCCGAACCCGTCTGGCCCGATGGGGGAGCCGGACAAGGTCGGCGGTCGGCCCAAGCTCTACGTCCTGGACATGTTCCCCTACCCGTCGGGCTCCGGGCTGCACGTTGGTCACCCACTCGGCTACATCGCCACCGACGTGTTCGGCCGGTACAAGCGGATGACCGGGCACAACGTGCTGCACGCGCTGGGCTACGACGCGTTCGGTCTGCCGGCGGAGCAGTACGCCGTGCAGACCGGCACCCACCCACGGGTCACCACCGAGGCCAACGTGGCCAACATGCGTCGCCAGCTGGGACGGCTGGGACTGGCACACGACAAGCGGCGCAGCGTGGCGACAACCGACGTCGAGTTCTACAAGTGGACCCAGTGGATCTTCCTGCAGATCTACAACTCGTGGTACGACGAGGAACTGCAGCGTGCCCGCCCGATCGACACGCTGACAGAGGCCTACGCCGCCGGCAACAAGGCCACCCCCGACGGCCGCCCGTGGGAGTTGCTGACGCAGGCCGAGCAGCACGACCTGATCGACGGCGCGCGGCTCGCGTACATCTCGCAGGCCCCGGTCAACTGGTGCCCCGGCCTGGGCACGGTGCTGGCCAACGAAGAGGTCACTGCCGACGGGCGATCGGAGCGCGGCAACTTCCCGGTCCACAAGCGCAACCTGCGTCAGTGGATGATGCGGATCACCGCCTACTCCGAGCGGCTGCTCGCGGACCTTGATCGGCTGGACTGGCCCGAACCGATCAAGCTGATGCAGCGCAACTGGATCGGTCGCTCCGAGGGTGCTCTGGTGCGCTTCGCACTGGCCGGCTCGGCGGAGCAGGTCGAGGTGTTCACCACCCGGCCCGACACGTTGTTCGGCGCGACCTACATGGTGCTCGCGCCCGAACATCCCTTGCTGGACAGCATTGTTCCTGATGCGTGGCCTGCGGGGGACCTGCCGCCTTCGTGGACGTCTGGTGCCGCGACGCCGGCCGAGGCGGTCGCCGCCTACCGACGTGCCGCCGGCGTCAAGAGCGACGTCGAGCGCCAGGTCGACAGCCGCGAGAAGACGGGTGTGTTCACCGGCGTCTATGCGGTCAACCCGGCCGACGGCCGGGAGTTGCCGGTGTTCGTCGCCGACTACGTGCTGATGGGTTACGGCACCGGCGCGATCATGGCCGTGCCGGCCGAGGACGAGCGGGACTGGGCATTCGCCGATGCCTTCGGGCTGCCGGTGATCCGCACCGTTGCCCCTCCCGAGGGCTTCAGCGGTGGCGCCTACACCGGCTCGGGACCGTCGATCAACTCCGGTTTCCTCGACGGGCTGCAGATGCCGGAGACCAAGCGGTTGATGACCGAGTGGCTCACCGAGCGCGGACTGGGCGAGGCAAGGGTCACCTTCAAGCTGCGCGACTGGCTGTTCAGCCGGCAGCGCTACTGGGGCGAGCCGTTCCCCATCGTCTACGACGAGTCCGGCCGCGCGCTCCCCGTGCCGGAAGAGATGCTGCCGGTCGAACTGCCCGACGTGGACGACTACTCGCCGCGGACCTTCGCTCCTGACGACTACACCAGCGAGCCGGAGCCGCCGCTGGGCCGGGCGCAGGACTGGGTCAACGTCACCCTCGACCTCGGCGACGGGCCCAAGCCCTATCGGCGTGAGACCAACACGATGCCGCAGTGGGCTGGCTCCTGCTGGTACGAGCTGCGCTACCTCGACCCGACCAACACCGAGCGTTTCGTCGACCCGGACGTCGAGCGCTATTGGATGGGCCCGAAGTCCGAGACCCACATCGGTGGCGTCGACCTCTATGTCGGAGGCGCCGAGCACGCCGTACTTCACCTGCTGTACAGCCGGTTCTGGCACAAGGTGCTGTTCGACCTGGGCTTCGTGTCCAGTGGCGAGCCCTTCCACGGCCTGTTCAACCAGGGCTACATCCAGGCCTATGCCTACGTGGATGCGCGCGGGGTCTATGTCCCCGCCGAGCGGGTCGAGGAGCGCGACGGCGGCTACTTCTACGAGGGCGAGCCGGTCCGCCGCGAGTACGGGAAGATGGGTAAAAGTCTGCGGAACGCGGTCACCCCCGACGACATGTTCGCCGAGTACGGCGCGGACACACTGCGGCTCTACGAGATGTCCATGGGGCCGCTGGAGAGCTCGCGACCTTGGGACACCCGCGCCGTCGTCGGCTCGTACCGCTTTCTGCAGCGGGTCTGGCGGATGGTCGTCGACGAGGAGACCGGTGCCGTGCGGGTCTCCGAGGAGGCCCCGACCGACGAGCTGAACCGCCTGCTCCACAAGACAATTGACGGTGTGCGGTCCGACTTCGGTGACCTCAAGTTCAACACCTCGGTCGCCAAGCTGATCGAGCTGACGAATGCGGTGACCAAGGCCGGCGGCCCGGCTCCACGGGTCGTGGTTGAGGCGGTCGTGCTGATGTTGGCGCCGCTGGCGCCGCACACGGCCGAGGAGCTGTGGTCCCGTCTCGGTCATGGCGAAACTCTTGCGTACGAGGCATTCCCGGTCGCCGATCCGGCCCTTTTGGTCGAGGACACGGTGACCTGCGTGGTGCAGGTCGGCGGCAAGGTGCGGGACCGCCTCGAGGTGCCCGCCGGCATCGGCGAGGATGAGCTGCGTGCCCTGGCCCTCGCCACCCCTGGTGCACAGCGGGCGCTGGAAGGCCGCGAGGTCCGCACAGTCGTCGTTCGTCCGCCTCGGCTGGTCAACATCGTTCCGGTCTAGCACGTCCTTGGGTTGCGGCAGCCCGTCGTCCACAGGGGCCGATTTCGTCCACAGGTCGCACTTTCCTTGACCGCCAAGTCAAGGCGCGGCCTAGCGTTCCTGACATGCCGCCTCACACCCGCCGCAGGCCACGGGAGACCGACCCCATGGTTGCCGCGCGGCTGCAGTCCATCACATTCGCGGATCCCTACGTCTTCGTCCACGCGAACGACGTGTTCGACCCCGAGCCTGCTGCCTACCAGGACATCCCGACGCGCGACGAACCGCCGCCGGGTGGCTGGGTCCCCGATCCGCCGCGCCCTCCCGCGGCTCCGCCCGTACGGCGCCCGGCACCGTTGTGGTCCGAGGTCCTGCGGCAACGGCTCGAGCCGGCGCGCACAGGCGTGGCTGCGCTGCTCGTTCTGGGCCTGATCGCTGCAGCGGCTGCCGGTGTGCTGCTCGTCCGCGCACAGCCGTCGGCCACCCCGGCCACGCTTCCTGCGCGCAGCTCCTCGTCCGCGCACGCGATCGTCTCCGGGCCGCCGTCGCCGTCGGCGACGCTGTGGGTCGACGTCACCGGCAAGGTCCACCACCCCGGGGTCTTCAAGCTGCGCAGTGGATCACGCGTTGTCGATGCCGTACGCGCTGCCGGCGGAGCCGTGGCGGGGACCTCCTTGGACTCGCTCAACCTGGCGGCCAAGTTGACGGACGGCCAGCAGGTCGCCGTGGGCGAGGCCGCCGCAGCCGTGGCCCCGGCGGCCGGTGGCGCCCCTGGGGCAGCGTCAGGACCTGTCAACCTCAACACGGCGACCGTCGAGCAGCTGCAGACGCTGCCGGGGATCGGTCCGGTGCTGGCCCAGCGGATCATCGACTACCGCACAGCGCATGGCCCCTTCGCGAGTGTCGATGGGCTCCAACAGGTCGGCGGCATCGGGCCGAGCAAGTTCAGCCAGCTCAAGGACCACGTCAGTGCCTGAGCGGGGGCTCTTCGCGCAGCCGCTCCTCCTCCGCGGCAAGCCGGCGGTGCTCGAGTCGGTCCCGCCAGCTGTCCGCGGAGCCGGAGGGCAGGCTCCACCCCCGACGGCGGGCGAGCAGACACAGCGTGGCGCCGGTGATCGTGGCGGCGATGATGCCGATCGTCGGGTGATCGCTGCGGTTGAGGGCGACCATCATTCCGCTCGCCGCGACAGCACACGTCGCGTAGAGCGTGTTGCCACCGAACACCTGCGGCACCCGGAGTACGGCCACGTCACGCACCATCCCGCCACCCACGGCTGTGATCGTGCCGAGCAGGATCGCCGGCAGCCAGCCCAGCCCCACGTGCAGCGTCTTCTGCGCGCCGACGGCTGCCCACGCTCCCAGCGCGACCGCGTCGAGCAGCGGAAAGACCCGCTCCCACAGCGGGCCCTCGAACCGGACGAGGAAGGCGACCGCAGCCGCAGCCAGCGCGGTCAACAGATAGGTGTAGTCCGTGAGCGCGACCGGAGTTCCGTGCTGCAGCAGGGTGTCGCGGATCAGTCCACCGCCGAGACTGGACAGGATGGCCAGCACGGCAAAGCCGACGGGGTCGAGTCGTTCGGTGCGCGCGATGGCCCCGCCGAGGAGACCGCTGGCGAAGACTCCGGTCAGGTCCGCCGTACGTATCAACCCGGTCAGGGCCGACGATGACGTGGTCACCGTGAGGGCGTCAGCGGCGTGCACGGCTCACTGCTCGTACCCCTCCACCTCGGAGATGGGCCGGCTGGTGGCCTCGTCCGGATCCTGGTCCGTCTCGCGGCGTGCGCGGCGCTGGCGCAGCAGGTCCCAGCACTGGTCCAGCTGTTCCTCGAGCTGGCGGAGCCGGGCGTGCTCCTCGTGCTTGCTGATCTCGCCGGCCTCGAGCCGGGTCCGGAGCTGGTGCTCCTCCTCCACCAAGGCGTGGACGTTCTGCAGGATGGTTGCGTCGTCCACAGGGGCTCACCTTCGCGGGATGGTGTCGATCAGGTCGGCGTCACTGACATGCCACCACGAAACGGTACGCGGGACCAACCGCGTCCCGCCGATCCCCGTCTCATCTTCGCCCCGTAGGCTCAGAAGGAGACACATCCAGGGGCCACGGGCAAGGGAGGCACGCCATGGCGGACGGCGCGGATGCGGGTGCAACGGTATTCGTGTTGTTCGGCGCGACGGGCGACCTGGCGAAGCGCATGGTGATCCCCGCGTTCTACCAGCTCGCCCAGCACGGCCTGCTCCCCAAGCGCTGGCTGCTCATCGGCAACGGTCGCGGCGACGTGTCCCACGAGGACTTCCGCGGGCACGTGCACGACGTGTTGACCGAGTTCGGCCCCAAGCCCGAGGGCGAGGACTGGGAGGCCTTCGCGTCGGAGCTGCGGTTCGCCGGTGGGGGCTTCGGCCGCGACAACCCTGGCAGCCTGCTCGACGTGCTCGAGGAGGCCAAGCAGGAGCTGGGCGGGGACGCGCAGTTCATCCACTACCTGGCCATCCCGCCGAGTGCCTTTGCCAAGATCACCGAAGGGCTCGGCGAGCACGGTCTGGCGGAGGGCTCGCGGGTCATCTACGAGAAGCCCTTCGGCACCTCGCCGGCCGACTTCCGCGAGCTCGACAAGGCCGTGCACAAGGTCCTCGACGAGAAGCAGATCTTCCGGATCGACCATTTCCTCGGCAAGGAGGGCACGCAGAACCTGCACGCCCTGCGCTTCGGCAACGGCCTGTTCGACCATGTGTGGCACCGCGACCACGTGCGCGCGGTCCAGATCGACGTGCCGGAGACACTGGACATCGACGACCGCGCCGAGTTCTACGACGAGACGGGGGCGTTGCTGGACATGGTGGTGACCCACCTCTTCCAGGTCGCCGCCGAGATCGCCATGGAGCCACCGCCATCGATGTCCGCGGAGGATCTGCAGTCGGCGCGGGAGAGCGTCATCGCGGCCTTCCGTCCGCTCGGCCCGGACGACGTCGTACTCGGTCAGTTCAGCGGCTATCGCCAGACCGATGGCGTTGCCACCGACTCCCAGACCGACACGTTCGTCGCGGCGCGGCTGTGGATCGACACCGAGCGCTGGCGCGGTGTCCCGTTCCTGCTGCGCACCGGCAAGCAGCTCGCCGCGTCGAAGCAGCAGGTGAGCCTGATCTTCGACGCGCCTGACGACGGGCCGCTGCACCGCGTGCTGCCGGCGCTGGGCAACGTGCTGTCGGTCTCGCTCGCCGGCTCAGGCTCGGTTCGGCTGCGCATGGTCGTCAAGGAACCGGGCGCCGACTTCACCCTGACCTGCGCCGACACCGAGCTGCCGTTGGCGAGTGTCGCGGAGGCCGACCCATTGCCGCCGTACGTCAAGCTGATCCGCGACGTCATCGTCGGCGACCGCTCACTGTTCACCCGCCCCGACGGGTTGGGCAGCGCGTGGGACGCGATCGCCCACGTGCTCGACAATCGGCCGCCGGTCCTGCCGTATCCCCGCGGCAGCTGGGGACCGACCGAGGCGGACGAGCTTGCCGCCCCCGACGGCTGGCTCATCGGCTGACGTTGGAGGCAGCGCCTGCGGCTGGTCCAGTCGTGGCGGTCATCGTTCACGTAGTCACAAGGAAGACGGTCTCCTAGCAGCCCGCGCCGACACTTTCGCGCGTTCATCCACACCCAGGCTCACCGTCCACAGCCACCGAGCTGCTGATGGCCTGCAGCCTGTCGATGCCTAGCGTCGGTCCCATGTCAGTGCTGGGGTTCGAGGCGCCGGGCGAGGGTCGTGTCATCGACCTGCGCCTGCTCGTGCCCGCCCTGACGGCCTGGGCGGTCTGCTGGTGGTCGACCGGCGCGCCGCCTCGATGGTCCGGGATTGCTTGCGCAGCAGGCATTCTCTGCGCCGCGGCCGCGTGGCTGATCCGGCGCCGACTGCTGGTGATGGTGTGCGTAGCCCTGGTCGCCGCGGCCGCGAGCGGTGGGCTGCACGTGGCCGCTGTCCGTGCGGGGCCGCTGCCGGCGATGGCGCGGGCCGGCGATCGGGTCAGCATCGACGTAACGGTTTCCACTGACCCGGTTCTGCACGTGGGCAAGACATCCGGGTCGCAGTTGTTGCCGGACCTGGTCATCCTCCGCGGCGTGGCGACGGGGGTGAACGCGCCGCGCATGGTCACCGGTCTGCGAGGTCGGGTGCTCCTGCTGGCCAGCGGTCAGACGTCGGCGTGGATGGCGTTGTCGCCGAGCCAACGGATGGTGGTGAGTGGCAAGCTGGCGCCACCCCAGCGCGGCGACGACCTCACTGCTGTCCTCACCACCCGCGGCCCGCCCCAGCTCCGCGGGCGCCCGAACCTTGTACAGCGTTCCGCCGGCGTGATCCGTTCTGGGCTCCGAACCGCCGTGGCGGGTCAGAATGCCGACGTACGAGGGCTTCTGCCCGGCCTCGTCCTCGGCGACGTCAGCCGGATGGACCCGACACTCACCGACGACTTCCGCACCGCTGGGCTGACGCACTTGACGGCAGTAAGCGGAGCCAACGTGGCAATCTTGTTCGCCGTGGTGTTGGCCGCCGCCCGGTTGGTGCGGGTGCCACCGCGCTCGGCGATGGTCGCCTCGACCGTGCTGCTGGTCGGCTTCGTCGTGCTCGTACGGCCCACCCCCAGCGTGCTGCGAGCCGCCGTCATGGCCGGCTTGCTGGTTACTGCCGCTCTCACCGGCCGGTTGCGGCAGCCCATGTCGGCGCTGCTCGGTGCCGTGCTGTTGCTGATGTTGCTGGATCCTGAGCTCAGCCGCTCGGCCGGCTTCGCCCTTTCCACCGCCGCGACCGCCGCGCTGCTCATGGTGGCGCCACGCTGGGCCGTTGTCCTGCGCCGGCGCCTGCCACGTCGGCTGGCCGACTCGCTGGCGGTAGCCACGGCGGCCCAGCTGGCCTGCGGCCCGCTGATCGCCGTGTTGTCGGGCCAGGTCAGCCTGGTCTCCGTTCCCGCCAACCTGCTCGCGGAGCCGGCGGTCCCGCTGGCCACCGTGATGGGCGTTCTCACGGCGATCACGGCCCCGGTCTCACTGCCCCTGGCCCGGGTCTTTGCCAGGGTTGCTGCGCTGCCGACGATCTGGCTCGCGGAGGTGGCCAGACATGCGGCGAGCGCGCCGTACGCCACCGTCGCCTGGCCTCAGAGCTCAGCTGGCGGTGTCGGCCTCGGGGCAACCACGGTCGCACTGGTTGTTGCCGTGCGGTTCCGCGTGGTCCGCAGGGTGGGCGTCTCCCTTGTCGCAGGGCTGCTGGTCGCCGTGGCATGCGTTCACCTGACCGCAGGTCCGTGGGCCGGGCCGCGCTGGGTGTTCGTGGCTTGCGACGTCGGGCAGGGCGACGGGCTCGTGATCAGGGCGGGACCGGCCACCACGGTTGTCGTGGACACGGGTCCCGATCCAGGGCGGATGAGGGACTGCCTCGACAACCTCCACATCCGGCACATCGCCGTGGTGGTGCTGAGCCACCTGCACGCCGACCACGTCGAAGGACTCCCGGGGGTGCTGCAGGGTCGACAGGTCGACGCCATCGACGTCGGCCCGTTTGCGGAGCCGGCCGTGGAGTCCGCACGCGTCCTCGGTTGGGCCGCGGCAGCGCAGGTGCCGGTCCACCACCTCGTCGCGGGCGACACGCTCACCGTGGGGGACCTGACTGCGTCGGTCGTCGCACCGTTGGTCTTGATGCACAGTACGGACAGCGACCCGAACAACAACTCGCTCGTCCTGCGGGCCGTTCTGCCGGCCGTGACCCTGCTGCTCACCGGCGACATAGAGGCGCAGGCGCAGCGTGCCTTGCTGGACAGCGGCGCGCGGATCGACGCGGACATCCTCAAGGTCCCGCACCACGGGTCGGCAAACCAGGATCTCGAACTGCTCGGCAGGGTCGGCTCGTTCGCCGCGGTGACCTCGGTGGGCGCGGGGAACACCTACGGCCAGCCGTCCCCGTTCACCATGGCCGCCATTGCTGCGAGCGGCATCCGCGGCTTCCGAACTGATCACGACGGCGCGGTCGAGGTCGATGCCGGGGGCGGCCCCCTGACGATCATGGGCCACCACGGCTCCGGGACCGCACCCAAAGGCCAGGTCAGGGCAGCGCCTCGGCAGCTGCGTTCAGCGACAGGCGCTGGTCAGGCCTCGGCACGGGGTGCCGTTGGCGTGGTCCTCGCACCGGACCGGACGTCCGTTCGCTGCGCTCCGGCGACACATGGAATGCTCTGCACATGGCAGCTTCAGCGATCCGGCCGGTCACCCTCGTCCTCGGCGACGAAGAGCTGCTGGTGTCCCGCGCGGTCTCCGCCGCCACGACAGCCGTCCGCGCGGCCGACCCTGAGGCCGATGTCAGTGACCTGGCCGGGGCTGAGGTCGACGCCGGCCAGCTGCTCGACCTGACCAGCCCGTCGTTGTTCGGCACCCGCCGGGTCATCGTCATCCGCGGGAGCCAGGACCTCGACAAGGAAGCGGCAGCAGCGGTCCTCGGCTACCTTGCCGACCCGGTGGAGGAGATCAGCGTCGTCCTGGCCCATGCCGGCGGGGTCAAGGGCAAGGCGTTCGTCGAGGCGGTGCGCGGGCTCGGGTCGTCCAGCGTCCAGGTCGTCGAGTGCCCCAAGCTCAAATGGGCCAGCGAACGCGAGACATTCGTCAAACAGGAGGTGGCTGCTGCCGGTGGCTCGATGAGCGACCCCGCCGTACGGGCGCTGCTCGGCGCGGTCGGCAACGACCTACGCGAGCTGGCCACCGCGTGCAGCCAGCTGGTCGCGGACATCGGCGGCGTCATCGACGAGGAGAAGGTCGCGCGCTACTACCGGGGCAAGGCGGAGGCGACCGGGTTCGTCGTCGCCGACCGGGCCGTGGACGGCGACACCGCCGGAGCTCTCGAGGTGCTGCGGTGGGGGCTCGACGTCGGGCTGGCTCCGGTACTGGTGACCAGTGCGCTGGCCGGCAACCTGCGGACCATCGCCAAGGTGGCCAACGCCGGGCGCGGGTCCGCGGCCTCACTGACCAAGCAGCTGGGCATGCCGGTCTGGAAGATCGAGAAGGCCCAACGGCAGGCGCGGGCCTGGCAGCCGACCGGCATCGCCAAGGCGATCGGTGCCGTCGCGGCGGCGGACGCCGAGGTCAAGGGCGCAGGCACCGACCCGGCGTACGCGCTCGAGCGGGCGGTCCTGGCCATCGTCGCCGCACGCGGACGCTAGCCCGCCATGCCGGACGCCAGCCGCGCCATCACCGAGGTCCCATTCGCTGCGGGTGAGCGGGAGATGCTGCTCGGTTACCTGCAGCGCCAGCGTGACCTGGTTCTCTGGAAGGTCGACGGGCTCTCCGACCACGATGCGCACCGGGTCGGGACCACGACCGGCCTCACCATCCACGGCGTCCTCGACCACCTCACCGACGTGGAGCGCTCGTGGATCCGCCGCTGGTTCGCCGGCCGCCGCGGCCTGCACATCGGCGGCATCGACGCCGGCCACATCCAGCCGCCACTCGAGCTGCCGCACGCCCGGTTCAAGGACCTGGTCGCCGCCTACGTCGAGGAGTCACGGCGCTGTGACGACATCGTCGCCGAGCACGACCTGGGAGACCTCGAAGTCAACGGCGGCCACACGCTGCGCTGGATCCTGCACCACCTGATCGAGGAGACCTCGCGGCACGTCGGGCACCTGGACCTGCTCCGCGAGCTGGCCGACGGCCGTACCGGCGAAGCCCCCGGATCGCCATGAGCGTGACTCGTCGGTGGACGGGCGGGGCGAGCGTCCGGCTGAGGTCCGGCATCGAGGCGGCCGGCTTCCCGGTCGTGGTGGTGGAGCAGGGGCCGCAGTACCGCTGAGCGTCCGGCCTGCAGTAGTGCACAACGGCGCCCCGGCGCGCGTTGTGTAGTACTGCGCAGGGGGCGCCCCGGCGCGCGTTGTGCAGTACTGCAGCGGGAGGTTGGGCCGGAAACGCGAAAAGGCGCCGTCCCAGGGGACGGCGCCTCATCAGCAGACGAAGGCTGTGCTAGCTCTCGGCGCCGACGGCCTTGGCCATCGCGGACTTCTTGTTGGCAGCCTGGTTGGCGTGGATGACGCCCTTGCTCGCAGCCTTGTCCAGCTTGCGGGCGGCGTCACGGAACGACGCGACAGCAGCCTCGTGGTCGTCGCCGGCCACGGCCTCACGGAACTTGCGGATGTAGGTCTTGAGCTCCGACTTGACCGCCTTGTTGCGCAGGCGGGCTTCCTCGTTCTGGCGGTTGCGCTTGATCTGCGACTTGATGTTGGCCACAAAAAACCCTTGTTAGAGAGAAGTCGTTGTCGGAGCTGTCGACACGCGGCCGGGGTGAGGACACCAAGGCCACACGCGCGAGGGAACACAGTACCAGCGGCGACGGCCGGTCACAAAGCCGGCAGAACGCCACCGGGGCCCGGCCTACCCGTGCTCGGCCAGCCACTCGCCCACGAGCGGCACCAACTCCGGCCCGAGGCCGCCGACCAGGTCGTTGCGCTGGCCCGGCAGGACCCGTACCTCGGCCTGCGGGACGGCCGAGGAGAAACGCGCACGCGCAGCCGCCTGCATCTCCCGCGCCGACGCCGGCTCGTCCGCCGCCAGCAGCAGCACAGGGACCCCCGACGCGGCGAGCGCCGGCCACGTCGAGGACACCGGTTCGGCGACCAGCCCGTGGACTGATCCGCCGAACGTCGACGGCCGCAGCCGCGGCACCACCCGTCCCCGGTGCAGCCGCAGGCCGGCGGTCCACGACGCCTCGAGGTCGGGCGTCCAGTCCGGGTAGTCGTCGCTCACCGTGTTCAGCGCCTCGTCCAGGCGCCGGAACCGGAACGCCATCAACGAGCGCTCGGCCGTACGGACCCGGTCCTTCAGCGTGGTCTCCGCCACGAACGCCGGCTGGTCGGTCGGGTCGATGTAGCCCGCGTCGAGCAGCACCAGCGAACCGACCCGCTCGGGCGCCGCCGCGGCCAGGTGGCAGCCCAGCGTCGCCCCCCAGGACAGCCCGAGCAGCGACACCCGCGCAACCCCGAGCCGGTCGAGCAGCGACAGCAGCAGCCCGGCCAGCTCGCTCGGCAGGTAGCGCTCGGCCGGCCACGGGGCCGACCCGCCGAAGCCCGGCAGGTCGGGCGCGAGGACCCGCAGGCCGTACGAGTCCGCGAGGCCGGCCGCCAACCCGGCAAGGTGCAGCGACGACCCGGCGATGCCGAGCTGATGCAGCGCCAGCACCGGCTCAGCGTCCGGGGAGCCCCACTGCCGCAGGAAGATCGACGCCTCGGCCAGCTCGACCATCCCGCTCACCGTCGCCGTACCCACCGTGCTCCGCTCTCGTATAGTTCCGCCGTCGTGGGACCATAAGGGTCCCCTCCCACCTCGATCGAGACGGATCGCCCGCGTGTCAGCAAGAGTCTCCGACCCGAGCCGCACCGACCCGGCACGCATCCGCAACTTCTGCATCATCGCCCACATCGACCACGGCAAGTCGACTCTGGCCGACCGGATGCTCCAGGTGACCGGCGTCGTCGACGGCCGGCAGATGCGGGCGCAGTACCTCGACCGGATGGACATCGAGCGCGAACGCGGCATCACGATCAAGAGCCAGGCGGTGCGGCTGCCGTTCAAGGCCGACGACGGCGACGACTACGTCCTCAACCTGATCGACACCCCCGGCCACGTCGACTTCACGTACGAGGTCTCGCGCAGCCTGGCCGCCTGCGAGGGCGCGATCCTGCTCGTGGACGCTGCACAGGGCATCGAGGCGCAGACCCTGGCCAACCTCTACCTTGCGCTGGAGAACGACCTCGTCGTCGTCCCCGTCCTCAACAAGATCGACCTGCCGGCCGCCCAGCCGGAGAAGTACGCGGCCGAGCTGGCGCACATCATCGGCTGCGACCCCGACGACGTGCTCCGGGTCAGCGCCAAGACCGGAGTCGGCGTCCCCGAGCTGCTCAACCGGGTCGTCCGCGAGGTGCCTGCGCCGGTCGGTGACCCGGACGCGCCGGCCCGAGCGCTGATCTTCGACTCGGTCTACGACACCTACCGCGGCGTGGTCACCTACATCCGGGTCGTCGACGGCCGGCTCACCCCGCGCGAGCGGATCCTCATGCACTCCACGCGGGCCACCCACGAGCTGCTCGAGATCGGCGTGATCTCGCCCGAGCCGATGCCGACCAACGGCCTGGGTGTCGGTGAGGTGGGTTACCTGATCACCGGGGTCAAGGACGTCCGGCAGTCCCGTGTCGGTGACACGGTGACCGACGCGGCCAAGCCGGCCAAGGAGTCCCTCGGCGGTTACAAGGACCCCAAGCCGATGGTGTTCTCCGGCCTCTATCCCATCGATGGCTCGGACTACCCCGACCTGCGCGAGGCGCTGGACAAGCTCCAGCTCAACGACGCCTCCCTGGTCTACGAGCCGGAGACCTCGGCGGCGCTGGGCTTCGGCTTCCGCTGCGGCTTCCTCGGCCTGCTCCACCTCGAGATCGTCCGTGAGCGGCTCGAGCGCGAAGCCGGCCTCGACCTGATCTCGACGGCCCCCAACGTGGTCTACCGGGTGGTCAACGACGACGGCACCGAGGCGATCGTCACCAATCCCAGCGAGTTCCCCACCGGCGGCAAGATCTCCGAGGTGTACGAGCCCATCGTGCGCTCGACGATTCTCGCCCCCAGCGAGTACGTCGGCACGATCATGGACCTCTGCCAGACCCGGCGCGGCTCCCTCAACGGCATGGACTACCTGTCCGAGGACCGGGTCGAGCTGCGCTACACCCTGCCGATGGCCGAGATCGTGTTCGACTTCTTCGACAACCTCAAGTCCCGTACGAGGGGCTACGCGTCGCTTGACTACGAGCCGATCGGTGAGCAGGCGGCCGACCTGGTCAAGGTCGACATCCTCTTGCAGGGCGAGCCGGTCGACGCGTTCAGCGCGATCGTGCACAAGGACAAGGCCTATGCCTACGGCGTCGAGATGACCAAGAAGCTGCGCGGGCTGATCCCGCGCCAGCAGTTCGAGGTGCCGATCCAGGCGGCCATCGGCAGCCGGATCATCGCCAGGGAGAGCATCGCGGCCATCCGCAAGGACGTGCTCGCCAAGTGCTACGGCGGTGACATCACCCGTAAGCGCAAGCTGCTCGAGAAGCAGAAGGAAGGCAAGAAGCGGATGAAGATGGTCGGCCGGGTCGAGGTGCCCCAGGAGGCCTTCATCGCCGCGCTGTCCACATCCGAGGACAGCAAGAGCTGACCGCCCGGTCCCCCGACGTACCCTGCAACGCATGACCCAGACCGACAGCGGGACCTCGTACGACGCCCAGGCGATCACCGACGCGCTCTACGGCGACGGCATCATCGGGCTCGCGGGCGCCTTCTCCCGAGCGTGGGTCCAGCGGCTCGGCGAGGACGTCGGCATCCTGTTCGCGGAGGCTCTGGCCAGGCCGAACGGTGCCGTCGGCCGCGGCCCCAACCGCTACTACGTCGAGATCCACCCGGAGCGGCTCCGTGGCTTCGTCGAGCTGGCCGGCCACCCCTGGGTGCAGACCGTGGCCACGGCCGTGCTGGGCGAGGAGTACCGGATCGTCGAGGTCGGCTTCGACGTGCCGCTGCAGGGCGCGATGAACCAGCCGTGGCACCGGGACTTCCCGTCGCCGGCGGAGACCCGTGACGGTCACCGGCTCAGCTCGCTGGCCTTCAACCTTTCCACGGTCGATGTCACGCCGGACATGGGCCCGTTCGAGATTGCCGTCGGCACCCAGTTCGACGACAACCTCGACTTCGAGCACGGCATGTTCCCGCCGGAGGACCAATGGCTGCGGTACGAGGGCCTGGCCCAGCGCAAGCTGCCGCGGATGGGCGACATCTCAGCCCGCTCGGCCCTGACGATCCACCGCGGCACTAAGCACGACTCGCCGATCCCGCGTCCGGTGCTGGTCCTCGGCCTGCTGGCGCCCGGCGCCGACGCCAGCCGCAACGACCTGGTCTGCACCAGGGGCTACTACGAGTCGCTGCCGACGGACCTGCAGGGCCACCTCCCCGCGCGCTTGGTGGAGGAGCTCAGGCCGCTGCGGCAGAAGCACACCATCGAGGGCCTCGTCATGGGTGCACCCTGACGCCGTACGCTGGTGCTGTGACCGAGCCTGACGCCACCGCGCCCGAACAGCCCAGCGCCTTGCTCCAGCTTGCCATCGGGCTGCTGGTCTTCGTCGCCGCGTCGTTCGGGGTGCTGCTCTGCGCTGGAACCCTTGGCGTACCAGGCGTTTTCCTCGCCGCGCTGATCGAGGCGGCAGCCATCAGCTGGCTCTACCGCTGGTGTCGGGCGTAGCCGGTGCCCTCGGTCCTGCCTGACGGCGAGGCCGCCCCGCTCGACGGCAGCCTCCCGGCCGAGGCTCTCGATGGACGTGGCGCTCGGCCGTTCGGCGTCTACGTCCACGTGCCGTTCTGCGCGACCCGCTGCGGCTACTGCGACTTCAACACCTACACGGCGACCGAGCTCGGTGGCGGTGCCGACCAGGCCGCCTACGCCGACACCCTCAAGGGCGAGATCGCCCTGGCAGCAAGGGTTCTCGGCGACGGGCCACCCGCGCAGACCGTGTTCTTCGGCGGCGGCACGCCGACCCTGCTGCCGGCGGCCGACCTGGTGAACACTCTCACCGCGGTACGGGACACGCTCGGGCTCGCGGCCGACGCCGAGATCACCACGGAGGCCAACCCCGAGTCGGTCGACGAGGCCTACCTCGCCGAGCTGAGGGAGGGCGGGTTCACCCGGGTCAGCTTCGGCATGCAGAGTGCCCGGCCGCACGTACTCGCCCAGCTCGAGCGCCGGCACACGCCCGGCCGGTCGGCGGCGGTGGTAGCCGAGGCGCGCCGGGCGGGGTTCGAGCACGTCAACCTCGACCTGATCTACGGCACGCCGGGGGAGTCCGACGACGACTGGCGGGCCTCACTCGAGGCGGCGATCGGGGCGGGGCCGGACCACGTCAGCGCGTACGCCCTGATCGTCGAGGACGGCACCCGCCTCGCCGGGCAGGTGCGTCGCGGCGAGCTGCCGATGCCGGACGACGACGTCCTCGCCGACCGCTACCTGATCGCCGACGAGCTGCTCAGCAACGCCGGCCTGCATTGGTACGAGGTCTCCAACTGGGCAAGCGACCGCTCGGCGCGCTGCCTGCATAACGAGCTCTACTGGCGCAGCGCCGACTGGTGGGGCTTCGGGCCGGGCGCGCACAGCCACGTGGGTGGCGTCCGGTGGTGGAACGTCAAGCACCCGACTGCGTACGCGGCGAGGCTCGGCGCGGGGGAGAGCCCGGCGGCCGCGCGGGAGCTGCTGACCGCCGAGGACCGCCGGGTCGAGCGGGTGCTGCTGGAGACCCGGCTCCGCGACGGCCTGTCCCTGGCGGAGCTGACCGACGGCGGCCCCAAGGCGGCGGCCGGCTTCGTCGACGACGGGCTGGCGATCCTCGAGGGCGACCGCCTGGTGCTCACCCTCCGCGGCCGGCTGCTGGCGGACGCCGTCATCAGGGGACTGCTGGGCTGACCAGCTGGCTGCCCAAGATTGCGCTGGGCTGTTCGGCGATTCGATTGCGAGCCGGATCAACTCGACCTAGTGTCCAAGCTGGTGAACAGAACGTGACGGTCAAGCAGCACCGGCAGCTCGAGCAGGTTGTCATCCGGATCGCAGGCGACTCCGGTGACGGCATGCAGCTGACCGGTGATCGGTTCACGGCCGAGACGGCGAGCTTCGGCAACGACCTGTCGACGCTGCCCAACTTCCCCGCCGAGATCCGGGCCCCGGCGGGCACCCTGCCCGGTGTCTCGTCCTTCCAGCTGCACTTTGCCGATCACGACATCCTGACCCCCGGTGACCGGCCGGACGTCCTGGTGGCGATGAACCCCGCCGCGCTCAAGGCCAACCTGGCCGATCTGCCGCGCAACGGGGTCATCATCGTGGACACCCACGACTTCACCACCCGCGCCTTGGCCAAGGTCGGCTGGCAGACCAACCCCCTCGAGGACGGCACGCTGGACGCGTTCCAGGTGCACGCGGTCGACCTGACCAGGTTGACCACCGATGCCCTCGAGGGCACGGCGTTGTCACGCAAGGACGCCCAGCGCAGCAAGAACATGTTCGCGCTGGGGCTGCTCTCGTGGCTCTACGGCCGCCCGACCGAGGGCACGTTGGCTTTCCTGCGCACCAAGTTTGCCAGCCGCCCGGACGTTGCGGACGCCAACGTCACGGCGTTCAAGGCAGGGTGGAACTACGGCGAGACGACCGAGGAGTTCGCGGTCTCCTACGAGATCAAGCCTGCGCCGCTCGCCGCCGGGACCTACCGCAACATCACCGGCAACCTGGCGCTGTCCTACGGGCTCATCGCAGCCGCCCACCAGGCCCGCCTGCCCCTCTACCTCGGTGCCTACCCGATCACCCCGGCCTCCGACATCCTGCACGAGCTCAGCAAGCACAAGCGCTTCGGTGTCCGCACGTTCCAGGCCGAGGACGAGATCGCGGCCGTCGGCGCGGCGCTCGGCGCTGCCTTCGGCGGAGCGATCGGCGTCACCACGTCGTCGGGGCCGGGCATCGTCCTCAAGAGCGAGACCATCGGCCTCGCGGCGTCCCTCGAGCTCCCACTCGTGGTCTGCAACATCCAGCGCGGCGGCCCCTCGACCGGGCTGCCGACCAAGACCGAGCAGTCCGACCTCCTGCAGGTGATGTTCGGCCGCAACGGCGAAGCACCAGTTCCGGTGATCGCGGCGCAGTCGCCGGGCGACTGCTTCGACGCGGCCATCGAGGCCGTACGCATCGCCACCGTCTACCGAACCCCCGTGTTCCTGCTCTCCGACGGCTACCTGGCCAACGGCTCCGAGCCGTGGCACATCCCTGACGTCGCCGCCCTGCCCGACCTGCGGGTGGACTTCGCGACCGGACCGAACGGGACAGGCGACGACGAAGGCACTTTCCTGCCCTATCTGAGGGACCCGGAGACGCTGGCGCGACCGTGGGCCATTCCCGGGACGCCGGGTCTGGAGCATCGCCTCGGGGGGATCGAGAAGGCCGATCGGACCGGGGAGATCTCCTACGACCCGGTCAACCACGACCTGATGGTCCGGCTCCGGCAGGCCAAGGTCGACGGCATCGCGGCGTCCATTCCCGACCTTGCCGTGGACGACCCGTCCGGCCGGGCCAGCGTGCTCGTCCTCGGCTGGGGGTCGACCTACGGCCCGATCGGTGCCGCCGTACGGCGGGTGCGCAAGGCGGGCGGCACGATCGCCCAGGCGCACCTGAGACACCTGAACCCGTTCCCGTCCAACCTCGGTCGCGTCCTTGCCGCATATCAGCACGTGGTGTTGCCCGAGATGAACCTCGGCCAGCTCGCGCTGCTGGTGCGCGCGAAATACCTCGTCGATGTCATCAGCCTGACCCAGGTGAGCGGCATGCCGTTCAAGGCCGCTGACCTGGCGGAGATGCTCCAGGGAGTGCTGGACAATGGTTAAGACCCCGGTCGTGTTGTCGGCCAAGGATTTCAAGACCGACCAAGACGTGCGATGGTGCCCCGGCTGTGGCGACTACGCGATCCTGGCCGCCGTTCAGGGCTTCATGCCGGAGCTCGGAATCGCGCCTGAGAACACGGTGTTCGTCTCGGGCATCGGCTGCTCGTCCCGCTTCCCGTACTACATGAACACGTACGGCATGCACTCGATCCACGGCCGCGCACCGGCGATCGCGACCGGCATCTCGACCTCGCGCCCTGACCTCAACGTCTGGGTGGTGACCGGCGACGGCGATGCTCTGAGCATCGGCGGCAACCACCTGATCCACGCGCTGCGCCGCAACGTCAACCTGACCATCCTGCTGTTCAACAACCGCATCTACGGCCTGACCAAGGGCCAGTACTCACCGACCTCCGAGCTCGGCAAGGTGACCAAGTCCTCGCCGTACGGCTCACTGGACGCACCGTTCAACCCGTTGTCCCTGGCGATCGGCGCCGAGGCGACCTTCGTCGCCCGATCGCTGGACTCCGACCGTCAGCATCTGACCTCGGTCCTGCGGGCCGCCGCGGCGCACGAGGGCACGTCCTTGGTCGAGATCTACCAGAACTGCAACATCTTCAACGACGGCGCGTTCGACGCCCTGAAGGACCCGGCGACCAGGGACGACTGGTTCATCAGACTCGAGCACGGACGACCGATCCGGTTCGGGGTGGACGCCGCCAGGGCTGTCGTGCGCGACGTCAGCGGTGAGCTGGTGGTCGAGGACGGCGTGGCGCAGGACGACCCCCGACTGGTCGTACACGATGCACACAGCGAGGACTCGACGTACGCCTTCGCGCTGTCGCGGTTGCAGTCCCTGGACACGCGCTACGCGGCGATGGGGGTGCTGCGTGATGTCAGCCGGCCCACCTACGACGCGCAGATGTCCGCCCAGCTCGAGCAGGCCGGCGCTGGCGCTCTCGAGGAGCACGCGTTGGCCACCCTGCTGCGCGGCAATGACTCATGGCAGGTGCCCTGAGGGCGCGGCTGCTGGCCTTGCTCCCGGGTGACTGGCCTTGCTCACGGATGAGTAGTGCTACGGATGATCAGCAGTTGATCGTTCCGGAGAATGCTCACCATGATGGAACCGGCGCTGGAAGCTGAGACGGACGAGCAGCTTCCGTCGGTTGGGCCGGTCGGGTGAAAAATCCGGCGCGGACGGCCCTCCGCGAGCGGCCCCTGTCCGGCGATAAGCAACCAGTGAACAGGCGTCCTGTCGTAATGCGCATCGTGATGTCTCCCGCGCGAGTGGGCGGCCTGCTCGTCTGCGCCGCGGCAGCCATGACGCTCGCGGTGGGTCTGAGCAGCGCCGGCTACAGCAACGGGCGACCGGCCGCAACCATCGTGCCGAGCCTGGTGGCGCTGGTCCTCGGCCTGTTCTGCGTGGCGGCCGGATCCGCGACGCCGCAGTGGGTGCTCGCGGTGATGCCTTCCGTCTCCGGGACCCTGATCTGCATCTCGATGTGGATCACCAACACCCCGTTGGACGGCAGTGAGCTGCTGTTCGTCTGGTGCGTCTTCTTCGCCGGATACTTCCTGCCGTTGTGGTCGGCCCTCGCCAACACCGCGTTCATCGCGGTCGCGTACGCCGTCGTCGTGATCGGCCGGCGCGGTGCAGAAGCCGGTGCGCCGCCGGCGATCTACCTGACCACCACGCTGGTCGTCGCCTGCGGGCTCGTCTCCGTCCTGCGTCGACGCGCTGCCGACTCTCTCCACGAGGCGCGCACCGAGGCCCGGACGGATCCGCTGACCGGGCTGCTCAACCGGCGCGGCCTCAACGAGGTCTTCCTCCGCGAATGCGAGCGGGCCGAGCGCGAGCGCCGCCCGCTGAGCGTGTGGATGGTCGACCTCGACCACTTCAAGGGGCTGAACGACGCGATGGGGCACGCCACCGGCGACCGGGCGCTGCAGAGGCTCGGCGACATCCTGCGCGGGCAGCTCCGCGGCATCGACGTCGTTGCCCGGGTCGGCGGCGAGGAGTTCTGCGTCCTGCTGCCCAACTGCACGACCGCCGATGCCTTCCTGCGCGCCGAGGTCGTACGGAAGGCCCTGGCCGAGGAGTTCGCGGAGCGGGGGCTGCCGCTGACGGTGAGCATCGGGGTCGCGAGCTGGCGGCACGGTGACCTCGACGGCTCCTTCATGGTCGACGCCGCCGACGAGGCGCTGTACGCCGCCAAGGCCGGGGGTCGCAACCAGACGCAGGTCTCCCACGGCGTACCGGCCGCCCGGCTCCCCGTCACCGAACAGCGGTAACCCTGCTACTTGTCAGTGAAGCTGCCCGCTGGATTCCGGCCGGCGTCATTCCGTTCCGGCGAACGACATCTGCTCATAGCCACCGAGGGCAGCAAACTTGCACTGTGGCTGAGCCGTCGGCTGTTCCGCCCGGAGCGGTCCTCGGGAGCTGACGCCGAGCTCGGCGAATAAGGACCGTCCGACGGGCCTCAGGAACCCGGCGCTTTGGCCGGGGCGATGCCCGGCCACACGGGTCACGGTGGAGACACCGGAGCGCCCCAGGACCGGTCGGACGCGGACGTGCCGCGCAACGAGGGAGTCCGCCATGACCGGTACGACGACCGGCCCAGCAGCACGAGTGGGCAGCACGACCTGGTCGGACCGGACCAGTGGGCAGCTCACCGGCGCTGAGCGGCGAGAGCTGCTGCGTCCGCTGGCCCGAACGCACGTCGGCAACGTCGTCGGTCGGACCGCGATGCTGCTGGGCTTGAACTCCGGACGGCGCACGGAACTCCCCGCGCGAGCCTTGCGAAGCCCGTCGTCAGTCCTCACGCGCGCCGCGGAGCAGCAGGCGCAGCAACGGCTGTCTCCGGCGGCGTTGAACCACTCCTACCGCTGCTATCTGTTCGGCGTCGCGCTGGCCTCGCTGGAGAAGGTCGATGTTGACCGCGAGCTGCTGTTCGCGGCCGCGATGCTGCACGACGTCGGCCTGGCCAGCCCGATGGCGGGCGTCGACTTCACCGTGGCCAGCGCCCGCGTCGCCCGCGACGTCGCCGAGACCGTTGGCCTGTCCACCGCGGCGACCGAGGTCATGCGCACGGCCATCACGCTGCACCACACCCCTGGCGTCACCCTGCTCGACGGACCGGTTGCGTACCTGATGAGCGCCGGCGCAGCAATGGACGTCATCGGCCTGCGGTCCTGGCTGCTGCCGCCCGAGGTCCTGAGCTCGGTCGTGGCCAAGCATCCGCGCGTGGGCTTCAAGCGCGAGTTCCGCACCGCGTGGGCCGCCGAGGCCGTGGCCGTCCCGCAGGGCAGGGCCCAGCTGCTGCGTCGCTACGGCGCCTTCGACCTTGCCATCCGCCTCGCCCCTTTCGCCGGGTGAGCTCGCACCGCATCCCGGTCATATGACCGGGGCGAGCGCGCCACTACTGGCGCATCGTCAGCGTCACCTCAACAGGAAGCAGCCCGTCATGACGACCGACCTTCGGCCTCCGCGCCCCTCCGGCGCCCCGGCCTCACCGACCAGCCCCGCACGGCGTGGACCGTTTGTCCGCATCGTCGTCGCGTCGGTCGCCTTCGGCGCCCTCGCGGCTGCCGTCCTGGTGCTCGGCGCCTTCCCCGGCGCCACCGAGCACGTCACCACCGGCGTCGCGCTGCTCGCTTTCGCCGCGGGATGGACGATGCTCGCCGCCTTGACGACCCGCATGACCAGCTCGCCGCAGCGATGGGCCTACGGCCTCGCCGCGGTGCTGGGGACTTCCGGACTGGCCCTGCTCATCATCGCTCCGGGTGACGAGGGCCTGACCGCCGCCGCCTGGGCCTGGCCGCCCGTCCTGCTGGTGCTGGTGACCTGGTCCGAGCGCCGCATGCGGGCCTCAATGCGCGGTCGCACCCGGTGGCTGATCTACCCGGTCCTGGGTGCGTTGAGCCTCGCCTCGGTCGGCGCGCTGGTCCAGAATGTCGCGGCGGAGCGCCAGGCCAACCCCATGGCGATGCCCGGCACGCTCTACGACGTCGGTGGCCACCGGCTGCACCTGAACTGCACCGGCAGCGGCAGCCCGACCGTGGTGCTCGAGAGCGGCCTGGGAGGCAGCTCACCGCTGTGGACGCCGATCGCCGCCGCGACCGCCGGCACGACGCGGGTGTGCGCGTACGACCGCGCCGGTACCGGCTGGAGCGACGAGGGCTCCCGCCCGCCGGACAGCCTCGCGGTCGTCGCCGACCTGCACCGCCTCCTCGACGTGGCCGGCGTGCCCGGCCCGTACGTGCTGGTCGGTCACAGCACCGGCGGTGTGTACGCGATGACGTACGCCGCCCGCTACCCCGAGCAGGTCGCCGGACTGGTCCTGCTCGACTCTGCCAGCCCCCGGCAGTTCAGCGTCCTTCCCGAGTACGCCATGCAGTACTCGATGATGACCCGCCTGTACGGGGTCCTGCCGACCCTCGCCCGCCTCGGGGTCGGCCGGCTCGTCCCGGCCCTCTCCGCCAACGACGTGCCCGGCGCCGCCGGCGAGCAGGCCAGCCTCTTCGCCGGCAGCCCGCGCAGCGCCCGCAGCGCCCGCGACGAGATCTCGACCTACCGTCGCTCGTTCGCCCAGGCGCAGACCCTGAGAAGCCTTGGCAGCAAGCCGCTGGTCGTCGTGTCCGCCAGCGACACACTGGCCGACACGGCCGGCTGGCCCGTCGCGCAGCAGCAGCTCGCTGCCCTGTCCAGCAACGCCGACCGACGCACCGTCCACAGCAGCCACCTCGGCCTGCTCGACCACCCAGGCAGCTTCGAGGGATCGGTCACCGCTATCGCCGACGTCGTCCGAGCGGTCCGCACCGGCACCGCTGTCGGGACGTCGTGACGACCCGGCACCCCGAACGCCCGCCGTTCGCCGCCCCGCCAGCCCTCCCTCGCCCGACCCGTCCAGGAGCCGTCATGAGCCTGACCGAGCCCGCCCCCACCAGTACGCACCAGGCGCCCACCGCGCCGACACCGACCCGCCGCCACAGCCTGCACCGGCCGCGCCACCAGCAGCCGGACACCCAGACGCACCAGTCCTGGGCGGTGATGGCCCTCGCGCTCGTCGCGCAGGTCCTCGTCGTCCTCGACATCAGCGTCGTCAACGCCGCCCTGCCCACCATCGGGCGCTCGCTTCACCTGGCCAGCAGCGACCTGCCCTGGCTGGTCACCGCGTACCTGCTCACCTCCGGCGGAGGGCTGCTCCTCGGCGGCCGCATCGCGGACCTGCTCCCGCGCAAGCGCGTCTTCCTCACCGGCATGGCGGTCTTCACGACCGCATCGCTGCTGTCCGGCTTCGCCGGCAGCGCCGGCCAGCTCATCGGCACCCGCGCCGCTCAGGGCCTGGGCGCTGCCCTCATGACCCCGGCCGCATTGTCGATCATCATGACGACCTACTCCGGCAGGCAGCGCGCCAAGGGGCTGGCCCTTTGGGGAGCGGTCGGCAGCCTGTCGGTGGCCGCCGGAGTCCTGCTCGGTGGAGCCCTGACGACCTGGGCCGGCTGGCAGCTCATCTTCTGGGTCAACGTCCCCATCGGCATCATCGCTCTGGTCGCCGGGATGCACCTGCTGCCCAAGGAGACGACCGCCGCGGCCGGGCTCGGCCAGTTCGACCTGCCCGGCGCTGCCACGGCGATCGGCGGGCTGGCCGCGCTCATGCTCGCCCTCGGCGGCGCCGCTGGACACGGCTGGGTCTCCACCCGCACCATCGCCGCGCTGGCTGTCTCAGCCGTCCTGCTCACTGCCTTCGCCCGCATCGAGGCCCGCGCGACCCGACCCCTCCTGCCGCCGCATACCTGGAAGGTCAAGACACTGGTGTCCGGCTCGACCGTCATGCTGGGCATCACCGGCCTGCTCGTAGCCGCTGTGTACTTGTGCTCGATCTTCCTGCAGACGGTGTTGGGCTTCTCCGCTCTCGAGGCGGGCCTGTCGTTCCTGCCGATGGCGCTCACCCTGGCCGTCGGCACGCACGTGGCCGCCAAGGCGCTGGGGCACCTCGCCCCTCGCATCGTCGCGGCCACGGGGCTGGGCATCGCGGCGCTGGCCGGGGCCCTGCTCGCCACCGCTGACGCCACCTCCAGCTACGCCGGCGGCCTGCTGCCCGGGCTCCTGCTGCTCGGCTTCGGTCTCGGACTGGTGTTCGTGTCCGTGTCCGTGACCGCGATGCACGGCATCCCGCCGCAGCACGCCGGCATGGCATCGGGCTTCCTCATGACCGGTCACGAGGTCGGCGCAGCCCTCGGTGTTGCCGTCCTGTCTGCCATCGCCACGACCGCCGGGGACCTCACCGACGCGATCGGCGCTGTCGACGCCGCCTCCCGGGGGTTCACCGCAGCAGCGGTCGTGGCGGCCGCCTTCGCCGTCATCGCCTTCTGGCGGATGCCCGCTGTACGCATCGAGGCCGGCGCCGGCGGGATGCACATGCACTGAGCACCAACGCCCGGGACAGGACCGGCGGCCCGCCCACGCCCTCGCACGGGTCGGTCGCCGGTCCGTGCTGGGCCGCTACCCGGAACGCGGCTTCGCCGGTGCCACGCGCTGCCTGGCCCGTCGGGCCTGTCAACCCGGCCGTTCTGCCGGGGCGAGCGC
>JAWWOO010000096.1:0-3038 GCA_033851545.1 Frankiales bacterium | reverse complement strand
CGCGCGATGCTCGCGGTCAGCGCCTGTTCCGAGACGCCGGGGTCCGCGGCGACGTTCAACGCGCTGAGGTGGCTGCCGTCGGTGAGCAGCCGCAGGGCCTGCGGTTCGCTGAACAGCACGCCGACGTAGCCGCCGGTCTCGGTGTCCGTGCGGTAGATGCCCGAGATCGTCACGTCGACGACGGCCGAGTTGGCCAGTACCACCTTCGCGTGGTCACCGGTGCTCAGCCTCGCCTTCTTGGCGGCGCCGTTGTTGATCACGACCTGGCCCGGGCGGTCGGGTGCCGCACCGGAGACGAAGGTCGGGGGAGCGGTGACGGAGTCCTGGGCCGGCGTCCATATGCGCCCCTCGCTGGGCGCGCCGCCGGTCTGCACCTTCTTGCCGTTCGACCCGACCAGGACAACCGGAGCACTGGCGACGGGCTGCACCGTGTGGACGCCGGGCAGCGCCGCCACCTGGTCGGCCAGCGTCAGCGGCACGCCCGGGTCGTAGCTCTTGCGGGCCACGACCTGCGCGTCGATCCCCTTGTCGGCGGATTCGAAGATCTTGGTGAAGCTGCCGTGCAGCGTGTCGGTGAAGACGAACGAGCCGGCGACGAACGCGGTGCCGAGGAGTACCGAGACGACGGTCAGCAGCAGCCGGACCTTGTGCGCGGCGAGATTGCGCACCGACACGGTGCGCATGGGGTGGGTGCTCATGTCCGCTCAGCCCTCGAGGTTCTTCATGCGGTCCAGCACGGCGTCGGCGGTCGGTGCGCGCAACTCGTCGACGATGCGGCCGTCGGCCAGGAAGAGGACGCGATCGGCGTAGCTGGCCGCGCGCGGGTCGTGGGTGACGATGACGACGGTCTGCCCTAGGTCGTCGACCGACCGGCGCAGGATGCCCATGACCTCGCCGCTGGAGCGGGAGTCGAGGTTGCCGGTGGGCTCGTCGCCGAAGATGCTGTCCGGCCTGCTGGCCAGCGCCCGGCCCACCGCGACGCGCTGCTGCTGGCCGCCGGACAGCTCGCTCGGGCGGTGGTGCAGGCGGTCGCTGAGGCCGAGCTTGCCGATCACCATGTCCAGCCACGGCTGCTCGGGGGTGCGCCCCGCGATGTCGATCGGCAGGGTGATGTTCTCCAGGGCGGTCAGCGTCGGGACCAGGTTGAAGGACTGGAACACGAAGCCGATCCGGTCCCGGCGCAGCGCGGTCATCTTCTTGTCCGACAGGCCGGACAATTCCACGCCGCCGATGTCCACGACGCCGGAGCTGACGGTGTCCAGCCCGGCCAGGCAGTGCATCAGGGTGGACTTGCCGGATCCGGAGGGCCCCATGATGGCGGTGAACTCCCCGCGGACGAGCTCCACGCTGACGCCGTCGAGCGCGCGCACGGCGGTGTCGCCGGAGCCGTAGAGCTTGACGACGTCGGTGGCGCGGGCGGCCACGATCGAGGTGACGGGCGAGGGGGCAGTGCGGACTTCGGTCATGGCACCAGGCTCCCGTGCCGCGGCGGGCGGGCGCCATTGGGTTTCCCCCCGATTCGACCCTGACATTTGTCCCGGGGTGCTGGGGGTCGGGGCCCCTGGGGGTCGGCAGCCGCCACGTACGATGGACTCTCGGCGCCCCTAGGAGATTTCGTTGAGCGACCAGCCCCCCGTTGACGGCCTGCCCCCGAAGTTCGCCGCGCTCGGACTCACCTTCGACGACGTCCTGCTGCTGCCCGGCGAGACCGACGTGGTGCCGGCCGAGGTCGACACGACGGCCCGGCTCACCCGGGAGATCTCGGTGGCCGTGCCGCTGCTGTCGGCGGCGATGGACACCGTCACCGAGTCCCGCATGGCCATCGCGATGGCCCGTGAGGGGGGTCTCGGGGTCCTGCACCGCAACCTGTCGATCGCCGACCAGGCCTACCAGGTGGACCTGGTCAAGCGCACGCAGACCGGGCTGATCCCGAATCCGGTCACCATCGGCCCGGACGCCACGCTCGAGCAGCTCGACGAGGTGTGCGGCCAGTACCGGATCTCAGGCCTGCCCGTCGTCGACGCGGACCAGCGGCTGCTCGGCATCATCACCAACCGCGACCTGCGCTTCGTCCCGGTGGCGGAGTGGGCGAGCACCAAGGTCGACGAGGTGATGACCCCGATGCCGCTGATCACCGCGCCGGTCGGCATCTCGCACGAGGACGCGACCATGCTGCTGCGGCAGCACAAGCGTGAGCGGCTGCCGCTCGTCGACCCGGACGGGCGGCTGGCCGGGCTGATCACGGTGAAGGACTTCGTCAAGTCGGAGCAGTTCCCGAACGCCTCGAAGGACGCCCACGGCCGCCTCATGGTCGGCGCGGCGATCGGCTACTTCGGCGACGCCTGGGAGCGGGCCACGACGCTGATGGAGGCCGGCGTCGACGTGCTGGTTGCCGACACCGCCCACGGGCACGTCCGGCTGCTGCTGGACATGGTGCGCCGCCTCAAGAGCGACTCCGCCACCCGGCACGTCCAGGTGATCGGCGGCAATGTCGCCACCCGGGCCGGCGCGCAGGCCTTCGTCGACGCCGGCGCCGATGCCGTCAAGGTGGGTGTCGGGCCGGGCTCGATCTGCACCACGCGCATCGTCACCGGCGTGGGCGCGCCGCAGGTCACCGCGGTCTACGAGGCGTCGCTGGCCTGCAAGCCGGCCGGGGTGCCGGTGATCGCCGACGGCGGCCTGCAGTACAGCGGTGACATCGCCAAGGCGATCGTGGCCGGCGCCGACACCGTCATGGTCGGCTCGCTGCTGGCCGGCTGCGACGAGTCGCCCGGCGAGCTGATCTTCGTCAACGGCAAGCAGTACAAGTCCTACCGCGGCATGGGGTCTCTGGGCGCGATGAGCTCGCGCGGCAAGAAGTCCTACTCCAAGGACCGCTACTTCCAGGCCGAGGTCACCAGCGACGACCAGATCGTGCCGGAGGGCATCGAGGGCCAGGTGCCCTACCGCGGCTCGCTCGCGGGTGTCGCGCACCAGCTCGTCGGCGGCCTTCGTGCCGCGATGGGCTACGTCGGCGCCGCGACGATCGGCGAGCTTCA
>JAWWOO010000066.1:0-77130 GCA_033851545.1 Frankiales bacterium | reverse complement strand
GCTGATCGTGACGCCGTCGGCGGCGAGCTCGGCGGCGATCCGGTCCGGACCGAGCTTGCGTTCCCGGCGCAGCGCCTCGATCCGCGAGGTCACCGCCGCGCCGGTCCGCCGCGGGCTGCCGTGCGGCCGCGACGAGCGGTCGACCAGGCCGTCCTCACCGTCTTCCAGCCACCGCTGGTACCACTTGGTGACGCACTGCCGGCTCAGCCCCAACTCGGCGGCGACGTGGGCCTTCGGGCGTCCGGCGTCGATCCGCTCACAGAACCGGCGGCGACCCTCGACGGTCAACGGGGCGTTAGCGTGGGACATGAGGACCTCTTGGCTAGGAGTGGATGCTTGGCGGCACCCACACCCTCACCGAGAGGTCCTCACCTCGTCACGCACCACAGCCCCCGTGTCACCAACCTTCGTTTATGGTGCGCGCACTACCCCTGTGCATCGACGGCCTGACGTCCAGTTGGGGTACACCCGAAACTGACAACTCGCTGGCCTGGTCACCGGCCCCCAGTGCGGCCACAAGTCGCCCTGAGTGCACGCCTGTCTGCCGGCTCCTAGCGTCACAGACACGAGTGCGCTCTTGCGCTTCGGTCGACAGCGTGCCGCTTCATGCCATGATCCGAAGCATGGATGGGTCGATCGCGCAGAATCGAGTGTCCCTGGCTCATGTGGGTCGCCGACCAGGGCGCGCAGAACTAGGCAAGGCCACCGCCTGATGGCCGCACGAAGAAGCCGAGAGGACTGGGTCTCAGCTGTGGCTCGGTCGGACGTCGCACCTGCGGCGACGTCGGTGATCGTGATCTCCGGCCCTACCTCCACCATGAGCCGCGCGTTCAAGGTCGGATGCGACGACAATCGCGAGTACTGGATCAAGACACTGCAAGGCGTCGAACCCGGCCAGCGTCCGTCCCTGGCGCTTGAGCAGGTGCTCGGTCGCGTGGGCATGATGCTTGGCATCTCAGTGGTGCCACCACACCTGGTCCGCATCCCTGTGGGGATGGCCTTTCCGGATCTAGGCAACGGCCGCCAAGTGGAGCCCGGCATTGCTCATGCAACGCTGAGCTTCTCGTCAGTGGTCGAGAAGAAGACGCAGCCCGACCACCGCTCGGACGACGACAACCGACGCAGGCACGCGGGTATCTTCGCTCTCGTTGATCTGGCCAGGGGCAGCGACCTGCAGTATCTCTACGACAGCAGTGCCGAGAACTCCATCCTGAGTCACGATCACGGTCTCTACGCTTGCCAGACGGGTCAGCTCGACGTGGGCGCGATGATCGCCGCAGTGGATCAGCCGGCGTTGTCGTGCGGAGATCCGGCTGGGCTCGACGGCCCAGAGTTGGAGCGGCTAGCTGTCGCCCTTGAGACGGTCGCAGCCTCGGACATCATCGCGATCTTGAACCTGATTCCGTCAGACTGGCCGGTATCCGACGAACAGCTTGGCACGCTCGGCTGGTTCCTGTGCGAACGAGCCGGCCGAGCCGCGGCCAACCTTCGTGACTTGGTTTCGTGAGGAGGAGGATCGTCGCATGAAGCCCCACGAGTACTCCGTGATCAGCTGTCACCCCCGCCCGTCGACAGGCGAACGGCTCAACTTGGGGGTGATCGTCGGGAGCCCGTCAAGCGGCGAATGGGCTTTGCGGCTGCTGAAGGATCAGCGACGAGTCGCCAGGTTCGCGGGAGCCGACGCGCTAGGGGCATGCTTAGGCGTAGTAGCCGAACTGACTGAGCTGGTGGCAGCGAACGACGACGCGCTCGAATCAGGTCTGGAGTCTTCCCTCGATGCCGACTGGCTTCGGAGCTTGGCAGCTGACCACAACAACCTGATCCGCTTCGACCAACCCATCGCGGTGATGGCGGACTCGCTCGACGAGGCGCTGGATCGGGCCTTCAGGTTCCGGCTGGAAGAGCCGCCGCGGCGCGAGTCATCCGACGGTTGGTTGACTCGCAACACGCTTAAGGCCGCACAACGTGAAGCCCTGTCAGATGTGCCCCCTGCACTCCTACGTGAGGGTGCGGAGCTCCTCGTCGGGGCGAGTGTAAGTAGCCGACTGGATTTTGCGGTCGCGAATGGCCACGCTCTGTTGCTGACGCATGGATGGTCCTTTCTCGTCGGCGGCGTAGCCGAGGTAGGCACTCAGGTCAAGGCATGGGCATACGCCATAGAACGCTTGCGCGGTGACGAGGCTGCCAGATTGCTCAACCCTGACGGCTCGGTGTCGGAGATTGCGCACGACGTTCGGCTCGCGGTCCTGGTGTCGAGCGCAGCGACGCCTGAGCAGCGCCAGATCAGGGATGAGTCACTGCAGGTCCTTGGCGAGATCAATGCGGAGGTGGTGCCGTACGGTGAGGAACCACGGCTGCGTGAGCTGGCCGCACAGGCGGCCTCGTAGCTTGGCGCTACGCGGAGCCCGCATCCTGTCGCATGCGATCGAGTGCGCGGATCAGCCCAACGGTATCCGTGATTCGGTGGGCGACGCGTTCCTCGGTCCAGTCTCGCCCGTCGTAGGGGTTGGACGCATCTGCGCGATGCTTCTCGCTGCGAGGGCGCCAGGCGAACGCTCCGTCGGGACCGTGCACCCACAAGCTATGAACCAGCTCATGTCGCTCGTCCAGTGCAGTTGAGACGCGGTCCAACGTCGCCCTGCCGTCGTCGTCCGTGACGCGCTGTCGGCAGAGTGCGATGACCTTGGCCCCGGCCTCACCGGCGTACTTGTCCTGCGGGACCTCGTGCAAGGTAGTCGCAAGATCAAGCAGCCACAGCTCCAGCAGGGACGTCACCATGACGACGCGGCCGAGCAGGCCGTAGAACTCCTCGGGCACGGGTCCGAACATGCGCCCGGGTATCCCGTACCGATCGCCTTGAACCGTGTTCGCTCGCTCGCTGTCCACGGGGTTCTCGCCGTCCCTGGTGCTGCCGGTCGTGTCTCCGAGATCGAGGAGGAGCTTCGCCTCGCCGCAGGATTGACCGCCCTTCGTGAGCAGGCGGGCCTTTCTCAGCGCGAGCTAGCGCGGAAGATGGGCCTCAGCCAGCCACGTATCGCGGCTATCGAGCGGTCCCGCAATGTCACCATCGACGTCCCGGAGCAGTATGTAAGCGCCCTCGGCGGCAGGCTCGAACTGACCGTTGTCAAGGGTCGCAGGAAGATTCCGCTGACCTCGTCGGGCGCTCGCCAAACTAGTGCGACGAAGCGGCCAGCCCGACGCCCTGCCAAGTCCGGATAGCTGGCACAACTGCGCGATTCTCCGCGGCGCTCTTGGCGCCCCGCGCGGGCCACGAGTTGGTGTATGGTCGCGAGGTTCGTGATCTTCTGACGGCTGTGACATCACCCGACGACGTGGCTGTCCCGGTGTTCGTGACCTTGGGCCAACAACCGATAGCGATCACGAGATGGCCGGATCGCCGACTTGTCGTTCGTGGCGGAACGCCGCATGTACCAACGACGATGCGCCAGATCTTGCTGTCCAGCATGGGCCGTCGGCCGACCCCGGTTCTTGGTCTTCTGGTAAGCCACCCCGAAAAGCGCTCTCTCCGAACTTCGCGTCCGTATGGAGACGTTGAGATCGGGACTCACACTGAAACGAACCCCGGCGGGGCAGCAGCACGCCGCGATCAGCAACTGGCTCGCCGGCGCTGCTGACCCCACCGAACGTGGCGCATTCGGTTACCGAGCGGGTATGGCGCTGGCCGATTGCGCCACCGTTCAGATGCGGGGCCTGAACAGCACACGCCACGTCTCTTCCTTGCCCGTCCATGACCCTAGACGTAGCCGCCGTAGCGAGCCCGAATCTCTAATGGCGAGCACGAGTGGGCCGCACCGAAGCAATGGATCATCGAGGCCAAGGGTGGCGCCCGCGTGACCTCGGCAACCCGCCAGGAGGGTGCCTGGCAGGCGGATGCCCCGCGTCGCAATGGTTGGTCACCACCACACATACAGGCACTCGTCAGCACCTCGGTGGATCCCATCCTTCATGTGCTGATCGAGGTCGGACTTCCTCATTCCAGAAGAGCGCCCGCAGGGCTGGCTGACATCGCAACCTGGCCGCTGCGACCTCCCGGACGGACGAGAATCGATCCGGTCGCGCTGCTCTTGCGCCGGTTGCTCGTAGCGGCGGTGCTAGAGCTAACAGACGGCCCGTCCGATGTTGTGAACGACCGACCGGTACGGCTCGTCGACTTCATGGATCTTGATATCTCCACCGGCATGACAGAGACGGCTTTTGAGGAAACCGCGACCGCCCTGGATCGAGTTCGTGCTCAGTTCGCAATGCATGGGGTCAGGGCCGCAGAGCTCACAGAGTCGACGGGTCTGCATGCCTTCGCGGCAGTACGGCCTGCCATAGGCAGGCGCGACGAACCAGCCTCCGTGGGTCAGGGCTGGCGCCTTTCGTCGCAGTCGCCTGGGGAACAGGCTGTTGTTGCACCCGATGGGCTCGTCGTGGTTCTGGGGCGTACTTGGGCTGAGGGCGAAGCGAGCAAGCCCGTCCTACGCAGTGACTACGTGCGTGCCCCAGGATCGATCAGTTGGACAGAGGTAGTAGACAGTTGCTTCCATCTCGGCCGCACGCAGGCCGCCCGTCTTGCCGCACTTGAAGCCAGACGTGACGGCGGATCCGACGATCTGGCGATCGAAGAAGTCCGGCGGAGCTGGCACCACTCGGCAAGGCACCCGACGACCGCATGGCAGCAGCATGTACCTCTCCGCGTCGAGGGAGGCTGGGGCGCGCTGCTTTCAGGTTATTCCCGGAGCGGCGCTCAGGATCGCTGTACGACGTGAGGTGTGGTTCCACAGGTCGATCGTCTGCACGACCCAGAACACCAGGAAGACACCGATGCCCCACACCTCAGCGGTGAAGGTCGTGTAGTCCCAGCCTGCGAAGTTGCCGATCAGCATGATTGCGCCGCACCCGCCGAGAAGAATGACGCCGAGCACGACGTACGCGATACCGCGCTTCACCGCGCCCTGCAGCCTCATGGTCCGGATGCCGTCGACCACGGCGAACACGCTGACAGCGGCGAACATCAGGATGGCCGTCGTGAAGTGGACCTTCTCGATGTAGAAGCCGTGTGCGAACCGGTACAAGGCCCACACCCCGGCGGGGACGAGCACCGACACCGCCCACGGCCACCACTTCGGCTGGGGAGCGCCGGCGCGCGGGTGCCGACGACCCCACCAGATCAGCCAGCCGAGCAGCAGCAGGCCGAGGCCGATCATGATGAGAAGCGCCCAGGTGTTGTTACGGATCGAGTCCATCCGCCCCGCGGTGACAAGGCCGAACACGGCCTCCCTGATGTCGCCCGGCCGCAGGTCGGTAACCCGGTGCGCGTTGATGATGCACAACGCTTCACGGCTGGGGTGATCGGCCGTGCCCACGTGGAGGTGCATCGGGACCAGCGCGACCATCGGTCCGAACAGCCCGGCGACGTTCAACAGGCCGTCCTGCAGGTCGTTTTCGCCGCGGATCGCGATTAGGCACACTCCGATGCCAATCAGTCCGCCAGTGAACAGGCCCCTCGCCGGCGTGTAGTAGTACGCGCTGACCGAGCCCAGCAGGCAGTCGGCAGTCGCCCGTTCCACTAAGACCGCCGCGAGGAGGCCGACAGTCAGTACGACGATCAGCACCCGGACGTAGCGGTAGGTGCGGAGCGCGAGCTCGTCGACGTCCGACATCGGTGGCTGCCCCTCCGGCGGCGCCGTGGGCGGCGCCATCACCACGCTTCGCAGCGAGCGGAAGCTGTCATCTAGCCGCATGGCGACCCCGATGGGTGGGAAGATCGGAGGATCGGCTCACTGTGACTTCCGCTCAGAAGCTAATCAAGGCGACGCGCCCGCGCGACCGCGCCAGGATTGGAGTCAATCGCAGGCCAACGCACGAGTCGAGTCAGCCCGCCGTGAAGTCAGTGCAGCACGGTCGCGGGGCGGTCGCGGCAGGGCGCCCGCTCAGCTCACTGCGGCCCCGCCGCGCGATGAACACCCGGCCGGGCCCGTTGATCCAGATCTCCTCGATCGTCGGGTCCTCGAGCAATCGCTGCAGCGGCCCGAAGCCGGCCACGGAGTCATAGACCCCACGAGCCACGTGCGCCCGGTCATCGAGCGGCGGAAGCGCTCCGTCGAGACTGCGCTCCTCGTACTCCGCGATCACCTCGTCGATCAACCGGCGCACGGCCAACGGCTCGTTCGTCGGGTCGATCCCTCGTCGACGGACGAGCTCGCGCACCTCGTCCTCGACCACCGTGCTGGCGTTCACGAATGCCCCCGCCGGGCCGCGGCCCGTTTCCATCCCCGAATCGCCCACGCGACGATTGCGGCAGGCTAACCCGACCGGGCTTCCTTACTCAAGCCTCATCTTGCAACCTGTGGACAAGTCACCCGTTCGGCCTATCAACTCCCGGCCCGCCAGCCGGTGAGAGCGCTCTTGAGCGGCGCGCCCCTCCGCTCTTCACCCCGGGCCTCTCGGGCTGTCCCGCTATGCGCGGGCTGGTTCGTGCTGGGTGGCCATTCTGGCGAGCTCGACGCGGGAGGAGATCTCGAGCTTGGTGAAGGTGTGGCGCAGGTGGGAGGAGACGGTGTGCGGGGAGATGAACAGCCGCTCGCCGATCTGGCGGTTGGTCAGGCCGCGGGCGGCAAGCCGGGCTACCCGAAGCTCGGATTCGGTCAGCCCGCTCCAACCGGGTCTGCGCCGTTGCGGGCCGATGCGGCGGCGAACACCGAGGTCGCGCAGTTTTCCCCGGGTCCGGGCAGCGTCCCAGGTCGCGCCAAGGCGCACGTACGTCTCCAAGGCTTCGCCCAACCGTTGTACGGCGGTGCTGCGGTGACCGCAGGTCGCGGCGTGCGAGCCGGCGTCCTCCAGCGCGGAGGCCAGCGCGAGCGGGCGCACGCCGGAGCGGTGGCGTTCGACCGCGGCTGCCAGCGCGTCGGGGTCGCCGTCGAGCAGCCCCCGAGCGTGGGCTGCGACGCCGGTCATGGTCGCGATGGCGGGGTGGTCGCCAGCGCGCCGCTCGGCCCGCTGCACGGTGTCCAGCGCACGTGCACGGTCCCCGGCGGCGAGCGCGATCCGCACCAGCTGGGTGTCGTCGGTGATGTCGCGCGGCAAGCCGGGCAGGCCGTTGCCCGGCTCGTCGTCGTCGCCGATGCTGACGTAGGCCAGCGCCCGCGCCGGGTCGCCGTGGGCGGCCGCCTCCAAGGCCCGCAGCCAGGTGAGGGACTGGCACATGCTGGGAAGCCGCTGGTCGAGCCGTTCGGCCCCAAGCTGATGTGCCGTCGCCACCAGGCCGTCGTCACCGGTGTGCAGGCCGATCCGGCCGAGCGTCAGCAGGCCCGCAGCGTTGGCCACGGTGGCGCCGCCGATGTCGGCCATCGCCAGCGCGGCCTCCACATTCGCCCGGCCCTCGTCGAGGCGGCCTGCCTGGAACAGCAGGCGACCGCGCCAGGTGAGCCAGATGTGCACGGCCCAGGCCCGTCCCTCCCGCTCGGCGGCGGCCAGCCGCAGGTTCGACTCGGACAGCGCCCCATCGAGGCCGTCCAAGATCGCCTGGGCCTCGCAGCGCCATGCCGCGGCGACGTCCGAGCCGGGATCCTCCGCCCCGCGGGGTTCCCCCCGAGGGGCGGCGTCGATGATCTCGATCATGCGCTCGTACCGCTCCTCGGCGTACTCGAGCACCGCGATCCCCGTGCGCAGCGCCGCGTCCGCGCTGCGTTCGCCGGAGGTACGGATGGCGTCTTCGGCGAGACCGGCCGCCCGCCTGGCCTCCCGGTAGTAGCCACTGGTCGCCAGGTTGTGCGTCAGCCGGGCCAGGTGCTGGGCGCGCAGACCGGCCGGCACGCCGTCGAGCGCGAGCGCCCGCCGGTTGTCCTCGGTGCGCTCGCCGGGCGAGCGGGAGAACATCGCGGACAGGTTCAGCCGGACCTCCGCTTCCTGCTCCGGCGGCAAGGTCCGCTGGAACTCCCGCGCGGCCAAGGCCGCGGCCTCGCCAGGCCGACCGGCGGCGTGCAGTCGCAGCACCGTCTCCGCGACCAGCGCGCCGCGGTGCGGGTCCTCCACCGGCGCCAGCTCCAAGGCGCGAGCGGAGATGTCCGCGGCCGCCGCTGGTTGGGACCCAGCCAGCTCCGCCGCAGCGGCTCGCAACGCGGTCACAGCTGCCGCGTCGCCGGGACCAGCGCTGGCCAGCAGCAGGGGCGCCACCTCCGCAGCGCCCGCTCCAGCGCTGAGCAACACCGCTGCGGCGTGCCGCTGCAGCGCCACGCGCATCGACGCCGGGATGGTCGCCAGCACCGCGTCCCGGATCAAGTCGTGCCGGAACTCCAACCTGCCGTCCACCTCGGCCACCAGGTCGGCGCCCATCAGCTCCGCGACCGGCCCGAGCAAAGCCGGCGGCGAGCTGCCCCCCACTAGCGCGAGCCTGGCGACGGAGAAGCGGCGCCCGAGCACTGCGGCCACCTGCACCGCCTCGCGGGCCTCGGTGGAGACCCCCTCGAGCCGGTCCCGCATGCCCTCCCGAACCCGGGCCGGCAGTGATTCATCGAGCAGCTCGGCGCGGCCGTGCTCGACCCGGACCAGCCCCTCATCCCGCAGCCCGTGCAGCAACTCCACCAGCAGGAACGGGTTCCCGCCGCTGTGCTGGGCCAGCCGCAACAAGCGGGGATCCGCCTCCGCTTCCAGCCGGTCGGCGGTCACCTGGGCGACGGCCTTCGCGGGCAACGGGCCGAGCGGCAGCCGCACGGCCCCGGCGTCGAACAGCCGGGTCAGGGTGCTGCGCAGATCGGCGCCGCTCGCCGCCGGCCGGACCCCGAGCACCCACAGGATCGGCAGCGGTGCCAACTGCGGCACCAGCGTCCGCAGCCCCAGCAACGTCGCCCCATCGGCCCACTGCAGGTCGTCGATCACCAACAGCAGGGGCTCCCGCAGCGCCACCTCCTCCAGCAACGCCTCCAGCTCCTGCAACAACCAGTACCGCTGATCCGGCCGGGGATCCAACGCCAGCAGCCGCTCCGCGCTCAGCAGCGGCACGGGCCCGAAATGCAGCGCCCCCAGCAGGGACCACAACGGAGCGACCTGATCGGCCTCCTCAGCTTCACCGCGAGCCACTCGCAACCCAGCTGCCGCGGCGAGGGTGACCGCCTCAGCGAGCAGGCGGCTCTTGCCGATGCCCGGCGGGCCCTCCGCCACCACCACCCCGCCGCTGCCCGCCCGCGCGCCCGCTATCCGCTCCGCCAGCACCGACAACTCGCTGTCACGACCGCGGATCCGGCGGCTGCCGCCGCCGGCGTGCGCGTGCTGTCCGCGTCTGGACACAAGCATGAGAGTTGCCGCACACCGGGCGACGGTCAAGAGCAGCCGAGCCAGCAGTCACCCCACGGCGCCCCGGGCCGCCGGTTAACCATCACACGTCCGGCGCATCCCGGCCTGCGACAAGGCACAAGGAATCAAGCGAGCGTGCGATGTGCAGACCGCCACGGCGCCGCCACAGTGAACACAAGGCCACGTCACAGGGGAGACCCGCAATGATCACGTACGGGAAGCTGGACACGATCCGTCGCAGCGCCCGCCGCCTCGAGGTGATGTCGACCGCGGTCGCCGTCCTCGCGCTGGCCGCGACAGGCTGCAGACAGTGGCTCCCTGCAGGCGCGGCGGTCGGCTTCGGCGCTGCCGCAGCCCCACTGTGGCATTCGATGCGGGATGGAGCGACGTGAGCGGCGCCCTGGTTTGCCCCCATGATTCCGACCAGCTGCGAGCGCTGCACGACGAGCACGCGCATGCCTTGTGGTCCTACGTTGTCAAGCTGACCGGTGGTGACCGCAGCAAAGCGCAGGACGTTGTGCAGGAGACCCTGCTCCGCGCGTGGCGCAACCTAGCTGGGCTGGACCTTGGCGGCGGCTCCGGGCGCGCGTGGTTGTTCACCGTGGCCAAGCGCATCGTCATCGACGAATGGCGTGCAGCCCGTCGCCGACCGGCGGTGGTAACCGACCAGGTTCCCGAGCAGTCGGTGGAGGACACGGCGCAGCAAACCGTGAACCGGCTGCTAGTGCTGAGCGCGCTGCGTACGCTGTCGACCGAGCATCGGGAGGTGCTGTTCGAGTGCTATTTCCGCGGTGCATCGGTGGCCGAGGCCGCCAAGACCCTTGGCGTGCCAGCGGGCACCGTCAAGTCCCGCACCCACTACGCGCTGCACGCCCTACGACAGGCAATTGACGCCGTGGGAGACGTCGCGTGAGGAAACCAACAGCTAAGAACCGGCGGGTTGGCGTAGCGGCGCGAGGGCCGTGCTCCATGCGACGACTTGGTCAAGAAGAGGGTCCAGCGCGGCGACCTTGTCGTCACCCGGCTTGAAGACGCTGTAGTTCTCGAATTCGGTGATCAGCGAGAGCTCAACCTGCTGGCGGACATCGGCCATCTGCAGTTCGCCGGCCACGAGTCGAAGCTGCTCGGCGGCTCGCGCGCCGCCGGAGGCACCGTAGGACACGAAGCCGACGGCCTTGTTGTTCCACTCGGCGTAGACGTAGTCGATGGCGTTCTTCAATACCCCGGACGTACCGTGGTTGTACTCAGGCGTCACGATCACGAAGCCGTCGAAGGAAGCGATCCTTTCCGCCCACGCCCTTGTGTGTGCCTGCTGGTACTGCCCGAGCGAGGGCGGCAGCGGCTCGTCAAGGTGGGGCAGCGGGTAGTCGCGCAGGTCGACGAGGTCAAACTCGGCATCTCCGCGGCGCGAGGCGATGTCGTACACCCATTTCGCCACTTGCTCACCGTTCCGGTTGGGACGGGTACTGCCCAAGATGATTCCAATCTGGATCACGCTAGTTGCCCCCTTCGTAGAAGTGCTGGCCGCGGTCGGCCATCGGCTCTCGCCGTACGTCGAACACAAGCGCTCGCGAGCAGCAGGCTCACGATCCTGTGTTGCCATGTCTACGATGATCACCGCTCGGAAGCCGGTCAGGAATCCCACGCCTGGGGGATCTCTGAGCTGCTCCGCGGGGAACGTGCCGCGATGACCATCAGACTGAACGATGTCGCGAAGACGGTGCTCGAGAGCGCACTCAACGAGGAGAGGACCGGTCGGTAGCCCGGGACTGAACCGATTTCCGGTCCGGCTCGTATTCAGGGTGGTGGCAGGACCGGGCTGTCGCAGTCGCTGAGAGACAGCTCGCCACGTGCATCACGACAAACCAGGTCCGATCGCGTCTTGTCGAGGGAGTACGCCGTATGAGGAAGCCGATGTTTGTCGTCGCGGGCGTGGTCGTCGCCTTGTTGGGCCTGCTGTTCACGCTGCAAGGCGCGGGGGTGATCAAGGGCGGTGCGATGAGCGGGACGACATTCTGGACCGTCGCGGGTCCGGTCATCATTGTCATCGGTCTGGCGGTGGCGAGCGTCGGCGTCAGAGGCCGTGTCCGTTGACGTACGTGCGGTGAGCTGTGGGGCGCTCGAAGGGTGAGGATCCTGGTGAGGCTGCCGGTACGCCGGTGGGACGCCGGACCGTGTTGGGTCTGCTGGGAGTGGGGGCGGCCGGCGTCCTGGGTGGACGGTGGCTAGGGGACGGGTTGGCGCGCGTCCTGGCACCGATTCAGCAACACGATCCGACCGGGCTGACCTCGCTCATTCCGCTCGGGAACACGTTCCGATTCTATTCAGTCACCGGCTCGGTGCCGAGGCCGAGTGCTGTCGATTACCGGCTCGACGTTTCCGGTCTGGTAACCAACCCCGCGTCCTACTCCCTGGCCGAACTGCAGGCCCTCCCGCAGACGCAGCTGGTGCGCGACTTCCAGTGCGTGACGGGGTGGAGCGTCCCGCAGGTCCACTGGCAGGGAGTGGCGCTGTCGGTGCTACTGGATCGGGCCAGGCCCTCGGCGACCGCCACGGCCGTGCGATTCCGGTCGTTCGACGGCACCTACACCGAAAGCCTGCCGCTGGACCAAGCCCGGCGGCCTGACGTGCTCGCGGCGCTGCAGATGCTCGGTGGGCCGGTCAGCCACGACCACGGAGGCCCGGTCCGCGTGTATGCGGCGGGAATGTATGGCTACAAGAGCACCAAGTGGTTGTCCGGAATCGAACTCACCCACGGCGAAGTGCCCGGCTATTGGGAGACCCGCGGCTACCCCCTCGACGGCAACATCGAACAATAGAAGGAGGTTCGATGTCGAACCCGCCCGCCGGAGCGGCGCCTGAAACAACGCTGCATCGTTTCGGCCGGATCGAGCGCGCCGTGCACTGGACCATCGCGGTCCTGATGACGAGTTGCATCCTCACCGCGGCAGTTCTGTACAACGGGTCGCTGTCCGTTCGCGTCGGGCACCGCCATCTCGTCGAACTCGTCCACGTCTACTCCGGCTTCGCACTGCCGGTGCCGATGCTGCTCGGCTTGACTTCTGTCGCCTACCGGGTCGACCTGCACAGGTTGGGCCGCTTCACGCCATCGGACTGGCAATGGTTGCGCTCCCGACAGCGCCGAGACGGCACCATCCGGGTCGGCAAGTTCAACGCGGGACAGAAACTGAATGCGTCCGTGACCGTCGGATCCATCCTCGTGCTGCTCGGCAGCGGAATCATCATGTACTTCCCGAATCTCACTCGGCTGTCCTGGCGCACCGGGGCAACCTTTGTGCACGACTGGTTCGCCCTCGGACTCGGACTGCTGATAGTTGGCCATATCAGCTACGCGATACGAGATCGCGAGTCGCGCCGCGGCATGAGAACCGGCCGGGTCTCGGCGACCTGGGCCCGGGCGGAGCACGTCGCGTGGGTCGACGAAATCCAAGCGGGGCCGGCCGAGATAGAGAACACCAAACAACCGTGACCTGATTCGAATGTGCTGCGGGTCACAGTTCCGCGTCGAACGTCGCCGTCCCCGGGCACGTGTTGAGTACGTCCAGTCAATCGTAGAAAGGTGCGTTATGCATACACGCAAAGTATGGCTTGGTACGGGCTTGGCGATCTCAAGCGCGGCGTTGGTCTTGACGTCCGCAGGACTGGCGTCCGCGTCGCCGGGCCATCGGCATGTCGACGGCGGCTCCTACGTCGCGACGCCGATCATCTCCGACCAGCCCGGAGTTGCACCGGTCACCGACCCGCATCTGGTGAACCCGTGGGGCATCTCGTTCGGCCCGACGACTCCGCTGTGGGTCTCCAACAACGGAACATCGACCAGCACGCTGTACAGCACGAACAACGGCCCGGCGCAGACGCCGCTCGTGGTCACCACGCAACCGGGGCCGACGGGGACGGTCTTCAACGACACGTCCGAGTTCGCCCTGCCGAACGGCACCGCCAGCAAGTTCCTGTTCGACAGCGTGTCCGGGCAGCTGTCCGCGTGGGGCGGCGGAACGCAGACCACGACGACTGCCAGCGTGTCGGGGGCGACGTTCACCGGGCTCGCTCTCGCTCACACCGACGACGGTGCGCGCCTGTACGCGGCCGACGCTGCCACGACCAACGTGCTGGTCTACAACGGCAAGTGGCAGCTGGACAGCATCCTGAAGGATCGCCACCTGCCGGCCGGCCTCACCACCTACAACGTCGCCGTGATCGGCAAGAGCGTCTACGTGAGCTATGCGCCGGCGCCCGGTGTCGACTCGAAGGTCAACGGCGTGATTGACGTCTTCAACTTCCACGGCCAGCTCGAGCGCCGTCTAGTGACGGGTGGCGTCCTTCAGGACCCCTGGGGCATGGTCGTCGCGCCGCACACGTGGGGCAAGTTCGCCGGCGCGCTGTTGGTCGGCAACGAGAGCGGCGGTCAGATCAACGCGTTCGACCCGCACTCCGGCCGGTTCCTGGGCACTGTGCGAGACGCGCGTGGTCAGCAGATCGGCGAAGACGGCCTGTGGGGCATGGCGTTCGGCAACGGCGTCATCGGCACTCCCAACGACCTGGTCATCGCGATCGGTCGCGACGAGTACCAGCACGGCCTCGTCGAACTCGTTCACCCGACGCCGAACAGCTGACGTCGGCGCAGGCCGGGCTCCCTGAGCGGAGCCCGGCCTGCTCGGGTGGTGTTGGTAGACCGCCGGCAGCGGTCGATCTCCAAGGCGCCACCCACTCAGCGGTCCGTACGAGCCGATCCCCTGCTCGACTGGCAGGTCGGCTTGGACGACCGCACCCGTAGCAGCGCTGCACCCGCTGTTCGATCTCAGGAGGTGGTGTGCTGCACGGTTGCCCAAAGGCCGTAGATGACGAAGGCGCTGGCTGCGGCGGAGAGGGTCCATGCCGGTATGCGCCGTCCGTGATTTCGTGATGCGAAGCGTGGATAGACCGCGAAGACGAGCAGTTGGCTGAGCCACAGGGCGACGAGTGATGGTTTGAGCAGGTCGTAGTAAAGCCCGCGCGGGTTCAGCAAGGTGATGGGAGCCGTGCCGACGAGCGCGACCGCGAGTACCCGGACGATCGACCGCATCGGTCGCCGGCTGACCGCGTGTACGAGTCGGGTCAAGGCGAGGTATTCGACGAGCATCACCCCGACGATGCTGACAGCGGAACCGACCCCGACCGCGACGGCGAGCGAGTGGCCGGAGTATGCCTGCGCCAGCGCCATTCCGGGTATCGGGGCTCGGGTGAACCCGGGTTCGGCCGCGAGGGGGAATACCGCAGCGATCACGCCGACAGCGACCAGCAAATAGCCGGCGACGAGCCCACGCCGGATCGTGCGGATGGGATGGGCGAGCTCGCCGCCGAGGAACAGCGGCAGGCTTCCGCAGATGTAGAGCAGCGCGGTCTGGCCGCTCGCGGTCGCGAGTGCTCCCGCCGGTGCGCCCGTACCGAAGGACGCGGCAGGCGCGTGGTGGCTGGCCGCCAGCGTGGCCAGCACACCGACGAGCGCCATCTGCCCGGCAGCGAGCAGGCCGGTGACGGCGAGCGTGGCGGTGCGCCCGGTGAGCATCACGGCGGCCAAGGCGACCGGGATGGCGATCTCCAGCACGGGCCGATAGGGAGCGATGCCGGGCAGCACGGCGGGCAGCGTGTCGTAGACGATCGTGGCCGTGGTGTAGAGCAGGTACAGCAGGTAGCTGAAGATCCACAATCCGGCCTGTAGGAGGGCGAGCCGCCGCCCGGCGGCAGCCTCGACGAATGCATAGAGCCCGCCGGCGTCGGTGATGTGACGGGAGTACCGCAGCCAGATCGCCAGCGGCGCTCCGAACACGACCGCTGCGGCGAGGGTTGCCAGACCGGCGGAGGCACTGGCGTCGGCGATGATGTTCGGCGCATACAGCGCCGCCAGTGCCAGGGGGCCGCCGAGCGAGGTGACCGTCACCCCGAGGAACGCCCAACCGCCGATCGGCCGCCCCACGTCGCGGGACGGCCGATCCGGCGTGGTGCTCCCTGGCTCGCTTCCGGCCGGCGCAGTCAGGCCGACGTTCACGACCAGCCGCCGCCGGCGTTCGAACCGCTGGTGGTCGGAGGGGCAGTCGACTTCGGTGCGGGTGCTGCACTCAGGCTGGTGATCTGCTGGCCGGAGGGCGCGATGAGGTACCAGGGTGCGCCGAACCCGTTGCTGCCTTCGCCGTTGGTCTGCCCAGCGGCCTTGTCGCCGGAGAAGTAGTACAGCGGGTGCCCTGCGTAGGTGACCTGCTTGGTGCCGTCCGACCGGCTGATCGTACCGAGATCGCTGGCTGTGGCGCCGGTGCCCGCGGTGGGCGCTCCCTTGACGGTCAACGGCGGCCATGCGCCGGCGCAGGCACCGGAGCACGTCGACTTCGTCTTGGTGTCCGGGATCCACAGGTAGAGGGCACGACCCGAGCCGCCGACGAGGAAGGACTTGCCGTTGCTGGTGCGCACATCAACGGTCGCGGCCGACGGGCTGGCGCCGGCCTTGGACGGCGCTGACGGCACTGACGGCGCTGACGAGGCTGACGGCGCTGACGAGGCTGACGAGGCTGACGGCGCTGACGGCGCTGATGAGGCTGACGGCGCTGACGACGCCGAACCCTGCGAGCCGCCAGCGCTGCAGGCCGCCGCGAGAACACCAGCCGCCGCGAGCGGCACGCCTCGCTTGAGAGCCCGCGCGACCTTGCTGGATGACAATACGTTCATGTGCTGTGCCTTTCCTTTCCGGTGGAATACCGAGCGCTCGGCGAATGCCGTGCACGACTGAATACGTCACCGCCGCAAAGGCGGTTCGGTGGGTGCCCTGTGTCTCACATCACCGGGTGATTCGTCGCCGTCGCGGCAACTCGATCCTGCCTGGACCGCGAACGGTGGCTGGCGTCACCTGAACCGCCCCCACTCGAACGTCGTACCTGTAAGCATGCGCAACCATTCATCGACACAACCAGAGGGCTGGCCGCGGCTGGCGCGCTCCTGGCAGCCGTGGTTCATCTCGACCTATGAGTAAAGGTTATGGTTCGGTCTCCACCATCGGGTCGTGCATTGGCGGTGATTCTGCTCTGGCGGCCGAAGTTGCGGGCGCAGTCCCCCTCGCGCTCCGCACGGACGCGCCGACTCGGTGCATTCACATTGCACACCCATGTACGGCGGTAAACCGGCGCCCTCGGCAGAAGTTCCGCCAAGACGACCAACCGACCAGTCCGCGATAGGCCGTTCGCTCTGGAGGAACACAAGTGCTTACCAAGACGTCTGCCGCAGGTGCCCGGGCGACGCTGGATCGGCTGAGCGGCAGCGGGCTCGGTCCTCGTGAGTATCTCCACGACGTCTCGGCCCTAGTTCGCCGTACGGTTCCACACGACATCTCCGGATGGATGACGCTCGACCCGGACACGATGCTCTCCACCGGCACGGTGGAGGCTCAGAAGTCCCCTGAACTCGATCGCGCCCTGTGGCGCAACGAGTTGTTGCAAGACGGCGATGTGGACAAGCTGGCCGAGCTCGCGAGGCGACCCTCGCCGGTCACGGCGATGAGCCAGCTCGACCCGGCGAGCGCGGCAAACAGTCCGCGTGTTCAGCAAATCCTTCGCCCGGCCGGAATCGGGGACGGACTGCGGGTGATGCTGCGCGCCAACGGATCGACCTGGGGTCACGCGGGGCTTTACCGGGAGCTCGGTGCTCGGGCCTTCCACCCGGACGAGCGTGCTTTCCTTGCGGCCATCGCCGATGACATCGCCGAGGGGTTGCGGCGCAGCCTGTCCCGTCGACCCGAGCCCGGCGCTGCTGCCCTCGTCCCCGGTGTGGTGGCTTTCGATGCCCAGGGCCGGGTCGTCTCAGCGACCGCCGACGCGAGCCGAGTAATGGCGCTGATGCCAGGCGACGTCACCTCGACGCTGTACCCGGTGGCGATCGGCGCCAGCCGTCGCGACCGCGCATCGGCACGCGTGCGCCTGACCGACGGCCGGTGGCTGCTGCTGCAGGGCGGCCGCATGCACGGTGCCGCCAACGATTCCCCCCACGTGACGGTGTCACTCATGCCAGCCCCACGATCCGATCTCACCTCGCTGCTGCTGCGCCTGCACGCACTCAGCGCACGTCAGCGCGAGGTGGCCCAGCTACTCATCGGCGGCTTTCGGACCGACGAGATCGCCGCCCATCTGCACATCTCCCCGCACACCCTGCACGATCACGTCAAAGCCATCTTCACCAAACTCGGCGTCCAAGGCCGCGCCGAACTGATGGCCTTGGCCTCGGACCAGGCCGCACCAGATCCCTCCTCTATCCCCGCCAACCCGTCGAGTCCGTCAGATTCACGAAGGAGCTGAGCACGGTGACATCGGTGAACGACAGCTATGACTTCATCGTCGTGGGTGCTGGGACGGCTGGCTGTGTGATCGCCGCCCGGCTGTCCGAAGATGAGGGCGCACGCGTGCTGCTGCTGGAGGCAGGGAGCGAGCACCCACCGCCGGCCGTGGCCGTGCCCCCAGCCTGGCCGAGCCTGCAAGGGACCTCGGCGGACTGGGCCGACACCACCGTGCCGCAGGCCGCCACCGGAAAAAGCATGCACTGGCCGCGGGGGCGCGGACTCGGCGGATCCTCAGCCATCAATGCGATGAACTTCCTTCGCGGGCACCGCGGAAGTTATGACGCGTGGGTCACCGCCGGCGCCAAGGGCTGGGGTTTCGACGACCTGCTGCCCTACTTCCGGCGCAGTGAGCACACGGAAGGACGCGATCCGGCCGTACGAGGTGCCGCGGGTCCGTTGACCGTGGGGCCGGCGACTATCCGTCATCCGATCGCCGAAGCCGGTTTGGCTGCAGCGATCGACGTAGGATATCGGAGGGCAGTCGATCTCAGCGGCGGGCTCGAGGCCGGCTTCGGCTGGTGCGACCTGAACATCGTCGCGGGCCGGCGACAGAGCGCGGCTGATGCCTACCTCACGCCCGCGCTCGGCCGCCCCAACCTGCGCGTCGTGACCGACGCACTGGTGCACCGGGTGAGGCTGGATGCCGGGCGCTGCATCGGGGTGGACTACAGCGTTGGCACAGAACTGTTCTCGGTGGACTGCTCAGCCGAAGTCGTAGTGACCGCCGGTACCGTCGGCTCCGCGCAACTGCTGATGCTCTCCGGCATCGGCCCTCAATCCCACCTACAGGACGTAGGCGTCGATGTCGCCGCGGACCTGCCCGGCGTCGGCGCGAATCTGCACGACCACCCGATGTCGGGGATTGTCTATCGCTCGGCGCAACCGGTGCCCCCAGGGGCGAACAACCACGGCGAAGCCATGGGGCTGATCCACAGTGACGCGGCCATCGACACGCCGGATCTCCAGATCATGTTCGTCGACGTGCCACTTCGCGAGGACACGCTGCCAGGCCCCGACCTCGGCGCGGGCTACACCCTCGTGGTCGCGCTGATGCTTCCGCACAGCCGCGGCTCCGTCAGGCTGGCCGACGCGGCGCCGGGCAAGGCACCCGTGATCGACCCGGGCTATTACACCGAGCCGCGCGACCTCGAGGCTGTAGCCGCCGGCCTACACGCGGCCCGCAAGATCGGCGGGGCGCCCGCTCTGGACCGGTGGCGAGGTGACGAAGCATTGCCCGGCCTCGATGTGCAGGGCGAGGACAGCCTGCGCGCCTACGCGCGGAGGAATCTCCGCGCCTACTCCCACTACGCGGGCACGTGCCGGATAGGCCCGGCCGAAGACGGCGTCGTCGACACCGACCTGCGCGTGCACGGCATCAGCGGACTGCGGGTGGCCGACGCGTCCGTCATGCCGTCGCCCATCTCAGCGAACACCAACGCGACCGTCTACGCGATAGCCGAACGCGCAGCAGCCCTCATCCGTGCATAGCCACACTGGGCCTGACCGCCCCCAGCGTGACTCGCGGCGGTCCGGACGCGGCTGAAGGCTGCCCGTGAACGGATAGGCGAGCATGAGGGTGTTGTTGGACACTCGTGGGCGGAGCCATGGTCTCTTTCACCACACGCACGGTTCACGATTGGTATCATCTCTGCATGCCATCAACCCCGAGTAACCCACGGACCGGCGGGGTGGCGTTTCTGCTTGCTCAGCTCGGCCAACACGCGACGACGCTTTTCGCCGAGCGAATCGCGGTCCTCGAGCTCACCCCGCCCCAAGCAGGCATTTTGCGGGCCATCTCGAGTGAGCCGGGGCGCAGCCAACAGGCGCTCAGCGAGCAGCTCGCGTTGTTGCCCAGCAGGATGGTCGTGTTCGTCGACGACTTGGAGGACCGCGGCTACGTCGAGCGCCGGCGTCATGCGACCGATCGACGGCAGCACGCGCTTTTCCTGACGCCGTCGGGTGAGGAGCTCATGCGGCAGCTGTCCGCACTTGCCCGCCAGCACGAGCAGCAACTGACCGCAGGGCTGACCGCCGAACAGCGCGCAACTTTGATGGAGCTGCTCTCTACCGTGGCCACGCGACAGGGCATCGTCCCGGGTGTTCATCCCGGCTACCGCTCGTTGAGTCGTGCTGCCGCGAACGAGGCACCGGCTCCCCCCGGCTGACCTTGGGAACGGCTGTGACGTCGCCCAACGCCAACCCACCCGCCGAGTAGCGAGGCGGTCAGATTTTGGCTCGGGGAGCGTCGGTCCTCTGGCCGCCCGGTCAGCAATGTTCACCGCGAGATCTCGATCGTCGCTTTCCACGTCTGTTCATCGTTGACGTGAGTGAGCATGTAGTGCGCCAGGTCTGCCCGGGAGATGGACCGCGGCCGGCTGATACTGGGTGCTGGCAGCGACAGTCGTCTCCATGCGGGTCATGTCGGCGTAGCCATGGCGGTAGAGCCGCTGGACGATCAACTGGGTGACCAACCTCTGTGGCAGCGGGATTCCGGGCGGAATCTCCAGGCCGGCCGAGGACAGGCATACGAAGCGGCCGGTCCCGGACCCTCCCATCGCTTCGATGATGTTGACGGCACCGCGGGAATAGATGCTGGTGGCGTGCCGGCGATCGGTAGTCCCCAGACAGGACAACACAGCCTCGTGTCCGGCTATCGACGATTGCCAGAGGCCCGCAGCCAGCACGTCACCTTCAATGACGCTGAGATTGGCATGTTGGCCAATGGAGAGCTTGGCGGGATTCCTGACCACCGCAGTGACGTCGTGGCCGGCACCGAGGCTCTGTTTGAGCAGCTCCGCACCTGTACCGCCGGTAGCTCCGAAGATGACCAGCTTCATCCGTCCTCCAGACCCCGGCGAGTGATGACCAACCCAATCAGGCCAGAACCGAGCCGCCAGCCACGTCGAGGACGACGCCGCTGATCCAGGACGCGTTCTCCGAGACGAGGAACAGTGCCGCCTGCGCGATGTCGTCCGGCGTACCGAGACGTTTGACGGGGTGGCTGTCGATCAGCGCCTGTTGGACACGGTCGGGGATCTGCTGCCGGTTTCGCTCGGTCATGATCGTCTCTGGAGCGATGCAGTTCGCGCGGACGCCGTGTGGGCCGCCTTGCAAGGCAACTTCTTTGGTGAGCAGCTCTATCCCTGCCTTTGCGGCCGCGTAAGCAACGGGACTGCCTGCGGTGGGTCTGCGCGCAGCGGCGGAGGACATGGTGATGATGCTGCCGTGGCCCCGCTGCTTCATGCCGGGGAGGTAGCTCTTGATGGTCAGGAAGGTTGCCGTGAGGTTGGCATCGACTGAGCGGCGCCAGTCCTCCTCGCTGATGTCCTCCAGAGGTCCCGGGCGGACCGGGCTGCCGCCGGCGTTAGCGACGAGGATGTCAGCCGTCCCGAAGTGGCTCTCCGCCTGCTCACGCATCGCTTCCACCTCCTGGAAGTCAGTGAGGGAGGCGAGTACGGCGAAAACCTCTCCACCGGAGGCCTCGATGCGGGAGCGAACGGATTCCAGAGCATCGGCATCACGACCGTGGACAACGACGCGGGCTCCGTTGGCTGCCAGCAGACCGGCGATGGCAGCGCCGATGCCACGCGAGCTGCCGGTGACGACGGCGACTCTGTCCTGCAGGCGGTTCATCGGGCTGTCTCCGATCGATCGTCACGGCGGCAACCGTTCAAGTGCGAATCGTTCGCCAATGGAACTGTACACGGCTTGGAACAGGGGCAGCAACAGGTGCGACCGCGACAGCAACGATGGCGCGCGGGATGTCTACCGGCCGGTGAACACCGGGGCACGCCGCTGCTGGAAGGCGGCGAAGCCCTCGGCGTAGTCGCGGGTCGTCGACACGGCACCTTGCGCCGCAGCCTCGGCCTCCAGCAGCTCCGGCGCGGAACCTCGCCTCTCCCGCAAGGCGGTGATGACGGCCTTGGACTGGGCAAACGCCGCGGTCGGTCCCTCGGCCACCTTCCGCACGAGGGCCCGCGTCATTGTCAGCAAGTCCTCGTCGGGAACGGCCCGGCTGACCAGGCCGACCCTGGCTGCCTCGGCGCCGTCGAGCAGCTCACCGGTGACGATCAGGTCCATGGCCCGGTGCGGACCGAGCCGGTCGACCAGCAGGGCGTGTCCTCCCGAGTCCAGCACCGCACCGAGCTTCGCGAAGGGCGAGCCGATCCTGGCGCTGTGGCCGGCATAGACCACGTCCGCCGTGCCTGCCAGCCCCAGCCCGACGCCGAGGCACGCCCCCTGTACGGCGGCGACGACCGGGACCGGCACGGACCGGATCGCCTGCAGCACGGGGTGCACCTGGTCGCGAAGAAAGGCCGCCGCATCATCAACAGCCGGATCCACGCCGGAGACGTCGCGGCCGGCGCAGAATGCTCGCCCTTCCCCCCGGAGCAGCACCGCGCGGAGGTCCTCGTGCCGGCGCAGCTCGGTGAAGACGCGGCGCAGTGCCGCGAGGGCCGGAGAGTCCAATGCGTTGAGCTTCGCCGGGCGGTCGAGGATGACCTCGGCGACGGCGCCGGAGATCTCGACGCGCACACCCGCCTGCGCCGGCTCGGCAAGGCCGCTCACAGCGGCCACTCCTTGGCGACCAGAGTGAGCACGTCGTACGACGCCACCGGTTGACCGTCCTGGTTGACCACGTGCGCGTCCCAGACGACCTCGCCGTAGTCGGCATCGGCGCGCGGGGAGATGCTCTTGGCAGTCAGGGTCACCGTGAGCTCGTCCCCTGGATAGGCGGGAGCCAGGAAACGCAACCGCTCGAGGCCGTAGTTGGCGAGTACGGGACCGGGCTCCGGGGAGACGAACAGCCCGGCCGCCAATGCCACCACGAAGTAGCCGTGCGCGACCCGTCCCTCGAAGAACGGATTTGCCGCTGCGGCTTCTTCGTCGGTGTGGGCGTAGAAACGGTCACCGGACAAATCCGTGAATCTGTCGATGTCCTCCAGGGTGATCGCGCGCGGGCCGCTGACAACCGCATCGCCCACCTGCAGCTCGGCGAGGCTCTTGCGGAAGGGGTGGGTGCCCCCGGTGTGCCGCGGCGCCCCCGTCACCCACGTGCCGGTGACCGATGACACCGCCCGCGGGGAGCCCTGAACTGCCGTACGTTGCATGAAGTGCAGCACTGAACGGATGCCTCCCAGCTCCTCTCCGTCCCCGGCTCGGCCAGGGCCGCCGTGCACCAGCTGCGGCAATGGTGAGCCGTGGCCGGTCGACTCGGCTGCGGAGTCGCGGTCGAGGACCAGCACCCGGCCGTGCCAGGGCGCCACGCCGAGAACGACGTCCCGCACGACGTCGGGGTCCGCCGAGACGACCGACCCCACAAGACTGCCGCGACCGCGAGCGGCGAGGTCGATCGCATGCTCGGTGTCCCGGTAGCCGATCATCGTGCAGACAGGGCCGAACACCTCGATGTCGTGCGGCTCGCTGCGGCTGGAGTCCTTGGCCCACAACAACATCGGCGGCAGGAAAGCGCCCTGCTGAGCGTCGGCACCGATCACGTCGAACGAGTCGGGGTCTCCGACGACGAGTTCCGCCGCGTCGGCCAGCAGGTCAAGGCTGCGGCGCACCTCGCGGCGCTGGGCGAGTCCCACCAAGGCCCCCATGGTGACCTCGTCGCTCGACGGGTTGCCGACGCGCACCTTGGCCGAAACCCGGGCGCCGACCGCGTCCATGACGTCGTGAACGAGCGCTTGTGGGACGAGCGCGCGCCGGATCGCCGTGCATTTCTGGCCGGCCTTGGACGTCATCTCCGTGACGAGCTGCCGGACGAAGAGGTCGAACTCCTCACTGCCTGGGCGCACGTCCGTGCCGAGCATCGAGAAGTTGAGCGAGTCCGCCTCGGAGCTGAAGCGGACCCCGCCCTGCAGGACCGCATGGTGGGCCTTGAGCAGTGACGCTGTCGATGCCGAGCCGGTGAAGGCAACAGTGTCCTGCTCGGAGAGCAGATCGAGCAGACCCCGTGATCCGCCGACCACCAGCTGCAGACTGCCGACGGGCAGCAGCCCGGAGGCAACGATCTCCTCGACCACGGCAGCGGTCAGGTAGGCGGTTTGTGACGCCGGCTTGACGACGGTGGGCACGCCGGCGAGGAATGCCGGCGCAAACTTCTCGAGCATTCCCCACACCGGAAAGTTGAAGGCATTGATCTGCAGAGCAATACCGCGCCGTGAGGTGTAGATGTGCTGACCGACAAACTGGCCCCCTCGCCCGAGCACCTCGGCGGGGCCGTCCACGAGGACGGTGCTGTTCGGCAGCTCGCGACGTCCCTTTCCGGAATAGCTGAACAGCACGCCTATCCCACCGTCGATGTCGACGAGGGAGTCACGCCGGGTGGCGCCGGTCCAGGCGGAGACCGGGTAGAACGTGTCCTTCGTGCCGGTGAGGTGGACGGCTAGGCGCTTGAGGGCCAGCGCCCGCTCGTGGAACGGCAGCTCGCGCAGCGCCGGACCGCCGACCGAACGGGCGTGGTCGAGGACCGGCAGCATGTCGATCGGACTGGTGCCGATGGTCGCCACCGGCTCGGAGGTGGCGGCGTCGAGCAGGGCGACACTCTCGCTGCCGGGGCCCTGCCAGCGGCCGCCGACGTAGCTCTTGACGGTGATGGTCACGCGATGACTCCTCGATTTGTCTGGCACGGCCGGAAGATTTCGTATGCTGCGCGAATGGACGAAGACGACGTACTAGGCCGCAACTATCCGGGACTCTCCTTGGGCGACCTTGACCGCAAGCTCGGGGTACGGGTCCTCGAGGCCGCGCCCGAGCGCGTGGTGGCGACTGCCCCGGTGGAGACGAACACCCAGTCCTTCGGGCTGTTGCACGGCGGAGCCATGCTGGCACTCGCCGAGGCGGTGGGTTCCTGGGGTGCGGTCCTGCACGCGGGTCCCGGCCGGACGGTGGTCGGGGTCGACGTCAACGCCACGCACCACCGCGGCGCTCGCGAAGGACTCGTGACCGCGGTCGCCGAGCCGTTGCACCGCGGCGGCACCGTGGCGACGTACGAGGTGGTGATCCGTGACGAGCAGGGTCGCCGGCTGTGCACCGCCCGGGTGACCTCACTCATCCTTGCCCCGCGAGAAAACAGCTGAGGTCGGCTGCTCGAAGACCTCATAGAGCTGATCCGCGTAGGTGCGGGCGCCGACCAGCGAGAACCCCGCCAGCTCCGCCGCGCGGCGCCCCGCCGTGTTCCACTCGGGCACGGTGCTGCGCAGCCGGCGATCCGCTGCCACTGAGGCGGCGTACTCGACCGCTGCCCGGCCGAGCTCGGTGCTCCAGCCCCGACCGGCGAGCTCCGGCCGGATGCCGACGGCCACGTCGACCACCGAGCTGTCGCGGGGAACGCCCGGCACTCTGGCGGCGGCGCCGAGACAGCAGTAGCCGAGAAGATGACCCTCGCTGTCGACGACCGCCCGATAGCCCTCGTCCGGCGCCGGCCGCTCCAGCGCGTCCTCGATGCCCCAGGCACCTGGGCGGCTCCACCCCGCGAGATCCATGCCGTCCTCGACGGTCAGCTCGCGGATCCGGAACGGGGGTACGGGGTCCGGTGCGCCTGCCGGTCCGGCAGAAGCTCCGTCCTCGTCCGCGCTGCGCTCCCGCCTGCGCCGGGCCCGCTCGTCGAGGAACCGGCTCATCCGCTCGCGCTTGTCATCGCTCTCGAACAGTACGGCCTGCGCCACCAGGTCGAACCCGGTGGTCGCCGGCCGGTGGGCCCGCAATGCGAGCTTGGTCAGCTCCAGGGCGCGCCACGAACGGTGGGCGATCCGCTCGCCGAGCGCGACCGCCTCGTCGAGCAGCGAGTCGCGCGGGTGGACCGCATCGACCAGCCCCGCATGGAGAGCTGCGTCGGCGTCGAGCACTTCACCGGCATAGAGCATGCGTCTGGCCACGGAGAGCCCGGCGGTCTGGGGCAACCGCCAGTTGGCCCCGGCGCCGGCGAGAATGCCAAGACCCAGCTCCGGTTGGGCGAACCGGGCGGCGGGCGAGGCAACCCGCAGGTCACACGCCAAAGCGAGCTCGCACCCCCCGCCGTACGCGGGACCATCGATGGCGGCGATCGTGGGCCACGGGTGCGCTTCCAGTCGGTCGAACAGCCCCGAGTTGATGCCGCGCAGGGCGGCATCGGCGTCGCGGTCGACGAGCTCTGCGATATCGGCCCCGGCAGCGAACATGCCCGGTGTGCTGGAGTACAGCACCAGGATGCAGGCCTCCTGCCCGGCCGCCGCGAGCACCCCGTCCAGCTGCCCGACCATCGCCTCGTCCAAGGCATTGTGCTTGGCCGGCCGGGCGAGGCCGACCAGGAGAACCGAGCCCCGCCGCTCGGTCCGGACGAGGGGGCCGGCCTGTGTCCCTGGAGTGGTCACTGGTCGAAGTCCACGGTCACCCGGTCGGTGACCGGGTGCGACTGGCAGGTGAGCACGACGCCGCGAGCAATCTCGTCGGGCTCCAGGGCGTAGTTGGTGTCCATCTCGACCTCGCCCTCGAGCACCCTTGCCCGGCAGGTGCCGCACACGCCGTGCTTGCAGGCGTACGGGGCGTCGGGGCGGGCACGCAGGGTCGCCTCGAGGATCGAGCTGCCGTCGCGGGCGAGGTTGAAGGTCAGGGACCTGCCGTCCAGGACGACCGTCACCGCGGATCCGCCGACGTCGGCTTGATCTGCCTCCGCGCGGCTCGGGGTGCTTTGCTGCGTGCCGAGAGGAACGACGTGGAACAGCTCGCGGTGGATGTGGCCGGTGTCCACGCCACGGTCGAGCAATGCTGCCTGCACGGTGTCGGTCATGGCGAGCGGTCCGCACAAGTACCAGTCGTCGACGTCGTCGACCGGCAGGACGGTGTCGAGGATCCGGTTGAGCCGCTCGGCATCAAGCCGGCCAGAGAGCAGCTCGACCTCGGTGATCTCCTCGTCGAGGACGTGCAGGATCTGGAACCGGGCCGGGAACCTGTTCTTCAGGTCCTCGAGCTCCTCCAGGAACATGATGGTCGAGGTGCGCAGATTGACATAGACCAGCGCGGCTGTGCTCTGCTGCTCCACCTCGAGAGCGGTCGCCAGGATCGAGAGCACCGGCGTGATGCCTGAGCCGGCGGCAATCGCGACATAGCGCTTGGCCTGAGCGGGGTCCAGGTCCGGGGAGAAGGTCCCGGTCGGCGTCATCACGTCGAGGATGTCGCCGGTTCTGAGCCGCTCGTTGACGAAGTTGGAGAACACGCCTTCTGGGATCCGCTTGACGCCGATCCTCAGCGGCCCTCCAGTGGCCGGCGCACAGATCGAGTAGTTGCGGCGTACGTCCTCGCCCAGCTCGTCGGCGCGCACGGACACGTGCTGGCCGGCGCGGAAACGGAATTGCTCGCGCAGGTCTTCCGGGACGTCGAAGGTCACGGCTACGGCATCCTCGGTGAGCCGCTCGATCGAAGCCACGCGCAGCTGGTGGAAGACCGCGTGCCGGAGCCTTGGCACCACCTCGGGGCTGGCAGCGGTCGACATCAGATCGCCTTGAACGAGTCGAACGGCTCCAGGCACGACAAGCACGACCAGAGCGACTTGCACGGGGTGGAACCGAACCGGCTGAGTTCACGGGTCCGGCTCGAGCCGCATTGCGGGCACCGCACCGACAGCGTGAGCGCGACCGGCCCCGAGTGGCAAGCACCGGGCGGCGCGATGCCGTACTCGAGCAGCTTGCGGTGACCGGCCTCGGTTATCCAGTCAGTCGTCCATGCCGGGGACAGCACGGTACGGATGGACACCCGGTCGGCACCGGCAGAGTGCAGGGCGGCCTCGACGTCCGCGGCGATGACCTCGGTTGCCGGGCACCCCGTGTAGGTCGGCGTGAGAGTCACCCGGACCGTCCCGTCGGAGCTGATCTCCACGGCGCGCAGGATGCCGAGGTCCTCCAGGGTCAGCACCGGGATCTCCGGGTCAGGAACCGAACCGGCCACCGCCAGCAGTTCTGACACCCGCCCTGCAGCAGCGGCGCTCACCAGGTTGCTCCGGGATGTGCCCGGTGCAGGGCTTGCATCTCGGGCAGCAGATGTCCGAGGTTCTCGCTGTGGTAGCCGGTCCTTCCACCGCGCGAGCGCCAGGTCGGCTCGGGCCGGGTCAAGGTGGCCTCGGCCAGGGCCTTCTCGACGTACGCGGTCCAAGCGGGCCGAAGTGAGGCAGGGTCGACCGCGACGCCCGGCAGCGCCGCTGCGGCATCGTCGGTATCGAACAGCTCGTCGACATAGGGCCAGGCGCGGTCCAGCGCCGCCTGCATGCGGGCATGGGACTCGTCCGTGCCGTCACCGAGCCGGCGCACCCACTGGGTGGCATGGTCGCGGTGGTAGTAGACCTCCTTGACCGCCTTGGCTGCCAGCCCGGCCAGGGTCGGGTCGACGGAGTCCTCAAGCCCGGCGTACAGCTCGCACTGGTAGGCCGAGAACAGCAGCTGCCGGGCCATCGTGACGGCGAAGTCGCCGTTGGGGATCTCGACCAGCCACACGTTGCGGAAGGCACGCTCGTCGCGGAGAAAGGCAAGGTCGTCCTCGTCGCGGCCGGCGCCCTCGACCTTTCCGGCATAGCTCAGCAGAGTGCGCGCCTGACCCAGCAGGTCCAGCGCGATGTTGCCGAGGGCGACGTCCTCCTCGATCTGCGGGGCGTAGGTTATCCACTCGCCCAGCCGCTGGGCGAGGATCAGCGCGTCGTCGCCCAACCCGATCGCGTACGTGGAGAGGGCGGTCGGTGACGAGGTGCCCGTTGGCGAGTCACTCACAGGTGGGCAACTCCCTCGGGCACGTCGTAGAACGTCGGGTGCCGGTAGGCCTTGTCCATGGCCGGCTCGAAGAACGGGTCCTTCTCATCCGGGCTCGACGCGGCGATGTCCGCGGAGGCCACCACCCACAGCGACACGCCTTCGCCCCGGCGGGTGTAGACGTCACGCGCGTTGCGCAGCGCCATCTCGGCATCAGGAGCGTGCAGGCTGCCGACGTGCTGGTGGGCGAGCCCGCGCCTGGCGCGGACGAACACCTCCCACAGCGGCCATCCCGTACTCATGCCGCTGGCTTCGCTGCTGTGCGGCTCGCCTGCTTGCGGGCATAGGCCTGTGCGGCCTCGCGGACCCAGGCTCCGTCGTCATGGGCCGCGCGACGGCGCTCCATCCGCTGGGCGTTACAAGGTCCGTCTCCCTTGATCACCCGGGTGAGCTCGTCCCAGTCGACGGCCCCGAAGTCGTAGCGGCCCCGGTCGGCATTCCAGCGCAGATCGGGATCAGGCAACGACAGCTCGAGGGACTCGGCCTGCGGCACGGCCATGTCGACGAACCGCTGGCGCAGCTCGTCGTTGCTGAACCGCTTGATGCCCCAGGCGGTGGACTGCGCGGAGTTGGGCGAGTCGGTGTCCGGAGGTCCGAACATCATCAGGGACGGCCACCAGAACCTGTTCACCGCGTCCTGTGCCATCGCCTTCTGGGCAGTCGTCCCGTGGGAAAGGGTGAAGAGGATCTCGAAGCCCTGCCTCTGGTGGAACGACTCCTCCTTGCACACGCGGACCATCGCCCGGGCGTACGGGCCGTAGGAGCACCGGCAGAGCGGCACCTGGTTCATGATCGCTGCACCGTCGACGAGCCAGCCGATGGCGCCCATGTCGGCCCAGCTGAGCGTGGGGTAGTTGAAGATGCTCGAATACTTCTGCTTGCCCGCGTGGAGCTGGTCGAGCAGGTCCTCGCGGTCGACGCCGAGCGTCTCGGCCGCCGAGTAGAGATAGAGGCCGTGGCCCGCCTCGTCCTGGACCTTGGCGAGCAGGATGGCCTTGCGGCGCAGGCTCGGCGCGCGGGTGATCCAGTTGCCTTCCGGCTGCATGCCGATGATCTCGGAGTGGGCGTGCTGGGCGATCTGCCGGATGAGCGTCCTCCGGTATCCGTCAGGCATCCAGTCACGCGGCTCGATGCGCTCGTCCTCGGCGATGATCCGGTCGAATCGCTCCTGCAGACCGGCCGGCGCGTCCAGCGTGGGGGACTCGATCGTTTCGCCGTTGCCGTACACCGCGACCTCCCTCTCGTACGGTTCGGAGTTCCCGAACGAACGTTCGTTAACTCATGATAGGGCACACTGAACCCATGTCAACGGGCACGCTCACGGCAGGCGGACAGGACGGAGTGCCGGCCGAGCGGGCGGCACGCGGACGCCCCGCCCGCTACACCCAGGACGACCTGGTCGAGGTCGTCGCCCGGGTGTTCAACGAACGCGGCTACGAGGCGGCCAGCATGGAGGACCTCGCCCGTGCCAGCGGGCTGACGAAGTCCACCTTCTACCACCACGTGAGCGGCAAGGAGCAGCTGCTGCGGCTCGCCGTCCATCGAGCGCTCGACGCGCTGTCCGCCGTGATGGATGAGGACGAGCAGGACGTCGGCCGGCCGGTGGAGCGGCTGGAAAAGGTGCTGAGACGGACTACCGAGGTGCTGCTCGCCGAGCTCCCGTACGTCACCCTGTTGCTCCGCCTCCGGGGCAACACCGAGGTCGAGCGGGAGGCGATTGCCCAGCGGCGCGCTTTCGACGCCCGCCTCGCGACGCTGGTCCAGGCGGCCGCAGACGCGAGGGAGATCCGGAGCGACATCGATCCACGCCTGGTGACCCGGCTGCTCTTCGGCATGGTCAACTCACTCACCCAGTGGTACCGGCCCGACTCGCGGGCCACCGAGCCCCGAGCACCTGACGCCCGGACCACCTCGGACGAGGACATCGTCCACGCCGTCGTGGAGCTGGCGCTGGGCGGGTTGCAGGCGCGCCGCGGCTGAGGTCCGCCGACCTTAGACGCTCTCCAGCAGCAGCGCGATGCCCTGACCGACTCCGATGCACATCGTGGCCACCGCTCGCCGGGCACCCGCGCCCGTACGGTCGGCCAGGTCGATGGCGGCGGACAACCCGAGCCGGGCCCCCGTCATGCCCAGGGGATGACCCAGCGCGATCGCCCCACCGTTGCGGTTGACGTGTTCTGCGTCGTCCGGCAGCCCCAGCTCGCGGAGTACGGCCAGCGCCTGCGAGGCGAACGCCTCATTCAGCTCGAACAGGTCCACGTCAGCAACGTCCAGTCCGGCTCGCCCGAGAAGCCGCCGAGTGGCGGGAACCGGCCCGATCCCCATGATGCGCGGCGGCACGCCGGCTGCGGCCATCCCGGTGATGCGGGCCAGCGGCGTCAGCCCGTAGCGTTCGACAGCACTGCCGGAGGCGACGAGCACGGCGCAGGCGCCGTCGTTGATGCCCGAGGAGTTGCCGGCGGTCACGCTGCCCCCGGCGAACAGCGGCCGCAACCGGGCCAGCGCCTCCCGCGAGGATTCGCGCGGATGCTCGTCCCGCTCGACGACCACCGGGTCGCCCTTGCGCTGGGCTACGGACACGGGCACGATCTCCCGGGCCAGTCGCCCGTCCGCGAGCGCCTTGGCTGCCCGCTCCTGCGAGCGGAGGGCGAAGGCGTCCTGGTCCTCGCGGCCGACAACGAAGTCCCGTGCGACGTTCTCGGCGGTCCCGGTCATCGCGTCGGTCCCGTACAGCTCTTCCATCCGGGGGTTGGCGAAACGCCATCCCATGGTGGTGTCGGCCATCTTGGCGGCCCGGGAGTAGGCCGTCTCGGCCTTCGGCACCACGAACGGGGCCCGACTCATGCTCTCCACCCCTCCGGCGATCATGAGGTCGGCCTCCCCTGCGCGGATGGCGCGAGCGGCGGTGCCCAGCGCGTCCATGCCGGAGCCGCAGAGCCGGTTGATCGTGCTGCCGGGGACCTCCACCGGCAGGCCGGCGATCAGCGTCGCCATCCGCGCCACGTTGCGGTTGTCCTCACCGGCCTGGTTGGCACAACCAAGAAGGACGTCGTCGAGCGCCCCCCAGTCCACCGAGGGCAGCCGATCGGTCAAGGTGCGCAGCACGTGGGCAGCGAGGTCGTCGGGGCGGACGGAGGCCAGGGCGCCGCCGTAGCGCCCGATCGGCGTACGGACCCCTGTCACCAGGAAGGCGGTGGACATCAGCGCTCCGATCGACGGTGTGGACGAGGGACGAGGGCGCGGTCGTTCGGGTCAGATCTCACGCAGGCTCCTGCCCGAGAGGGTGCTGCGCCGCAGCGCGGGGCAGACCCGGTAGCGACCGCCAGGATAGGCCCGATCCAGGGCATCCAGGATCGAGGTCACCCGGCCGGCGCCCAGCCGAGCGCCCCATTCCAGCGGGCCGATCGGGTAGGCCGCCCCCAGCCGCATGGCGGTGTCGACGTCGGCCGCGGAGGCTACACCGAGGGCCACGCAGTCGACGGCCTGGTTGACGAGCATGGCGACGGTACGAGCCACGAGCAGCCCGGGCAGGTCGTCGATGACGCTGACCGTTGCCCCTGTCGCCTGGAGCAGGCCAACCGCGTGAGTGGTCGCAGCCGACGGCCAGCCGTCCGCTGCCGCAATGGCGAACCGCGTCGCCTCGAGCGGGTCGAAGGCAAGGTCCACGACCACGACAGGGACCCGCGCGAGGCTAGCGCGTTCGGTCGCTGTCCGGCCGTCGCTCGGCACGAGCAAGGCACCGCCGGCCAGTTCCGCGAACGGCGCCTCGCTGTCGCGCGTGTCCCCTTCGAGGACCTCGACTCCGGCTCGGCGAAGCCGCTCCCAGAGCGGCAGCCAGGGCCCCCAGTCTCCGGCGACGGTCACCTGGTGAGGAGCAGGCGCCGGCGCCGCGGTGGCGGGAACCTCCGGCTGTGCGTCGTCGCCGTACCGGTAGAAGCCGCGACCGGTCTTGCGGCCGAGCCGACCGGCGTCGACCAACGCCTGCTGAGCAATGGAAGGCGTGAAACGCGGGTCCTGGCCGAAGAGTTCCCAGACCGATCGCGTCACCGCCAGGTTGACGTCCTGGCCGATGAGGTCGGTCAGCTCCAGCGGGCCCATCCGGAAGCCGCCGGCCTCCCGGAGAACCGCGTCGATGGTGGCTGGATCAGCTGCCCGCTCCTCCAGGGCCCGCAGCCCCTCACCGTAGAAGGGGCGCGCCACGCGGTTCACCACGAAACCCGGCGTCGAGGTCACGCGCACGGGCGTCTTACCCCATGCCGTCGCGATGTCGGCAACAACGCCGGCTACCTTCGGGTCGGTCGCGAGACCGGAGACAACCTCCACCAGCTCCATGGCTGTGGCCGGGTTGAAGAAATGCATACCAACAAGGCGCTGCGGTCGGCGCAGGGTTTTCGCAATGGCGGTGACCGAGAGGGAGGAAGTGTTGGTGGCCAGAACACAGTCGTCGCTCACGACGTTCTCCAGGGCCCGAAAGATGTCCTGCTTCACGTCGAGCGCCTCTGCCGCGGCCTCGATCACGAGCCGGCAACCCGCCAAGTCACCGACAGCTCCGGCAGCGGACAGGTTGGCGCAGGCGGCGGAAGCCGTCGAGGCGTCAACCCTGTTCTGCGCCGAGAGGCGGTCCACGCGGGTCCGTACCCGTTCGACCGATTCGAGTGCTTGTCCGGGTTCTGCATCGAACAGCAGCACCACGTGGCCGGCGAGTGCCGCCACCTGGGCGATACCGGCTCCCATGGTCCCTGCGCCGACTATGCCGACAGCGGACCCAGCGCTGACCCGCACGTCAGCCACGTGGTCCCGAAGCCGCTGAGTTGAGCACCGACCCTCCCGGGGTTCGTTGTCCGCAAACTATGGCCCACAGATGGCGCATTGATACCTCTCAGCCGTCGACAGGAGACGATCGGTGCTGTAGACCGATCAGACAGAGCCGTATGTCGTTCCCCCAGCGATCTCCCAGAAGGTGATGTTGCAGCATGAGTGACGAACTGGATGCAACCGACAGGCGCATGCTGGAGGAGCTGACCAACGACGGCCGAATCTCCGTCCGAGCCCTCGCCGAGCTCGTCAACGTGTCACGGGCCAACGCGTACAGCCGGCTGGAGCGGTTGAAGGACCTGCACGTCCTCGTCGGTTTCACGGCGATCGTCGACCCGGTTCGCAGTGGCCTGGGAACATCGGCCTACGTACAGCTCACCGTGCGACAGAATTCCTGGCGCGATCTGACGCAGCAACTACGCCAGATTCCGGAGGTCAAGCACATGGCCCTCGTCGGTGGTGACGTCGACGTCATGTTGCTCGTCCGCACCAAGGACAACGAAGCCCTTCGCAGGCTGGTTCTCGACAGCTTGCAGGCAGTTCCGGGTGTCCTGGCCACCCGCACCCTGCTGATTTTCGAGGACCTGCCGAACCGATAACGATGGCTAGTCCATCAGGCCTCCCCAAGCGCCACGACGGGAGACTCGACACAGTCAGCCACGAACCGCAGGAATCCACCTGCTGTCGCGCCATCGCAAACACGGTGGTCGAAAGCCAAGGTCAGCTGGCTCACACTGCGAATGACAATCTCGCCGGCCACCACCCACGGACGCTCGACCACCCGGCCGAGCCCGAGGATCGCGACCTCGGGGTGATTGATGATGGCGGCCGAACCATCCACCCCGAACACCCCGTAGTTGTTCACGGTGAAGGTGCCTCCGGTCAGCTGTGCCGGGCTGATCACACCGGCCCGTGCAGCAGCCGCCAATGTGTGGATGGACCCAGCGAGCTTGCGGGTGGACAAACGATGCGCATCTCGCACGACGGGCACGACCAAACCGCGCTCGGTCTGCGCGGCGAAGCCCAGGTGCACAGAGCTGCTGAAGACGATCTCATCCCCGTCAATGCGGGCATTCAGCTCGGGGAAGCGGGCCAGCCCCAGGACCGCGAAGCGGGCGACCAACGCCATCAACCCCATCGGCTCGGTCGGCTCTCGCGCACGGAGGACGGCGCGGGCGGCAAGCAGCTCCGTCGCATCGACCTCCACCCAGACAGTGGCCTCGGGGATCTCGCGACGGGACCGGCTGAGCTTTTCGGCTACGGCCTTGCGCATCCCCGTCATCTTGACCCGCTGACTGCCCTCGACCGGGGCGCCGGGCTCGGAGTCGGTGACCTGTGCCGGTCCGGGCGCCAGATCGCGTTCACGGATCGCCTCTTCGACATCGCGCCGGCGGACAAGGCCACCGGACCCGGTGCCCTGCACGCTGGAGAGGTTCACCGCGGCATTGCGGGCCAAGCTGCGAACGAGGGGCGAGACGACCACCACCGGACCCGCTGCTCGGACGACGGCTGGGTCTGCGGGCGCTGACAGGTTGCGCCTGCTCCGTCTCGGCCGTCGGCTCTGGCGCACTGAGGTCCCATAGCCGATCAGGACGCTGCCGCTCGGTTCGGCGTCCTGGCTGTCGTCCGTCGGCGTTGGGAAGACCACGCCTGGTTCGCGAACGGGTTGGGCCGGCCGGGTCTCGACAACCGTCTGGTCGACGCTGATCAGAGGCTTGCCGACATCCACGACGTCACCTGCTTGCGCGTGGAGCGCGGTCACCACTCCGGCGAAGGGCACCGGAACCTCGACTGCCGCCTTGGCGGTCTCCACGTCGACGACTATCTGGTCGACGACAACCGGGTCGCCCACCTTCACGTGCCAGGCGATGATCTCGGCCTCGGTGAGACCCTCACCCAGGTCGGGGAGGAGGAAGTCAGACATCGTCGTCCCACTGAAGTCGCGCGACCGCGTCGAGGATCCGGTCAACGTTGGGCAGGTGGTGCTCCTCGAGCTTTGGCGGAGGGTACGGAATGTCGAAGCCGGCGACCCGCAGGATCGGGGCCTCGAGGAAATGGAAGCACTGCTCGGTGAGGCGGGCCGCGATCTCGGCGCCGTAACCCCCGAAGCCCGCGGCCTCGTGCACGATGACGGCCCTTCCAGTACGCCGGACCGACTCTGCCACCAGAGCGTCGTCGAAGGGCGAAAGGCTGCGGAGGTCGATCACCTCGATGTCCCACCCCTCCTCGAGGCCGGCCTCGGCGGCCTGCAGAGCCGTCGCCGTGGTCCCTCCGTAGCTGATGAGGGTCACGTCATTACCCGGTCGACGGACCACCGCCGAATCGATCGCCGGCCCGGCGAGATCGAGTGGGCCGCTCTCCTTGGACCAGTAGCGTCTCTTGGGCTCCAGAAAAATGACCGGGTCCGGACTGTCGATCGCCTGACGCAGGAGGGTGTACGCGTCCCTGGGTGACCCTGGCGTCACCACCCTCAGTCCCGCGGTGTGCGTGTAGTAGGCCTCCGACGAGTCACAGTGGTGCTCCACTCCCCCGATACCGCCTCCGTACGGGATGCGCACGACAATCGGCAGCTCTATCCGGCCCCTCGTGCGGTTGTGGAGCTTGGCGAGGTGACTGGTAATCTGCTCGAAGGCCGGATAGGCAAATGCGTCGAACTGCATTTCCACCACAGGCCTGAGCCCATTCATGGCCATCCCGATGGCGGTGCCCACGATTCCGGCTTCGGCGACCGGTGTGTCGAACACCCGCTCATCGCCGAACCGCGCGGCGAGACCTTCGGTGACGCGGAACACACCACCCAACGCGCCGACGTCTTCGCCAAAGACCAGGACGCGCGCATCTTGCTCCAGGGCATCTGCAAGCGCCCGGTTCAACGCGGCCGCCATGGTCACCGGGGCCGCAGGCGGTGGCCCTTCTGTCGGCGCTGTGCGCTGATCCAGGGTCGAGCTCACTACTCCCCCTCCGGCTCGGAAAGCTCCGCTTGGAGCGCCTGCTGCTGGGCGGCCAGCATCGCGGTCGGCGTGACATAGACGTGCGCGAAGAGGTCGGCCGGGTTCAGGTCCGCATCGTCGTTGAGAGCCAGCCGCAACGCAGCCGCGAGCGCCTCCGCCTCCGCCTCCAGCTCAGCCGTGTCCGTCTCGTCGATGAGGTGCTCGGACTGGAGGTAGAGCTCAAGGCGGGTAATCGGGTCGCGAACCAGCCACGCTTCGACTTCCTCCGGCTGGCGGTACTTCGTCGCGTCATCAGCGTTCGTGTGCGCTCCGACCCGGTAAGTCAGGGCCTCGATGAGCGTGGGACCGCCGCCAGCAGCCGCGGCCTCCACCGCAGATCGAACGGTGGCAAAGACCGCCGCCGGGTCGTTGCCGTCAACCTGCACCGAGGCGATGCCATAACCGATGCCCTTGTGTGCCAGCGACGGCGCCACGGTCTGTCGTGCCGACGGCACGCTGATGGCGTAGCCGTTGTTCTGAATCAGGAAAACGACCGGAGCATTCCAAACGGCTGCGAAGTTCAGAGCCTCATGAGTGTCACCCTCGCTGGTCGCTCCGTCACCGAGAAGGACGACGGCCACCACATCTTCGTGCTTCAAGGTGGCGGCGTGCGCCAAACCGACGGCATGCAGGGTATTGGTCGCCAACGGAGTGCATTGGGGAGCGACCCGACGCTCGTACGGGTCATAACCACAGTGCCAGTCTCCCCGCAGCAGACACAGCACATCGACCGGGTGCACGCCCCTCGTCACCAGCGCGACAGAGTCCCGGTAGGTGGGAAACAGCCAGTCCTGGTTGCGCATCGCATGCACCACGCCCACCTGGCACGCCTCCTGGCCGCGTGAGGAGGGATAGACGGCCAGTCGCCCCTGCTTGGTCAGTGCGGTGGCTTGGCTGTCGAATCGGCGGCCGATGACCATGGCACGATAAAGCGCCACCAGCTCTTCCGGACTGGGCATGGGAAAGTCCGTCCGGCCAGTGAGCTCACCCCCAGCGCCCAGCAGTGCGAACGGCCGCTCACCGGGAAGCAACGACCGGTCGTTGGTCGCGGAGTGAGTCAACGATGTCATGCAGTGAACTCCCGTCGAGACGTAGTCAAGCCACTGTGCGCCTCGGTAGGTTGACATGTCCACGGGACAGGTAGATGCCAAGACGTATGGCTTCTCACAGCGCCTCACGGCAAGCAACGTGGCTGGGGGCGATGGCAAGCGGACGCCCTGGGTGGACGGATGGCGATGATCACCGCGGCAGCAGTCGGAGGCGTGCCGGCGTCAACTCCACCAGGGAGAGATGAGGCATCGTCCGCAGGCGCCCGCCACGGGCTGTGGGTGGCCGAGCTGAGGGCCGCCCCCGCCTATGCGGCTTGGTACGCTGGTTGTCGACACGACGACGATGGGCGGTAATGCGGCAGTGGCGATCGCTCCGGACGACGCGTCGGCCGAATCGTCCCGGTCCCCTTCCCTCACCGAGCAGGTGTACGACCGGTTGAAGGAAGACATTCTCCGCGCCCGGCGCGAACCAGGCGAGCTGGTGATCGAGGCGGACCTCGCCCATCGGTACGGCGTCTCGAAGACGCCGGTTCGCGAAGCACTCCGGCTGCTGGCACAGGACAACTGGGTGGTTGTCCTGCCCCGCAAGGGCTATCTGATCCGACCGATGCAACTCAATGATGTCCGCGAGATCTTCACTCTCCGGTCACTGATCGAACCGGCTCTCTGCGCAGACGCTGCGGCAATGGCAACAGAGAAAGACCTGGTGCGGTTGAAAACCCTCGTCGCCGCGCAGGCGCATGCAGCGAGCGACCTGGATTCTGCGCTGGCCTCAGCGCAGGAATTCCATCTCGCGCTTTCCGAGATCGTCAGAAACACCCGGGCGCAATCGATCTTGACCGGGTTGCTGGACGAGGTGCGCCGCCTGCACTACCTGATGCCCAGCGTCGAGGGCCATGTCACCTCGAGTGAAGAGCTGCAGGCACATGGCGAGCTCCTCTCCGCGCTCGAGAACCGGGACTCGGCGACGGCATCCCGGCTCATGCATGAGCACCTCAACGAGGTCGCGATCACCCTGGTTCAGGCCTTCGGTGGAGTGCAACGCAGGGCGTAATCCCGACGCAGCTCAGCGCAACGCCTGCCGCATGTCGGCCATCGCCTCGTCCAGGTCGTTGAAGTAGACGACCCGGCTGACCTCGAACATCCCTGGCTCGGAGGCCATGCGCTTCATCTGCATCCCGGTAACCGTGCCTCGGGTGACGATCGCCACCCTGCTGACTCCACGTTCCACGTGCATGGCAACGACGTCGCGAAGCTTGGACTGCACCGCGTCGGCTTGCGGCGGGGCGTCCCTGACGTCAACGACCATGCCCCAAACCGCTGGAGCTGCTGCGGTGGCCTCCTCCGTGGCCTTCAGCAGCTGCTCGGCCTCCTGGACCGACATGAGACCGGTTCGCCGGACCAGCAGGATCGCGTCATCGACCCAGCTCCACTCGAACGATGCGGCCACCAGAAGCCCTCCAATCCTGTACGACGCCCTCAGCGCGTTTGCGTGGGCCTTTTCTCGTCGCCGATGGGGGTCTCCATGACGCCCAAGCCGGTGATCTCCATCCGAACTACGTCCCCGCCGAACAGGAAGGTTGGCGGATCCTGGAAGGCGCCGCAGCCCGTCGTGGTACCGGTGAAGATGATGTCCCCAGGGGACAGCTCGAGCACCTTGCTGAAGTCGGCGATCAGGTGGGGAATGTCGACGATCATCTCGCTGCTACTGCCTTCCTGGCGGAGCTCGCCGTTGACCCAGCATCGCAAGGTGAGATCGTGTGGATCAGGGATCTCGTCCTTGGTGACCAGCCATGGGCCGGTCGGAGCGCCGGTCGGGATTCCCTTGGCCCGCGTGATCTGAGAGAACATCGGGTGCAAGGCCATGTCCTTGAAGGCCATATCGCGGGCGGTCACGTCGTTGCCGATCATGTACCCCGCGATGTGGTCGTAAGCGTTCTCCGCGGCGATGTGCCGTCCCCCCCGGCCAATCACCACCACGATTTCGGTCTCATAGTCAAGCTGCTGGGTCTGCTCCGGCCGGACCAGGGTGTCTCGCGGGCCGATGACGGTGTTGGACGGTTTGAAGATGAGCAATGGCTCGGTGGGCGATGGGGCATTCTTGCGACCGGCGGCCTCGTCGACGTGTGACTGGTAGTTGCCGCCGGCAACGATTACCTTTTCCGGTGTCGGGACCGGCGGCCCCAGACGCACGGCCGCGGCATCGAGGACGTACGGCGAGCCCAGCAGTGCCTCCTCGATCTGCGGCTGGAGGTGCGAGAGCAACGCCAGGATCGTATTGGTGTCCAGGTTCGGATATCCGAGGTCGCGAAGCAGTGGGCCCAACGGCGCGATGTCACCGCTGGGCAGCAGCACGCCCGGCTCCTCGGCACGTGGCGCTCCAAAGCTGACAATCCTCATGACGGTCCCTTCCCGTTCGGTTCGTATTCCAGTCCGACGTATTCTGCGTAACCTGTGTCTGCCAGGGCGGCCATGATCCCGGCGAAGTCGATGTGGCCACTGCCGGGTCGGCCTCGGCCTGGAGCATCCGCCAGTTGCACGTGACCGATACGGCCGGCGTAGTCCTGGATGGTCGCCACCACGTCATGCCCCATGCGGACAAGGTGGTAGACGTCAAGGAGTAGTGCCGGCCGGGGCTCCGTCGTGCTCGGCACTCGGTCAAGAACCTTGACCGTCGAAGAAGGGTCGGTCAGTGGATAGTCTGGGCTGTCGAAGGAGTTGAGTGATTCGAGCACGACGGTCGCACCCACGCCGGCAAGGACGCTGACGGCGCTGGCGAGGTTGGCCACAGCCAGCTCGTCCTGACGCGCGGGGTCCACACCCTGCAGTCGGTTGCCGTAGAGCACGTTGACAATCCTGCAGCCGGTTTCGTCGACGAGACGAGCAGCCGCCTTCAGGTTCGCGTCGAAACGGTCCCGTTCGTCCGGTCGTGACGCCAGCCCGCGGTCGCCCGCTGCCGTGTCCCCCGCATCGAGGTTCAGCGCTACCAGCTGCGTTCCTGAACCGCTGATCGCTGCCACGAGGGTCCGGACCTCATGCTCGCTGGGTACGGGGTTCGGGAACGGCCACCACATCTCGATGGCTGTGAAACCGTCCTCCGCAGCTGCGCGCGGACGTGCCATGAGGGGGAGGTCGGGATAGAGGATGGACACATTGGCGTCATAGCGGAAGCGTGGGTCGGGCCGCCACTCGTTCACGAGGTTATCCTGCGCAAGCCGACTTCCAGCTCGGTCGACTCGGCCGAACCCGGGGCCGGCCGCCAGGCGACATGCCCGTCAGGTCGAATGAGGACCACGTCTGTGTCTCCGAGGCCGTAGACAGCCGTGAAGTCCTCGCCGACCTGAATGTCGGTGCCCACGCGGTAAACCGCGACCTCGGGCATCGTGTCGGGCAGCGTCGCTGCGGCGGTCGCCCATGCCTGCGACGACTGGGCGCCGGTGAAGAGCACGAATTCACCCTCCAGCAGATCGAGGGTCGAGATCTCGCGGCCCTTCGCCCGGATCCAGGCATGAGGTGCTCTCCTCCCCGATCGCGCCGCGGGGTCGAACGTAGCTGTCCTCGGCGGAGTTGGCGTGGTCTCCGGGATTATCGCGGTCGACGCGTATTCAAAGCCGAGGTCCTGCTCCAGGGCGTTGACGTGCTCGTCCTGGTCGATCAGAAGAGCGGCAAACTGCTGGTGATCCCCGGTCGCAAGTGCCTGGCTGATGCGGCGAATACGGTCCCCGTTGGCAACGCTCCAGTCCGCGTTGCCCTGCGCCACCGGTCGTCGCTCAACGCCGTAGGTCTCCAGCAGGCCGTCCTGTGCCCGCCCGGACCGGACGAGGGCCAACTTCCAGACGAGGTTGTGGACGTCTTGAATGCCGGTATTCATGCCGAAACCGCCGGTAGGAGGAAAGGAATGTGCTGCATCGCCGGCGAGAAACACCCGGCGGTCTCGCCAGGCTCGCGCCACGGTGGCACTCAAGCGCCAGGTGGCGATGTCCACGATGTCCGGCAGAAAGGCCTCGTCACCGACTGCTCCGCGGACGATCTCCTGCGCCTGTGCCGTCTGGAGCGGCTCGGGTGGCTCCTCCGACGGCGGATGCGGCACCATGGTGATCCACCGCTCGCGGCCGTCGACCGACGCGACTGTGGCCGACTTGCCGCCACGCATGCCGGTGAAGAACTGGATGCAGGGTCGGTCAGCGGTCCACCTGGAGATGTCCCCGTACCAGTAGATGCTCTGCCAGTAGCCGAGCAACGGGGCGCCATCCACCGGGATCTCGAGAAGCCGTCGAACCGTGCTGCCGACTCCGTCCGCTGCGATCAGGTAGCTCCCCGAGATCACCTCGTGCTGGCTCGGATCCCCATCCGCTGTCAGGACATGGGCCTCCACCGTTTCCTCGGTCTGCAGGAGATCGATCAAGCGCGTGCCCCGCCGGACGTCGACCAGTGGCTCCTTCTGCAGCCGGTCCGAGAGCGCATGCTCGACGGCGTCCTGCGCCACGCGGCAGATCCGGCTGGGGCTGAACATCCCGCCGGACTCATCGAGGGTGGGAGTGCGGCCGAGCTCGCGGCCGGCAAGACTGTCGCAGTAGATGAATCGCAGCGCTTCGGCCGGAAGGGCTTGCGCCTGCAGCTCATCTGCCAGCCCCCACTGGCGGAAGAGCTCCATCGTGCGCAGGCGGACGCCCCGTGCCTTGGGATGCTGCCCTAGGGACTGCCGAGCCTCGATCAGCACAGACGGTACGCCGTGACGGGCCAGCAACAACGCGGCGCTCATGCCGACCGGCCCCGCGCCGATCACAAGGACCGGCAGCTCCTTCCCCTTCATTGATCCGCACCCCCCGCAAGCCTGGGACCCTGATGCACGGCCCGTTCAGCAGGCACGCCGGCAGTTGCCCGGCCACGGTAGACCTGCCCGAGCGCCGCCACATCCAGTCCGCCGTACCCCTCGTCCACGGCCCGGTCGAACAGGGCCCGCGCCGTCGGGAAGCTCTGGAGCGTCAGATCGTTCTCCTCGGCCAGGTCCGCAACGAGCTGCTGGAGGTGGGCCATGCCTTGGATTGTCGCCTGGCTGGCGGCTGAGGGCGTCGGTACGTACTGAAGGGTCCGGCCCAGCATGACGCTGGCCGCCCAGCCCGACATGAGCACGTGAGCAGCAGGTTCGCCGGCGAGTCCGATTCTGCCGATCAGCGACACGGCCTCTGCAGCGGCCGCCAGGTGACAGGAGACGAGCAGCTGGTTGACCAGCTTGAGCTCGAGCCCGCTGCCCGGACCGCCCACCGCGACGACATCGGCCGTGTAGGCGCCGATGAGCTCGCGCACCGACTGAAGTGCCTCGGAAGACCCGCCGACCATGGCGACGAGCGAGCCCGCCGACGCTCCCTGGGGCCCGCCGGTCACCGGCGCGTCCAGGAAGGCTGCTCCGACGGCGGTCATCTTCCGAGCCAACGTACGGGCAAGCTCGGGAGCAAAGGTCCCGTGCTCGGTGAAAACCTGTCCCGGCGTTGCCCCACTGAGCAGGCCAGCGGGTCCCAGATAGACGGAGCGCACGGCGTCGGTGTCCGAGAGGCAGGAGAAGACGTATCGGCTCTGCCGGGCAACCTCTGCCGGGCTGTCAAGGACGATCGCCCCGAGCTGCGCCATGGGATGAGAGCGGGCCTGCGTCCGATTGTGGACGAACACGACGTGGCCGGCGCTCACCAAGCGGGAGGCCATCGCCATCCCGAGGGTGCCGAGGCCCACGAAGCCAACCGGCTGCTCATACATTGAGGGCCTCGCATTCGACGGGCAGCCCCAGCAGGAAGTCGAAGTCGCAGCCTTCGTCCGCCTGCAACGTGTGCTCCTGGTAGAGGGCCTCGTACCCTCGCAGACGCACCCGGTCAACGGCACTGGCCGGCCCCCGGCCGCGCAGGTCGGCCGGGTCAACCAGCAGATCGAGTCGTCCCGCCTCGGCATCGAGCGCTATCACGTCGCCGTTGCGGACAAGCCCCAACGGCCCGCCGGCGTGGGCTTCGGGGGTGACGTGCAGCACGATGGTGCCGATCGCCGTGCCGCTCATCCGGGCATCGGAGACCCGCACCATGTCAGTCACACCCGCGAGGCGGAGCCGCTTCGGAATCGGAAGGTGGCCCACCTCAGGCATGCCTGGGCCGCCGGTCGGACCCATGCCGCGCAGGACGAGCACACTGTCGGCGTCGATCTCCAGCGCGGGGTCGTCGATTCGTGCGTGCATGTCCTCCACACCGTCGAACACGACGGCCCTCCCCCGGTGCACGAGCAGTCGCGGGTCGGCGCCCGCCCGCTTCAGCAAGGCACCGCGCGGAGCAAGCGTGCCCTGCAGCAGGCCGAATCCGGCCCCGAAGATCGGCACCGTCTCATCGCTGCGAATGGCGGGATGAGCGACCATCGGGGTGTCCTTGACGACGTCGGCCCAGGTCCGGCCGTCGCCTGCCGATGCGGAGAGGTCCACGACCTGAGCCAGCTCACGCATCACCGCGGGAACGCCGCCGGCTTCCTGGAGGTCCGCGAGCTGGAAGTGCCCTGCCGGTCGAACGTCGGCAACCCAAGGCGTCTGGCGGCTCCACTCGTCCAGCCGAGAGATCCCCAGGCGATGCCCCAGCCGGCCGGCGAAGGCCTCCAGGTGCACCAGCGCGTTGGTCGAGCCGCCCACTGCGCAGACCACGTGGAAGGCGTTCTTCAGGGCCTGCAGGCTGACAATCTGATCAGGGCGCCGTCCGGACGTGGCCAACGCCACCGCGCGGGTCCCGGTCTCCTCCGCCAAGGCCGTGCGCGCGGAGGAAACGGCGGGCAGCAGGCTGCTGCCAGGCAGGGCCATCCCCATGACCTCGGCGACCGCCGCCATGGTCGTCGCTGTTCCCATGACGTTGCACGTCCCGATATCGCAGTTGAGGCAGCTCTCGAGCGTCGCCCAGTCCGCGTCGTCCATCTGCCCCGCAGTCCGCTGGTCGATCAGTGGCCAGAGGTCATCGATGGTGAGAGGGCGGCCTTTCCAGCTCGAGACCGGTCGTGGCCCTGCAGCGACGGTGATCGCCGGCTTCCCTGCGCTGAGCGCACCCATGATCTGGGCCGGCAGGGTCTTGTCGCAGCCGCCGAGCAGGACGACGCCGTCCACCGGACTGCACCTGATCATCTCTTCCACGTCCATGGCCATGAGGTTGCGCAGATAGAGGCTCGAGGGGCGGACGAACGCCTCTGCGATGGAGATTGTCGGGAACTCCAGGGGTAGTCCTCCGGCCGCGAGGACGCCGCGCTTGACCGCTTCCGCGAGATCACGCAGCCCTGCGTTACACGGGTTTAGCTCACTCCAGGAGTTGGCGATCCCGATGACCGGTCGACGACGGACCATGTCGCCGGACCAGCCGGCGCCGCGTAGGAAGGCTCTGGCAATGAGCCCGTCAGGGCCTTCGTCTGACAGCGCAGCGCCCGACTGCCGGATCACCGACCGCTGGGACATCAGGCGGCTCCTTCCGGCGCAAGCCCGAAGAAGTGGTGCATGAGGTCTGGGTGTGTCCGAACGTGCTTCGCGGTTCCGGTCAGTGCCACCGATCCCGAGCTCATCACGATCCCGTGCGAGGCGAGCCCGAGCCCGAAGCGAACGTTCTGCTCAACCATGAGGATCGTCACGCCTGCCTCGTTCATCCGAACGGTGTGCTGCCGGACGAGGTCGAGGCTGCGGGGGTCCAGGCCCAGGGTTGGTTCGTCAAGCAGGACCACCACGGGATCGAGCATCATCGCCCGGGCGAACTCAACGAGCCGTCGCTGGCCTCCGGAGAGGCTGGCGGCCGGCTCGGCACCCCGGTCGGCGATGATCGGGAACATCTCACTGATCGCGTCAAGGCGTACGTTCAGACGCTTTCGGTCACGCCTCAGGAGATAGCCGCCCATGAGCACGTTCTGCCGAACAGAGAGCCGGCCGAAAAGCCCGTGGCGTTGAGGGACTTGGACGACGCCCGCCCTCAGAACTGCGCTCGGACTCAGGCCGGCCAACTCGCGGCCATCGACCATGACCGAGCCAACGCGTGGTCTGAGCAGCCCGCTGACGGTCTTGAGCACCGTTGACTTGCCGGCCCCGTTGGCCCCGACGATGCAGGTGATGGCGCCCCGGGGCACGGTGATGTCGACATCGTTCAGCACATCGAATCCGCCGTATCCGCCGCTGACACCACGAATCTCGATCACTGGTCAACCTCCGAGGCGGTGGTCAAGGCCGCGAAGTCGCCCAGATAGGCGTCCACAACGCGCGCGTCCTGGCTCACCTCGTCAACGGTCCCGGTCGAGATGACCTCACCGGCGGCCATGACGTAGACGCGATCGCAGATCTCTCCGATGAACGCAAGGTCGTGCTCCACGACGAGGAACGACACCCCCGCGGCGTTCAGCTCGGTCACCATGGCAACCAGTCGTTGGGTCAGCGCGGGACTTATGCCCGCGGCAGGCTCGTCCAGGAGGACGAGGACCGGCGCAAGGGCGAGCACCTGCGCGAGCTCGACCAGCTTGCGCTGGCCGTAGCTGAGCTCGGTCGGACTGGCGTCGGCAAACGCGAACAGCCCCAGACGGTCAAGCATGGCGGAGGCGGCGGCCCGTTCCGACGGGAGTACGCGCGGGCGAAGCCAGCGCCCCGGCCTCGTCGAACGCTCGGGTAGCACCAGGTTTTCCAGCACAGTCAGGGACGGAAACAGCCGCGGTAGCTGATAGGTCCGCGCAATGCCGGAGTGCGCTCTGAACGCGCGGCCTTTGGTGTCGAGGCGCCGGCCTTCGAGGAACACCTGGCCGGCCGACGGTGACAAGGTGCCATCCAGGAGGTTGAACAACGTCGTCTTTCCGGAACCGTTCGGGCCGATGAGGCCGGTGACCTCACCCGGACGAAGCGCGAGATCTACGCCGGACACCGCCGGAATCCCACCGAATGACCGGGCCAACTCGTGTGTCCGCAACAGGTCGCCCTGCCCACGTGCGGCTACCCGTGGACGTGCGACATCGACCGCAATGGCGAGAGCGCTTGGCCCGGCGAACGTTGACGCGGCTCTCCTGCTGCCGCGCGCCCGTTCTGCTCGCCTTTGACGCAAACTCGGCAGTATGCCCCGCGGCAAGAACAGCACCACCGCTCCCAGAAGCGACCCGAACGTGATGAGCCGGATCGCGCCGGCATCCGCCCCGCCCAGCCCGGTGTTGGTGAACTCTGCCAATGGCTCGACGAGGAAAGCACCCAGGACGGGTCCCCATAGCGTTCCCCTCCCGCCCAGGAGCGCAGCCAGCACCATGAGCACGCTCGTGACGATGTCGAACATCGCAGTCGGATCCAGGTAGTCCACGTAGTAGCCGTAGATGCCTCCGGCGACCCCGAGGAAAGCGCTGCCTGCGACGAAGGCGACCATCTTGTAGACAGCTGTGCGGATGCCGAGCCCTGCAGCCTTGCCTTCGTCGTCCTGGATGGCAAAGAGACCGGCGCCGAGCTTGCTCCGCCGGAGGAGCGCCGAAGTCGCCACGGTCGCGACGAGCAGCACCAACAGTGAGTAGTAGAAGGGCCAGTTCTCGTACTTGAGATCCCAGGTGGGCAGGGGCAGCGCCAGGCCGGCGGCTCCGCCCGTGAGAGAGGACCAGTTCCTGGCGACCAGGCCCAACAGCTCCAGGGTCGCGAAGGTCACGATGACGAAATACATGCCGCGGGTTCTCGACGTGGCGAGGCTCAGCAGCGCCGCGACGGTTGCCGCCACGACCCCGCCGGCCAAGCAGCCAACGAAGGGCGACAGACCCGACTGGGTGTTGAGGATGCCCGTCGTGTAGGCGCCAAGTCCGATGAACGCACTGCTACCGAGCGACAGGTAGCCGGCATAGCCACCCATGACGTTCCAGCTGGTGGCGCCGATAGCCAACATGAACGTCAGGATGAGGAGGTTTTGGAAGTAGAGATTCGTCGAGACGAGAGGGAACAGCACCAAGGCGAGCAGGCCCAAGGCCAGAGCGCCCAGCCGGATGCGTTGAATGCTCATGTGCCCGTGTCCTCACGAAGTGCGGGAGAGAAGATGCCACGGGGTCTGATGAACAGGACGAGAAGAATCATCACGTAGGGCACCGAGGTGGTCCAACGGACAGAGACATACGCGGTTGTCAGGGCCTCGGCGACCCCCAGCAGCAAGCCGCCGAGCACAGCGCCCGGGACGCTGCCGAGACCACCAAGGATGACCACGCTGAGCGTCAGGCCGATCCAGCTGTCCTGGGAGTCCGGCACGAACTCGTACAGGAAGCTCAAGGTGGCCCCACCAAACGCAGTCGTCGCGACGGACAACGCGAAGATCCATGCTCCGACGCGGCCCGGCTCGATCCCGACCAGCCGGGCGCCTTCCTCATTCTCCGAGCTGGCCGTGATGGCCCGTCCAAGCCAGGTCCCCGACAGGAGGAAGCCAAGAGCCACCATGACGGCTGCACAAAGCAGCGCGGCGTACAGCTGGGCCCTCGGGATGACGATGCCGGCGACGTGAAAGGCTTGGTTGAAGTACGACGGCGTCACGGCACGGGGGTCCGGACCCCAGATCAGCGCGGTCACCCCCTCGGCGATGATCGCGAGGGAGAAAGTCGCGACGACCGTCAACCCCTGGTCCACCCGCTGAACGCGCTCAACCACCCCTTTGTAGAGGAGCCAGCCGATGAGGCCCATCACCGGCGCAACGATGAATGCCGCGAGAATGGGGTCCACCCCCGTGCGCGACCAGAGACTGAACGACAGGTAGGCAGCCAGGATCAGGAAGGCCCCCTGTGCCATGTTCACAATGCCCATGACGCCGAAGACCAACGTGAGTCCGCTTGACATCAGCGCGTAGACGCCGCCAACCAGGAGGCCGAAGATCAACGTCTGGATCAGCAAACCCATCAAGGCGTCCAGGCGGGCTTGGGGTTGACGACCTCGGTAGTGGTCGCCGCTGAGGCAGGCGCGACAATCTTCAGTGCGCCACCCTGCCACTGCGCCAGCAGCAGGCTGCCCAACGGGACACCTGTGGCATCCCACTTCAGCGGGCCGACGATGGCCGGCACGGTGTTGTTGTGCAGCCACTGCGCGAGCGCGGTCTGATCACTGATCTTGCCAACGCCGTTCACCGCGGCCGCAAGCACCTGGCCGGCGGTGTAGGAGTTGGCAGCGTCCTCCGTCGGAGCCGCCCCCCACTTCTTGGTGTACGCAGACACAAACTCGGCGTTGCCCGGATATTCCGCAGCGGCGCTCCAACCCTCAGCCGTGAAAATGCCTTGCGCGTTCTGCGCGCCGACGGCCTTGGGGAAGCCGGGGTCGGTCGGGGCGTTCGTCTGGAACAGCATCTTGGGGCTGTAGGACACCTTCTCCAGTGAGCGGACGAGGGCGGCGCCATCCTCGGCGACCGCTCCCTGCACCAGGAGCTCGGGTGCTGCGTGCTTGACGGCAGTGGCCAGACCGTCGAACGACTTCGTGTCGGGCGAATACGTCTGGTTGTAGACCGTGCGGATGCCGAGAGCCTCCAGCTTCTTGCGGAAGATGGCCACCGCGGGGCTGGCACTCGGATCGTCCTGCGTGATGTAGCCGGCGGTCTTTGGCCGCTGAGCTGCTGGAAGTCCTGTCACCCAGCCCACGAACTGCGAGGGGAGGCTCTCGGTCGTCCCGGCCTGGGCGAAGAACAGGTACTTGTAGCCACGGGTGAACAACGCGGAGTTTCCGCCTGACGGCTCGACGTACAGCATCTTGTGCCGCTCAGCGATGGAGGAAGCCGGCCCGTTCAGCAGCGAGGAGAAGGTGCCCAGGAGCAGGTCTACCTTGTCCTGGCTGATGAGTCGGTTGTAGTTGGCAACGACGGCGTTCTGGTCGAAGCCGTCGTCGTGAACGACGAGCTTCACCGGGCGTCCCAACAGCCCTCCGGAGGCGTTCACCTCAGCAGCCCAGGTCTGGTAGCCCTGATATCCGCCCTTCGCGACATCAGCGACCGGGCCGGTCAGGGGGAGCGACATACCGATCTTGATGGGCGGTCCGCTGGCCGGGTGTGTCGCGGTCGGCCCGCCGGTCGCCGGGGCACTGGTCGGCCCGCCGGTCGCCGGGGCAGTGGTGGCCCCGCCGGTCGCCGGCGCACTCGAGGTGCCACCGCTGGCACCGTTGCCGCTGGACGCGGACGAACAAGCACCCAAGACAGCAGTGAGAAGCGCTGTACCGACGGCTACTCGAGCACCGCGAGACGTCCGGACCATGAATCCTCCTGTGATGTTGCACAGATATTTCACTGATGTGTCTCGGGTTGTCAAGCCTCCTGGCGGATTGATTGCGGTGCGACTACTTCCCGAGCGGTTCGCCCGGGATGTCCGCGTCAACGTCGTCGACGAAGGTCATCGCTCGCGGCTGGGCGCGCCGGGGCCGCGCCGTACGTTCTCGACAGGAGCTCAGAGGGGGCGCCCCGGCGCGTGTGACTCGAGGAACTGGTAGACCTCGGCGTCATCGACGCCGGGAAACGTGCCGCCGGGCAGCGCGCCCAGGATGTGGGTGTGCAGCTTGGCGCTTGGCCACGAGGCCTGGGACCAACGCTGGGCGAGGTCGGCAGAAGGCTGCCGGCAACACGCGGGGTCCGGGCAGGTCGACACCGAACGTGCTCGCGTCTCGCGGCCGCGGAACCACTTCGAGGCGGTGTAGGGAACGCCGACCGTCACGGAGAAGTCGACTGCCCCACCGGTGCCGGTGAGAGCGCTGCACCAGAACGTCCCTGACGGGGTGTCGGTGTACTGCTGGTGGCCGCCTGCATGGTCGGCGTGCCCGAACACGGTACGCGAGGTCCAGTGCCGGCACACCGTCTGCCCCTCGATCGCGCCGGTCACGTCGGAGGCGAACCTGACCCCGTCGTTCTCGTAGCCCTTGAACAGGGTGCCGTCGCGGCCGACGCGGGAGTAGTGGACCTTGATGCCGAGGCGGGCAGTGGCCAGGTTGGTGAACCGGTGGGCGGCGTTCTCATGGCTGACGCCGAACGCATCGCGGAAGTCCTCGACGGCCAGGTCCTTGGCCTTCCTCGCCGTCTGCAGGAACTCCACGGCCGCTGTCTGTGGCATCAGGCAACACGCCGCGAAGTAGGTGATCTCCATGCGCTGGTGCAGGAAGTCGGCGTACGTCTCCGGCTGCTTGTGTCCAAGCACCCGGTGGGCCACCGCCTGCAGGGCCAGCGATCGCAGGCCATGTCCCCCCGGGATCGACTGCGGCGGGACGTAGATCCTGCGGTGCTCCAGGTCGGTGACACTGCGCGCAGAGCTGGGCAGGTCCTCGGCGTGGTGCAGGGTGAAGCCGAGCTGCTCGACGATGCGCTCGACCATGCGGTGGGTCAACGGTCCACCGGCGTAGCCGGCGGAGACGACCAGCTTCTCGGCCGCGCCCTCGATCTCGGGCAGGTAGTTGTCCCGCTCGCGCATCCAGCGGCGCAGCGCGGTGTTCGCCCGCCTCGCTTCCTCGGGCGTCGCGCTCGCCTCGCTCGAGCGACGAGCCAGCTCCGCGTGCAGACCAACCAGCGCCTCGAGCGCCTCGACCGGCAGCGTCCTGGCCGCCCTGACCGCAGGGAGCTTGAGGGCAGCGTAGAGCGGAGTTCGTTGAGCCGCCTCGAGACTGATCTCGAGTGCCGCCCTGCGACTCGGGGGTGCTGTGTCCAGCAGATCGGCCAGCTCGACCTGGAGGGCCGCGGCGATCGACTGCAACAGGGTCAGCCGCGGCTCGCGGTGCCCGTTCTCGATGAGGGACAGCTGGCTCGCCGCGGTCCCCGTCGACTCGGCCAGGGCGTCAAGGGTCAGGCCCGCTGCCGTCCGGAAGTGCCGGATGCGACGGCCGAGGGTGAGGACCGTTGTGCCCGCATCAGGGGAGGTCGCTGCCAACTTGTCGGCCATTTCCTCACCATATCGAAAGAACCGCGGAAATTACCAGCAATTTGGCTACACGGACGTGCGCTTCTTCTCCCAGGGTGGAGTCACGCCACCGACCCCGACCCGCCAGGAGAGCCGCCATGACCGTGACGACAGCCCCCGTCCCCCGTACCGGCACCGACCTGTCCCGCGCCGAAGCGCTGCGCCGACGCTGGACCGTCGAGGAGCGCTGGGCCGGTATCGAGCGCACCTACTCGGCCGAGGACGTGGTCGCACTGAGCGGGCGGGTCACCGAGGAGCACACCCTCGCCCGCCGCGGGGCGAACCGGCTCTGGGACCTGCTGCACACGCAGGACTACGTCAAGGCGCTGGGCGCGCTGACCGGCAACCAGGCGGTGCAGATGGTCAAGGCCGGCCTGCAGGCGATCTACCTGTCCGGTTGGCAGGTGGCCGCTGACGCGAACCTGTCGGGCCAGACCTACCCCGACCAGTCCCTCTACCCGGCCAACTCGGTCCCGGCCGTGGTCCGGCGCATCAACAACGCCCTGCTGCGAGCCGACCAGATCTCCTGGTCCGAGGACCCGCAGGGCAGGTCCCCGAACTTCCTCGCCCCGATCGTTGCCGATGCCGAGGCCGGTTTCGGCGGGCCGCTCAACGCCTTCGAGCTGATGAAGGCGATGATCGCCGCCGGCGCCGCCGGGGTGCACTGGGAGGACCAGCTCGCGAGTGAGAAGAAATGCGGGCACATGGGCGGCAAGGTGCTCATCCCCACCGGGGCGCACATCCGCACCCTCAACGCCGCCCGCCTGGCAGCCGACATCTGCGACGTCCCGACCCTGATCATCGCCCGCACCGACGCCCTCGCCGCCACCCTGATCACCTCAGACGTCGACGAGCGGGACGCGCCCTTCGTCACCGGCGAACGCACCGCCGAGGGCTTCTACCGGATCACCCCAGGGCCGGCCGCGGCCATCGCCCGAGGACTGGCCTACGCACCCTACTGCGACCTGATCTGGGTCGAGACCGGCAAACCCGACCTCGCGTTCGCCCGCGAATTCGCCGAAGCGATCCACCAGCAGTTCCCCGGCAAGAAGCTGGCCTACAACTGCTCCCCGTCCTTCAACTGGAGCGCCGCCCTCGACGACGCCGAGATCGCCGGCTTCCAACGCGAGCTCGCCGCGATGGGCTACGCGTTCCAGTTCATCACCCTCGCCGGCTTCCACGCCCTCAACCACTCCATGTTCGACCTCGCCAAGGGCTACGCCGAAACCGGCATGACCGCCTACGTGCAGCTCCAGCAAGCCGAGTTCGCCGCAGCCGACCGGGGCTACACCGCAGTGAAGCACCAAGCCGAGGTCGGCACCGGCTACTTCGACCTGGTCGCCACAGCACTGAACCCGAACTCCGGCACCCTCGCGCTGGCCGGCTCCACCGAAGCGGAGCAGTTCTGATGACCTCCACCGTGAGCTCCTACCGCCCCGCAACCGTCAGCTTCGACGCACCCGTGGTCGAGGGCAGCACAGAGATCCTGACCGCAGAGGCGCTCCAGTTGATCGGTGCACTCCATGAGCGTTTCGACACCCGACGGCTGGGCCTGCTCAGCGACCGGGTCGAGCGGCAGCGCCGGATCGACGACGGTGCGACCTTGTGGCTGCTGCCGCACACCGGAGCCATCCGCGCCGACTCGTCCTGGCGGGTCGCTCCACCGGGGCCGGGCCTGAGCCGGCGAAGGGTCGAGATGACCGGTCCGGTCAACCGCGCCATGGCCGTCAACGCGCTCAACTCCGGGGCCGACGTCTGGATGGCCGACCTCGAGGACGCCACCAGTCCGACCTGGGCCAACCTGATCGAGGGCCAGCTGAACCTCTTGAGGCTGACCCGGGGAGAGCTCGACTTCACGACGGAGACCGGCAAAAGGTATCGGGTCGGCGAGCGGACACCCACGGTCATGGTCCGCCCCCGAGGGTGGCACCTGCCGGAGAAGCATCTGCTGGTCGATGGCGCAGAGGTCTCAGCTTCCCTGACCGACGTGGGCCTCTACTTCCTGCACTGCGCCCAGGCGATGATCGACCGCGGGGCAGGGCCGTACTTCTACCTGCCCAAGCTCGAATCTCACCTCGAGGCACGGCTGTGGAACGACGTCTTCCTGTTCCTGCAGGAGTGGTGCGGCATCCCACGCGGGACCGTCCGCGCGACCGTCCTGGTGGAGACGCTCCCGGCCGCCTTCGAGATGGAGGAGATCCTCTACGAGCTCCGCGAGCACTCCGCCGGACTCAACGCCGGCCGCTGGGACTACATCTTCTCGATCATCAAGACCCTGCGTTCACGCGGTGACGACGCCGTACTCCCGGATCGCGCGGACATCACGATGACGACGCCCTTCATGCGTGCCTACAGCGAACGACTGGTTGCCACCTGCCACCGTCGCGGGGCGCATGCCATCGGCGGCATGGCAGCCTTCGTCCCCAATCGCAGGGATGCCGAGGCCACAACCCTTGCGCTGCAACGGATCCGGGCCGACAAGGACCGGGACGCAGCCGACGGTTTCGACGGCTCGTGGGTGGCCCATCCCGGCCTCGTCGCGACCGCGGCGGAGGCATTCGAGGCGGTCCTGCACGACCGCGACCACCAGCTCGGCAGGGAAGTGCGGGCCGTCGGCAGCCCGGTGGACATGCTCGACCTGTCCAGTGCCGGCGGGCATCCCACCATGAGCGGGCTGCGGTCCAACATCGCTGTGTCCTTGCGCTACCTCGACGCATGGCTGCAGGGCACGGGCGCCGTCGCCATCAACGACCTCATGGAGGACGCCGCCACGGTCGAGATCTCGCGGTCCCAGGTGTGGCAGTGGCGGGACAGGGGAGTCGTTCTCCAAGACGGCACAGTGGTGACTGGCGACCTTGTCCAGCAGCTCATCACCACCGAGGCCGACCTGCTCCGCGGCTGCCAGGCCGGCATCGGCATCACGCTGGCCGACGCCGTGACCCTCTTCGAGCAGCTGACCCTCGAGCTGGACTACGTCGCATTCTTCACCATCCCCGCCTACCGCAAGTTTCTGCGCGACTGACCCACAGCCGACGCGGTTGCTCGCGTCGTCCTTCACCTGCGCCCGCCGGACGGTCACTGTCGCTCTTGGCCGGCGTGTAGCGTTGGCCGGGCAGACGATGACGACACTTTCCCCCCTCCGGAGACGCGCGACGGTGCTCACGGGCCGGCGCGCGGAATGTGACGTGCTCGACCGGCTTGTCGCCACTGTTCGTGCGGGTGACAGCCGGGGTCTGGTGCTCAGCGGCGAGCCGGGTGTGGGCAAGACGGCGCTGCTGGACTACCTCGTCGAGCAGGCGTCGGGCTGCTCCGTCGTGCGTGCCGCCGGGGTCGAGTCGGAGATGGAGCTTGCCTTCGCCGGCCTCCACCAGCTGCTGGCGCCGATGCTGACTCGGCTCGACGGACTGCCGGTTCCGCAGCGGGATGCACTGAGAACGGCGTTCGGCGTCACCTCCGGTCCAGCACCGGACCGGTTTCTCCTCGGGCTGGCCGTCCTCAGCCTGCTCTCCGAGGAGGCCGAGGAGCAGCCGCTGATCTGTGTCGTGGACGACGAGCAGTGGCTCGATCGCGCCTCCTCGCAGGTCCTGGCCTTTGTCGCGCGCCGCCTGGAGGCGGAGTCCGTCGGCCTGGTCTTTGGGGCAAGGGTGCCGAGTGACCAGCTCGGCGGACTGCCCGAGCTTGTGGTCGAGGGACTGCGTGACGGCGACGCGCAGGCGCTGCTCGACTCGGTCCTGACGGCGCCACTGGACCCGCGGGTTCGCGACCAGATCGTCAGTGAGACGCGCGGAGTCCCGCTGGCGATGTTGGAGCTGCTCCAGGAGCTGCACCCGGCGGAGCTGGCTGGCGGGTTCGGGCTCCCCTCCGGATTGCCGGTCTCGAGCGGGATCGAGGACAGCTTCCGTCGCCGGCTGGAGGCTCTTCCGCCTGAGACTCAACGCCTGCTGCAGCTCGCCGCTGCCGACCCGCTCGGCGACCCGCTGCTGGTCTGGCGAGCGGCCGAACGGCTCGGTATCCGGCCGGAGGCTGCGACACCGGCGGCCCAAGCCGGTCTGCTCGAGTTCGGCGCCCGGGTGCGCTTTCGTCATCCGTTGGTGCGCTCGGCGGCCTACCGGTTGGCAACCTTCCAGCAACGACAGGACGCACACCGCGCGCTGGCCGAGGTCACCGACCCGCAGCTCGATCCCGACCGCCGCGCCTGGCACCGAGCCCAGGCCGCTCCCGGGCCCGACGAAGACGTCGCCGAGGAGCTCGAGCGCTCGGCCGACCGAGCGCGTGCGCGCGGAGGGCTGGCCGCGGCCGCCGCCTTCCTCGAACGCTCGGCAGAGCTGACGCTCGACCCGGCTCACCTCGCCTGCCGGGCGCTCGGCGCTGCAAAGGCCAAGCATCTGGCCGGCGACTCCGACACGGCCTTGAAGCTGCTGGCCACGGCCGAGGCCGGTCCGCTTTCCGAGCTGCAGCGCGGGTGGATGGAGCTGCTTCGGGGCCAGATCGCGTTCGCCGCCAGCCGTGGCAGCGACGCTCCGCACCAGTTGCTCGAAACCGCCAAGCGGCTCGAACCACTCGATGTCGGTCTTGCGCGCGAGACCTACCTGGAGACCCTTGCCGCGGTGACGTTCGCCGGCCGGCTTTCCAGCCCCGGCGGAGGTGCGCTCGACGTGGCCTCCGCCGCCCGGGCGGCACCGCAGCCTTCGCAGGCACCGCGGGCGCCGGACCTGTTCATGGACGGGCTGGCGGCGCACTTCTGCGACGGCTATGCGGCCGGGCTGCCCATCCTGCGACGTGCACTGACCATCTTCGGCGATGACATGTCCGCAGAGGAGCAGCTCCGCTGGCTGTGGCTGGCCGGCATCACAGCCTTGCATCTGTGGGATGACGAGAGCTGGGGCGCGCTGTCCGCCCGGCACGTGCAGCTCGCCCGCGAGGCAGGAGCCCTCAGCGAGCTCCCCCTGGCCCTGACGGCGCGGATCTTCCGACACCTGTTCACCGGCGACCTGACGGCTGCCGCGTCCCTGACCGACGAGGCGCGGGCGGCGACCGAAGCGACCGGCAGCACCCTGTCACCGTACGGCGCCCTCGCCCTTGCCGCGTTCCGCGGCCGCGAAGCCGAGACCTGCGCACTCATCGAGACCAATCTCCAGGCCGTGGAACTGCGCGGGGAAGGAATCGGTGTCACCGTCACGGCGTGGGCGGCCGCCGTGCTGTACAACGGGCTCGGTCACTACGAGAGGGCATATGCCGCAGCGCAACAGGCCACCGACTACCCCCTGGACATGGGTACCTCCTACCTCGCGTTGGGCGAGCTGGTCGAGGCCGCGACGCGAACCGGCAGGTACGAGGCGGCGGCCGATGCCCAGCGACGGTTGGCGGAGGTGACCCACCCCAGCGGAGCGGACTGGGCCCTCGGCGTCGAAGCGCGTTCACGCGCCCTGTTGAGCGAGGGGGACGGCGCCGAACAGCTCTACCGTGACGCGATCGATCGGCTCGGCCGTACCCACTTGCGCATGGAGCTCGCCCGCGCCCACCTGCTGTACGGCGAGTGGCTGCGCCGCGAGAATCGCCGCGTCGACGCGCGCGCGCAGCTGCGTACGGCCCACGACCTGTTCACCGCGATCGGGGCCGAGGGGTTCACCGACCGGGCCAGTCGCGAACTGCTGGCCACGGGCGAGACCGTTCGCAAACGCACGGTGGAGAAGCACGCGGAGCTCACCGCGCAGGAGGCCCAGATCGCCCAGCTCGCCCGCGACGGACTGTCGAACCCGGAGATCGGCACCCGGTTGTTCATCAGCCCGCGGACGGTCCAGTATCACCTGCGCAAGGTCTTCACGAAGCTCGGCATCAGCTCCCGCGCCCAGCTCGTCCATGTCCTGCCCGGGGACCACAGCACCCTGCCGCTGTAGCGTATGTGCGGTATTTCTCGGAGACGTAGTGCGCCGCGCCGGCACCACCGCTGCTCTCGACCTCGTAGTGGTGGCGCACGAGCAGCTCGTCGTCAAAGTACAGCGTCTGTTCGGTGCTGTGAGTGGCGAGGTAGATCGGCTTCCATCCAGAGTTCCAGCTCGCTCGTCTGAAACCCGGGCATTGCGAAGGTGAATGGCTGAGTCAGTTGGGTCCACATCGCCGTACCGACGAAGTAGGCAAGTTGCAGGGTGCTCGACGGTGTCTCGAGGGTGTGCCCGGCAAACGTGATTCTGTCAGTCTGAGTCAGACCACCGTGACGGCTTCATTCAGACCCACCTCGGGGTGTGTCGCCGACACGCCAGGGCTTGTGACGGTCTGATCTGGACCCACCGGTGCGATGCTGGTCGCAGCTTGGCGGCGACTCCCATGCAGCTTCGGCGGAGGCCAGGCCCGGGCGACACATCACCGAAACCGGCATCGGCTCCTACCGCCTTGCACACAGCCGCGCCAGTCGCGACCCGCACTGAACGCGTCCACCGCGGGTCGCGCCTCGGCCTCACGTGTCCGCTGGTAGCCTTCGGGACGCGAAGGCAGCAGGTGTCCGACGGGGGGCGATACGTGACGGCTGCGACTGAGCAAGTCGGGTCGCGGCCACGGCCTTCGCCGGGAGCGGCATCCGGCCGTTGGATGACGGCGACCCGGCGCGGACTGTCAATCTGGGCCGTCACCACTGCGGCCTATCTAGTCCTGGGTGCCATCGGGCAGGCGCTGGGCCTGGACCGCCATCGCTATCCCACCTCGCCGGCCGCAAGCTGGCCCTTTCGGCTGTTCGCCAGGGGCGACGCCGGCCACTTCCTAGAAGTTGCCCGGCACGGCTACTTCGGGCCGCACCACGACCCGGTTCAGATGGCGTTCTTTCCTGGCTACCCGTTGGCAGGACGCGGTTTAGCGCACCTGTTCAGCGTCGGTCCACCGTCGGTCACGACCTACCTGGTGGCGCTGTCGCTGGTGTCCTGGCTCGGCACCGCTACCGCAGCCATCCTGCTGTGGCGGCTGACCGCAGATCAAGTTGGTGAGCCAGCAGCTAGCGTTGCAGTGGTCGTGCTGCTCGCCGGCCCCTACTCGATCTTCCTAGTCTCCTCATACTCCGAGGGTCCGTTCTTGGCTGCAGCGCTGGGAGCCTGGGTTGCCGCGAAGGCCGATCGCTGGGCCATTGCCTCCGCCTGCGCTGCCATGGCGGCCTTCACCCGAATCAGCGGACTGTTCCTGGCCTGCGGCCTCGTCGTCCTCTTCGTCCACAGCCGCGCCACCCAACGAAAGTCCTGGCAAGCAACTCACGTGGCCGCTCTTTCGGCACCGTTCCTCGCCGTCGTTGGCTACTTCACGTGGCTCCACCACAACACCGGCGACTGGCTGGCCTGGTTCCACGCCGAACGTCTCGGATGGGGACGACACGCGGTTACGCCGGTCCGCGCATTCACACACAGCGTCCGCCGGATCCTCACCTATCACGACCCCGACGACTGGCAGCTCGCCGCCCTGCGCTTTCAGGGAACGATGGAGATCTTGTTCGCCGCCGCGTTCATCGCTGCCTGTGTCGCCTTGCTCCGCCGCCGCGAATGGGCCGAGGCCACATACGTCGGCTTCACAGCTGCCTCGCTGCTGACGAGCGCCTACTACCTGTCCCTGCCTCGGAACATGCTCACCTGCTTCCCGGTCGCAATGCTCTCAGCGCAGTGGATCCTCCGGCACCGGGAGCGCAAGGTTCGCTACACCATCGCAGCCGGCTCGGTGGCCATCGCGATGTTCAACGTGTCGAGCATCTTGTCCGACCACTGGTCCGGGTGACGACAGACCGGCAACACGCACACCAGCACCCCGCCAGCCCTAGCAACCAAGCGAGCGATCGCGAGCTGGGTCTGAATCAAGCCGTCACAGTAGGTCCAAGTCGGGTTGCGCTTCGCGTCAGCCACCCGACGGTGCAGGTGGCCAGTCCGCCGCCGACCCCGCCACCTGAAGCCGCGACCACTGGCCAGTGGCGGATGCGAACACGCCCACCTGGCGACCACCTTGGAGGGACATGACTCGGCGAGTCCGTAGGCCCGTCGACCGCGGTTCCCCAAGGAGGACGAACGTGAGCACTACCGAGACATCGGGCCGCTTCACCTCGCTGCCCGACGACCACACCCTCGCGACCACCGTCGTTGCCCTTGAAGAGCACGGATTCAGCGTCGAAGTCGTCGATGACCTTGACGGCGCGCGCGACGCTGTTCTCGCCCGGATCCCCCACGGTTCGAAGGTCATGACCAACACGTCGGTGACGCTGCAGGAGACCGGCATCGCCGACGCGATCAACAACGACGGACCGTACGAGTCGGCACGTAACAAGATGTTCGCGCTCGACTTCGCGACGCAGGCACTGGAGATGAAGGCAATCGGCGGGCAGCCCGACTACGCCCTCGGCAGCGTCCACGCAGTCACCCACGACGGATCGCTTGTCATCGCCTCCGCCTCCGGCAGCCAACTGGCCTCCTATGCCTGGGGCGCAGCGAATGTCATCTTCGTGATCGGAGCGCAGAAGCTCGTGCCCCACCTCGAAGCCGCCCGGGAGCGCATCTACAAGCACAGCCTGATCCTCGAGGACGCTCGCGCCATCGCCGCGTACGGGCAGAACAGCTCCGTCGGCAAGATCCTCGAGATTCACCAGGAGCTGCCGGGCCGCATCCATGTCGTCCTCATCCGACAGGTGGTCGGATACTGAGCGGTCCGGAGCCGGCCAACCCCGTTGCCGGAAGGAGAGCGGCCAGCTGACAGGGGAACAAGCCTAGCGGGGTCATAGTTACTTCGGGATAACTAGCACCCCCCTTGAGCGGAGGAGTCCGGTGAGCTCGATGACCGAGGACGTGACCTGGCCCTCGTCCGATGGCCCCGACTACGGACGCACTTTCGAGCTCGGTTTCTTCCTGGACCCAGCTGCCGACCAGCCTGCCACCGTCCTCGACCCGGCCCGCCTGGACCGGCTCGGCTTCGACCTGATCGGGACCCAAGATCACCCCTACCGGGCGCCCCATCTGGACACGCTCTCGCTACCGGCCGACAACGACGAGCGGACCCTGACAACCTTCGTCCACGAGGTCGCGCCGGCTGTTCGCCAGCACGTAGTCGAAGTCCGAGCAGCCCGGTGAGCCCCGGCAGGCGTCTGCTCGAGGCGGTGGCCCCCATGCGACTGCCGCGGATCGCGGTGTTGGGTGCAGGGCACGTCGGCCCGGTGATCGCGCGAGCCGCCATGGCCGCCGGCTACGAGGTAGCGATCGCGGGCTCGGGTGACCCGGCGAACATCGCCCTCATCATCGCGGTGCTGGCACCGGGAGCCGAGCCACGGTGGGCAGCCGAGGCTGTCGAGGAGTCCGACATCGTAGTGCTGGCAACTCCGCTCCACAAGATCACGACGCTCGACCCTGCACTGGTCGCCGACCGGATTGTCGTCGACGCGATGAACTACTGGCCGCCCGTCGACGGCGTACAGGAACTTTTCGAGGACAGCGAGTTCGGCAGCAGTGAGATCGTCGCCCATCGGCTTTCCCGGTCGACGATCGTCAAGACGCTCAACCACGTCGGCTACCACGATCTCGAGGACGGGCGCCGACCGGTCGGCTCGCCCCAACGCCGGGCGCTCGGTGTTGCCGGCGACGACCCGGATGCGGTGGACGCCGTTGCCGAAGTCATCGAGCGCATCGGCTACGACGCCGTACGGCTGGACAGCCTCAGCGCCGGCCGCGTACTCGAACCCGGCGGCCCAGTCTTCGGCGCATCGTTGAGCCGGGACGAGTTCGAGGCGGCTGTTGACGCCGAGCCCTATGAGGCACTCCCGGCCAGCCTTGGCCAAACCCAGTCCAGACAAGGGGTTTGACGTGACAACACTCCCCGACGGCGTAGCCGCCTCCACCGGCGAGGCTGCGCAGTTCCCCCTTGTCCTCGGCCTCGACACCTTCGGCGACGTCACCTACGACGCCGAAGGCCGCCCGGTGTCACACGCCCAGACGATCCGCAACATCGTCGAAGAAGGTGTCCTCGCCGACCAGGTCGGCGTGGACTACTTCGGGATCGGCGAGCACCACACCGACGACATCCCGCTGTCGGCAGCCGATGTGGTGCTCGCCGCGATCGCTGCGCGCACGACCCGTCTCCGCCTCGGATCGGCAGTCACGGTGTTGAGCTCGGACGACCCTGTACGGGTGTTTCAGCGCTACTCGACACTCAACGCCATCTCTGGTGGCCGGGCGGAAGTCATCCTCGGACGAGGTTCCAGCATCGACTCGTTCCCGCTGTTCGGCTACGACCTCGCGGACTACGAGGACCTCTTCGAGGAGAAGACGGCGCTGTTCGCCGAGCTGCTGCAGGGCGGACCGATCACCTGGCAGGGCAAGACCCGCGCATCGCTGCACGACCAAGATGTCGTCCCGCACACCGAGTTCGGACCGTTCCCGACGTGGATCGGGGTCGGCGGGAGCCCTCAGTCGGTCATCCGTGCAGCACGCCTCGGGTTCTCGCTGATGCTCGCCATCATCGGCGGGTCCCCGGCGCGCTTCGCACCCTTCTCCCAGCTGTTCCAGCAGGCCCTGCAACAGCTCGGCAAGGCGCCCCTCCCGGTCGGGGTGCACTCACCCGGGCACGTCGCCGCCACTGACGAGCAGGCACGCGAAGAGTTCTGGCCGCACTACCTGGAGGTGCTGCGCCGCTACAGCAGGATCCGCGGATTCGCGGTCCCGACCAAGGAGTCCTTCCTCCACGAGATCGGACCACAGGGAGCGCTCTACGTCGGGTCGCCGGAAACCGTCGCGGAGAAGATCGCGGTGAATCTCACGACACTCGGCGCAAACCGCTTCGACTTGAAGTACGGGATGGGCGGCCTCGCGCACGAGGCGCTCATGACCAACATCGAGCTCTACGGGACACAGGTCATCCCTCGTGTCCGCGAACTTCTGTCCAAGGCCGCGACTCCTGCCTGAATGCGGAAGTGGTGACATCCGGAGTGGTTCGACGGCCGTGGGGCGGTCGGCGTGCCGGGCGCGGCACACCCACGGGGCGAGCTCGCCGAAGAAATGTGCAATCGCCTGACCGTGGTCGAACCGGACGTGGGCGACGGCGAGCCCGCTCCGCCGCATCACCGCTCTGCCGGAGTCGGAGACAGCGACAGCGCGGGTCAGGACTTCCGCGAGACTGGCCGGATCTGCTGCTGCGGCGATGAAGCCGGTCACGCCCTCGATGACCTGCTCTGGCAGTCCCCCGGCGTCGGTGACGACAACCGGTGCCGCTCCGGCGGCGTACGCCTCCAGCGGCACCCGGCCGAAGGGATCGGTCCGTGACGGCACGACCACCGCGGGGAGCGCCTCGTCGCCGAGCAGACCTCGGATCGCCGGGTCGAACCGAGTGAGCAACGTGGCGTCCAACGCCGGCTCGCCGATCGGGCGCCGTTCCGCTTCCCCGCACTCCCGCGCCGACGCGCTCTAGACCCGAGCAACGCGGGTCGCGCTCAGGCCGGTGGCGGCACCATGCGGGCTCGCCAGGCGAGGGTCTGGTCGAAGCTGGCCGCTGCGAGGGCTTGCCGGACACCCGCGGCATCGAGGTCGGTGGTGTAGACGGGGGTGCCAGGCTGCTGACGCCACGAGTCGGCGAGACCTCCAGCGTCGATGCTGTCGAAGCCCACCTGGTCGACCAGCCGCATGACAACCGCCTTGGCTGCCGGGTCGTCGCCGGACACGGGAAGAGCGATGCGGCCGGCGCTGCCGGAGGGCTTGCCGAGCATGCGCAGGTGGTCGGCCTTGATGTTGTTGAATGCCTTCACGACGGGCCGATGCAGGTGCGACTCCGTCCATCGGCTCTCGACGGTGCCCTCGTCGAGCTCGGCTATCGCCCCATCGCGAAGATGGGGGACGTAGTTTGCCGTGTCCACGACGGCCGAGCCGGCGGGAAGCTCCGACAGGACGTCATCCGGCAGGGTGGTGATGGCCCATGACGGGATGGCGACGATCACGACGTCGGCCTCGTGGCCGACTTCTGTGGCCGCGACTGGCATCGCGCCGGTCTCGGCTGCGAGGTCGGTCAAGGTCTCCGGGCCTCGGGAGTTCGCCATGGCGACGTGGTGCCCGGCTGCGGTGAGCCGCCGGATCAGCGTCGAGCCGATACTGCCGGTCCCGATGACTCCGATGTTCATCTCGACTCCTTGGTGCGCTCGGGTGTGGGAGGAAACGGACACTGTGCCCGATTGGTGTTTAGTGAAGCATATGGACAATGTGTCCGGTTGCCAACTAGGCTGGCGTGGTGCCCCCAAAGACATCGACTACCGCCGCCGCCACGAAGCCCCTGCGGGTGGACGCGCGCCGCAACTACGAGGGCCTGCTGGCGGCCGGGCGGATTGTCTTCGCCCAAGCGGGCGCCGATGCGCCCTTCGACGACGTAGCCCGCGAGGCCGGCGTCGGTAGGGGCACGCTCTACCGCCACTTCCCGACTCGTGAGCACCTGTTCGCGGCGATCATCCAAGATCGCGTTGACCTGCTGGAGATCCGCGCCCGGGAGCTGCTGCAGGCACCCGACGCCTGGGAGGCCGTCGCGGAGTGGCTCCGGCTTTTCGACCGCATCGCGACCGCGTACGGCGGCATGAGCGCGCGGGTCGCCAGGGGCCTGGCTGAAAGCGGCTCACCGGTGGCTGCCGCGTGCACCCCGATGAAGACCGCCTTCAGGAGGTTGTTCGCCCGGGCGCAAAAAGAAGGCAGGGTGCGCTCGGACGTCACGTCGACCCAGGTGCTGACGATGGTCGGCTCGCTGCCCAAGCACCCACACAGCGGCGATACGATCCGGCCCTACCTGGATATCGTGCTCAGCGGCCTCAAGCCCCCGTCGGAAGGCTGACCGACAACCCGAGTCAATCGGCGCTCGCGGTCGCCGGCTCGCTGACCTGTGCGTTTCCGCTCGTGCGTGACACTCTGGTCGGCAGACATGCCTGCCCTCGGCGACATGCGAAGCCGGGGGCTCTGACATGTTGGTTCGGCTCTTACCTTCATCGGACAGTGCCCAGCTAGGCCGTCGCGTCGTGACCGACGCTCTGAACCTCCTCGGTCGGTACGAGCTCGTCGACGATGCCGCGCTGGTGGTGTCGGAGCTGATCGCCAATGGCGTGTTGCATGCCCGTACCGAGATCAGCTTGTCGGTTGAGTCGACTCGTGACGGCATCCGGGTCGCGGTCACCGATGGCTCGCCGGTCCTCCCCCGCGGGGGTCCTGCGTCACCGTCGGCCACGAGTGGTCGGGGACTGCTGCTCGTCGAACGGCTCAGCAGCAGCTGGGGAGTGGAAATCCTTGCCGGTGGCGGAAAGGTCGTATGGGCCGAGATCGACCAGGTCGCTGTCGTCGTCAATGCCAGCAGCGCAGAGGATCTGCTGGAGCTGTGGGACACCGACGCATGGCCTTCGGACCCGATGCCTGAGGCCTGCATCGAGGTGAGCGTCGATGTGGACGTCCAGCTGATGCTGGCGAGTCGCGTCCACACGGACGATCTCGTCCGCGAGCTCCAGCTGACCCTGGTCAACGCCGCTTCGCGGGTTACGGCTGCAGCCACCCCGCCGTCGGTCCTCTGGCTTGCCCGGCGGCTCGACGCGGCGACCGAGGAGTTTCACGAGGCCCGCCGCCAGATGTACGGCCAGACGCTGAGTGCGGCAAAACTGGGCCTCACTCAGACCACCTTGCGCCTGCGGCTGCACCGCCACGACGCCGATGCGGCCCGCCGTTGGCTGCAAGCCCTCGACGAAGCCGACACGCTCACCAGCGCCGGGATCCTGCTCCTTCCGCCGTTCCCTGTCGCGATGACCGCGTTTCGCCGAAACTACATCGCGGCGATAATCGGGCAGGTCGAGGCGGCGGCGTGAGTCATCACCGGTTCACGACCGGTGATCTTACCCCTGAGACCGCAAAGACATTTCGCTGTTCCACAACCGCCAAGGTCCGAGGTGGCTAGTCTTGGTGCGAGTTCGGAATGGGTCGGCTCCGCCGACCTTCCGCATGTGGCATCCGGCCCGGGACCCCGGTCATCAGCTGATGTGAGGGATCTCCCTCGAGAAGCAGTACGCGCCAGCGCGGCGGCACCGCGGGGCCGCTTACCAAACACGGGGATTGGCAACGATGAGCCTCAAAGTCACTGGACGCGCCAGCTCTGCTCGACGAGATTCCCACTGATGACCCGAAATGCAGCAGGTGGCCGTGAGCGCGCCGTCCCTCCTCCGCGGCTTGCCGTCGGCGGCAACCTGGCCGCGATCAGCACCTCGCCGACGCTCGATCTCAGAGTCGGACGCGACGAGGACCTCCCGTTCGAGCGACTGTTCCGACTGGCCGCCCAGGTTCTCCATGCACCGATAGCAGTCGTCGCGGTCCTGGAGGGACGGCAGGTATTCCTCCACGTGGGGGACGAGAAAGGTCTCGACCTCGACGAGGCGCTGTCCGCGGCGGGCCGAGCCTTCGCCGAGCAGTTCGCCCGATCGGGCGCCATCGCCATGATCGCCGATGCTCGGCTGGACCCCCGAACCCGCGATGACCCGTGGGTGCAGGCGACAGGTCTGCGGGGCTTGGCCACGTTCCCGATCAAGGGACTCGCCGGCGACCTGATCGGCACGCTGCTGGTGGCCGACACCCAGCCTCGCGACTGGACCGCTGACAATCTTGAGGTGCTGGCGGCTCTGGCAGATCTTGCGGCGAGCAAGGTCGGCCTCCGCGGTGCCGTTCGACGGGCAGATGAGACTGCCGCTCTGCTGCAGCACAGCATGCTTACGGACCTGCCCCACGTCAGCCACATTCAGATGGTTGCCCGCTACCTGCCGGCGTTGGACAGCGCGCAGGTCGGCGGCGACTGGTACGACGCCTTCGTTCTCCCTGACGGGATCACTGCCCTGGTCATCGGCGACGTCGCCGGTCACGACATGCCCGCGGCCGCCCAGATGGGACAGCTCCGCAACCTGCTGCGGGGCATTGCCTGGCATACCAACCCGGCTCCACACGCAGTGCTGGCGGCGCTGGACACCACAGCGCACGGCTTGGGTGTCATCGACCTGGCCACCGCCGTGTACGGTCGGATCGAGGCGACCAACCCCGGTCAATGGCAGCTGCGATGGGCCAATGCCGGCCACCCACCGCCGCTGCTGATCACCTCAGACGGTCAGATCCGCTACCTCGATCACCCCTCGGGCGTCCTCCTGGCCTTCGGCGACTCCCAGCACACCGACGGCGCCATCGACCTGCCGCCGCTGTCCACCCTGCTGCTCTACACCGACGGCCTTGTCGAGTCCCGACACCGCGACCTCGACCACGGGCTGAACCGGCTCCGGGCAACCGCTGCACACGCCTCCGCGTGGCCGTTGGAGACGTTCTGCGACCACATCCTCAGCGAGCTGGCCCGCGACCACAACGAGGACGACGTGACCCTGCTCGCCGTACGCGTCCCCCGCCACCACACCAACGGCCGGCTCAGCTGGACCCCCGAACAGAGCCGCCTCGCAGAGGACGGACCGCTGACAGACGACGAGCTGTCCCCTCGCCGCTGACCGCTGCGCCCAGTAGTCAGCGGCGATTGCGCAGCAGCTCCTGCACTGCCATGGCGGCATTGTGGCCGCCGATGCCGCTCACCGCTCCGCCGCGCCGGGCGCCCGAGCCGCCGATGAACACCAACGGCAGGTGGGTCTCGACACCCCACGCGCCGACCTCGGAGTCGGTCTCGGCCCAGGGCCAGGCAAGGTCGCCGTGGAAGATGTTGCCTTCTGGCATGGCCAGGTCGACCTGCAGATCGTGCGGCGTGTGGATCTCGACGCACGGCGAGCCGTCCGGCGCTCTCAGCAAACAGTCCTCGAGCGGCTCGGCAAGCACGGACTGCAGGGAGCGCAGGGCCGCGTCCAGAGCGGCTTGCGCCGAAGCCGCCGGATCGGCCGAGAAGTAGGACGCCGGCGTGTGCAAGCCGAACAGGGTCAGCGTGTGAGCGCCACTCCGGGCCAGCTCGGGACCGAGGATCGACGGGTCGGTCAGCGTGTGGCAGTAGACCTCACAGGGCAGCGGGTCGGGCAGTCCTGCCGAATCGAACGCCAGGTCCAGCTGGCTCATCCGCTCGTTGACGTGCAGCGTGCCGGCGAAGGCGAGCCGCGGATCGACGCCGCTTCGTAGCCGTGGCAATCGGGACACGACCATGTTGACCTTGATCTGAGACCCGGGTGCCGTCGGCCGCACCGGCTCCCACCCGAGCAGCCGGTCCAGCACAGCAGGTGCCGCGGTGCAGATCAGCGCGGCGGCCGGGTGGGAACGGCCGGCAGCCGTCCTCGCCACGACCGTGCGGCCGTCGCTGTCGATGGACGTGACCTCCGCCCCGGCGTCGAGCTGGACTCCGGCCGCCCTGGCGCCGGACTCCAGCTGGGCGGTCAGCGCGCCCATGCCGCCGACCGGCACGTCCCAGTCCCCCGTGCCGTTGCCGATGACGTGGTAGAGAAAGCAGCGGTTCTGCCGCAGCGACGACTCGTCCGACCTCGCGAAGGTGCCGATCAGCCCGTCGGTGAGCACGACTCCCCGTACGAGGTCCGAGGTGAACGTGCGTTCCAGCGCCGGACCGATCGGCTGGGTGATGAGCGACCACGCCTCCTCCCCCATCCGGTCTCGCATGACCTGCTCGGAGACCAGCGGCGAGAGCAGGGTCGGCGCGACGGCTTCCGCAGCGCGCCGTACGACCTGCTGCCAAGCCACCCACCGGTCGTACTCACCCGGGTCGCCGGTCACCTGGTCGAACGAGCGGCGCGTCGCATCGGTGTCGTCACCGACGACCAGCGCCCGCCGACCGTCCGGCGAGCAGGAACCCACCACCCGGCGGCGCAGCTCGAGATCGACGCCGAGCTGGGCCAGTAGCGCGCGCGGAAAGAGCGAGACGAGATAGGCGTACCGGCTCAGCCTGGCGTCGACATCGAACGGATGGCCGGAGACGGCGGCGCCGCCCCACGCGCTGCGCCGTTCGAGCACGCGTACCGACAAGCCGGCACGGGCCAGCAAGGTGGCGGCGACCAGAGCGTTGTGACCGCCTCCGACCACGAGGACGTCCTGCTCCACGGCCGGGTCGCGCACCGTCACCGGGTGACGGATCGCTCAGCCGGGCCGATGTACTTGCTCAACGGCCTGATGAGCGAGTTCGCCTCCTGCTGCTCGATGATGTGCGCCGTCCAGCCGGTGATGCGACTCAGCACGAACAGTGGCGTGAACATCGGGATGTCGAAGCCCATCAGGTGGTAGGCCGGCCCGGTCGGGAAGTCGAGGTTGGGATGGATGTTCTTCTCGGCCAACATGGCTTCCTGAACCGCCACGGAAAGGGCAAGCAGCTTGTCCGCCCCGAGCGCCGTGGCGACCCGATCCAGCGACGCCGCCATGGTGGGAACCCGCGAGTCCCCGTGCTTGTAGACGCGGTGCCCGAAGCCCATGATCTTGGCCTTGCGCGCGAGGGCGTCATGGATCCACTGGGCGGCCGCTGCCGGCTCCTCGATCTCGAGCAGCATGTACATCACGGCCTCGTTGGCCCCGCCGTGCAACGGTCCTTTCAGCGCGCCGACCGCCGCCGTGACGGCGCTGTGGAGATCGGACCCGGTGGAGGTCACGACCCGGGCCGTGAAGGTGGAGGCGTTGAAGCCGTGCTCTGCATAGAGCACCATCGAGACCTCGAAGGCGTTCACGATCTCCGGCTCCGGTACGGACCCGAAGCACATCTGCAGGAAGTTGGCGGCGAACCCCAGCTGGGAATCGGGCGCGATAGGCGCCTGGCCACGGCGGCGCCTCTGGTCGAAAGCCACGATCGACGGCAGCTTTGCCATCAGGCTCAGCGATCGAGCCAGGTTTGCCGACACGCTGAGGTCGGTGGGCGTGGGATCATTCGCGCCGATGACGCTGACCGCCGTGCGTACGACGTCCATCGGGTGACAGTCCACCGGCAAGGCCGACAGCACGTCGAAGATCCCGGCGTCGACGATGCGCTGCCCCCGCTCGGCCCGTACGAACTCCTCGAGCTGTTGCGCCGTCGGCAGCTCGCCGTACCAGATCAGGTAAGCGACCTCCTCGAAGCTGCAGTAGGCGGCGAGCTGCTGCACCGGGTAGCCGCGGTAGGTCAGCGAGTTGGTCTCGGCGTTGACCATCGACACCGCAGTGGTGTCGACGACGACCCCGGCCAGCCCCTTGAAGACTTCGGGATCTGCGGCCATGACAGTCCTTCCCCGTGCTGCTAGAGACGGAAGTTGACGATGTCGGAGTCGAAGGCCGAGTAGTCGTCGTAGTGGAGCAGCTCGTACAACCGTTTGCGGGTCTGCATCTTCGGCACGATCGACTCCTGGCTGCCCTCGGCCAGGATCGTCCGCAGACCGTCCTCGATCGCCTGCATGGCCAGGCGCAGGAGGGTAACCGGATAGATGACCACGTTGACGCCCAGCGACTCCAGCGTCGTCGCTGACAGCAGCTTGGACTTCCCGAACTCGGTCATGTTGGCCAGCAACGGTACGTCGACCGCTGCTCGAAATGCCTCGTACTCCGCCTCGTCTGCGAGCGCCTCGGGGAAGACCATGTCGGCACCGGCGGCGACGTAGGCGCGCGCCCGCTCGATCGCGGCGTCGAGGCCCTCGATGGCGCGGGCATCGGTGCGGGCGCAGATGACGAAGTTGGGGTCGCGGCGGGCGGACGCGGCCGCCCGGATGCGCCGGATCATCTCCTCGGGCGGCACCACCGTCTTGCCGTCCAGGTGACCGCAGCGCTTGGGATTGACCTGATCCTCGATGTGGCAGCCGGCGAGCCCCCGGTCCTCCAGCGTCTGGATCGTACGGGCGACGTTCATCGGCTCGCCGAAGCCGGTGTCCGCGTCGATGAAGGTCGGCAGGTCGGTGGCGCCGGCAATCTGCTCACCGCGGTCGGCGACCTCGCTCAGCGTCGTCAACCCGATGTCCGGCAGCGCGAGGTCGGCCGACAGGGCTGCGCCGGAGACGTAGCAGCCGTCGAAGCCGAGCTCCTCGACGAGCACGGCGGTGAGCGGGCTGATCGCGCCGGGGAACCGCAGCAGACGACCGCTGCCCAACATCTCCCGGAAGTTGGCTCGGCGCTGCGCCGGCGAAACCTGCAGACCGGGTCTCACAACAGGCCTTCCTTCGGGTGCAGCCCCAGCAGCTGGTCCGGTGCGACAGCGGGGAACAGGCTGGCGAGCTCCGCCGTACCGAGCCGGGAAAGTCCTTGCGCAGCCGAGAGAAAACGCCGCTGATCGGCCTCGCTGACGATGCCCAGTGCGAGCGTCCGGAACTTGTCGACGTATTGTTCACGCCCGAACGGACGTGCTCCCATCGGATGGGCGTCGGCAACGGCCAGCGAGTCCTCGATGACGGTGCCGTCGTCGAGGGTGATGACGACCCGCCCGCCGAACGCCCTCTCCCGTGGATCGGTCAGGTGGTAGCGACGGGTCCACTCCGGATCCTCGCAGGTGCTGACTTTGTGCCACAGCGCCACGGTGCTCGCCCGGGTCGCCCGCTCCCGGGAGTAGGACGCCTCGTGGTGCCACGCACCGTCCTCGAGCGCGACGGCGAAGATGTACATCAGCGAGTGGTCCAGCGTCTCGCGGCTCGCCAGCGGGTCCATCTTCTGCGGGTCCTGAGCGCCCGTACCGATCACGAAGTGCGTGTGATGGCTGGTGTGGATCTCGATCGAACGCACGTCGGCGAGGTTGCCGACCTTGCCGCGCAGCCGCAGCGCCAGGTCGATGAGCGCCTGGCTCTGGTACTCCGCGGAGTACTCCTTGGTGTACGACGCCAGGATCGCCCGCTTGGACTCGCCCTTGTCGGGCAATGGCACCGTGTAGTGCGCCGCCGGTCCGTCGAGCAGTTGGGCGACGACGCCGTCCGTGCCCTCGTAGATCGGCGACGGAGAGGTCTCGCCGCGCATGGCCCGGTCGACGGCTTCGATCGCCACCTTGCCGGCAAAGGCGGGCGCGTAGGCCTTCCAGCTGGAGATCTCACCCTTGCGCGATTGCCGGGTGGCGGTCGTCGTGTGCAGCGCCTGCTGGATCGCCTGGTAGACGGTTTCGGTGGGCAGCCGCAGCATCGCACCGATGCCGGCGGCCACCGAGGGCCCGAGGTGCGCGACGTGGTCGATCTTGTGCGCGTGCAGGGAGATCCCGGTCGCGAGGTCGATCTGCACCTCGTACGCGGCGGCGAGACCCCGGACGACGTCCGCCCCCGAGACACCGCGGTGCTGGGCGACCGCGAGGATCGGCGGGATGTTGTCACCGGGATGGGAGTATTCCGCCGCGAGGAACGTGTCGTGGAAGTCCAGCTCGCGCACCGCCACCGCGTTGGCCCACGCCGCCCACTCCGCCGAGAACCGACCAACAGCCCCGAACACGCTTGCACCGGGCACGGCCGGATGCCGCAGCGCCTGCGCGCGCGCGTTCACCACCGGTGTCCGCCGTACGGAGGCGACGGCCACTCCGGCGTTGTCGATGACCCGGTTCACGATCATCTCGGCGACGTCGTCGTCGACCTCGACCGGGTCGGTCGCCACCGCCGCCAGCCGCCAGGCCAGCTGGTCCTCGGTCGCCAGCCGCTGCCCCGCCGGCTGAACCTCGACGACGTGCTCGATCACAGCGGCCGTACCTCCAGCTCGGTCAAGCGCGGGACGACCAGCATGTCACCCCTTCGTCCTCAGTATTCCCCGGCGCCGCCGGGGTGCCAGAATGGAGAAGTCAACGGTGACCGTACGGAGGGCCCATGGACAAGGTGATCGGCTCGGCCGAGGCGGCGCTCGCGGACATCGCGGACGGCGCCTCCATCGCCCTCGGGGGATTCGGGCTCTGCGGCATCCCCACCGTGCTGATCGACGCGTTGCTGGCACAAGGTGCAACCGACCTCGAGACAGTGAGCAACAACTGCGGTGTCGACGGGATCGGGCTCGGCGTGCTGCTGGAGGCCGGCCGGATCCGCCGGCACACCGGCTCCTACGTCGGGGAGAACAAGGAGTACGCGCGTCTCTACCTGAGCGGCGAGCTCGAGGTCGAGTTCACGCCCCAGGGGACGCTCGCGGAGCGGCTCCGTGCCGGTGGGGCTGGCATTCCGGCGTTCTACACCCCTGCCGGCATCGGAACCCAGGTGGCCGAGGGCGGGCTGCCGCGCCGCTATGCCGCCGACGGGTCAGTGGCGCTGCTGAGCGAGCCGAAAGAGGTCCGCGAGTTCGAGGGAGTGTGGTACGTGCTCGAGCACGGGATCGTCACCGACTTCGCGCTCGTCCACGCCTGGAAGGGCGACCGGCACGGCAATCTGGTCTATCGCAAGACGGCGCGGAACTTCAACCCGCTGTGCGCGACGGCCGGCCGGATCACGATCGCGGAGGTCGAGGTCCTGGTCGAGCCGGGTGAGCTCGACCCCGACGAGATCGACACCCCCGGGATCTTCGTGCAGCGGGTCGTGCACACCCCCGATGCGGTCAAGAACATCGAGCGGCGCACCGTCACGGCGCGTGCCTCATGACGTTCTCCAGGGACGACCTCGCGGCGCGGGTGGCTCTGGAGCTGCGCGACGGCCAGTACGTCAACCTCGGCATCGGCATGCCGACGCTGGTGTCGAACTTCCTGCCGCCGGGGGTAACGGTGGTGCTGCAGAGCGAGAACGGCATCCTCGGCACCGGCCCCTACCCGTACGAGGAGGACGTCGACGCCGATCTCATCAACGCCGGCAAGGAGACCGTGACAGTGCTTGCCGGATCGAGCTTCTTCGACTCGGCGGCCTCGTTCGGGATGATCCGCGGTGGCCACATCGACGTTGCGGTCCTCGGCGCGATGCAGGTCAGTGGCCGCGGCGACCTGGCCAACTGGATGATCCCCGGCAAGATGGTCAAGGGCATGGGCGGCGCGATGGACCTGGTCCACGGGGCCAAGCGAGTCATCGCGATGATGGAGCACCGTTCCCGGGACGGTGAGCCGAAGATCCTCGATGAGTGCACACTTCCGTTGACCGGCAAGGGATGCGTCGACCGAATCATCACCGACCTGGCCGTGCTGGATGTCACGCCGGACGGCTTGTTGCTGCGGGAGACCGCACCCGGGGTGACGGTCGACGAGGTCATCGCCGCCACCGGCACCACCCTGACCGTCGCGATGGAGGGCTGAGACATGGCACTGGGCAGCGGATCGGTGATCGTCGGCGGAGCACGCACGCCCATCGGCAAGCTGCTCGGCGGCCTGTCCACGCTGTCGAGCGTCGACCTCGGCGGCATCGCCATCCGGGCGGCGCTGGAACGGGCCGGCATCGACGGCACCGACGTCGACTACGTGATCATGGGCCAGGTGCTGCAGGCCGGCGCCGGGCAGATCCCGGCGAGGCAGGCCGCGGTCGCTGCCGGGATCCCGATGAGTGTGCCGGCGCTGACGATCAACAAGGTGTGCCTGTCCGGCCTGGATGCCATCGCGTTGGCCGACCAGCTGATCCGGGCCGGGGAGTTCGACATCGTCGTCGCCGGCGGCATGGAGTCGATGACCAACGCGCCACACCTGCTGCCGAAGTCGCGGCAGGGCTACAAGTACGGCTCGGTCGAGCTGCTGGACTCGACGGCGTACGACGGCCTGACCGACCCCTTCGACCACATCGCGATGGGTGCTGCCACCGAGCGGCACGTGGGCACCCAGATCTCCCGTACGGACCAGGACGCCTTCTCGGCGCAGTCACACCAGCGGGCGGCGAAGGCGCGGGCGAACGGCATCTTCGACGAGGAGCTCGTCGCGGTGCCGATCCGGCAGCGGCGCGGCGAGCCGACCCTGGTGAGCGCCGACGAGGGCATCCGTCCCGACACGACGGCCGAGGGACTGGCCGGATTGAGGCCGGCGTTCGGCGCCGACGGGACCATCACCGCCGGTTCGTCGTCGCAGATCTCCGACGGGGCCTGTGCAGTGGTCGTCACCTCGGCCACGACCGCGGCCGAGCGCGGCCTGCCGGTGCTGGCCGAGATCGGCGCGCACGGCGTCGTTGCCGGACCGGACAACTCCCTGCTGTCCCAGCCCTCACGGGCCATCACCCGGGCTCTTCAACGGGAGGGGCTCTCGCTCTCCGACCTGATGCTGATCGAGATCAACGAGGCCTTCGCCGCTGTGGCACTGCAGTCGATGCATGACCTCGGCCTCGACGACGAGCGGGTCAACGTCAACGGTGGTGCCATCGCCCTCGGGCACCCGATCGGCATGTCCGGGGCCCGACTCGTCCTGCACCTCGCGCTCGAGCTGGGCCGCCGCGGCGGCGGTATCGGCGCGGCCGGGCTGTGCGGTGGTGGCGGCCAAGGCGACGCCCTCATCCTCCGCGTGCCCGTTCGGTGACGGCTGGCAGTGGAAACGTCATCGTCACGCGAGCACCGGGATGGTTGTCACTGATCGCGATACGGCCACGGTGGACGGTCACGACATCGTTGACGATGGCCAGTCCGAGTCCGACTCCGCCGCTGTCGCGGGCTCTGGCCGTGTCGAGACGGGTGAACCTCTCCAGCACCCGCAGCCGGTCAGCGGCGGGGATGCCCGGGCCGTCGTCGGCCACGACGATCTCGGCGTGGTCGCCGACGACCCCGACCATGACGCTGATCTGGCTCGCCGCGTACCGGGCGGCGTTGTCCAGCAGGTTACGCAGTGCCCGGCTCAACAGGCCCGGGTCGCCGATGACCTGGGCCGGGCGCACCGACCGCGTGTCGACTGCGATCGTGGTCCGGTGCCGCAGCAGGGCGACCTCGGCGAACGCGAGGTCGTCGAGGTCGACGGGTTCCGCCCGGGGTTGTGGGCTGGCATCCAGCTGCGCGAGGGCGAGCAGGTCCTCGACGAGCTGGGACAGCCGGACGCTCTCGGCGGTCACCGCTGCCGGCTTCCCCACGTGGTTCACCCGGTCGTTGACCTCGAGCTGAGCACGGATGGCCGCGACCGGACTCCGCAGCTCGTGGGCGGCATCAGCGACAAACCGCCGCTGCCGGCCCAACGAGGTGTCCAAGCGGTCAAGCAGGTCATTGAGGGTGTCGGCCAGACGGCCGAGCTCTCCGCCGCCGGAGGGTACGTCGACCCGCCGCTGCAGGTCCGTCACGGTGATATCTGCGGCTTGCCGCCGCAGCCGCTCCACCGGTCGCAGTGCTCTCCCGGTCAACAACCACGTGGCACCGGCGAGCAGTGCCAGCAGGGCCGGCACTCCAGCACTCAGTGCCGCGACCAACTTGGCGGTGCTTGTGGAGACCTGGTTCAGCGGGATGACCACGAAGACCTGGTAACGGGGAGTGCGGCTTGTCGCCACGATCGCCACTCGGGACGGGCCGTCACCGAGGGGGGTCGCACCGACGGTGCGAAGCTGCGGGTTCAGCCGGCCCGGGTCGGGTGAGAAGGAGAACATCGCCGGCTCTCCCTCGATGGAGGCGGAGGAGGCCACCACGTGACCGGTGCCGTCGAGAACCTGGACCGCCTCCGACTGTCCCACCGGGAGGGCCAGCTTCGGATGCGTGGCGCCGTTGACCTGGTCGGCTACGGCCAACGACTCGCGTCGTGCAGTGTCGTCAACACTCGCGAGGAGACTGGCGTGCACCCGCCACAACAGCAGGAGACTCGCCAGGACCAGCACAACGGCGATCGTCACCGTCGCGGCGACGGTCAGGCGAGCTCGCAGCGACCACGACGGCCATCCCCTGGTCATGGGCTAGCCGCCGTCGCTGTTGAGCCGATAGCCGGCGCCGCGAACCGTGCTGATCGTGTGCCGGCCGAAGGGCGCGTCGAGCTTGCGACGGAGGTAGCCGACGTAGACCTCTACCACATTGGGATCACCGTCGAAGTGCTCGTCCCACACCTGCTGGAGTAGCTCGGTCTTCGACACCACCTCGCCGACTCGTCGCATGAGTGCCTCCAGGACCGAGAACTCCCGGGCCGTGAGACGCACCTCCACACCGGCCCGCTCGCAGCGCCGCCGGGCCGGGTCGAGGACGAGATCACCGGCGGTGAGCACCGCCGGCCGTTCCCGGCCACCGCGGCGGTACAGGGCGCGGACCCGCGCCACGAGAACTACGAAGCTGAACGGCTTGGTGAGGTAGTCGTCGGCACCGATGTCCAAGGCATCGGCGATGTCGTACTCGCCGTCCTTCGCCGTGACCATCAACACGGGGGTCCACACCGCAGCGGCGCGCATCCCCTTCAGCACTTCGTAACCGGACAACACCGGAAGCATGACGTCCAGCAGCACCACGTCGTACGGCTGGCTGGTCGCCTTCCACAGGCCCATTTCACCATCGCCGGCGAGATCCACCGCGAATCCTTCGGCCCCGAGCCCACGGGCGATCGCGTCGGCGATGGTTGCCTCATCTTCCACGACGAGCACCCGTGCCACGGCTCTCCTCCCAGGCGGACCAACGTCCCAGCGTAGGGAGATGAGCCTGAGCACTCTCTCAGCAAGCCTCAGCGGGGGTTCAGCCGGCCCGTCGCAACCTGAACAGGTCCCGCGGAGCCCCTCCGCCGGAATCAGCGAAACAGAAAGGCTCGACACATGAGGAAGTTCAAGAGCCGTACCATCGCCCTGGCCGCCGGGTCCACCCTGGCCGCCACAGCGTTGGGGACCGGCGCAGCCTACGCCTCCAGCGGACACGCTCAGGCACCCACCGTCAAGGCCCCAACCGTTACGCATGCCTCCGTGACCGGCGTCATCAGTCAGCCCGCGGTGTCAAAGGTCGCAGCGGTTCCGGCAGCCACTGCCCCTGCTCCCGAGGCGCCAAGCACCGGGGTCGACGGCGACACGCTGCAGCAGGGTGACCAGACCACTCCCGACACGGCCACCTCCACCACGGAGAAGGCCGGAGCCGAGTCGCCCGAGGCGCCCAGCACGGAGACGGACGGCCCTGGAGGTCACGCGGACGGACCCGGGAACGTCGATCACCAGTTCAACGGCAGCGAGTAACCCCGGACCCGTGGGGCGGGGGGCCGGGCGCCGCCCCCCCCCCCCGCACCGGGGGGGCCCATGG
>JAWWOO010000049.1:0-85005 GCA_033851545.1 Frankiales bacterium | reverse complement strand
CTCGGCGCCGATCTCCACGCCGTAGCGCTCGCGGGTCGGCTCGGCGAGCAGAGCACGCAGCACCCGCTGGGTGGGGATCGTCATCCGTGGACTCGGCACACGAACATGGTCGTACTCTACCTAGGGGTGGTCAAGCCCCGCCCGCCTCGATATCTGCCGTCGTTGGCCCGTGGACCCTCGGTTGAAGCGAAGCACGTATGACACCTCCGGTTGACGAACCCCGACCGGCACACCAGTGGGTCGACGGCCGCCGTACGGATGGCCTCGTCCCGATGAGGTCCCGCACCGGGACGAATGGCCGTCCCGATCGCCCATCGGCACTTGCGACCGACGAGCCGGTCTCGGTGCGTGGCGCGGCCTCAAGCCAATCGCCGCTTGACGCCGGGGCCAGCAGTCAGGGCAGCCGTTGCGCCCAGCGACGAACCGCGAAGGCTACGAGGATGGCCAACAGCCCGGCCATGGCGGCGGTGAGCGTGTTGACCCACTGGTGCGTGAGGGACGCCGCGACCGGTCGAAAGGCGGCAAGGCCGAAGAACAGTCCGGCGAGGCCACCGCATGCGGTCGTGAGGTCGTCCTTGGTATGCATCGTTGGACTCTCCCACAAGGCAGCTTGTCGGCGCGCATCATCTCGCTTGCCGGACCAGCTCGCCGTGACGCTCAAGCCGCCGATCGCCGACTGCGAGGGTCTGAATCCCTCGGGCAACGCTGCCGGCCGGCAGAACGGCGTGCCAGTGGAGGACCGAGAACTGCGACGGTTGAACGGCTGGTGGCCGTGCATCCGGGCTCTCTGTGCCTCAGTGGGCCGGACCGGTCGGTCGAACCCGGAGACCCGACGACGCCGTCGCCCGGCCAGCTGCGGAACGATTCGGGTGCGTCATGCAACAGTCGACGCTGTCACGACGTGTTGGGGGTGAGGCTGGGCAGAGGGGGAGGCCGTGCGCGACGACGAAGACTTCGCGGAGTACGTCACGGCCAACGGTGATCGGCTGCTGCGCGTTGCGTACCTGATCACCTGTGACCGGATGGCAGCGCAGGACGTCGTGCAATCGGTGTTGGGGCGGGCCCTGCTGTCCTGGGGCCGAATCGCCAGGGACAATCCGGACGCCTACTTGAGGCGGGCAATGCTCAACGAACGGACGTCGGTGTGGCGGCGCTGGGGTCGCCGGGAGATCGCGACTGCGACACTTCCGACCGGGCCTACTACCGACGCCATTGGCGCCAGTGACCGCAGGGCCGAGCTCGTCTCGTTGCTGCGGCAGCTGCCACCTCGGCAGCGCGCGGCGGTAGTGCTGCGCTATCTCGAGGACCTGCCGGACGACCAGATCGCGGACATCCTGCAGTGCTCTGCGGCCACCGTCCGGTCCCAGGTGTCCCGCGGCTTGGCCAAGCTCCGCGGCCTGCTGGACGTCGTGTCCGACGGCGGACCACCCGAATACGACGGCGAGAGGATCGGCAGGCCATGACCGAACTACAGCAGCTGATGCGCGAGGCGGCCGACCACGCCCCGCGCGCCGACGACCTGGTGGGTGCGGCGCACCGGGTTACCCGGGGGCACCGCCGGCGGCGCCTCGGTGCGGTCAGCGCAGGAGCGGTTGTCGCGGTCTCCATCACCGGTCTGGTGTCCACGATGTCCTGGACAGTGTTCACCGGTGAGGGTCGGCCGGGCGCGGGGGGCTTGGCCGCGCAGTGCTACGGCGGGTTCGCCCGGCCGATGCCGGTCTCGGCGGTCGCCGGCTCCGTACTGCTCAGCAGTAGCAGCGCCTATCGACTGGCCGGCCCGCTGCTGGCGCGCATGGACAAGGAGACCTGCACGCGCACCGCCATTCCGATCGTCTACCGCAGCGTCGACCATGGAACCATCACCAGGGCGTTCGCGGTCACCGGCCCGGCAGGGCCGGACAAGTCCACCTACGACTCCACCTACGACCCGGCGCCGATGACCGTCGCCGTCAGGGGCACAACCGGAAGGCTGCAGGACGGCCCCGGAACCGGTGCCTGGCTCGAGTGGACCGAGCCGGACGGGCGGGGGTGGAAGCTGTCCGCGAACGGACTCACCACAATCCAGATGTTGGCGATCGCCGAAGGCCTCACGCTCGGCGACTCCGCGGGGGTCGACCCGACCACAGTTCCAGCCGGCATGGTGGCGCAAGCGAGCGTGCCGCTGAACGACACCGCCGAGCATCCCATCTTCTACGCGACCTACACCTCGGCGGCCGGAACGTTCAACCTCTCGGTTGCCTCCCGGCAGGAGTCGACCACCTCCGACGCCGCCCGCTCCGGACAGCCCACTCCCCTGCTCGACATCCAAGGGCACGAAGCGATCCTGCTGAGCCGGAGTTCAACGGGCAGCAAGACGATTGCGATGCTGGCGTGGCAGCAAAACCCGGGGAGCTGGGTCACCGTCTCTGCCGCCGGCGTCACTGACGCCCAGATCAAGGCGTTCGCGAAGTCGCTGACGCCGGTGAACGCCAGCGACCCACGCCTGTCCCGGAACGCCAAGCACGCGCCCTCGAAGTGACCACGAGGCGAAGGAGCAGGTGCGAGTGGGTACAGAGGCGGATCGTGGACACGCCCAGAGGTGTCCGCTGAACGATCGGTGACCGGGAGCGCGCCGCTACGCTCAACGACAGGCGCGGGCGCACCCGAGGCTTACGTGGCGCCGGGTGCACCCGACGAGCATGGCGACACTCAAGTCGGATCGGGAGGACACGGTGACGGCCAGCAAGAAGCGGGACCTGCACCCCGATTTGGCTTGGCCGCTGAAGTCGACCGAGATCGAATCGGCCCTGGGTATCGGGGCGTCGAACTACGGCCCGGGCGGCACGAGTTGGTACGCATGGTTGAAGAAGCCCAGCACCACCCCACTGACTATCAAGTGCTACGCCGCGTGGGTGGTCGAGACCGAGCGTCAATACGACGTGACGGTAGAGCCGGTCTCTCGAGCGAACCGCCAAAGTGTGCACGAGGCCATGACGATGCAGGCGCTGCCGGAGACCGCGAGATGGCTTCGCGAACTCACCTCGCGACCGCCGACGCACCTCGCCGCGGCTCCCAAGCTCATCTGGGACTGGGACGGCGATCGCCTCACCCCACGGTTCGAGTAGTGAACCCGACCCGCACCGCTCAGTCGGTCCTGCTTACGGCAGACACAGGGCTTCCAGCTCGTCGCAGTCGCCGATCCCCAGCCGGGCGAGGGCATGCTGCTCCGAGGATCGAACCCTGACCGGCACACCGTACGGGCGAGCAGGTCGGCCTTCGCTCAGGCCGGTCAGCCTGTTGCAATTGTCGATCGGCGACTGGGGCGGTGGGGTGCTGTCACCGGATTGAGCCGGTCCGGGTTCAGTCGGCGCAGCTCCCGGGGGTCCTGAGGCATCGCCCGCCGCCACCGTCCCCGGCGGGTCTACACACGTTGGCCGGCAGGGAGCTGGCCAAGCACGACGCGGGCGTGGTCGTACTTCGCCGTGAGACGTTCCCGTACGGCCGGGTCGAGGTGCGCCAGTCGTTCCGGGTCGGCGTTGTCCGCGATGTCTGCCTGCTTCACCTTCAGCGCGAGGGGGTTGGCTGCGACGCGGGCGTAGTAGTAGTCGGGCGGCTCGCCGTTTCCTCTGGTGAGCGCTTCGACGGCTGCGACGACGGTGGCCGGGATTCCTTGCGCGGCGAGGTCCGTGGCGGTCGTCTGGGTGTCTTCGAGCACGTCGTGCAGCCAGGCTGCGGCCTCGGCCTGCTCGTCACCGGTCAGGCGTGCTGCAACACGACCCGGGTGGCCGATGTAGGGCTGCCCGGCCTTGTCTGTCTGCCCGGCGTGGGCTTCGGTCGCGATGCGTTGCGCGGTCGTAGTCAGGTTCTCTGCCATCAGGCTCGTCCCTTCGTCAATTCAATCTCAGCGTGTCTTACCCCGCCTTACCCGCCCCGCAAGCGGACCCGTCGCCGACAACAAAACCTGTCCGCTTCCTGCGGCCCGCTGGGGGCCTTTGGTCTCCATCGCGGCGACAACGCAGCCGCATCTCACGCATGTGGGCCGTGCCGGCCAGCGAACCGCGGCCGGCACGCCCTTCGCCGGCGGCGCAGGCGCCGGTCGTCCTGTCCCGCTGAGGGGCCGGTTTCCGGTCGAGGGTCGGTGAGTTCGACCGATCGTTGACTGCGTCGGGTGACTACATTCGCTCGAGGATGTCCCTCTTCTTGGCCTCGTACTCCGAATCGGTTATGAGGTCCTGATCACGGACCTGGCGAAGTCGCCTCAGCTGCTCAACAGGGTCCGCAGCTGCCTCGAGGGCGAGTGGCACGTAGACCGTCTCGAGAGCGGGCTGTGTCGGCTTCGGCGCAGGCGGTGGAGGTGGCAGTTGGGGGGCGCCGATCGGTGGCAACGGCGCTCCGGGCTGAACGTGTTCGTAGCGATGGGTGTTCTGCAACGTCGCTTGACGCTCCTGGAGGCGCATTCGCGCCTGGTGGCTGGTCTGGTTGATCAGTATCTGCGCCTCGCGGAAGTCCGGGATGTCTTCGAGCACAACCAGTTCGCGGCCTTGGGGCCGGGCGACATGCAGTATGACGTCGCCGACACCGCGCGCCTTCTGCGTCATCGACTGTCTGACGTCGACGTCCCACACGTCGGCGATCGGGATCTGCTGAGCCTTCGTTGACAAGACGCCCTTCTCGAAGAACAGCATCATCGTCGTCAGCCGGTAGCGGCCGGCGCTCGGCCCGACCATTGCCTTTGACTGAGATCTCCACAGCTCGTCTCCGCCACCCGGAGCCCGGCTGTCGTTGGTGACAAGGTTGGTCGCGACATCGCGAGTCTTCGCGTTTGCCGCGCGCTTCAGCGTCTTCTTGCTCGGTGCGTCTTCGATCCACAGTGACCAGCCCTCGGGCGGTGCTGGCCAACTGGGGTCGGGCTGCCAGTCGGTTCCTGGCGACCAGCCTTGGGGAGGTGCCGGCCATCCAGGTGGTGGGTTGAACCGGTACGGCATGCTGCCCCCTGATCGACGTCGCGGACGAACGGCTTCTGCTGCGCAGTACGCCATCCCCTGATCCTGCCAGCAGCGACGGGCAGTTTCTAGCGGCAGAAGATCGCCAGGCCAAGCAGCACACCTGGTCCCCCGGATGGCGAACCCTGACCGGCACACCGTTGACCTGCGGCCGTCGTGCCGGTTGAGGTTCGGCTTAGGACCGCGGGGAATCCGTTCCTGCGCCCTTCGGCTGTTGATCATGAACCTCGTCCCCATGCCCGGGCGCGCCCCCTCGACCGATGCCCCACCGGGCGACTGCATGGCGCATGGGTGAAGACGGCCAACGAACCCCGACCGGAGCGTCCCGGCGAGGTCCCATCGATGGGACGTCCATCGCCGTACGAATCCCAATTGCTATGTCCGGACGGTTGGTTCGGAACCGGGGCGGCTACTGCGTCATTGAAGCCGTCTTCGAGCCGGCGGCAGAGGCTGCCCACTCGGCCGAGTTAGAGCCGAGGGAGGGTGACGGACCTGCACCGTACCGGACGGGCGGTCTGCCCGTGGAGCAGGCAGCCGAGATTGCCGAGGAGCCGCCCGCCGCCGTCATCACGCCCGGGCGCGCCAACTTTGGGCGCACCATCGAACCTTGCTGCCGTGCTCAGCCGGCCGTCAGCACCCGGAGCCGTCGCTCGAGCTCGGTGCGTTCCACGGCGTTGGCGCTGAGAGCGATCGCCCGCTCGTACGCGCCCGCCGCGCCGGCTGCATCGCCGGTGCGCCGGAGCAGGTCGGCGTGCGCCGCGTACAGCGGCTGGTAGCCGGCGAGCGCCGGGACATCGAGCAGCGGCTCGAGCAGCGCGAGACCCGCCTCGGGCCCAGCGGCGAACCCGACGGCGGCCGCGTAGTTGAGCTCGACAACAGGGGACGGGCTGAGCTTGAGCAGCTCGCCGTAGAGAGCCGCAACCTGCGCCCAGTCCGTTCCGCCGGAGTCGGGGGCCTGGAGGTGCAACGCTGTGATCGCTGCCTGCAGCTGGTACTCGCCTGGCCGCCTCAGTCGCGCGGCCCGTTCGAGCGAGCGAAGTCCATTCGCGATCTGGTCCCGATCCCACAATGACTGGTCCTGGTGCTCCAGCGGCACGTAGCGTCCGGCCGCGTCGACGCGGGCCTCGCGGCGCGCGTCGTGCAGCAGCATCAACGCCAGCAGCCCCCACACCTCGGCATCGTCCGGCATCAGCCGGCACATCAGCAGCTCCAGCCGGATCGCCTCGCTGCACAGCTCCTCACGCACCAGGCGATCGCCCTCACTCGCGGCGTAGCCCTCGTTGAAGATGAGGTAGACGACCCGCAGCACGCCGCGCAGGCGGTCGGGAAGCTGGTCCTCCGTGGGCACGCGATAGGGAATGTGCGCATCGGCGATCTTGCGCTTGGCGCGCACGATCCGCTTGCCCATAGTGGGTTCGCCGACCAGGAACGCCCTGGCGATCTCACCGGTGGACAGGCCGCCGAGCACCCGGAGAGTCAAAGCGACCTGCGCAGACAGATCGAGAGCCGGGTGGCAGCAGGTGAAGATCAGCCGGAGCCGGTCATCGACGATGGGGCCGGCTTCGCTCACCGACGGTTCCTCCTGCGCGTCCAGACGCACCAGCTCGGCCAAGCGTTCGACACGATCTGCAAGCGAACGATCCTTACGCACGCGATCGATCGCCTTCCGGCGTGCCGCAACCGTGATCCAGGCCCCCGGGTTCGCCGGGACCCCGTCCCGCCGCCAGGCCCCGACGGCCGACAGGAAGGCGTCCTGCACCGCGTCCTCGGCAAGCTGAAAATCGCCGACCTGCCGGATCAACGTCGCCAGGACGGCCGCCCGCTCGTCACGAAAAGCGCGGTCGATCGCGGCGGCAACCGGGTCGGCTACCTGCGTCGGCCGCTCGCCGGGAGGACTCACGCCGGTTGGGCTGCAACGGGGCCGGGCGTCGGGATGTCCATGACCGGCCGCACCTCGACCGACCCGTAGCGTGCGAGGGGCAGCCGAGCGGCCTGCCCCAGCGCCTCGTCGAGATCCGAACAGTTCAGCAGGTAGTAGCCGACGAGGATCTCCTTGGTGACCGCGAACGGCCCGTCGAAGACCTCCGTGGCGCCTTCCCGTACGCGGACCGTCGTCGCCGCAGCCACGGGATGCAGCCGGGCGTTCGCCACGAGCAGGCCGGCACCCTCCAGGCGTTCGCCTATCGCGAGCCACTCCGGCATCTCGGCGTCCCTCTCCGCCTGCCCCGCCTCGTCAACCTCGGCGGAATAGAGCAGCAGCATGTAGTTCGGCATGACGCCTCCTCCGCGGGCGTACGGGACCGGTGCGCGCCAGCATCGCGCGCCCATGACGTTGAGACCCCGGCAACGGCGCGGATTCATCGCGCCGACCGGATCGCCGCGCGCCTCAGCTGGTGGCGGCGACCAGCGGCTCGAGCAGCGCGTCCGGATGCTGGCGCTGGACCCAGGCCAGCCGCCACTTGTCCGGGAAGAGTGCGAGCAGGGCCTCGTCGACGACCCGGGTGAGCACCTCGATGCCGCTGATCGTGCGCAGCGTCACCGCGCTCGCCTCGTCGGTCCGCATCGCGATGGAGTAGCCGAGCTGGTCGAGCACGGCTTCGGCGCCGAACTCCTCGGCCAGCCGGTGGGTCACGACCTCGAACTGCATCGGCCCGACGGCCGCCAGCACCGGGGTCGCTTCGCCGCGGAAGTCCGAGCGCAGCACCTGGACCACGCCCTCCTCGGCGAGCTGGGCGACACCGCGGCGGAACTGCTTGAACCGGCCGAAGTCCTTGGCCCGTACGGTCGCGAAGTGCTCAGGTGCGAACGAAGGGATCGGCGGATAGCGGACCGGCTTGCCCTGGAACAACGTGTCGCCGACCCGCAGGGCCCCGGTGTTGACCAGGCCCACGACGTCGCCGGGGTAGGCAACATCGAGGGTGGTCCGCTGCTGGCCGAACGCGGCGTGGGCGTACTTGGTCGCGAACGGCTTGCCGCTCTCGGCATGCGTGGCGACCATCCCGCGTTCGAACCGGCCGGAGCAGACCCGGACGAAGGCGATCCGGTCGCGGTGGGCGCGGTCCATGTTGGCCTGGACCTTGAAGACGAAGCCGGAGAAGTCGTCGTCGATCGGCCGGGCCGCACCCTCGTCGTCGATCCGGGCCTCGGGTGTGGGCGCCAGCTCAAGCAGGGTGTCGAGCAGCAGCTTGACGCCGAAGTTGGACAGGGCGGAGCCGAACAGCACCGGCGTCGACGTGCCGGCCCGGTAGGTCACCGGGTCGAAGTCGGCCTCGATCGCGTCAAGCAGGCCGAGCTCCTCCTGAGCGGTGTCCCAGGCGGCGCCTTCCTTGGCCGCGGCCCGCTCGGCGGTCATGACCTCCTCGGGCGCGGCCGAGGCACCGCCGGCCGTACGGGTGAAGCTGATGTAGTGGCCGGCGCGGCGGTCGACCACGCCGCGGAAGTCCCCGGCGATGCCGACCGGCCAGGTCAACGGTGTCGGCCGCAGCCCGATCGCCTGCTCGATCTCGTCGAGCAGCTCGAACGGCTCGCGACCCGGCCGGTCCCACTTGTTGACGAATGTGATGATCGGCACGCCACGGTCACGGCAGACCGCGAACAGCTTGAGAGTCTGCGGCTCGAGGCCCTTGGCGGCGTCGAGCAACATCACGGCGGCGTCGACCGCCGCCAGCACCCGGTAGGTGTCCTCGGAGAAGTCCGCGTGGCCGGGAGTGTCGAGCAGGTTGACCACCGCGTCGCGATAGCTGAACTGCAGCACCGCCGAGGTGATCGAGATCCCGCGGTCCCGCTCCATCGCCATCCAGTCGCTGGTGACGCCGCGCCGGGAGCCCTTGCCGTGCACGGCGCCGGCCTCGCTGATCACCTGCGCGTGCAGGGCGAGCGCCTCGGTCAGGGTCGACTTGCCCGCGTCCGGGTGGCTGATGACCGCGAAAGTGCGGCGGCGGCCGGCTTCGGCCACGACCTCAGCGGCAAGCCTCAGGGACGGCGCAGCTGTCACCGTCGTCTCGCTCACTGCTCACCACCCTCGCCCGCGCACCGACGTTCCAGTGTACGGAAGCGCCGCACGAGGTTCTCGTACGCGATCAGTCCGTCGCCCACTCCCGGGATGATCAGCCGATGAGACGGGCCACCGCTCGCATCTTGTTGGCGGCGTCGAGCGCCGCGACCTTGTACGCCTCCGACAGCGTGGGGTAGTTGAACACCGTGTCGACGAGGTGGTCGACGGTGCCGTTGCAGGTCATGATCGCCTGACCGATGTGCACCAGCTCGGTGGCCACGGTGCCGAAGACGTGTACGCCGAGCAGCTGCCGCGTCTCGGTCGAGACCAACAGCTTGAGCATCCCGTACGAGTCCCCCACGATCTGTCCGCGGGCCAGCTCGCGATAGCGGGAAATGCCTACCTCGTAAGGGATCGAGGACTTGGTGAGCTCGTCCTCGCTCTGGCCGCAGTAGGAGATCTCCGGCACGGTGTAGATGCCGATCGGCTGCAGCGCGAGGAGCGAGTTGACCGGCTCACCGCAGGCGGCGTACGCGGCCAGCCGGCCCTGCTCCATCGACGTCGAGGCCAGGGCGGGGAAGCCGATCACGTCGCCGACGGCGTAGATGTGGTCGACCTCCGTACGGAAGTCAGAGCCGACCTTGATCCGGCCGCGGTCGTCCGCGGTCAGCCCGACCAGGTGCAGGTCCAGCGACTCGGTCGTGCCCTGCCGGCCCGCGGAGTACATCACCGTGTCGGCGGGGATCCGCTTGCCGGACGCGAGAGTCGTGACCGTGCCGTGCTCGACGGCCTCGACCCGGGAGACCGTCTCGCCGAACCGGAAGGTCACCGACAGGTCGCGCAGGTGGAACTTCAACGCCTCGACGATCTCCGAGTCGCAGAACTCGAGCATCTGGTCGCGACGCTCGACCACGGTCACCCGGGTGCCGAGGGCGGCGAACATGGACGCGTACTCGACCCCGATGACTCCAGCACCGACCACGACCATCGACGCCGGGATGGCCTCCAGGTCGAGAATGCCGTCTGAGTCGACGATCCGCTGCCCGTCGAACGCCACCTCGGCCGGCCGGGCCGGCCGGGTGCCCGTGGCGATGACGAACTTCTCAGCCGTCACCAGCTTGTCCGGCGAACCGTCGGACGGCGCCACCGCCACGGTGTGCGGATCCACGAAACGCCCGGTGCCCTGGAGCAGGGCCACGTGGTTGCGCATCAGCTGACTGCGGACGATCTCGACCTCGCGGCCGATCACGTGCTGGGTGCGGGACAGCAGGTCCTGGATCGTGATGTCGTCCTTGACCCGGTAGTTCTGCCCGTAGAGGTCCCGCATGTTGAGGCCGGTGAGATAGATGACCGCCTCGCGCAGCGTCTTCGACGGGATCGTGCCGGTGTTGATGCAGACGCCGCCGATCATGTGCCGCCGCTCGATGACGGCGGCCCGCCGGCCCAGCTTTGCAGCGGCGATCGCCGCCTTCTGGCCACCGGGGCCGGATCCCAGCACGAGCAGGTCGTAGTCGTACGTCATCACGCGCTCCCTGGTCCGAACACCCAAGCCTAGCGATGTCCCCGGCCGCGTGCCTCCGCGATGTTAGGGTCCGGAGAGTGCCCCGGGTCCGGATCGTTCTCCTCGTCCTCGCCCTCAGCGCCTGCTCCTTCACCCACTCGACCGTCCCGCCCAAGGCCCAGCCGGCTGCCACCACCCCTGTTGCCACGACCGCAGCCGCCGCGCCGGTGACGACCAAGCCGGTCGTTGCGGCGCCGAGCCCGACCCGCGCGACCGTGCCGCCTACCTTCACGGCCCCCGCGCCGCGGTCGGACACCGGTCGGCTCACTCTGGTGCAGACCATCCGCGGGGCCATCTCGCCCAAGTCCGTCACGGCGAGCGGTCACGGCGTGGTCTTCGCGCAGAACATGATGTACCGGCACAGCATCACGATGTACGCGAGCGACGGGCACCTGGTCGCTACGATCCCGGACTCCGTCACGCTGTCGGCATTCGGCGTCCAGGGCCACCCAGGCGTCAGCCGCGGAGCTCCTGTCGAGGCGGCGTTCTCGAAGGACGGCAACTACGCGTACGTGTCGAACTACTCGATGTACGGCGCCGGCTTCGGGCCCGAGGGACACGACAAGTGCACGCCGGCGTCGGCGGCGCGCCTCGGGGTCTCGCCCAGCTTCGTCTACCGCGTCGACGTCGCGCACCGGCGGATCGACAAGGTGATCCAGGTCGACCTGGTGCCGAAGTACGTCGCGGTCAGCCCGGACGGCAAGCGGCTGCTGGTCACGAACTGGTGCTCGTACACCCTGGACGTCATCGACCTCAAGGCCTGGAAGGTGCTCAAGGAGATCCCGGTCGGCGCCTATCCGCGCGGCATCGCGGTCTCGCCCGACTCCAGGACCGCCTACATCGCCGTCATGGGCAGCACCCACCTGGCGGTCGTCGACCTGACCAGGTACGCGGTCACGGCGACCGTCACCGTCGGGGTCTCACCGCGCCAGGTGGTGATCTCGCCGGACGGGCACTACGTCTACGCGACCCTGAACGCCGGCGGCGGCGTGGTCAAGGTCGACACCCGCACCCTGCAGGTTGCGGCCCGCGCGGCGACCGGCACCGAGCCGCGCAGCATGGCCATCTCGCACGACGGTCGCTCGCTCTACGTCGTCAACTACCGGTCCAACACCGTGACCAAGGTCCGCGCCGACGACCTGACGGTGCTCCAACGCCTCAGCACCGGCAAGAACCCCATCGGCATCAGCGACGACCCGGTCACCGGCAACGTCTGGGTGGCTGTCTACACCGGCCAGATCCTGGTTTTCCAGGACCGCTGAAACCTAGGCAGAACAGCTGGCGACCCTGCTCGAGACCAACACCAGCGCGTTCATCCGGCTCGATCGCGACTGGGTCCTGACCTACGTCAACGCCCAGGCCGAGATCCTGCTGCAGCGGCCGCGTCAGCGCCTGGTCGGGCGGCACCTCTGGTCAGAGTTCCCCAACGGGGCGGGTTCCCGGTTCCAGACGGGTACCAGAAGGCGTTCGACACAGGGGAAGAGGTCACCTTCGAGGAGAGCCTCGAGCCGATCGGCGGCTGGTTCGAGGTCAGGGCGACGCCGGACGAGACCGGGCTGTCGGTGTTCTTCCTCGACGTCACCGCACGCCGCAGAGCGAACGACCGGCTGGCGTTGGTCGCCGAGATCACCCGCATCATGGTGGGCAGCCGCGATGTCGAGGCGGTTGCCGCCATGCTGGCAGAAGCGGCGGTCCCCCAGCTGGCGACGTGGGCCATGGTGTCGCTCTACGACGACGAGGGCCGGCTGTACGAGGCCACCGCCGTTCATCGGCAGCGCGGCACGAGCACACAGCGACGTTGACGGCCGGCGACACGCTGCTGCTCTACACCGACGGGCTGGTCGAGCGCCGGGACCAGTCGCTGGCCATCGGCCTTGCCGAGCTGGCCCGTACCCTCGCCGCCCTCGAGATGACGCCGTTGGACGATGCCTGCGACGAGCTGCTCGCCCGGCTGCTGGTGGACCGGCCCTTTGACGACGTGGCGATGCTGGCGGTCCACACCCGGCGTGCCCCTTGAGCGGGTTCCAGCAGATCCAGCAGACTGCTCACCATGACCGAAGAGCCGCTGGCGGACGTTGTGCTGCTCGGCATCCCGCTCGAGCTGCGCGCGCGCTCCCAGCAACACAGCGACGAGCTCGTACGCGAGATGACGCTCATCGCGCTGCAGATCCGCGAGGGTGACGGCGACGCCCTGCCGGTGCGGCTGACCGAGCTGGCCGCCGAGGTGCAGCTCACCTACGGCGCGTTCTCGGCACCCGCGGACGCCCAGCTGGACGCGGCGGCGGTGCGGGGCGAGACGGTTGTCGCCAGGACCACATATACGGTGCCCCGCGCGGTCGGCCCGTTCGCCCGGCACCTGATCGAGATCCTCGAGGAGACCGACGAGTTCTGCCGCGACGGCTCCTACCTGCTGGCTTTGGCCTCGCCGCGGGACATCCATGCCTACCGGGTCTGGGCGCTCACCGAGTTCGAGCGGCAGATCGCCGGTGAGCAGCCGCTGTCGTGGGCGGACTACGTACGCCTCAACGAGGTCGCAACCTAGCGGCGACCTGCTCGGCGGCCACCCTCCTCGGCGGGCTGCCTTGCCTAGAGGCCGTTGGTCTTCAGCCAGTCGAGGACGGCGTGGGCCACCTCGGCCGAACCGCTGTCGACGGTCAGCGAGTGGCCGCGTCCCTCGAACTGCTTGAGCTCTGTCACCGCCGTGGAGTGCCGGTACTGCTTGAGGGTCGACCGGGTCACGACGTCCGGCACGGTGTGGTCCTCGAGCCCGGAGATGAGCAGCAGCGGCCCCCGGCTGGTGTTGTCGGTGTCGACCTTGGCCTCGGAGTGCAGCGAAAAGTTGGCGGCCGCGGCCTGGAACAGCGGTTTTGCCGGCGAAGGAATGCTCCACTTCTCCCACAGCACGTCGGACTCCTCGCGCGACACTGCGTTGCCGAACCCGTACCGGAACTCCTCCTTGGTCAGCGCCACGGCCCTGTGCAGGTTGGCCGGGTTGCCCAAGGCGGGGAGGGCGGAGCGCAGCTGGGCCAGGGGCAGGGGGAGGACGCCCTTGATCTGCGCAGGGTCGATCGCGACGCCGGCGATCCCCCTGCCCTCGCCGAGCAGCCGCTCGGTGAGCAGGCCCCCGAAGGAGTGACCGATGATGATCGGCTTGGCGTCGAGGGTGTCGATGATGTCCGCGAAGTGCTGTCCCGCGTCGGCGATGCCGACGTTGGCCACCAGCTCGGGGTGCAGACGGGCTTCGGCGACCGTGTCCGGCTCACCGGGCCAGCCGGGCGCCACCGGGGCGTAGCCGGCCTCGGTGAACAGGTCGAGCCACGGTTGCCAGCTCGTGGCGTGCAGCCAGAGACCGTGGATGAACAGGACGGGGGTTGGTGTGGTCACGGGATTGCCCCTTACGGTCTGTGGCGCGCGGCCGGGGTCAGCGGTCCGCCGAGACTCGTCACAACATGCCGCCGTTCCGCCCCAGTTGTCCAGAGTCGGGGAGAGCGGTGGGCACAGCTGCTGTTCACGCTCGTCGGCAGGCTCAGCGTTCCAGGCGGACGTTGCCTGTGGCTGAACCGCTGGTTACGGCCGGCCGCAGCCGGGAAGACGCTGCCGTGGTGGCCGGTGCGGCTCTGCGGCAGGATAGGCCCGGACCGGTGCCCCTCCCGAGGAGTCCCCATGGCTGTCCACCCACGAGCAGGCACACCCGCCACCCCGGCCGACCTGGTCGACGTGGCGCACCTGGTGACTACTTACTACTCGGGGCACCCGGACCCCGAGATCGCCGACCAGAAGGTCGCCTTCGGTACGTCCGGGCACCGGGGCTCGTCGCTCAACCTGGCCTTCAACGAGGACCACATCCTCGCGACCAGCCAGGCGATCTGCGACTACCGCGCCGCGCAGGGCACCGACGGGCCGTTGTTCCTCGGCCGGGACACCCACGCGCTGAGCGAGCCGGCGTTCGTCAGCGCGCTCGAGGTCTTCGCCGCGGCCGGTGTGACGGTGCTGATCGACAGCCGCGACGGCTACACCCCGACGCCGGCGCTGTCGCACGCGATCCTGGCCCACAACCGCGGCCGTACAACAGGTCTGGCCGATGGAGTGGTCGTCACGCCGTCGCACAACCCGCCCCCGGACGGCGGCTTCAAGTACAACCCGCCCAACGGTGGTCCCGCCGACACCGACGCCACCGGCTGGATCCAGGACCGCGCCAACGAGCTGCTCCGCGACGGGCTCAAGGGCGTAACCCGGGTCCCGTACGCGCGGGCGCTCACCGTCGACACCACCCAACGGTTCGACTTCCTCGACTCCTATGTCGCCGACCTGTCGAGCGTCGTGGACCTCGACGCCGTACGGGACGCGGGCGTGCGGATCGGTGCCGACCCCCTGGGTGGCGCCAGCGTCGGCTACTGGGGCGAGATCGGCGCCCGCTACGGGCTCGACCTCACCGTGGTCAATCCGCTGGTCGACGCGACCTTCCGGTTCATGACCCTGGACTGGGACGGCAAGATCCGGATGGACTGCTCGTCGCCCTACGCGATGGCGTCCCTGGTCGCCGCCAAGGACACCTACCAGATCGCCACCGGCAACGACACCGACGCCGACCGGCACGGCATCGTCACGCCGGACGCCGGCTTGATGAACCCCAACCACTACCTGGCGGTCGCCATCTCCTACCTATTCGCGCACCGGCCGGACTGGCCTGCTGACGCGGCGATCGGCAAGACGCTGGTGTCGTCGTCGATGATCGACCGGGTCGCCGCCGAGCTCGGGCGGACGTTGCTCGAGGTGCCGGTCGGGTTCAAGTGGTTCGTGCCGGGACTGCTCGACGGGTCGGTCGGGTTCGGCGGCGAGGAGAGCGCCGGGGCTTCGTTCCTGCGCCGCGACGGGTCGGTCTGGACCACCGACAAGGACGGCATCATCCTCGACCTGCTGGCCTCGGAGATCCAAGCGGTGACCGGTCGTTCGCCCAGCCAGCACTACGCCGACCTGGTGGCGAAGTTCGGCAACCCTGCCTATGCACGGGTCGACGCCCCGGCCAACCGCGAGCAGAAAGCGTTGCTGGCCAAGCTTTCTCCGGCCCAGGTCACGGCGGACACTCTCGCCGGCGAGCCGATCACCGGAGTGCTGACGACGGCTCCTGGCAACGGTGCCGCCATCGGCGGGCTCAAGGTCACGACGGAGTCGGGCTGGTTCGCGGCACGGCCGTCCGGCACCGAGGACGTCTACAAGATCTACGCCGAGTCGTTCCGCGGAGCCGACCACCTGGCCCAGCTGCAGGAGGACGCGCGCGAGCTGGTCTCCCGCGCCCTCGGCTCCTGACGGCGCGGACATTGTGCTCCTGACGCGCGGACATTGTGTCGGATCTGCTGCCCCGGCGACGAAACGACACAGCGCCCCTCGGCGAGTACGAACCCCGCGGAAGCATGGACAGCAGCTGGTGTCAGAGCACCAGTTTCGGTCCACCGTTCGGCGGGGTTTCGTCGGCCGAGGCGGGCGGAGCGTTGGGTCGAATCGGCTGGCCCCGCGACCGAAATGACACAACGCCCGTCGGTCGCGAGCGAACCCCCGCGGAAGTGCGGACCCGAACTGGGACTCCAGCGCCATTTCCGGTCCATCATTCGGCGGGGTTGCGCCAGCCTGGGGCCAAAGGGGGGTCAGAGGCCGCGGGGCTCCTCGATGCCGCCGGTGAAGTAGCCGGCCATCAGCTCACGTGACCAGGCCGGCTGCCGGACCGGCGTACGCGGGGCGAACTCGCTCATGTACGGCTTGAGGTCGAGCACGGGTGAGCCGTCGATCGCGTCGAGCCCCCGTACGGTCAGCGTCTTGCCGTCGACGGCGAGCAGCTCGCAGGTGCTGATGCCGATCCGGTTCGGTCGGTCCTTGCCGCGCTGGGCGAAGATGCCGGTGAGTGGCCAGTCCGGGTTGCCGCGCGGGTGCCGTGCGTGGGTCACCTGCTGGCCCGGGTCGACGCGGTGGAACAGGTAGGCCACCTCGAGGTGGCTGAACGCCTCCAGACCGAGGACGGCGTCGGGCCCGTAGGGGTCGACTAGCTCGATGGTGGTGGTCTCGTTGTCCCAGTCGTCGTCGGTCGGCTCGGTGCGGCTCGAGTGCACGACTGCCACCAGGTGCACGGTGAACGTCAGGTCGGCCATCGGTCTCCTCCCTTGCTGCGGCCCACTCAACGCAGCCTGCCACGGACGGGCTTAGGCGAGATTTTGAGCCACAGACATCAACAATTTCTTTTTGTTGTCAGGATCTTGCGCGGGTGTGTCCGACAAGTTACGGTTCGGTCCGGTTGGTACCCGGGCGGCCTTGGAGACCTCGTGACGCAGATGCTCAGCAGTGTTCGGGCCCGTCGTCTGGTGGCCAGGGTGCTGCCGGGCGTGCTGCTGGCGGCGGGGCTGCTCGCCGCCCCGCTCAGTGCCTCCGCCGACGAGACCACGGTCTCGTACGACACCCTGCGCACCGGGTGGGACCCCAACGAGTCGGGCCTCGGGCCGTCCGCCGTCTCGGCCGCCGACTTCGGACAGCTGTTCTCGGCCACGGTCAACGGCCAGGTGTACGCCCAGCCGATCGTCGTCGGCGGCACGGTGATCACCGTGACGGAGAACAACTGGATCTATGGCATCAACCCCTCGACCGGGTCGATCTCCTGGTCGCGCAGCGTCGGCAACCCGTGGCCGGCGTCGACCACCGGCTGTGGCGACCTGGTGCCCAACATCGGCATCACCAGCACCCCGGTCTACGACCCGGCAACCGGGTCGGTCTTCTTCACCTCCAAGGTGAACGACGGACCGGACGCCGCGCACCCGCACTGGTACATGCACTCGATCATCCCGGCCACCGGAGCCGAGCGGACCGGCTGGCCGGTGACCATCCAGGGCAGCCCGACCAACGACCCCGGACACGCGTTCAACCCGGAGACCGCGATGCAGCGCCCGGGCCTGCTGCTGCTCGGCGGCGTCGTCTACGCCGGGTTCGCGAGCCACTGCGACTACGGCCCGTACGTCGGCTACGTCATCGGCGTGAAGACCTCGACGCCCGGGGTGTCCACGCTCTGGTCGACGGAGGCTGGCAGCTCCACCGCCGAGGCCGGCATCTGGCAGTCCGGCGGCGGCCTGGTCTCCGATGGCGCCGGCCGGATCATCGTCGCCACCGGTAACGGCGTCTCACCAGCGCCCGGCCCCGGCACCAGCCCGCCCTCGACGCTGGCCGAGTCGGTGGTACGGCTCCAGGTCAACGCCGACGGCTCCCTGACCGCAAAGGACTTCTTCAGCCCGACCAACAACAGCCGGCTCGACCAGAACGACACCGACTTCGGTTCCGGCGGACCGCTCGCCCTGCCCGACGGCTTCGGCACGACCGCTCACCCACACCTGCTCGTCCAGGACGGCAAGGACGGCCGGGTGTTCCTGCTCGACCGCGACAACCTCGGCGGCATGGCCCAGGGAGCCGGCGGTACGGACGCTTCGGTCGGGCCGCCCGTGGGCCCGTACAACGGGATGTGGGGCCACCCGGCCTTCTGGGGCGGCGACGGGGGCTACGTCTACGACGTCGAGAACGCGGGCTATCTCCGGGCGCTGAAGTACGGCGTCAACGGCAACGGCCTGCCAGTGCTCAGCTCGGCCGCGACCAGCTCTGCGACGTTCGGCTACACCTCGGGGTCGCCCGTCGTCACGTCGACCGGTACGACCTCCGGCTCGGCCATCGTGTGGGCGATCTACACCGACGGGCCCACCGGGGCGAACGGCCAGCTGCGGGCGTACGACGCCCTGCCGTCGGCTGGCCAGCTGCACCTGCGCTACTCGGCTCCGATCGGTACGGCGTCGAAGTTCGCCGTACCGGCGACCGACGGCAACCGGGTCTTCGTGGGCACCCGCGACGGCAAGCTGATCGCCTTCGGCCGGCCGACCACGGCTGCACTGACCAGCCCGCCGACCGACTTCGGGAACGTCGCCGTCGGCTCGACCGGCAACGCGACGGTCACGGTGACCGCGGCACGCAACGTCACCGTCTCGGCCATCAGCACAGCGGCGCCGTTCGGGACCACCCCGCCGGCGCTGCCGGTCAGCCTCACCACCGGCCAGACCCTGTCGGTCCCGGTCAGGTTCACGCCGACCGCTGCCGGCGGCGCCACCGGCAGCCTGTCCTTCACCACCGACTCCGGCCCGGTCGCCCTCGACCTGCACGGAGTCGGGACCCAACCCGGGCTGGGTGCGACGCCGTCGACCCTCGCCTTCGGTACCGTGCCGACCGGCGCGGCCAAGACGCTCAGCGTCAACATCGTCAACACGGGCACGTCCGCCGTGACCATCACCGGCTCGACCGCCCCTGCTGCACCGTTCAGCGCCAGCGGATTCCCGGCCAACGGCTCGACGCTCGCGGCCGGCGCCTCGGTGGCGGTGTCCGTCACCTACGCCCCGACGGTCGCGGGCGACCAGTCCGGCTCGCTGTCGGTGTCCAGCAGCGCGGGGTCGGTGACCGTGCCGATCACCGGGACCGCGGTGACCGGTGCGGCCCACCTGAGCATCACGCCCAACCCGGTCGCCTTCGGGTCCGTGCAGGTCGGCCAGACGGCCACGCAGACCTTCGACATCAGCAATACCGGCAACATCATGCTGACGATCACCAAGGCAGCGCCGCCGGTCGGTGTCTTCAACACCACCACGCCGGTGTCCGAGGGCCAGCAGCTCGCGCCTGGAGACGTCATCCACCAAGCCGTGAGCTTCACCCCCACAGCCGCCGGCCCTGCCTCAGCGCAGTACGTCATCACCGCTGACGACGGGCAGGGCGCGATCTCCGTACAGCTCACCGGTACGGGCGTCACCGGCACCGGCAACACCAATGTCGCCGCCGGCAAGCCGACCGCGGCAAGCACGGCGCTCGGCGGCTACCCGTCCGCCAACGTCACCGATGCGGACGCCTCGTCGTACTGGGAGAGCGCCAGCAACGCGTTCCCGCAGTGGGTCCAGGTCGACCTCGGGGCATCGACCAGCGTCGGGAAGGTGACGCTCAAGCTGCCACCGGCCACGGCGTGGGCCGCCCGTACGCAGACCCTGTCGGTGCTGGGAAGCCTTGACGGCACGGCGTTCTCGACCATCGTCGGCTCGGCCGGCTATGTGTTCGACCCGGCCTCGGGCAACACCGTGTCGATCACCTTCCCGGCGACCAACGCCCGCTATCTGAGGCTGAGCATCACCGGCAACACCGGGTGGCCGGCCGGGCAGCTCTCGGACTTCGCGGTCTTCGCCACCACCGGCACGGGATCGGCCAGCCTGTCGGCCAGCCCGACGTCGCTGTCCTTCGGGGCGGTCACCGTCGGCGAGTCCTCGTCGGCGCAGTCGGTGACGATCACCAACACCGGCACGGCATCAGCAGCCGTGTCGTCGATCTCCGCCAGCGGCGACTTCACCCAGACCAATACGTGCGGCACCGCGATCGCACCCGGCGCCAACTGCGCCGTCTCGGTGGTGTTCCGCCCGACCGTCACCGGGGCCCGCACGGGCGCGGTGACCATCACCAGCAATGCGACCAACTCGCCGATGACTGTTGCACTCTCGGGTACGGCCAACGCGTCCACGGCCACCCTGTCGGCGAACCCGTCGTCGCTGTCGTTCGCCTCGACCACCGTGGGGGCGGCGTCCGCGGGCCAGTCCGTGACGATCTCCAACACCGGTACGGCGGCGGCGACAGTCTCCGCGGTGAGCGCATCCGGTGACTTCACCCAGACCAACAACTGCACGTCGGTGGCGGCCGGGTCGTCCTGCGCGGTCTCCGTCGTGTTCCACCCCAGCGCGTCGGGGTCCCGTACCGGATCGTTGACCGTCACCAGCAGTGCGACCAACTCCCCCACCACCGTTGCACTCTCGGGCACCGGCACCGTGGCCACCAACACCAACCTGGCCCTCGGCAAGGCGACCTCCGAGTCCTCGCACACGCAGACCTATGCGTCGGGCAACGTGACCGATGGGAACACGAACACCTACTGGGAGAGCACCAACAACGCCTTCCCCCAGTGGTGCCAGATCGACCTCGGCTCGGTGCAGACGATCAGCAGGGTGGTCCTCAAGCTGCCGCCGGCGACCTCGTGGGCCACCCGCACACAGACGATCGCGCTCACCGGCAGCACCGACAACAGCAACTTCTTCACGGTGAAGGCCGCCGCTACCTATACCTTCGACCCGGCCACCGGCAACCAGGTGACCATTACCTTCCCGGCCGTCAGCCTGCGCTACCTGCGGATCGCCGTCACCACCAACAGCGGCTGGCCGGCCGGACAGCTGTCGGAGGCGGAGGCCTACAGCTCGTGACCTGCCTGAGGGAGGATCTAGGACATGTGGACACTGTCCGGCTTCGCCGATGAGGTCTCGCCCGACCTGGACGAGCAGTGCGCGTTGTTCGCCGAGCTGGGGATCGGCTGGGTGGAGTTCCGCAGCGCCTGGGACCGCAACGTCCTGGACCTCGACGACGCGGAGGTCGATCGGGCGCGGAAGACCCTCGAGCAGTACGGCCTACGGGTGTCCTCGATCGGGTCACCGATCGGCAAGATCGGCATCGGCGACGACTTCGAGGCCCACCTGCTGAGGTTCGACCGTGCCCTGCAGGTGGCCGAAGCGCTGGCTGCGCCGTACATCCGGCTGTTCTCGTTCTTCCTGCCGGCGGGTCACGACCCGTCGGTGCACCGGGACGAGGTGCTGAGGCGGATGTCGGCTCTGGCCGCGCGGGCCGAGGGGCGTGGTGTGTTGCTGCTGCACGAGAACGAGAAGGACATCTACGGCGACTCACCGCAGCGCTGCCTGGACCTGGTCCAGTCGGTGGGATCGCCGGTGCTGCGCGTCGCCTGGGACTCGGCCAACTTCGTGCAGTGCGGGTTCCGGCCCTACACGGAGGGCTATGCGATGCTGCGCCCCTACCTGGAGTACATGCAGGTCAAGGACGCCGTGCTCGCGACCGGTGAGGTGACCCCGGCCGGTGAGGGCGACGGCCAGCTGCGCGAGACGATTGCGGCTCTGCGCGACGACGGCTTCGACGGCTTCTTCTCCCTCGAGCCGCACCTGGTCTTCGGCGGCGCCCTGGGCGGCTTCAGCGGCGCCGAGCTGTTCCGCAGGGCACATGCTGCCTTCACCGGCGTGCTCGCCGAGGCGGGAGTCCCCTCCCGATGAACCCGTTGCGCATCGCCATCGTCGGGTGCGGCGTCATCGGCCAGATCCACGCCGACACCATCGCCGCACTCGGCCCGGAAGCCTCCGTGGTTCTCGCCGTCGACCAGAGTGCTGACCGGGCGGAGAAGGTGCACGAGCGCTGGACCACCTCGTACGCGGAGGCGCTGGCCGCGCAGGACGTCGAGGCGGTCGCGATCTGCACGCCGAGCGGGACGCACGCCGACCTGGTCGTGGCCGCCCTGGACGCGGGCAAGCACGTCATCGTCGAGAAGCCACTCGACGTCTCCCTGGCCGCAGCACGCCGGGTCGCCGAGGCGCAGGCACACGGTCAGCGTACGGTCGCGGTGGTCAGTCAGCACCGGTTCGACCCGGCCAGCGAGATTGTCCACAATGCCGTAGCCTCAGGCGCTTTCGGCCGGATCACCTCGGGCGTTGCCAGCCTGGCGTGGTGGCGGAGCCAGGGCTACTACGACTCCGGCGAGTGGCGCGGCACGTGGGCGCTGGACGGCGGCGGCGCCCTGATGAACCAGGGCATCCACACCGTCGACCTGATGGTCTGGCTGCTCGGCGAGCCGGTCGAGGTCTATGCGGCGACGGCCCGCCTCAGCCACGAGCGGATCGAGGTCGAGGACACCGCTGCCGCAACCGTGCGATTCGCGAGTGGTGCGCTGGGGCTGATCCACGCGACAACCGCTGCCTACCCGGGGATCTCGGCCCGGCTGCAGGTCCACGGCGACCGCGGTTCGGCGATCATCGAGAACGACCAGCTGGCGTTCTTCCACGCGGCGGGCGAGGAGGCCGGCTCGGACTACGGCCTCGTCGGTACTGGCAACCAGGCCGCGGAGGTCCTGCCGGCCGCCCCTGTGGTGGCGGGCGGCGCCGGGCTGGTGTCGCAGACGCACGTGGCCCAGTACCGCGACTTCGTCGAGGCGGTCCGCGACGGCCGCCCGCCGCGGGTCGGCGTACCCGAGGCCACCACGACGTTGGCGGTCATCCTCGCGGTCTACGAGTCGGCCCGCACCGGCCTCCCGGTCAAGCTCGGCCAGCGATGGGATTGACAGCGAGGCCGCGCGATGCGACTGGCGCTGACGATCCTGCACGCCAGGGCGTGCATCCCGCTCAGCAACGGGCGGCCCGCCCAACGGGCGTGGAACACGATGGCCACGGGAACGTGCACGATCCCGCAGTCGATGCGGGAAAGCCCTCGCGTGGCAAATGAAACCCCGCAACGACGAGCAGACCACGTGCGCGTGCGCGAGCGGGCGTTGCAGCGAGCTCAGAACGAGGCCGACTCGAGCACCTTGCCGGTCGTCGCGTCGACCAGCACCTGCTGCGTCTCGAGAAAGACGTTCGGGTGCATGTTCGCCAGCGGGGTCGATGCGGCGACCGGGACGCAGTCGGCCTGGATGATCCAGGCCAGCCGATGGGTCACGTGGACGGTGGTGACGTAGACGAGGGCGGCGAGCGGCTTCGCCAGGGACGGCGGCCGGGCGGCGGCAACGGCGAGGGAAACCGGGATGGCGGAGGCTTGTGCCGAGGACGGCGCCGGCTCCCAACCGGAGATGCCCCCGCTCGAGAGCTTGCTCCCGTCGACCACCTTGGCGACCGGCGTCGGCGCCGGCTTCGCGTCGGGTAACCCGAAGGCGCCGTGGTAGACAGCCTGCGCCCCCAGGCCGCTGCCGTCGGTGTTGAACACGATGGCGAACTTGGTCACCCGCTTGCCGTCCCTGCCGACGCCGTCGGGATAGGGCTGCCATTGACCACCACCACCAACATCTGCGTGGTGGCTTGGACCTTGGCAGGGATGGCAAGACCGGCGATCCGCAGCTGCCCGGCCGTCGACTTGGCCGCCACCTCAATGGCCGCAGCGGTCGGATTCAGTGTCGCCTGCCGCGTGCGGGACTCGGCCTCGGCCAACGTCTTCGGGTCCGGCGCCGCCGGGCCCGAGCTCGGGGCCACCGACAGTCCGGGGGCGGGTGTCTGGATGTCGGGGAGTACGTCGACGGGCGCCACGGTAGCCGGGGTGGCGAGGCTGAACGGCGTCCCGAGCTTCTGTAGGTCGGTCCACCTCTTGCCCATCCCGAACCCGACCGGGGCGAAGGTGCCCGCCCTCACCGTCGTCTCGACCACTGTCCCCGTGATCTGCATACCGCCGAAGGGAGTGGAGCAGGTACGGCACACGAAGCTGCCGCGGACCTCGACGACGTACCCAGGCGTGACCGAGCCGCCTGACGAGAGGCTGTCACTCATCACGCCGTCCGCGGCCTGGGCGTCAGCCACCGCGACGGCCTCGATCTGAGTGGGGTAGGCATCTCCGTTGCCCTTGGCCATGCTCAGCGCCAGCTCGCGCAACCGGGCATAGACCTCCGGACTGACCGGCAACGCTGTCGCCGAAGGAGTCACGGAGCCGGGAGCGACCCGGGTGTTGTCGGAACGGACCAGCGACGGCCCGACAACGGCGGCCGCTACCAGAGCGACAACGCCAAGAACCGCAACGCCGACCTGGTGCCGCCTGCGCCGCCGGGCCCGTACGACGAGGGTGTCGAAGTCCGGCGCCACCGGAGGCTCCATCCGGCGGACCTCGGCGGCCAGCAGCTCGGACAGGTCAGGCATGGTCGGTCACATCCTCGGAGAGCAGGGGCGCCAGCGAGGCACGGGCGCGGGCGAGCCGGGACTTGACCGTGCCGGCGGCGATGCCGAGCTCAAGCGCGACGGCGTCCACCGACAGGTCGACGAAGTAGTGCAGGACGACGACCTGCCGCTGCCCCAGCGGTAAGGACTGCAGCGCCCGCCGGACGTCGACGCCATCCGGCCCGGGCCCAGGGTCGGGAGAGCGAGAACCGCTGCGGGCCAGGGCAACCAGCCCGTTGCGAGCCCGGCGGGACCGGTTGGACAACAGCCTGAACGCCACCGTGCGGACCCAGGCCTCGGGGTCCTGATAGCCGCTGATCTTGGACCAGCGCGGCAGCAGCCGGACGAAAGATTCCTGCACGAGCTCCTCGGCGTCGGCGCGAGAGCCGGCGGCCAGGGTCATCACGCCGACCAGCCGGGGGTAGCAGCCGGCATAGAACTCCCGCGCGTCGGCCGCCCCCGCAAGGTCTCTCACACCTACTATCACCCGCCGTCGCCCGAATCGGTTCCCTTGGACCAGCTCGTGCGGCAACAATGGCACGCAATAGACGGGCGCCCCGGTAGCGTCAGGGCGGTGACCAGCAATGCATGACGCCACGACCTTCGGGTGGATCGTGCTCGCCTACGCGGGCGTCGGGCTGGCCGCCGTACTCTCCAACCGGCTGAGCGAGCGGCTCACCCTGCCGACCCCGGCCCTGTTCCTTGCGGCAGCAGCGGTCACCGCCGAGTTCGCGCCGAGCCTGCACCACCTGCCCCAGCAGACGGTCCAGCGGCTGGTCACGGTGGCGCTGGTCGTGATCCTGTTCGACGGGGGCCTGCACCTCGGGCTGCGCAGGGTACGCGGCGCGGCGGCACCGATCCTGCTCGCCGGCGTCCCCGGCACCTTTGTCACCGCCGTCGCGGCCGGAGTGATCGCACACGAGGCGTTCGGGTGGTCGTGGTGGGTGTCCCTGCTGCTTGGTACGGCAATCGCTCCGACCGACCCGGCGGTCGTGTTCTCCGTGCTCGGCAAGCGTGAGGTCCAGGGCCGCACCGGCACCATCCTCGAGGGCGAGTCCGGCGCCAACGACCCGGTCGGGATCGCTTTGATGGCAGGACTTCTCGGTGCCGGCGGGATCAGCCTCGGCGCTCTTGGCAAGACTGCCGGCGAGTTCGCCCTGCAGATGCTCGTCGGCGCTGCGGTCGGCATCCTCGGTGGCAAGGCGCTGCTCGCCTTCATGCGCCGGGTGAGCCTGCCCAGCGAGGGCCTTTATCCGTTGCGCACGCTGGCCGGGGCGATGACCCTGTTCGGCCTGGCCAGTGTCCTGCACGGCTCGGGCTTCCTGGCCGTCTTCCTCGCCGGCATCCTGCTGGGCGACGCGCAGGCCCCGTACAAGAAGGAGGTCGAACGGTTCCATTCCGCCCTCGCCAGCCTGGGCGAGATCGTCGCGTTCATCGTGCTGGGCCTCACCGTCGATCTCCCGACCCTCGGGCACAGCAACGTCCTGGTGCCCGGCCTCGTCCTGGCGGCGGCACTCACGTTCGTCATCAGGCCGCTGGCGATCACGCTGTGCCTCGCCGCAGTGGGTCTCTCCGGCAAGGAGCGCAGCTTCGTCCTGTGGGCAGGGCTCAAGGGCGCCGTGCCGATCCTGCTCGGCAGCTATCTCCTGACCGCGCCCGTGCCAGAACCACAGCGGCTGTACGGCGTGGTCGTGATCGTCGTGGCGTTCTCCGTCGTCGTGCAGGGTGGGCTGGTCCCCTTCGTCGCCGGGCGGCTGAAGATCCCGATGCGGGCCGTAGAGCCCGAGCCGTGGTCCCTGGGAGTCAGGCTGCAGGACCAGCCCGACGGCGTACAGCGGTTCACCGTCGAAACCGGCTCGGTCGTCGACGGACGCACCGTCGGAGACCTCGACGGGCTGTGGGTCGGCATCGTGATCCGCGACGGCGCACTTCTCCCCGTACGCAAGGACACTCGGCTGGCCGCCGGGGACGACGTGCTGGTCGTGGCCGGTGCGGAGGCCGAGGACCTGGCGGTCGCCTTTGCCGCTTCTGACGGCCGTGTGTCGGGCCGGCAAGCGGGAACAACGCCGCCCATGGACAGCGCACCCCGCTCAGGCATCACGGCCGCCGATCTCGAGGCCGCCAAGGAAAGGCTGCGGTCGTTGGCCCAGGAGGTGGCACTGACCGAGGACCGGATCGCCGACACCTTCGAGCATCTGGCGGCGACCCGTGGAGATCCGGACGGCCGCCGCCGGCGCATCGCAGACGAGGCCCGGCGCGCCGCAGTGGCCGAGCGGCGCAAGGCTGGGGGTTCCGACCCCACCTCCCAGGATGTATGAGCAGCGCCGATCGGCCTACTCTGAAGGCATGACCGCGGTCGAGCATCCACCGGCGCACGGCGCCGAGCTCGCCGACGAGCGCAACCGGCTGGCCGACGAGCGGGACCGGCTCGCCGACGAGCGGGACCGACTGGCCGACGAGCGGGACCGACTGGCCGACGAGCGCGAGCGGACAGCCGACGAGCGCGAACGGCTGGCCAACGACCACGAGCGCAACGCCCCTGTGGACCTGTCAGCGGACGGCGCCCTCCGAGGGTCACGGCTCCGGCTGCTCGAGTCCGAGCAGAGCCTGGACCATGCCCAGCGCGCCCTCGGCCGGTCGCGAGCAACCCTTGCCCGCCGACAGCTCTCGGTCGAGAGCGAGGACAACGCCACTGAGCAGCAGCGGGTCGACGTCACCCACGAGATGCTGCTCAGCCGCCAGGCGGAGACAGGCGACGAGGACCCGTGAGCGGCGACTTCCCGGTCATCGTCATGGGGGCGTCCGCGGGCGGGGTGGAGGCCCTCAAGCTGATCGTGTCCGGCCTGCCCAAGGACCTGCCCGCGGCCGTACTCGTCGTGCTACACCTCGCGCCCGGCGGGCCGAGCGTCCTGCCGCAGATCCTCGCCCGGCACACCGACCTGGCGGTCGTCGTCGCCGAGGACGGCCAGCAGCTGAGCCCCGGCACCCTCTATGTCGGGCGGCCGAACCGGCACCTCGAGCTGCACGAGCGAACCGTCCGGCTCACCCAGCACCCGCCGCAGGACCACCACCGGCCCTCGATCGACCGGCTGTTCCTGTCAGCGGCGACGAGTGTCGGTACGCGGGCGATCGGCGTCGTCCTGTCCGGCTGCCTCGACGACGGGACGCTCGGCCTGGCCGCGATCGTCCGCAACGGAGGGTCCGCGCTGGTGCAGGACCCGGACACGGCGGACTATCCCGACATGCCGGCGAGCGCCCTGCTCGCCGTACCGGCGGCGGTGCGGCTCCCGATCGACGAGCTGGCCGCGGCGCTCGTCCTGCTCTGCGCCGGAACCGCGGTCACGCCGTCCGGCTAATGTTGCGCGATCTCCCGGAGTCGCGAGAGCCGTGCAGGAAGGTGCACCATGACGGAGCCCGACAGCGCCTTCGAGGACCTGCTGCACTACCTGCGGGACAGTCGCGGCTTCGACTTCACCGGCTACAAGCGGACCAGCCTGATGCGCAGGGTCGACCGACGGATGCAGGACGCCGACATCCCCTCGTACGAGGCCTATCTCGACCTGCTGCAGGTGCGGCCGGACGAGTTCACCGCACTGTTCAACACCATCCTGATCAACGTGACCGACTTCTTCCGCGACCCCGACAGCTGGGACGAGCTGCGGCAGACCGTGCTGCCGCCGATGCTCGAGCGTAAGGCCACGGGCCCGATCCGGATCTGGAGCGCCGGCTGCGCGACCGGCGAGGAGGCCTACACCCTGGCGATCGTCTTCGCCGAGCTGCTCGGCGTCGAGGCGTTCCGCGAGCGGGTCAAGATCTACGCCACCGACGTCGACGAGGAGGCGCTCGCCGATGCCCGCCAGGCGACGTACTCGGAGCGGGACCTTTCCGGGATGCCACCGGACCTGAGGGAGAAGTACTTCGAGTCGACCGGGCCACGCTCGACGTTCGGCAAGGACCTGCGCCGGGCCGTGATCTTCGGTCGCAACGACCTCGTCCAGGATGCGCCCATCTCGCGGATCGACCTGCTGGTCTGCCGCAACACGCTCATGTACTTCAACGCCGAGACCCAGTCCAAGGTCGTCAACCGGTTCCACTTCGCGCTCGCCCCGGAGGGCGTGCTGTTCCTCGGCAAGGCCGAGATGTTGCTCGGCCACGGAGACCTGTTCGCCCCCCTGGACCTCAAGCGGAGGTTCTTCAGCCGGGTGGAGAACGGCGGACGGCGCTCAGCACGCGGGCACGAGGACGGCGAGCCCGGGACGTTGCCGGTCGACCTGCTGCGCGAGGCGGCGCTGGCCGCCGGGCCGCTCCCGCAGATGGTGCTCTCCACCGATGGACGACTCGCTCTCGCGAACGACTCGGCAACCAGGATGTTCGGCCTGTCGGCCCGCGACCTCGGCCGGCCGTTCCAGGACCTCGAGCTGTCCTACCGGCCGGTCGACCTGCGCTCCTCGATCGACAAGGCCGCAACCGAGCGTCAGGACAGCTGGCTGCGTGAGGTCGAGTGGTTCCGCTCCCCCGGGGAGCGCGGCTGGTTCGACGTACAGGTCATCCCGCTCGGCACCGTCGACCGCGGGATAGGCGTCGCCATTCACTTCCACGACGTCACGCGGCATCGCCGGCTGCACGACGAGCTCGAGCAGACCCACCGGCACCTCGAGACCGCGTACGAGGAGCTGCAGTCGACCAACGAGGAGCTCGAGACCACCAACGAGGAGCTGCAGTCCACCGTCGAGGAGCTGGAGACCACGAACGAGGAGCTGCAGTCGACCAACGAGGAGCTCGAGACCATGAACGAGGAGCTGCAGTCGATGAACGACGAGCTGCAGTCCATGAACGAGGAGCTCCGCGACCGGACGACGGCCCTCAACGACGTCAACGGCTACTTCGACTCGGTGCTCACCAGCCTGCAGGCGGGCGTGGTCGTGGTGGACCCGGAGCTGCGGGTGCTCACCTGGAACCGCCAGGCCGAGGACCTGTGGGGACTGCGCTCGGACGAGGTCGCCGGGCAGCACCTGCTCAACCTCGACATCGGGCTGCCGGCGGACGAGATCCGGCCGCTCGTACGGGCAGCCCTCGCCGACGGGACCGATCCGCACCACGCCGACGTCGCCGCCCGCAACCGGCGGGGACGGGACGTCACCATCCGGCTGACCTGCACCGCCATGCGCGGCGTGGCCGACGAGCCCCGCGGCGTCGTGCTGGTCATGAGCGACCTGGGCTGAGTTCTGCCCCGATTTTCCATCCGCCGCTTGCGTCCCAGGCAAATCTCGGCCTGCCAGGCCCGATTTGTCTGGGAATCTCCCCCCTGGAGGGGGGTTGCGCATCCCTGGCACGGCGCCAATCATGGAGAGGCCGAACCTCGGCGGGGTGCCGAGTTCCGCATGGAGGTGCCCGTGTCATCCACCATCGGTGAGTTGAGCCTCGCCACCGGAGTTCCCATCGCCACCTTGCGAGATTGGGACCGCAGGCACGGGTTGTCCCCGAGCCAGCGCACGATCGGCAACCACCGCCGCTACACCGAGGACGACGCCAGGCTGGTCGTGCGGGTGCGCGACCTGGTGGCCGCCGGCCTGCGGCTCCGGGCTTCGGTCCAGCAGGCCAAAGCCGACGTGGCAGCGGCACTTTCGGCCGGCGCCCCTCCGATCCCGGGACAGACCGACCTGGTCAAGGCAGAAGCAGACCACGCCCGACTGCGGACGAGTGCAGTGGCGACCCGGGAGGCGTTCGTGGCTCGGCGCGGCGAGCTGGTCGCCGCCCGCGAGGCCCTCGTTGCCCGCAGGCAGAGCCTGGTCCGGCAGCACCGGTCCACGCTGGCCGAGATCGCCGGCGAGCTGGCCATCGAACCGGTAACCGACCCGCACCCCTGACCCGGGTGAGCACGAGAGGGGCGACCATGAACGACGACCTCGACAACTCCGCTCAGGCCGCTCAGGAGGAGCTCCGCCTGCCGCCGTTACCACGCGACGAGGCGATCCTCCCGGACGGCCCGGGCGCCCGTGCGCAGCGCGAGCTCTACGGAGCCCTGATGAAGGGCTTTGAATCAGAGGAGCGGGACGACCTCGAACACATGATGATCGACAACATCGAGCGGCTGAGAGACGACGGCGACAGCTACGCGCCCTGACCTGCCGACTCGGCCCGGCGAGCGTCGCGGAGGGCTGCAACGCTGACCTCCGCAAGGGCAGCGTCGAGGGTGCGGGACACCCCCGACCACGCGTCGGCAAGCCAACCGGTGGCCTCGGAAGCTGCCTCCTTTGCCTCGGCGGACGGCTGTGGCTCGGCCATCGCGTGCACGACGTCCGCGAGTGAGATCTGCTCTGCCGGCCGAGCCAGCCGGTAGCCGCCGTGGCGTCCCCGGCGACTCTCGATCAGCCCGCCGCTGCGCAGCCGCCGCAGAACGTGGTCGACGAACTTCACCGGCAGGCCTTCGGAGTGGGCGAGGTACTCCCGGGCCAGCACCTCATCCGGGCGGGCCGCCATCGCGACCACCATCCGGATCGCGTAGTCCGCCCGTGCCGAGATGCGCAGCACCGCACCGAGACCGTCCTCTCGGGCGGTGGCCACCCGGCTACGCTCCGGCAGTGGCGACGGTGACAGCGGCTCGCCTCGCATAGACGGTCGCGCCGTCGGTGAGGGTGAGCCGCTCGGCCGTCGAACGGGTGAGCTGCACCCACGCCTCCTCGCCCTCGATGAGCAGGTCGACCCGGATCTCGAACCCGAGCCTGACCACCCGTACGACGGTCGCCTCGACGGTGTCCGGTCCGGGGGTGGCCACCAGGTCGATGTCGTGCGGCCGGACGACCTCGCCGCCGAGGCGGGTGACCGGCCCGAGGAAGCTCATCACGAAGTCGTTGGCCGGCGCATCGTAGAGCTCGTCGGGTGGCCCGACCTGCTGCACGGTGCCACCGGCGATCACCGCGATCGAGTCGGCCACCTCGAGCGCCTCCTCCTGGTCGTGGGTGACGAACAGCGTGGTCACGTGCACCTGGTCGTGCAGCCGGCGCAGCCAGCGCCGCAGCTCCTGACGGACCTGGGCGTCGAGGGCGCCGAACGGTTCGTCGAGGAGCAGGACGCCCGGCTCCACGGCCAGCGCCCGGGCCAGCGCCATCCGCTGCCGTTGGCCGCCGGAGAGCTGTGCCGGGTAGCGCTCGGCGAACTGCTCGAGGTGGACCAGCTCGAGCAGCTCCATCACCCGCGCCCGCGCCTTGTCCTTGGGCCACTTGCGGATCTCGAGACCGAAGGCGACGTTCTTGAACACGGTCATGTGCTTGAAGGCCGCGTAGTGCTGGAAGACGAAACCGACGTTGCGCGACTGTACGGGTGTCCCGGTGGCGTCGCTGCCATCGATGACGACGGTCCCGGAGTCGGGCTGCTCGAGCCCGGCGATGATCCGCAACAGCGTCGACTTGCCGCCGCCGCTGGGCCCGAGCAACGCCGTGAGGGAGCCGGAGGGGATGTCGACGCTCACGTCGTCCAGGGCGACGAAGTCGCCGAAGCGCTTGGTGACGTTGCGGACGATGATGCTCATCGCTGGCCTTTCAGGCGCAGGTAGCGGGTCAGTACGAGGGCGACGACCGCGGTCATCGCCAGAGTGAACGACGCGGCGTAGGCGGCCGGCTGGTCGAAGTTCTCGAACCGTTCCTGGACGAACAGCGTCGCGGTCTGCGTCTGGCCGACGATGCGCCCGGAAACTACTGCCACGGCGCCGAACTCGCCGATGCAGCGGGCGAGGCTGAGCACGACGCCGTAGCCGACGGCCGCACGGATTGCCGGCAGCGTGATCCGCCGAAAGGTCTGGAACCCGGACGCTCCGAGGGTGCGGGCGGCCTGCTCCTGGTCGGTGCCGATCTCCTCGAGTACGGGCGCGACAGCCCGCACGACCAGGGGAAGCGAGACGAAGACGGTCGCCAGCACCATGCCGGGGACGGCATAGATGATGCCGATGCCGCGGTGGTCCAGCCAACGCCCGATCGGCTCGAACTTGCCGTAGACCAGGATCAACGCGAGGCCGACAACCACTGGTGACACGGCGATCGGCAGGTCGATGGCCGCGTTGAGCAGCCGCCGGCCGGGAAACTCGTGCCGCACCAGCAGCACCGAGGCGGTGACGCCGAACACGGTGTTGAGCACGACGGCGAGGACGCTGACCACCGCGGTCACCTGGAATGCGTGCCCTGCCTCGGAGGTCGTGAGGGCGTCGATGACGGGGGAGAGGCCGTGCTCGAACGTCCGCCAGGTGACCAGCCCCAGGGGCAGCAGGAGGAGCAGCGTCACGTAGGCCAAGGCGACCCAGCGGAGCGAGTGCTTAGCCACGGCGGGCCGCCAGCCGTTGCGCGAGGTCGACGACCAGCAGCACGACGAGGGCCACGGCGAGGAGCAGGGTGGAGACGGCGGCGGCGTTGGTCGTGTCGTCGGACTGGATCTGGTTGTAGATCGCGACCGACGCGACCTCGGTCTTGAACGGGATGTTGCCCGAGATCAGCACGGTCGAGCCGAACTCGCTGATGGAGCGGGCGAACGCCAGCGCCGTGCCGCCGAGCATGGCCGGCACCAGGTTGGGCAGGATGATCCGCCGGAACGTGGTCAGCGCGCCGGCGCCCAGTGAAGCCGCGGCGTCCTCCATGTCGCGGTCGAGCTCGAGCAGGACCGGCTGCACGGTGCGGACGACGAAGGGCAGGGTCACGAACAGCAGGGCCATCAGCACACCGCTGCGGGCATAGGCCAGGTTGACGCCGAGCGCGCTGTTGTTGCCGTACAGACTGAGAAGTACGAGACCGGCGACGATCGTCGGCAACGCGAACGGCAGGTCGATGACCGTGTCGAGCACCGCCCGGCCCGGGAACGTGTCCCGGACCAGCACCCATGCGATCAGCGTGCCCATGACGAGGTTGATCAGCGCGACGGCGACGGCGAGGACGAGGGTGAGCTTGACCGCCGCCCATGACTCAGGCGCCTGGATGGCATGGATGAAGTGGCCCCACCCCTGCGACTGCGATCGATAGACGACCGCGGCCAGCGGCAGCAGGACGACCAGGCTGAGATAGGTCGTCACCAGGCTCAGGCCGCCGCGCCTCGCAGCGGCCCCCCGGTTCCGTACCCGGCCGGGCTTGACGGCACCGGCCGGGTCGTCCAGCAGCGGAAGTCCAACAGCCACCGGCTACTTGCCCGTCGTCGAGACGCCGTTGTTCTTCTCGATCGTGGTGACCAGGCCGGTGTCGGCGTCGAAGAACTTCTTGGTGGCGGCGGTCCAGCCCCCGAGGTCGGCGATGGTGAACAGCTGGGCCGGCTTGGGGAACTTGTCCGCGCCGGGCGTCGTGGAGACGATCGGCCGGTAGCCGTTGTCCTCGTAGATCTTCTGCCCGGCCTCGCTGTAGAGGAAGTCCAGGAAGGCCTTCGCCTGGGTCGGGTGGCTGCTCTTGGAGGTGATCGCGATCGGGTTCTCGATCAGGATCGTGCTGTCCGGCACGGTGTAGTCGATCGCCTGCTTGTTCTGCTGGGCGAAGATGGCCTCGTTCTCGTACGTGAGGATCGCGTCACCCTTGCCGCCGGTGAACACCTGCAGCGACGCCCGGCCGCTGTCCGCCTGAACGGGCACGTTCTTGAACAGCGCCGTGAGGTAGGCGGTGGCCTGGGCCTCGGTCTTGCCGGCCTTGGTCTCGGCACCGTAGGCCGCGAGGATGTTCCACCGCGCGCTGCCGGAGGAGAACGGGTTGGGCGTCAGCACCTGCAGTCCCGGCTTGACCAGGTCGTCCCAGGTCTTGATGTTCTTGGGGTTGCCCTTGCGGGTCGTGATGACGACGACGGAGTCGGTGATCATGCCCTTGTACTGGTTGGCGTTCCAGCTCGCGTCCACCAGCTTGGCCTTGACCAGCCGGTCGATGTCCGGGGCGAGGGAGAAGGCGACGATGTCGGCGGCCTGCCCACTGGCTACCGCCCGGCTCTGGTCGCCCGAGGCACCGAAGGAGGTCTTGATGTCGACGTTCTTGCCGGCCGGAGTGGCCTGGAACGCCTTGATCTCCGCGGTGTACGCGGCCTGCGGGGTGGAGTAGGCCACCAGGTTGAGCGTGACCTTGCCACCGGAGCCGCCGGTGGCGGCGGCGTCCTTGGTCCCACCGGACGAGCTGCCGCACGCGGTGAGGGCGAACAGAGCGGTGACCCCTGTCAGCAGGACGGCGTGGCGGGCGACGGTGCGGCTCATGGGCGGATGCGCTCCTCGGTATGCGATGTGTACGTTCCCGGTAAAGCCTACGAATTTGGTTAAGTTTGTCAAACTGGCGGGGCCCTGGCAGGGTCGGAGCCATGTCCCTGCAGGCGCACTGGTTCCTGCCCACCGCCGGCGACAGCCGCGACGTGTCCGGCGGCGGGATCAGTAAGACGATCAGCAGCGCTGACAGCACCTGGCGAGCTCCCGACATCGACTACCTCGCCCAGGTCGCCCGAGCGGCCGAGCATGCGGGCTTCACGGCCGTGCTCACGCCGACCGGGACCTGGTGCGAGGACGCGTGGCTGACGACCGCGGCGCTGACCCGTGAGACGACTCGGCTGAAGTTCCTCGTCGCGTTCCGTCCCGGTGCGGTGTCGCCGACGCTGGCTGCGCAGATGGCGGCGACCTACCAACGGATCTCGGGCGGCCGGCTGCTGCTGAACGTCGTCACGGGCGGCGACCCGACCGAGCAGCAACGCTTCGGGGACTGGCTCTCCCACGACGAGCGCTACGCCCGTACGGGCGAGTTCCTCTCGATCGTCCGCGGCGCGTGGAGCGGAACCCCGTACGACTTCGCCGGGGAGCATTACACGACCGCGGGGGCCACCGTCTCGGTGCCGCCCGACCCGATCCCCCCGGTCTTCTTCGGCGGTGCATCACCTGCTGCGCTGGACATCGCGGCCCGGCACGCGGACGTCTACCTGACCTGGGGCGAGCCACCGGCTGCGGTGGCGGATCGAATCGCCGAGGTGCGCCGGCTGGCCGAGCTGCACGGTCGCGAGGTGTCGTTCGGTATCCGGATGCATGTCATCACCAGGGACACCGCGGCCGAGGCCTGGGCGCGGGCGGACCAGCTGCTGGCCAGGATGGATCCAGCGGCGATCGCCTCAGCGCAGGCGTCCTTCGCGCGCGCCGACTCGGTCGGACAGCAGCGGATGTCTGCCCTGCACAGCGGCAGCACCTCAGACCTCGAGATCTATCCCAACGTGTGGGCGGGGGTGGGGCTGATCCGCGGCGGCGCGGGCACTGCCCTGGTCGGTTCGCACGAGCAGGTCGCCGAGCGCATCGAGGAGTACCACGCGCTGGGCCTCGACCACTTCATCCTCTCCGGGCAACCCCACCTGGAAGAGGCCTATCAGTTCGGAGAGGGCGTGCTTCCCTTGCTGCGTCGACTGACTGCTCCCCCCGCTCTGGTCGGTGGATCATGAGCGGCGTGGTCCTGCTCGATGGCAACCCGAGAGCCGAGTCCCGTACGGTGGGCCTCGCCCGCCAGGTGGCTTCGGCCATCGCCGCCACCGTCGACCTGCCACTGGGCGGTGAGGTGACGCTGTCGGCGCTGCTGCCGGCGTTGGCTTCGACCTCGTCCGACGCCGCGGCTGCCGTCGACGCAGCACTGAAGCAGACGACGGAGGCTGAGGTCCTCGTCGTCGCCACGCCGCTCTACAAGGCGACCTACACCGGCTTGCTCAAGCTGTTCATCGACCGCTTCCCGCGGGCCGCCCTCGCGGACACCGTCGCGGTGCCCCTGGTGACGGCCGGGTTCGCCGGCCAGCTGCTGGCGGCCGAGGTGCATCTGCGACCCCTGCTCATCGAGGTCGGCGCGCTCGTGCCGACGCGGGCGTTCGTCCTCACCGAGGCCGAGTTCGCCGGCGTCGACACAGCCCTGGCCGAGTGGCTGGGCACGGCGGCGCCCCTGTTGCGCCGTTCCTTGCCTGCCGTCAGCGGGCGATCGACTCACGAGGAGCGACGATAACGCTCTTGGCGGCGGCTTGGTCACGACGACGGACCTCTTCCCGTACGAGCGGGATCAGCTCGCGCCCGTAGTCGATCGCGTCGTCATAGGGGTCGTAGCCACGAATGAGCAGCGTCGACGCCCCCAGGTCGATGTAGTCGAGCAGAGCCGCCGCCACCGTCTCGGGCGTGCCCACCAGGGCAGTGGAGTTGCCGCCGGCCCCGGTCGCCGCCGCGAGTGAGGTGAACAGCGCCCGGTCGTGCCGCGCGCCCTGAGCGGCAGCCGCGAGCTGGCGCTGCGACCCCTGGGATGCCTCGCCACCACCGAAACCGCGCCAGCCCTTGATCTCCGTAGCCGAGGCGACCCGCTCCCGCGTCGTGTCCAGGATCCGGTGTGCCCGCTCCCAGGCCAGCTCTTCCGTCGCGCCCAGGATCGGCCGGAACGAGACGCTGAACCTCGGCGGCTCAAGGCGGCCGGCGGCCGCAGCCGCTGCCCGTACGGCGTCGAACTCCTCCGCGATCTGGGCCAGCGGCTGCGCGAAGAACGCGAACACGTCAGCCTCCGCCCCGCCGACCTCGTAGGCAGCCGGGGACGAGCCGCCGAAGTAGATCGGGATGCGTGGCTGCTGGTACGGCTTGACCTGCTGGAGGTAGTCCTCGAACGTGTAGAACTCGCCGGCGTAGTCGAACGGCTCGTCGGACGTCCAGGACCGCTTGAGGATCTGCAGGAACTCGCCGCTGCGCCGGTAGCGCTGGTCCTTGGTCAGGTAGTCGCCGTCGCGCCGCTGCTCGGCGTCGTGGCCGCCGGTGATGGTGTGGAAGGCGATGCGGCCCTCGGTGAACTGGTCCAGGGTCGCAAACGTCCTTGCCGCCACCGTCGGGAACACGAAACCCGGCCGGTGGGCAACCAGAAAGCCCAGCCGGTCGGTGTGCGCGGCGGCGTAGGCCGCGACCTGCGTGCCGTCGGGGGAGCTCGACGAGTAGCCGATGAGGACGCGGTCGAAGTCGGACTCCTCGTGGGCACGGGCGAACCTGCGGACGTACTCCCGTTCGATGAGAGGACCGTCCCCGCCGTGGATCTCGGACTGGTGGGTGGTGCTGATGAGGCCGATGAACTCGACGGGCATGGCAAAACTCCTTGATAGACAGCGGAACTATCGGTTGACGGCTTGGTCTCGCCAGGCATCGGCGTGGTGGCAGGCGACGTGCCAGCCGGGCTCGGCCTCGACGGCGCGGGGCTGCTCGGTGCAGACCTCGGTGACGAACGGGCACCGGTCGGCGAACACGCACCCACCGGCAGCGGTGACCACGGACGGCTCGTCGGTACGGCGACGCAGCTGCCGGGCCGTCAGCGGGCGGTGCAGTCCAAGGCTAGGGGCCGAGGCAACCAGCAAGGCTGTGTACGGATGCCTTGGTGCACCGAAGACTTCACCGATCGGCCCCTCCTCGACGACCCGGCCGCGGTAGAGCACGAGCACCCGATCGGCGATGCCGGCGAGCGAGCTGAGGTCGTGCGAGATCACGATGATGGCGATGCCGAGCGAGCTCCGCAGGTCGTCCAGCAGCCGCAGCACCTGGTTGCGGTTGGACGCGTCCAGCGCGCTGACCGGCTCGTCGCAGATCAGCAGCTCCGGATCCATCACCAGTGCCCGGGCAATCGAGACGCGCTGCCGTTGCCCTCCCGAGATCTGCGCCGGCAGTTGCCCCAGCAGCCCGGAGTCGAGCCCGACCTTGCCGAGGGCAGCTGCTACCCGGTCGAGGATCTCGGACTCGGACAGCCCACCGCGGATCCGCAATCCCTCAGCCACCAGCTCGAAGACCGTGAGGTCGGGGTCGAGCGAGCGCAGCGGGTCCTGGAAGACGAACTGCACCCGGCCCGTCCGCCTGGCATCGCGCCTTCCCTTGCCGGCTACGGACTTCAGCCCGGAGTGGCGCACCTCACCTGCGGCCGGCTCGATCAGCCCGACGATGGTCCGGGCCAGGGTGGTCTTGCCCGATCCGGTCTCGCCGATGACGCCGATGATCTGCCCGGCGGACACCTGGAGGTCGACCGCTGAGAGGATCCGCGCGGCCCGCCGGCGATGACCGAGGACCACGTCGACGTTGTCCAGCTCCAGCAGGGGCTCCGTCACGACGCCAGCTCCTCGGCCCGCAGGCAACGGACCTCGCGGCCGTCGACCTCCCGTACGGCAACGGGTGCCTCGCGGCAGGCGTCGAGGGCGAAGGCGCAGCGGTCGGCGAACCGGCAGCCACTGATCTGCGCCCCCACCGACGGCGGTTGCCCGGGGATGACGTCGAGCTGGCGCCGACCGTAGTCACCGAGCGAGGCGACCTTGAGCAACGCCTGGGTGTACGGGTGCCGCGGGGAGGCCAGGATCTGCGCCGTTGGACCGGTCTCCACGACCTCGCCCGCGTAGAAGACCACCACCCGGTCGCACAGCTCCGCGATGACCGCCAGGTCGTGCGAGACGAACAGCACGGCGAGTCCCCGCTCGTCCCGCAGCCGCAGGATGAGCTCGATGATCTCGGCCTGGATGGTCACGTCCAGAGCCGTGGTCGCCTCGTCCGCCACCAGCAGCTCCGGGTCGCAAGAGACCGCGATGGCGATCATCACCCGCTGGAGCATGCCGCCGGAGAGCTCGACCGGCAGCTGCCCGTACACCTTGGCCTGCAGGCCGACCGCCTCGAACAGCTCGATCGCCTTGGCCTTGGCCTGCCGCCGGGGCAGGCCGAGCTTGATGCGCACGACCTCGGCCAGCTGGCGGCCGACGGTGATCGACGGGTTGAGGTAGGAGGTCGGGTCCTGGAAGACCGCGCCGACGCGCTGGCCGCGGATCGCCTCCCACGCCTTGGCGTCGAGCCGGGTGACGTCCTGGCCGGCGAACCGTACGGTGCCGCTCTCGATCGCGCAGCCGGGGCCGAGCACGCCGAGGGCCGCCCGGCAGGTCAGCGTCTTGCCGCTGCCGGACTCGCCGACGAGACCGACCGACTCGCCGCGAGCGACAGTCAGCGATGCGCCGAGGACGGCGCCAAGGCGGGAGTTGTGCACGCTGACCTGGAGGTCCTCGATGGCGAGGACCTCCGTGGTCGTGACGGCCTGGACGTCAGGCCGCAGGGTGGTCGGCATGAGGGGTGCCGTAGGCATGTCCGTACTCCGAATTCACATCGGTGATCGTGGAAAGGGCTGGGACGGCGTCCAGGTCGGCTCGGGAGCTGTCCCGGATCGAGTCGGCGAGAGTGTTGAGCGCTCCAACCGTGATCATGATCATCGCGGCCGGCGCGATCGGAGCCCAGGGAGCGAGGCTGAGGTAGGCCAGGTCGCTGGAGAGCACGCCGCCCCAGGTCGGCGCCGGCGGCACGACGCCGATGCCGAGGAAGGTCAACGAGGACACGGTGAGCAGGGCGGCGGCCGCCGCGGAGGCAGCGGTTACCGCGACCGTCGGCATCACCTTGCGGAGCACGTGGACCCGGATCACGTGGGCCCTCGAGGCACCGAGGAGGTCGGCCACCTCGACGTACTGTGCCTGCGCGTACTGCAGAGTCGCCGCACGAGTGACCCGGAAGAACATCGGTGCCAAGAGAACCCCGACCGCGAACATGGCCTGGACCAGGCGGTTGCCGAGCACCGCGGTGACAGCAACGGCGAAGACGATGGTCGGCAACGTCATCAGGGTGTCGTTGACCCGGTTGCTGAGGTAGTCGAACGTGCGGCCCAGGAAGACCGACGCTAGCCCGGTGGTCGCGCCGATCGCCAGCCCGACCACCACGGCTTCGAGGGCGCTGAGCACCGAGAGCCGGGTGCCTGCCATCAACCGGCTCAAGACGTCGCGGCCGAGATAGTCGGTGCCGAGCCAGTGCCCGCCACTGGGCCCGGCCAACAGGTGTGCCACGTCCTGGTGTACCGGGTCGTACGGCGCGGTCGCCGACCCGAAGGCCGCGAGGAAGGCGATGACGGTGAGCAGGCCCAACGCGACCCTGGTCGACCTGAGCCGCAGTGCGCGGCGGATGATCTTCATCGGTTGACCCCCGGCCTCAGCCAGCCGAGAGCCGCGTTGACGAACAGGTTGGACGCGATGACCAGGGCACTCGTGACCAGCAGGATCCCTTGAACGACCGGGACATCGCGCGATGTGGCCGAGTTGAGCACGAGCTGGCCGAGGCCCGGCAGCGAGAACACCGTCTCGGTCACGACCGTCCCACCGATGATGACGGGTACGTAGTAGCCGAGCACCGTGATCGCCGGGCCGGCGGCGTTGCGCAATGCGTGCACGAACAGGATCCGCCGCCCGCTGAGCCCGCGGACAACTGCCCCGGTCACGTAGTTCTGGTCGAGCACGTCAACCAGTGCGGTGCGCAGCTGACGGGCCACCCAGATGCCCGGCTCGATCGACAGGGCGACGGCCGGCAGCGCGATGTGCTCGAGCCAGCCGACCGGGTCGTCGGTCAGTCCCACGTACCCGCTCGAGGGCAGCAGCTTGAACGTCACCGAGAAGACGACCACCAGACCGATGCCGACGACGAACGCCGGCACGGTCGAGCCAGCCGAGCAGACCCAGGTCACCCCGCGATCGATCCAGCTGCCGCTTCGCACCGCTGCCAGGGCACCTGTAGCGCCTCCGACCAGCAGCGCGAGCGAGATCGCCAGCACCGCAAGGGAGAGGTCGACCGGCAACCGCTGCCCGATGCTGGTGCTGACCGGGATCTGGGTGAAGTAGGACACCCCGAGGTCACCCTGGAGCGCGCGGGAGACCCAGCGGCCGTACTGCACCAGCAACGGCTGGTCCAGCCCGAGCACGTGGTTGATGCGCACGATGTCCTGCGGGGTCGCGTTGTCGCCCAGCACCGACGCCGCCGGGTTGGCGTTGGACAGCGACCCGAGCAGGAACGTGACGAAGGTGCTCGCAACCACGACCGGGACGTAGATGGCGGCCCAGCGACCCAGCCGGCGGGCGGTGGCAGAGCCGGCCCGGGGGCGGGCGGTGACCAGCCCGCCCCCCGGTCGTACGGCCTCGACGGTGACTGCCATGACTACTGCGCGACCTGCGTGCCCTCGAACCGCTGCACCACAAGGTCGGACTGCAGGCCCGTGACCTTCTTGCTGGTGGCGAGCAGGCGCGGGTAGGCGTACAGCCAGATGTGCGGGCTGGTCGGGCTCTTGACCGCAGCGTCGACCGCTGCCTGGAGGGTCTTGGAGTAGGACGGGGAGTCCAGTGAAACGCCGCGGACCTGGTTGAACAGGGCGCCTACGTCGCTCGGCTGGGCCGCGGTCGCGTTCATCAGGCCGGCCGGGCTGTAGAGCACGTCGAGCATCTGCAGCGGCGACTCGCGCCCGGCGGTGCCGTCGATGGCGATCGCTGCGGTCTTGTTGACATAGACGAGGTTGGTGAACTGGTCGGCCGGGATCACCTTGAGGGTGGCCGTGATGCCCGCCTCCTTGAGCTGGGACTGGAGCTGCTCGGAGATGCCGGTGGCCTTGGACGTGGTGAGCTCGAAGCTGAGGCCGTGGGGGTATCCCGCCTCGCTGAGGAGCTGCTTGGCCTTGGCCACGTTGTGCGGGTAGAGGTTGGCCAGCGCCGGGCTGTAACCGACGTAGCCCTTCGGGAACGGCTGGTACGACGGTGTTCCGTGTCCGAACTCCTGGGTGTCCACGAGCGCCTGCCGGTCGATGGCGTAGTTGACCGCCTCAAGCACCTTGGGGTTGTTGAACGGTGCCTTGTTGGTGTTGATATCGAGGGTGTTCACCGTGAGGGCTGGGATCTCGTGGAGGGTGAACCCGGCGGCCTCCGCGGCCTTGGCCAGGCTGCCCGGGATGACCGCGACGTTGACGTCGCCGGACTGCAGCGCCGCAAGGATCTGCTGCGGCTCGCTGATCTTCTTGACCGAGAACTTCGCCAGCTTGATGTCGGCTGCATTGAAGTAGCCCGGGTTGCGTACGAGGTCGGCGTGCGAGTCCGGCACGTAGGCCGTCAACGTGAACGGCCCGTCCCCCACCGGCTTGGTCGACAGCCCTGCGGCGTTCTTGGCGATCGCGGCCGGGCTGACCAGCATGCCGGTCTTTCCGGCCAGCAGGTTGGGGATCTGGTAGTCGACCTGCGCCAGGTCGAGCTCGACCTCGGTCGGGCTCTTGACCACGACGTCCTTGACCTCCCTGAGCTGCGAGGCGATCCGCGAGTTGGGGAAGTCCCTGCCCCGCTCGATGTTGGTCTTCACTGCCGCGGCGTCGAGCGTCGTGCCGTCGCTGAACTTCAGGCCGGACTGCAAGGTGAACGTGATGCTCTTGCCGTCGGCCCCGTACTTCCAGGATGAGGCGACCGCAGGAACAGCCTTTCCGCTCGGGTCGAGGCCGGTGATGGAGCTGTAGACCAGCGACAGCACGTGGACGTCCCAGCCGGCGGTCGACGTGACCGGGTCCCACGAGGTCGGCAGCTGCCACTCCCAGTTCAGCGTTCCAGACCCCCCGGCCGCAACGTTGCTGGTGCTGCCCGTAGTGCCGGCCGAGCCAGAGCTGCCGGCGGCGGTGAGGTGGGTCTTGGACTGGCAGGCGGACGCGCCAACCGAGAGGGCGATCAGGGCAGCAGTGACCGCCGTCGTACGACGGGGTGTCAAACGCGGGGCAGACATCGGGACGATTCCTTCTCTGGGTGGGCATGCGGGAAGATCGCCACTGGAGCCAGCGGCGGGCGCGACAACGGACAGCCCGTACGGGCGGGGACACCCCACCGTCCGAGCGGAGGCTCAGGGCAGGTCGGGTGCGGGGGTGGTCGGTGCTGGGTCGGCGGCCGGCCTCGCGGACTCAGCGGCGAGGTGCGGCCGACGCGGGTCGCTCAGACGCGGCGACAGCGACAGCTGCAGTCTCGGCCCAGGTCGACGCAACGGCGACGGACGAGCGGAGCGGCAGGCATGTCGGCAATCCTGACCTTATCGCGAGGATTTGTCAAACACTCTTGACATCGCCCGTGTAATGGGTACTTTTTGGCTATGCCGCGTTCGATCATGCTCGTCACCCGGGGTCACATCGACCTTCTCCGGGTGATTTCCGCGGCCTGTCCGGGGTTCTGACAGCCTTCGCGTCCCTCTTGCCTGGTCCGCCCGTGTCCTCCACGTGCGGCTTTTTGCACGTGTCCCCTCCCGGAGTCCCCCGTGTCCGCCCAGCTCGATCCCTTTCATCATGCACCCGTCCTGCACCACATCCCGCCGTCACGCCTCGACCCGGAGACCGCACAGACCTCGGGCATGCGCCGCTATGCCGGCGTCAGCGGTGCCACTGTCGGCAGCCAGCGGCTCTGGCTCGGCCAGACCCACGTCGCCCCAGGGCTGACCTCGGCCAACCACCACCACGGCGAGTCCGAGACCGCGATCTACGTGGTGAGCGGCACGCCGGAGTTCGTGTTCCTCGAGAACGGCGAAGAGGTCCGCATCGTCACGAAGGCCGGTGACTACGTGTTCGTCCCGCCGTTCGTGCCGCACCGCGAGGAGAACCCCGACCCGTACGTCGAGGCGGTCGTCGTCATCGCCCGCAGCACGCAGGAAGCCATCGTGGTCAACCTCGCGGATCTGCAGCCATGACGCTCACCGAGCAGCTCGCCTCCCGCGCCGAGGAGCACGACAGGGACGGCAGCTTCCCGTACGAGGGCGTCGGGGCCGTGCACGAAGCCGGACTGCTCAACGCCACGATCGGGGCCAGGTTTGGCGGCGAGGGCGCGGGTCTGGCCCGTACCGTGGGCATCCTGCACGAGGTCGGCAAGGGTGACCCCTCGGTGGCCCTCGTGACAGCGATGACGCTGTTCACCCACGCCGCCCAGGACCGCAGCGGTGGCTGGCCGGCGGAGGTCTACGACGAGGTGCTCACCGAGTCGGCGCAGCGGCCGGTGCTGCTCAACGCCCTGCGGGTCGAGCCGGAGCTGGGCACGCCGGCGCGCGGAGGTCTGCCTCGGACCATCGCGCGCAGGGTGGGCGACAGCTGGCTGCTGTCCGGCCACAAGATCTTCTCCACCGGCGCCGAGGCGCTGCGCTGGATGGTCGTCTGGGCGCGAACCGACGAGGATCCCGTACGCGTCGGCGGGTTCATCGTCAGGGGCGACTCCCCGGGCATCACGGTCCTGCCGACGTGGGACCACCTCGGCCTGCGGGCCAGCCGCAGCGACGACGTGCTCTTCACCGATGTCCAGGTCCCGTACGACGCCACGATCGGCCTGGTCGAGCACGGATCCGCGCCGGATCGGCGGGACGAGATCACCGCATGGAACTCCCTCGGCCTGACCGCGCTCTACCTCGGCGTCGCCGAGGCGGCGCAGGAGTGGCTGGTCACGTTCCTCAACCACCGGGTGCCGACCAACCTGGGGGAACCGCTGGCCACGCTGCCGCGGTTCCAGGCTGCCGTCGGCGAGATCGAGGTGGCGCTGCTCGGTGCCAACGCTCTCGTACGGGGGCTGGCCGAACGGGTCGACGACGGGGATGCCGCCGCCGTCGTTCAGTCGGCCGGCGCCAAGACCATCGGCACCCGGGCCGCGATAACCGCTGTCGAGCAGGCAGTCTCGCTCACCGGCAACCACGGGCTCTCCCGCAGCCAACCGCTCCAACGGCACTACCGCGACGTGCTCTGCAGCCGCGTACACACCCCGCAGGACGACGTCATCATCAGCGCAGCCGGACGGTCAGCGCTCTCCCGGAAAGGTGGCTGACATGTCAGTCGACTTCGTTGGAATGATCAGCACCCGCCACGAGTCCGAGATCCACCCGCCCTCAGGGGCTTTCGTCGACCCGGACTACGTGAAGAAGTTTGCCCGTGCGCACGAGGACGCCGGCTTCGACCGGGTCCTCGTCGCCTACGGTTCCAGCTCGCCGGAGGCCAACCTGGTCGCCTCCGCCGCACTCGCGGCGACCGAGCGCCTCGGCGTGCTCATCGCGCACCGGCCGGGCTTCGTCTTCCCGACCTGGGCGGCCAAGTCGTTCGCGACCTTGGACCAGCTCTCCCGCGGCCGGGTGGCGATCCACATCATCACCGGTGGCAACGACGCGGAGCAGCAGCGCGAGGGCGACTACCTGACCAAGGACGACCGTTACGCCCGCACCGACGAATATCTCGACATCGTCCGCAAGACGTGGACGGCGACCGAGCCGTTCAGCCACGAGGGCCGGTTCTACAAGTTCGCCGACTTCGTCAGCGGGGTCCACCCGGTGACCTCGATCCCGGTCTACTTCGGCGGGTCGTCCGAAGCGGCCTATCGGGTCGGCGGCAAGCACGCCGACACCTACGCGCTGTGGGGCGAGCCGCTGGCCGAGACTGCCGAGCAGATCGCCTCCGTTCGGGCGTCCGCCGCAGCGGCAGGCCGTACGGACGTGCCCGGCATCAGCGTCTCGTTCCGCCCGATCCTCGGCGCCACCGAGGAGCTGGCCTGGGAAAGGGCGCACCGGATCCTCGACCAGATCAAGTCCGGGCGCAGGAACAACGAGCAGTGGCTGCGCCGGTTCCGCGGTGACACGCCGCAGAACGTTGGCTCCCAAAGGCTTCTCGCCGCGGCGGCCAAGGGTGAGCTGCACGACCGGGCGCTATGGACACCGACCTCTGCGGCCAGCGGTGCTGCCGGCAACTCCACCGCGCTGGTCGGCACGCCCGAGACCGTGGCCGCAGCGCTGCTCGACTACGTCGACATCGGCGCGACGACGCTGCTGATCCGCGGCTATGACCCGGTCGATGATGCGGTCGACTACGGCCGGCACCTGCTTCCGCTCGTCCGGCAGGAGCTCGCCCACCGCGCCATGGCCGCCCGCGAGCCAGTCGGAGCAGCTCAGTGACCGTCACGTTCCCGCCCCGGGTCGCCCAGCGCTGGCAGCCGGCACAGGGCCTGCTGTGCAGGGGAACCGTCGTCGTGCTGCCCGGTCGCGGCGAGCACGGCGAGGTCTACGAGCGCCTCGGCCGACGGCTTGCCTACGACGCCTACGAGGTGGTCGCCGTCGATGCGCTGCCGACCACGCCGATCGAGGAGCTCGCCGCGCTGGTCCGCCGGCAGTCGTCGTCGGCACGGCCGCTGGTCCTGGTCGGGTCGGACACCGGTGCTCTCGAGGCACTGCAGATCGCCTACCCGGCAGGCGATCTCGTCGCAGCCGTGGTCGTTGCCGGCATCGCCAGCACGGCGGTGGCAGTGGCCGGCTGGGACGCCGAGCTCGAGGCCCGAACGGCCTGCCCGGCACATCGGGCCCGGCTCAGCAACGACGAGCGGTTCGACCGGGGGGGCCTCGACCAGCCCGTTCCGCAGTCGTTGACCGCACCGGGCGACTTCGCCGGCCCGGTACTGGTGCTGCACGGTGATGCCGACCGGATCACCCCGGTGGCCGAGGCGGCCGCGCTGGCCGACCGGTTGCCGCTCGGTGAGCTGGCGGTCGTCGGGGGTGGGCGGCACGACGTCCTCAACGACCTGGCCCACCGGTCGGCGGCGGCCGAGATCGTGCAGTTCCTCGAGCGGGTCCGGCTCGCGCCCGACGCCGCGGCCATCGTCCGGAGGACGGCGTGACCGCTGTGGGCACCCTCGACCCCGACCTGTTCCGCGGCCTGTTCCGCCGGCATGCGGCGGGCGTCGCCGTGATCACGACGACCGGCGAGCGTCCGGTCGGGTTCACCGCGACCTCGCTCGTCGCACTGTCGCTGGAACCGCCGCTGCTCTCGTTCAACCTCAGCCGGACCTCGTCGAGCTGGTCGGCGGTCGAGGAGGCGGCCTACGTCGCCGTGCACCTGCTGGCCGAGCACCAGGAGGAGGTCGCCGCCACCTTCGCCCGCAGCGGCGCCGATCGGTTCGGGCCGGCGACAGCCTGGAGCTTCGGGCCGTACGGCGTGCCGCTGCTCCAGGACGTGCTGGCCTGGATGGTCTGCCGGATCGAGACCCGGGTCCACGCCGGCGACCACTCCGTGGTGATCGGTCAGGTGGTCGAGGCCGGCTACCACCCGGCTCACCGGCCGCTTGTCTACCACGACGGCGGTTTCACCGGACTGATGCGGTAGTCGGCGCGTGCCGGCTGCCCGAGGTCGCGGCTGCGACGGGCGCTGCCTCAGCGGGTGTAGGTCGACAACAGGTAGCGCTGGCGTTCGCGGGCTCTGCGTACGCGGCGCGGGATGACCCGCTCCAGCAGAGCCCGCGCCTCTGCCCGCTCGCGCAGCAGGGCCTCCCGCCGGCGTCGGCGGTCGAGTGCCTCGTCCCTCTTCATGCTGTCGGTTATCGCCGGTTCAGCAGCCTCCGAAAGGCGACGCTCACGGCGCCTTCAGGTAAGGCTGACCTAGCGCTTACGCCACCTGGCCGCCCTGCGACGGCGTCGGGTTCCGTGCCCTCGCCGGACGTAGGCGAGCGCCGCGGTCGAGACCAGGCCGGTAACCAGCACGAGCAGCGCGGTGAGCAGCGGAGTGCCGATCGTGACCCGGTGGTGCTTCGCCGGCGGCTCCGGGAGATAGCTGATGTCGGTCAGGTAGCGAAGGTCGGGACCGGCGTCCGTCGTGAGGCCCAAGGCCCCGGTCAGCTGCCCCCAGGCAGGCAATGCGGTGAGGTCGATGCCCGGGCAGGAGCGTTTGGGCGGTCCGGTGCAGGCCCCGGCCTCGGTCAGCGCGCCGACGATCCGGACCGGCTGGTCGGGGTGCTGCTGCCGCGACCAGGCGACCACGCGCCCCCAGGCCCGGGCGTTGCCGCCCTTGGTCGCGTAGATCTCGGGTAGCACGACCGCGCTGCCGTCGCCGACCGCCACCGCGTACACGTCCTCCAGGGTCCAGCCGTTGGCAGGGGCGGACGGCGCCGGTGGGCAGGTGCAGCTGCCGAAGTCGACGTACGGGCGGGTGCCGCTCGCGTCGTACGCCTCGACCCACGAGCGCGCGACGAGAGGAGTCGAGTACTCCTGCTCGGCGTCGAGCCCGCCGCGCACGTCGATGCCGGGCAGCGCCGTGGCGACCTGCTCGACCATCCGGGCCCAGGCGGCTCCGTGCGGCCCGCCGGCGAACGACCCGTAGTTGGTGGTGCCGACGACCAGCACCAGCGCCGGGCCCTTGGCGGCCCGCCAGGCTTTGCCGTACGCCACCACCGCCTTCCGCACCAGCGCCGGCTCGGCATGCAGGTGGCTGTCCGGAAGCCGAACGGAACCGTCCGTCCCGGCCGGACTGCCGGCGTCGAGCACGACCAGCGCGGACGCCATGCCCTGGGTCGACACGTCCAGGACATCCAGCGTCGCCGTACGGGCGAGCAGTGCAGGGTCGACGCTGGTGAGGTAGTGCGACCGGCTCTGCCCGGGCGGCTGCGGCGGGCTGGCACCCGGCGAGGGAGTGGCGCTGCCGACCGCTGCGACGGGACCAGCGGGGATCAGCGCCAGCACGAGAGCAGCCAGCCCTGGTCGCCAGGCCCGGCCCCTCCCACGCAGCATCCGGACAGAGTCCCACGCGATGGGTTCTCCCGGTTCGCGGATTCGGGCGCGACCGTTAGTTACTGGCGGGTAGCATCGCAGGTTACTGGCGGGTAGCATTGGCGCCGGCGACGAAGCGAACCCGACGAGGAGCCCGCGATGGGTCACTACAAGAGCAACCTTCGCGACATCGAGTTCGCCTTGTTCGAGGTGTTCGGCCGGGGCGAGATCCTGGGCACCGGGCCTTACGCGGACATGGACGCCGACACCGCGCGCGAGGTGCTGCGTGAGGTCCGCCGGCTGGCGGAGAACGAGCTCGCTGCCTCCTTCGTCGAGGCCGACCGTACGCCGCCGGTGTTCGACCCGGCGACGTCCACGGTCACCTTCCCCGACTCGTTCCGGACCTCGTTCAGGGCGTTGATGGACGCCGAGTGGTTCCGGCTGGACCTGCCCGAGCACCTCGGCGGCACCGGCGCCCCGCCCTCGCTGCGGTGGGCCGCCTCCGAGATGCTCCTGGGCGCCAACCCGTCGGCCTTCATGTACATGTCCGGGCCCGGCTTCGGCGCCATCCTCGACCGCCTCGGCACGCCCGAGCAGCAGCAGATCGCCCAGCTGATGGTCGACCGCAAGTGGGGCGCCACGATGGTGCTCACGGAGCCGGACGCCGGCTCCGACGTGGGCGCCGGCCGTACCAAGGCGGTGCAGCAGCCGGACGGCACCTGGCACCTGAGCGGCGTCAAGCGGTTCATCACCAGCGCCGAGCACGACCTCTGCGACAACATCGTCCATCTCGTGCTGGCCCGGCCCGAGGGTGCCGGCCCGGGTACGAAGGGCCTGTCGCTGTTCGTCGTGCCGAAGTTCCTGATCGACCTGCCGAGCGGGACGCTGGGTGAGCGCAACGGCGTCTACGTCACCAACGTCGAGCACAAGATGGGGCTCAAGGCGTCGACCACGTGCGAGCTCACCCTCGGCGACCGGCAGCCGGCGATCGGCTCCCTCGTCGGCGAGGTGCACGACGGGATCGCCCAGATGTTCCAGGTGATCGAGTACGCCCGGATGCTGGTCGGCACCAAGGCGATCGCCACGCTGTCCACCGGCTATCTCAACGCGCTTGCCTACGCCAAGGAGCGGGTCCAGGGGCCGGACCTCACCCGGATGACGGACCGTACGGCGCCCCGCGTGACCATCACCCACCACGCCGACGTTCGCCGGATGCTGCTGCTGCAGAAGGGCTACGCCGAGGGCATGCGGGCGATGCTGTTGTGGACGGCCACGCTGCAGGACCAGATCGAGCTGGCCCGTGCTGCCGGCTCCCAGGACGAGGCGACCGAGGCCCTCAACGACCTGATGCTGCCGCTGGTCAAGGGCATCGGCTCCGAACGCTCGTACGAGCTGCTCAACCTGTCACTGCAGACGTTCGGCGGGTCCGGGTTCCTGCAGGACTACCCGATCGAGCAGTACGTCCGCGACGCCAAGATCGACTCGATCTACGAAGGAACGACGGGGATCCAGTCGATGGACCTGTTCTTCCGCAAGATCGTGCGTGATCAGGGCGCGGCGCTGACCCTGTTGTTGACGCAGGTCTCGGACTTCGCCAAGGGCGAGGCCGGCAACGGGGCGCTGGCCGCTGAGCGCGCGCTGCTGGAGCGGGGACTCGACGACGTTCAGGCGACGCTGGGGGCGATGGTCGGCTACCTGATGTCGACGCAGCAGGACCCGCGCAACGTCTACAAGGTGGGCCTCAACACGGTGCGGCTCATGCTGGGCCTTGGCGACCTGGTGATCGGCTGGCTGCTGCTGCGCGAGGCCGAGGTGGCGCTGACCGCTCTCGCCGGCTCACCGGCCGAGCGTGATGTGCCGTTCTACCAAGGCAAGGTCGCGGCTGCCCGCTTCTTCGTCGCCAGCCGACTGCCGCTGCTCGCCGCCGACCGGGCGGTGGCGGAGGCGACCACGCTGGACCCGATGGACCTCCCCGAAGCCGCCCTCTAGTCCCAACCCCGCGGGTTCGTGGGATCGGCGAGCCGCGTTGCCTCGCGAGAGAGGTGGAGGAGTCTCTACCGCTCGGGCGACAGCGGGCTGCTCTGGCCCTCGAGCGGTACCTCGATCAGCAGCGTGGTGCCGGTGCCGAGGGGGCTGGTCACCTGGAGCCTGCCGCCGAGCGCTTCGATCCGATCGCTGAGCCCGACCAGTCCGGACCCATGGCTGGCGTCGGCTCCCCCGATCCCGTCGTCGCGGATCGCCAGCTGGAGCACCCCGTCACGTGTGTCGAGGTCGACGTTCACGACGGATGCGTGCGCGTGCTTGGCGGCGTTGGTCAAGGCTTCTGACACCACGTAGTACGCGGCAACCTCGACCCGCTCCGGCAGCCGTCGCTCGGCGTGCAGGTCGAGCACCACCGGTACGGCCGAACGACGGCGCAGGGCGGTGAGCGCTGGCTTCAGGCCACCCTCGGACAGGACCGCCGGGTGAATGCCCTGGGAGATCTCCCGTAGCTCGTCGAAGACCTTCCCCAGTCCCTCGGCAACACGGGACAACAGTCCCTCGAGCTCACCCAGCTGCGGAGGCACCATCGCCTGCGCCGCTCGCAGCTCCAATCCGAGCGAGACGAGCCGCTGCTGGGTGGCGTCGTGCAGATCGCGCTCGATCCGCCGCCGGGTCTCGTAGTCGGCCGTGACGATCCGCGCCCGCGAGGCCATCAGCTCGTTGCGGCTCTCCGCGTTCGCGACCGCTGTTGCCACGAGCTCGGTGAAGGTGGCGAGGCGCGCCTCGGTGTCCGGCGGCAGCGGCCGCTCCGGGCTCGAGCTCGCGGTCATCACGCCCCAGAGGCGGCCCTCGACGATGACCGGTGTCCCGACGCCTGAGCCGAGGCCCCGCTCGCGGATGGCGGCGCCCAGGGCGTCGGTGGCATCACCGTAGCTGTCGATCCGAACCGGCCGGCCGGTGTGCGCCACCATCGTGCTGACGTTGCTCCCTTCAAGGGGCCACCGGCTACCGACCGGGAAGCGGTCGCCTACCTGGCTCGAGATCGCGACGGCGGTCATCGTGCCGTCGGACTCGTAGCGGCCCATGGACGCGAACTCGACCGGAAGCAGCCCGGCGACTTCCTCGACGACCGCTGTGAACAGCTCCTCCGGCGGCGTCCCGCGTGCCACGAGCGTCGCGACGCGTCGCAACGCCGCCTGCTCCTCCGCCAGCCGACCGAGACCGGCACGGCTCTCCGCGTTCGCGACCGCCGTGGCGAGGAGCTCGGTGAAGTGGGTGAGACGCAATTCGGTGTCCTGGGGGAACGGCTCGTCGGTCAACCTCGCGTGGACGAACAGGGCGCCCCACAACCGCCCTTCGACGACGATGGGACTGCCGACCGAGCAGCCGATCCCGAGCTCGTCGCGAACGAAGGCGGCGATGCGCCCGGGGACGCCCACGTAGTCGTCGATCCGGACGGATCGGCCCGTCTGCGAAATCATCGATGCCACGTCGCCCCCTTCGAGCTGCCACGGGCCCGGAACCAAGGGATGCTGCTCGCCTTCGGCCCCCCAGGTGGCCAGGACGGTCACCCTCTTGTCACTCTCGAATCGGGCCATGCCTGCGAGGTGCGAGCCGAGCAACCATCCGACCTCCTCGGTGACCGTGGCGAACAGCTCCTCCGCAGGCGCTCCACGCGCCACGAGCGTCGCGACCCGGCGCAGCGCTGCCTGCTCCTGGGCGAGCCGGGCAAGCTCAGCGCGGCTCTCCGCGTTGGAAATCGCCGTGGCCAGCAGCTCGGTGAAATTGGACAGGCGCTCCTCGGTGTCCAGCGGCAGTTGAAGTCCCAGGGGTGAATAGGCTCCCATCACCCCCCAGAGACGCCCCTCGACGATGACTGGCGCCCCCGCGCCCGAACCGGCACGGTCCTCACGTGCTGCGACACCGAGCGGTCCGGTGGCATCGGCATAGTTGTCGATCCGGGCCGGGCGGCCGGTTTCGAACACAAGCGTGTGGACGTTGCTTCCCCCGAGGGTCAGCCGGGTGCCTATAGGGGGGAGGAGGTCGCCCGAGCCGCTCCAGGCGACAAAGGTGCAAGTCCCGCCGGCCTCGTAGCGGGCCAGGCTCGCGTACTTGACGGCAAGCAGCCGGCAGACCTCCTCGGTGACCGCCGCGAACAGCTCCTCCGGTGACACCCCGTGCGCCACCAGCGTCGCGACCCGGCGCAACGCGGCCTGCTCCTCGGCCAGCACCCGTAGGTCCTCACTGCTCAACCGGTCGCCGTCCCCTCAGGAGGCGCGATCTTCGACTCCCCGTTCACGTCGGTCGGGATGATCTCGGGTGGGTGCCCAGGAAGCCGTCTGGTTTCGCTCATGCCCAACCTCCAAGGGCCGGCCTTACGCCGTAACCGGCCCGCCTCGGTCCCTCCTTGATTGAATCCCTCAGGCGCGTCGAGCACCAGACCCCCGTGCGCACCCAGGAGGCTCCCTCGGCCGCGACGATGCCAACAGGCCCTGCTGGTCCGCGGCCGCGATGTCCGAAACCCGCCAGTCGCCGGGCCGCAAGGCGGGTAGAAATGAGGCATGAGCTTGGACGCAGCCATCTGCTACCGGGCCGTCAGCAGCCGCGACAGCCGGTTCGACGGACAGTTCTTCACCGCTGTCCGCACCACGGGCATCTACTGCCGGCCGATCTGCCCGGCCCGCACGCCGCTCGAGCGCAACGTCGAGTTCTTCCGGCACGCAGCAGCAGCCGAGGCCGCCGGCTACCGGAGCTGTCGGCGCTGCCGGCCCGAGGCGGCCCCCGGCAGCCGGGCCTGGGACAACGCCGGCGACCTCGTCGGGCGCGGGCTCCGGCTCGTTGCGGACGGGATCGTCGACACAGCAGGCGTTCCGGGGCTGGCCGCCAGTCTCGGTGTCGGTGAACGACAGCTGCACCGGCTGTTCGTCCAGCACCTCGGAGCAGGCCCTCTCGCGGTCGCCCGCACCCGACGGCACCAGCTCGCCCTGCGACTGCTGCACGAGACCGACCTGCCGATCACCGACATCGCCTTCGGGTCAGGCTTCTCCAGCGTTCGCCAGTTCAACGACACCATGCTCGCGGCGTACGGGAGACCCCCGTCCGCACTCCGCGGCGGCGCGAAACGCCGGCACGGTACGGGGCTCAGCCTTCCGCTCGCGTCTCGAGCCCCACTAGACGTCGGTTCGGTCACCGACTACCTGGCGTTGCGCGCGGTTCCCGGCACCGAGGAGGTGACCGGTGAGACCTACCGCAGGGCCGTCCGCAGCACCACCGGCGGGGGCATCCTCGAGATCACCGGTCTCGGCGACCGGCTCGCCCTCAAGCTGACCGGCACCGACATCGGCTCCCTGGCAAGGGATGTAGCCGCCGCGCGGCGGATGTTCGACCTCGACGCGGACCCGGCAGCCGTACACGAGGTCCTGGCCGACGACCCGCTGTTGGCGCCGCTGGTGGACAAGCGGCCCGGCCTGCGCGTGCCCGGCGCGTACGACGGCTTCGAGCTGGCGGTGCGTGCCGTGCTCGGTCAGCAGGTGAGCGTCGCGGCCGGCTCGACGTTCGCGGGACGGCTCGTGCGGCAGCTGGGTTCACCCCTCCCGGAGCCCTCGGGATCGGTGACCCACCTGTTTCCCTCGGCGGAGACGGTGGCCGAGGCCGACCTCACCGGGATCGGCCTCACCACAGCACGATCGACGACCCTCAGGACGGTGGCAGAAGCGGTCGCGGCGGGCACGCTGAGGCTGCATGCGGGCGCCGACCAACACACGACCGAGCGCGCCCTGACCTCGATCCGCGGCATCGGCCCGTGGACCGCGTCCTACATCGCGATGCGAGCCCTCCGCGACCCGGATGCCTTTCCCAGCAAAGACCTTGCCTTGCTCAAGGCATTCAGCCGGCTCACCGGCACCAGCGCGAACGAACGACAGCTCGAGCAGTACGCCGAACGATGGCGGCCGTGGCGAAGTTATGCGGCCGTACACCTCTGGGCATCCCTCAGCCACCAGGAGATCGCATGATCAGCGCGAGCACCATGACCACTCCCGCAGGACCCCTCACCGTGCTCGCCGAAGGCGACGTCGTAGTTGCGGCGGGATTCACCGACGACCCCGACCGGCTCTACCGGCGCCTGCCGGACACCGGCGGCTACACGACGACCGACGACCTCGGCGAGGTCACCAAGGCACTGCTGCGCTGGCTCGACGGCGATCTGTCTGCGCTTGACGAGATCGAGGTCAGGCAAGCGGGAACCCCGTACCAGCAGGCAGTCTGGGCCGCCCTCAGCCAGGTCCCCGCCGGGCAGACAGTCTCGTACGGGACCCTCGCCGAGCGGGCCGGGGTGCGGGCGGCGGCCCGCGCTGCAGGCAGCGCGTGCGGTCGCAACCTCGTCGCGCCCTTCGTACCCTGCCACCGCGCGGTGCAGAGCGGCGGAGGCCTGGGCGGCTATGAGTACGGCCTCGCTGTGAAGCGCTGGCTGCTGGCCCACGAAGGCGGTAAGGCAGTTCATCCGTTGGCGTGAGGTAGAGATGCGATCAGCCGGGTACAACGCCCGTCAGCGATCCCGGCCTCCAGGCCGGGGCATTGAGGGAGGAACATCATGGGTATCGGCGTCAGCGTTTTCCTGATTGCGGTGGGCGCGGTGCTGGCCTTTGCAGTCAACGCAGCAGTTCCCAACGTCGACCTCGTGCTCGTCGGCGTCATCCTCATGGTGGCCGGCGCCATCGGCCTGCTGATGTCCCTGGCGGTGTGGGGCCCGCGCCGCCGCGCAGTCCCGCCGGTTGACCCGTACTCGGGCTCCGAGAGCCGCACCACGGTTCGCGAGAACATGGCCACGCCGAGCGGCGACCGGACCGTGACCCGCGAGAGCGTCGACCGCGGCTACTAAGACCCACCTTGTTGAAGGGCCGGTCCTCGAGGGGACCGGCCCTTCAACGTGGGTCAGGGCGGTCGATGTTCCAGTGCCGTGAGGCGGCCACGATGCGACCGGCGTCGTCGTGCGGGGTGAGGACGAACCGGCTCACCACCCGCTGGCCGCCCTCGTGGTCTCCGTAGAGCACGTCAACCGTCAGTGGCTTGTTGGCCTTGATCGCCTCGACGGCCGCTTGGAAGTCAGGCTCCGAGGGGTCCCGAAACGCGCCCTGCCAGAACCCGGTGTCGCCCACGGGGATGTAGAGGTCGCGGGTGAGCCGGCGGAAGTCAGCCACGTCGGGCGCCTCGGTGTTCTGCGGGTCCCGGTCTGGGGTCAGGTGCCACGCGTGCAGCACAGCGATTCCCGTACCGACATTGCGCAGCGACATCAGCAGGTAGACGACGTCGCCCTCGACCTCCGCGATCCCCCGGCCGCCGGCGATCTTGAACCACCGTCCGTCGATGAAGCCGACCTTCTCCTCGACGTCGTGGAACCGCGACGGGAGCAGCAACGCCCGTAGGTCGGCCTGATGTGATGCCTCGGTGAGCCTGGCGGTGCGGTTCGAGGACCGAACCGCGGCAAACGTGGCCGCCGCGAGCACCAGCGTGCCCACGCCGGTCGCCAGCGAGGCGACGGTGTTCCAGTTGAGCGCGTTGTCCACGGCCATGGCGAAAGCCTAAAGTCCGGCGCGGCCCTTGTCGTGTGGACGAGGCCAGGCAAGGCTGGGCCGTGGAGATCCCCGTCGTAGAGGAGCGCCGCATGCCGCCCGAGATCCTTGAGGTTGATGTCGTCGTGGTCGGGCTCGGCCCGGGCGGTGAGGACGTCGCCGGAAAGCTCGCCGTCGCCGGGCTGGACGTCGTCGGTGTCGACGAACGACTGGTCGGCGGTGAGTGCCCGTACTGGGGCTGCGTGCCCAGCAAGATGATGATCCGCGCGGCCGACCTGCTGGCCGAGGCCGGTCGCGTCGACGGCATGGCGGGCACCGCGACGGCGACCCCGGACTGGGCACCCGTGGCCCGGCGGATCCGCGACGAGGCCACCGACAACTGGGACGACACGGTGGCGGTCAAGCGGTTGGAGGACAAGGGCGGCCGGTTCGTCCGGGGCCACGGGCGGGTGACCGCGCCCGGCCAGGTGACCGTAGGCGACCAGGTGTTCCGGGCCCGGCGCGGCATCGTGCTCGGCACCGGCAGCCACCCGGCGGTCCCACCGGTCCCCGGCCTGTCCGGCACCCCGTTCTGGACCAATCACCAGGCGATCGAGGCGCGAGCGGTGCCCGAATCTCTGCTGATCCTCGGCGGCGGGGCGGTCGGGGTCGAGCTGGCGCAGGTGTTCTCCCGTTTCGGCGCCAAGGTCACCGTCGTCGAGGGCTCACCACGGCTGATCCCGATGGAGGAGCCGGAGAGCGGCGCGCTGCTGCTCAAGGTCTTCACCGATGAGGGCATCGACGTACGCCTCGGTGGTCACGCCCAGCACGTCTCGTACGACGGTCTGGGGTTCACCGTCACGCTTCCCGACGGCGAGCTCTCGGCCGCCCAGCTGCTGGTCGCGACCGGTCGCAAGGTTGACCTCGCATCCCTTGGCGTTGCAGCAATCGGCATCGACGAGTCGCTGCCGGCATTGCCCGTCGACGACCGGATGCGGGCCGCCGACGGCGTGTGGGGCCTAGGCGACCTGGTGGGCAGGGGCGCGTTCACGCACGTCTCGATGTACCACGCGGCCATCGTCGTGCGCGAGATCCTCGGCCAGCAAGGGGCTCCGGCCTCGTACGAGGCGCTGCCGCGGGTGACCTTCACCGACCCCGAGATCGGCAGCGTCGGCATGACCGAGCAGCAGGCGCGTGACGCCGGGCTCAACGTGCACGTCGGTTTCACCCCGATCGGCAGCTCGGCCCGCGGCTGGATCCACCGGGGCGAGGGGCACATCAAGCTGATCGAGGACGCCGACCGGGGAGTGCTGGTCGGCGGAACGAGCGCCGGCCCGGTGGGCGGCGAGGTGCTGAGCGCGCTCGTGGTGGCCATCCACGCGGCCGTCCCGACGGCGACGCTGAAGTCGATGATCTACGCCTACCCGACGTTCCACCGCGCCATCGAAGCAGCCCTCGCCGACCTGAAATAGACGGCACGGCCGGCTGACGAAAGGTCCCAGCGTGAAGAAGCACCCGCTCCTGACTGCGCTCGAGTCCGACAGCGCCGTCTTCGCCTCGCTCGCCGCGAGTGCCGTCAGCGCAGGCCACGACCCGGTCGTTCCCTGCTGTCCCGGCTGGACGCTGGCAGACCTGGTCGGCCACCTCGCGGGGATCCACTCGCTCGTCGCCGAGTGGGTGACCGAAGGGCGACGGCCCGACGAGTGGCAGCGGGAACCTTCGGAGGGACAGACCCTGCACGCCTGGGCCAGGGCCTGCTCCGACCGGCTGCTCGATGCGGTCGGGACGGTCGACCCGGCAACGCCGTGCTCCACCTGGTCCCCGTACGACCTGAGCGTCGCCTTCTGGGTGCGCCGGATGGCCCACGAGACGATGGCGCACCGGGTGGACCTCGAGCAGAGCCTGGGCATCGACTGGGAGATCAACCCCGCCATCGCGGCGGACGGCATCGACGAGGTGCTCACGCTGTGGCTCACCGGCCGGATGCCCGCCGGCCGGACGGGTTCCGGCCGGACCGTACGGCTGGTGGCCTACGGCCCCTCGGACAACGTGGTGCTCGACCGGGTCGTCCGCCCGTACGAGCAGTCCGTGCACTTCTCCCCCTACGAGCACCAGGCGGGCGTCGACGCCGAGGTGTCCGGGTCGGCGTCGGCGGTCTGGGCCTGGTGCTGGGGGCGGACCGACGACGACCACCCGGTCGAGACCATCGGCGACGCCGAAGCGGCGAACGAGCTGCGGCAGATCCTCGCCGCCGCCGAGCAGTAGCCGACCCCTAGAGTGCACCCATGACCACCGTCGATCGTGATCGTCTGCAGTCGCTCGTCGCCCGCGAGCGCAAGTCGTACGAGGCTGCACATCCCCGTTCCCAGGCGGCTTCGGGCTCGGGCGGCTCGCTCATCGGCGGAGTGCCGATGACCTGGATGGCGATGTGGGCCGGTGGCTTCCCACTGCAGCTGGCGACCGCTGAGGGCAACCGGCTGACCGACCTCGACGGGCACACCTACGTCGACTTCTGCCTGGGCGACACGGGCGCGATGGCCGGGCACTCGCCGGGGCCGACCGTGCGAGCGGTTCGGCGGCGGATCGAGGAGCTCGGCGGGATCACCACGATGCTGCCGACCGAGGACGCCGGGTGGGTCGGTGACGAGCTCGCGCGCAGGTTCGGCCTGCCCAAGTGGAGCTTCTCGCTGACAGCGACGGACGCCAACCGGTGGGCGATCCGGATCGCGAGGCACCTCACCGGACGCAGCAAGATCCTGGTCTACAACCACTGCTACCACGGCAGTGTGGACGAGACGGTCGTGGAGCTGGCCGCGGACGGTTCGGTCATCGCCCGACCGGGCAACGTGGGCGCGCCGGTCGACCTCGCGGTCACCACCCGCTGCGTCGAGTTCAACGATCTGGAAGCCCTCGAACGCGAGCTGGCCCATGGCGACGTCGCCGTGGTCCTCGCCGAGCCGGCCCTGACCAACATCGGCATCGTGCTGCCGGACCCCGGCTACCACGAGGCGCTGCGGGAGCTGACCCGCAGGCAGGGGACGCTGCTGGCGATCGACGAGACGCACACGTTCTCGGCCGGCCCAGGGGGCTGCACACAGGCGTGGGGACTGGACCCCGACATCCTCACCATCGGCAAGGCGATCGCCGGCGGAGTGCCAGCCGGCGCGTACGGGCTGACCGCCGAGCTGGCCGAGCGCATCGTCGGGCGGGACGACGCCGACCTGGTGGATGTCGGGGGCGTCGGCGGCACCCTGGCCGGCAACGCGCTGTCCACGGCCGCGATGCGGGCGACGCTGGGGGAGGTTCTGACCGATCAGGCGTTCCCGCCGATGATCGCCCTCGCCGAGGCCTTCACGGCGGGCGTCCAGGACGTGATCGACCGCACTGGTGTGCCCTGGTCGGTCACCCGGCTCGGTGCGCGCGCGGAGTACCGGTTCTGCTCGCCTGAGCCGCACAACGGCGGCGAGTCGGCCGCGGCCATCGACGACGGGCTCAACGAGTACCTCCACCTCTACACGGTCAACAGGGGCATCCTGATGACCCCGTTCCACAACATGGCGCTGATGTGCCCGGCAACGACGGCTGCCGACGTCGTGCTGCACACCGCAGTGTTCGGCGACGCCGTGGGCGAGCTGGTCGGCTGAGTGCCGGACGCCGGAACGGGTAGGTCCGGGCCATGGACCTGCCGAGCGCGGCGCACCCGCTGATGATCCTGGCCCTCGACCACCGGGACTCGTTCGAGAAGAGCCTGTTCCACGCTGAGCACCCGGACCCGGAACAGCTGGCCCGGATGCGGGCCGCCAAGACCTTGGTGTACGAGGGACTGCTGGCGGCGCGGGACAACCTCGGCGATGGCGTGCCCGGCGTACTGGTGGACGAGCTGCTCGGCGCCGACGTGCAGAAGCGAGCCAAGGACGACGGGGTCGTGCTGGCGATCCCGGTCGAGAGGTCCGGCGAGAAGCTGTTCGCCCTGGAGTACGGCGAGGAGACGCCGGCGCACATCGCCGCCAGCCGGCCCGACTACGTGAAGGTGCTCGTCCGGATGAACCCTGACGACACCGACAAGGAGGTCCAGCTCCAGCCACTGGCCGAGCTGTCGACGTGGCTGCGCAGCGTCCGGGTCCCGTTCCTGTACGAGCTCCTGGTGCCGGCCTCGGAGGCTCAGCTGGCGTCGGTCGGAGGCGACAGGGACGCGTACGATCGGGAGGTCCGGCCAGGGCTCGTGGTCGAGGTGATCAAGGCAAACCAGGACGCCGGTGTCGAGCCGGCCCTGTGGAAGATCGAGGGCCTCGAGACTGCCGACGCCGCAAGGGAAGTCGTCAGGGCGGCCAGGGCCGGCGGACGCGACGGCGTAGGCTGCATCGTGCTGGGCAGAGACGCGCCCCGGGAGCGGCTCGACCACTGGCTGACCGTTGCGGCCGCCGTCGACGGGTTCGTCGGCTTCGCGATCGGCCGGTCGATCTGGGAGGACGCCCTGGAGCAGCAGTTGACGGACGGGGACGAGGCCCGCGTGATCGCGACGGTCAAGGACAACTACACGCACTTCGCGCACACCTATCTCGGTGCGCGCTGAGCGAACGGAGACGGGCCATGGAGTACCGCCAGCTCGGCCGATCAGGACTCAAGATCTCTGCGCTGACCCTGGGGACGATGACGTACGGGGGCGGGGGCAAGTTCGCCAAGGTCGGCGCGGTGATGCACGACGAGGCCCGTACCCAGATCCAGCTTGCCCTCGACGCCGGCGTCAACCTGATCGACACGGCTGACGTCTACTCGGACGGGCTCTCGGAGGAGATCGTCGGGGCAGCGATCAAGTCGCGCCGCGAACAGGTGCTGCTGACGACCAAGGTGCGCTTCCCGATGGGTGACGGGCCCAACGACGGCGGGCTCTCCCGCCACCACCTCATCCGTGGCTGCGAGGCGAGCCTGCGCCGGCTGGGGACGGACTACCTCGACCTCTACCAGCTGCACGAGTGGGACGGCCTGACGCCGATTGACGAGATCGTCGAGGCCGTCGACCATCTGATCGACAGCGGCAAGGTCCGTTACGCCGGCGTCTCCAACTTCTCCGGCTGGCACGTGATGAAGGGCCTGGCCGCCGGTGGCCCCTTCGTGTCCCAGCAGATCCACTACACGTTGCAGGCGCGCGAGGCGGAGAACGAGCTGCTCCCGATCGCCATCGACCAGGGCCTCGGCGTCCTGGTCTGGAGCCCGCTGGCCGGCGGCCTGCTCAGTGGCAAGTACCGCCGCGGGCAGCAGCCGCCCGAGGGCTCCCGGGTCGTCCAGGAGTGGAACGAGCCGCCGATCCACGACGAGGAGCGGCTGTACGACATCGTCGACGTGCTGGTGGACATTGCGGGGTCCCACGGGGTTTCGGCGGCACAGGTGGCGATCGCCTGGTTGCTCGGGCGCGAGGCCGTGACGTCGGTGGTCATCGGCGCCCGGACCATCGAGCAGCTGGGAGACAACCTGGCCGCTGCCGACCTGGCGCTGGATCCGGCGGAGCGTACGCGGCTGGACGAGGTCAGCCAGCCGCCACTGCTCTATCCGTACTGGCATCAGGCGGCAAGTGCGGCCGACCGGCTGTCACCTGCGGACCTGAGCCTGATCGGGCCCTACCTCGAGAGCTGATCAGGCGGCCCTCAGCCGCGGAGCATCAAGGTCAGCGTCGACGGGGCACCCTCGACCAGACGTACCGGGATGCCCCAGTCCTGTTGATGAACATGGCAGGCGGCAAACTCCGAGCCGGTGTCGCAGGACGCCCCCATGGCGCTGACATGCAGGACACCGGACCCCTCGGCGCCCAGCACCAGGTTGCGGACGAGGCCGGTCGACGCGCCCTCGCCCGTGATCAGCAAGGACGGTGGCGACGCGCTGACGGTCAACCGGGTCGCCGGACCGTCGCGCTCGTCGAGCCTCTGGCCGGGCGGGGGGTCGAAAACCACCTCCAGCGACAGGGCGCCGGGGGCCAGGTCCGTCACCGGCCGCTGAGTCTGCCTGGCCTCGCCGATCACGCGCAGGGCACCCTCAGCCAGCGGCCGCGACAGCCGGTGCGCAGCCGACTCGACGACCACCAGCTGACCCGCCACTACCACGGCTCCCGACGGCTCGGCGACACCCACCGCCAACGTCGTCACCTCGCCGGACACCGGGTCATAGCGACGGATCGCGTTGTTGTAGGTGTCGCACACGACCACAGAGCCGTCCGGGAGCACGCAGACGCCCAACGGGTGCTGGAACAGCGCATCCGCAGCGGGACCGTCCCTGTGCCCGAAGTCAAAGAGTCCTTGTCCCACAACGGTTGTCAGCTCGCCGCCACGCAAGGTCCGCAGCGCGGAGGTCTCGGAGTCGGCGATCCACAGGGTGTCGCCGTCGACCGCCAGTCCCGAGGGCTGGGCCATCCACGCCGTGGCCACGGGCCCGTCCCGCAGCCCCTCGCTGGTGGTCCCCGCGAGCACAGAAGCCTTACGGGACAAGGGATCGAACGTCCACAGCTGATGCGTGCCGGCCATGGCAACGACGACTGCGTCGCCGAACCAGGCCAGGTCCCAGGGCGTCGAGAGGTCGACCTGCAGGGCCGGCCCAGCAACAGGCGATCCTGGCCGCCACTGCGCGCCCGTACCGGCAACCGTCGAGACGAAGCCGGTGGCCAGCGACACGCCGCGCAGCAGGTGGTTGGCGGTGTCGGCCACGACCACGTCATAGCCGACAGCCTCGGCGACCGAAGCCGGAAGGACGAGAACGCCTTGTGGCTCGGCAAACTCAGCCTCCGACAGCGGTCCGTCGGACCGACCGCGTTGTTCCGACCCGATCCGCCGTACGACCGTCGACAGGTCGTCAGGGTCGATCACCGCAAGCGAGTGGTTGCGGGCGTCCCCGACCAGCAGCTCGCCCGAGGGCAGCACGGCGACCTTGGCCGGAAAGCGCAGCGCCGACACTGGCTCGGCGGGTGGCAGGAAGTAGGAGTCACCACCGCGCCGCAACGTCCCCTTGGCCGAGTGCTCTGCGATCAGCTCGTCCAGCAGCGCGGCCAGCCCGTGGCCGTGACCTTCACCGGACATCTGCGCCACCACGTAGCCCTCAGGGTCGACGACAGCCAGCGTCGGCCAGGCCCGTACGGCGTACTGGTTCCAGGTCACCAGCCCCGGGTCGTCGAGCACCGGGTGATCGACCTCGTAGCGGTCCACGGCGGCGACCAGGGCGGCATGGTCGGCCTCGTGGGCGAACTTCGGCGAGTGCACCCCGATCACCACCAGCACGTCGGCGTAGCGCTGCTCGATCTCCCGCAATTCGTCGATCACGTGCAGGCAGTTGACGCAGCAGAAGGTCCAGAAGTCGAGCAGTACGATCCGGCCGCGCAGGCCGGCCAGCGTCAAGGGGCCCTCGGTGTTGATCCAGCCGCCGGCGCCGTAGAGCTCGGGCGCGCGGACGCGGGCGGTGCGCAAGGTGGCCACGAGAGCATCAAATCAGCTGGCAATCCTAGAATTCCCGTCATGGACCGGGATCTCGTGATCGCCTCACGTGCGATGTCGCATCCGGACGCGGTCGCCCTGACCGCGGCGATGACCACGGAGGTGTCCGCCCTGTACGGCACCAAGCCCGGTCGCAACCGGCTGGATCCGCGGCAGTTCACCCCGCCGACCGGCGGATTCCTGGTCGCCTACCTCGGCGAGCGAGCGGTCGCGTGCGCTGGGTTCCGCCACGTCGACGAAGGCCTGGCCCAGATGCACCGGGTCTTCGTGGCGCCGGACCTACGCGGCCACGGGTTGTCCCGTCGACTGCTGACGCGGCTCGAGGAGCTGGCTGCCTCAGCGGGGTACCGGACGATGCAGCTGGAGACCGGGGTGCGGCAGCCGGCGGCTACCCGCCTCTACGTCGGCCTTGGCTACGAGGCTGTCCCGTGCTTCCCGCCGTTCGACGACGACCCGAACAGCCGCTGCTATGCCAAGAGGATCGGCTAGGGGCTCCTCTTCCCTAGCCGATCCTCGTTCTTGGCAGCGGCTACAAGCGCCGGCGTTGGGCCCAGAGCGGCTCGATGACACCGATCAGCACCGCTGCCGAGAGTACCTGCAGGATGTGCCGGACCCAGTCGATGCCGGCCGTGTGGCGCACCCCCAGCTTGCGCGAGATGGCGTCCCCGATGATCCCGCCCACGATGCCGAGCAGGCAGGTGAGCCATAGCGGGATGTGCTGGCGACCACGCAGGAACAGCCGAGCCAGGCCACCGATGACCAGTCCGGCAATGATCGCCCACACGATGTTCATTGGAGGTCGCGTCCTTCGTCGTAGCGGTCAGGCGGGGAGTGCCTGCCCATTGGTACGAGAATCACACGTGCGGCGCCCAGGACCAAAGCGCGGGTCAGCTGCAGGGTGTCGTGGACGCGCCACCGGACGCGGAGGACACGTACATCGACGGTGCGTGGAACGCCGACAGGTCGTCAGCGCGGAGGCAGTACGTCGTGGTGGTGGCGCTCACCACGGTGACCTTCGTGGTGGGCGACGCGACGAAACCGGTCAGATCGGTGACGGAGGTCGCGTAGGTGCTGTGGTCGGCGAGGTAGGTCTCCTCGGACTGTGCGGCCTGCTGCAGGTCGACGGTCTCCGCTGTCTGGTGCGCCTTCACGATCGGGGTCTCGATGTTGGTGGCCACCTTTGTCGCCGTCTTCTTGCCCTGCGCCTGAAGCCAGAGGAAGCCACCGAAGGCGAGCAGGATCGCCGCGGCGATCCCGACGAGCATCCCCAACTGACGCCCCGAGTCCGAGCTCGGCGACGGCGCCAGAGGCAGCGGCCGGACGGGAGCGGCCGTCGCGGGCAGCCCGAACTGGTTCACGGCAGGGCTGCCGAACTGGTTCACCGCTGGACTGCCGAACTGGTTCACGGCGGGTGGCGTGCCGAACTGGCCGGTCGCCGGTGGCGCGGGCGGCCCGGTGGGCGGCGGCGTGGTCGGAGCGCCGAAGAAGTCGAAGTCGCCACTGGTCACGTGCGTGTGATCGGCTCGTACGGGGTGCCACTTGACTCCTCCGTGCCCCGCCTGAACGCGCGTGCCCGGCCGGGAGCAGGATCGGGGTGTGGACGACGCCCTGAGCCCTGCGCCCCCCGCCGGCGACATCGCCGCCGCCACCGCGATGACCCCGCTCGGGGACGGCCGGTGGACGACCGAGATCGACCCCGGCTGGAGCATCGGCGGCAGACCCAACGGCGGCTACCTGCTCGCCGTCCTCGGTGCCGCCGCCATGGCGGAGACCGGGCGCGACCTGCCACTGGGGATCAGCGCGGCGTTCGTCCGGCCGCCGGAGTTCGGCCCGGCGGTCGCCGTCGTGGAGTCGATCCGCTCGGGCCGCACCGTCTCGGCGGTACGCGTACGGGTGGAGCAGTCAGGCGTCGGCTGTGCTGAGGGGCTCGTGTCGGTCGGCGACGCCGCCGACTTCGGCAGCGAACCGCTGTGGACCGGGTCGGCGCCCGTCGCGCTGCCCCCGGTCGAGGACTGCATCCCGGGGGTCCCGCGGATGCCCGACGGCACACCCGTGCCCCTGCTCGACGCGTTGGACGTACGGCTCGATCCCGCCTGCGTCGGCTGGTTCACCGGTCACCCCAGCGGCCGTCCGGAGATCCGGGCCTGGGTACGGGAGCGCGGCGACCGCCCGCCCTCGCCCCTCGCCGTGGTGGTGGCGACCGACGTGCTGCCGCCAGTGGTGTTCGAGATGGGGCTGTTCGGCTGGTCGCCGACGGTCGAGATGTCGGTGACCGTGCGCTCGGCCCCGGCTGCCGGATGGCTGCGGGTGCGGGCCCGCTCCGACCTGGTGTCCGACGGCTGGTTCGACGAGAACGTCGACGTCTGGGACAGCACCGGCCGGCTGGTCGCCCAGGCCCGCCAGCTGGCTCGGGTCGGCCGGGGGCCGCGCAGCCACTGAGCAGCGGGCTCTCAGCCGCGACGGGCGGCGAACCGGTCGAGGGTTGCAGCGCGTACGGCGGGGGTCTGCGCCTGGATCAGGTGGAACAGCCCCTCGCGGGCCCACCGCTGGGCGGGATGCCGCAGCGACATCGACCCGCCGGCGCCTGCGGCTACCAGCGCGGCGGTGGCGACCGTGACCAGCTCGAGGGCGGCGCCCCGGATCTCCAGCCGCTCGGCCAGCCGCTCACCCGCGGGCACGTCGTCGATGAGCGCATAGGCAGCGGTACGCAGGTCCGACGCCTCCGCCAGCAGCCGCTCGGCGAGGGCCACGGTCGAGGCCTCCTGCCGCCGCTCACCCTCGGCCAGCATCCGGGTGAGCACACTGCGCAGCAGCCCGAACACGGCAGGGGTGACGTTGCCGGTCGCGGTCGCGTCCCTGGCAGTCCACTGCTCGTACGGCAGCCGCTCGGCGACCTGCGCCTCAGCGACGAAGTACGACTCCAGGCGTACCGGAACGGTTCGGGCGGCCTGCATCGCGGCCAACGGCAACAGCTCGCCGGCGACGAGCCCGGGGCCGTCGGCAGCGGGGACGAGCGCGAACACGACGTCGGCGCCGTCCCGGAAGCCGAGCAGCACCACGTCGGCGAGCCCCCAGGACGTCAGCCACGGGACTTGACCGGAGACCGTCCAGCCGCCGGTAACCCGGACACCGGTCACGGGCGGCGGGCCGGGCCGGCGCAGGTGGGCGAGCGCGATGCCGGCGAGCGCCGAGCCGGAGGCCAGTGCTCCCAGCCACTGCTCGCGCAGCTCGAGGTTGGCGCTCCCGGAGAGGGTCCGTACCGGAGTGCCGTGCTGGGTCACGACGAACCAGGTCGATCCGCACGCGCCGGCCAACAGCTCGGATACCGCGCGGCCCACCGCCGCCGGCGCACCGCCACCGCCGAGCTCGGCAGCGGCCGTCGGGGCCAGCAGCCCGGCACTGCCGATCGCGGCGACGTGCGTCGCCGGCACCTCGGACTGGTCGACCGCCTCGGCACAGGGCAGGAGCAGATCCTCGGCGAGAGCGGCTGCGGCCAGCACGAGCGGATGCCCGGCGACCCGGCCTTCGGCGGCCAACGGGTCGAGTTGTCCGGTTCTGCTGGGGTTCTCCTCCACGGGGCCAACCCTAGGCGGTCGTACCGGTCTCATCTCCTGCAGCCACCGGGCCTGGCAACCCTTAGGATCGGATCATGGAGCTCGACCACGCCGGCTGGTTGGGTGCGCTGGGCATCACCGAGAAGGAGATCCCGCGACTCGTCGTGGTCGAGAACTCGTGGTGGCAGGCGCGTCGGACCGCAGCTCGGCTGTCCCTACTCGACGACGTCCGTGAGACGGCGTTGCCCGACATGTGGTGGGGTCGGTGGAAGGGCCAACCGGTGCTCTACTGCTGCGGTTGGGGAGCAGCGCGCGTCGTCGAGCCCATCCATGTCGCGGGAGAGCTCGGTACGCCGGCCGTGGTCGCCCTCGGCACCTGCGGCGGGCTGCAGCCGGGTGTCCGTACGGGAGATGTCGTCCTGGGCCTGGCGGCGACCATCGGCGAGGGGACGTCGCAGTACTACGGCGGCCACGGCACGTCCACGGCCGACCCTTCGCTGGTCGAGGCCGCCGACCGGGCGCTGCGGGAGCGTGGTCTCCAGACGCACGGCGGCAGGCTGGTCACGACGTCCGCCCTGCTCGCGCAGCCCCGCCAGCTGATCCAGTCCTGGTACGGCGCCGGGCACGTGGCTGTCGACATGGGATCCTCCGCGATCTTCTCCGCTGCGACCTTCTACGGCATGCGGGCGGCCTCGCTGCTCGTCGTCTGGGAGGAGGTCATGATCGGCCGCGGGTTCCTCGGCGAGTTCTCCACCGCCGAGCGGGCGGCCCAGGAGCGGGCGACCGAGGCGATCATGGAGGTCGCGCTCGAGATCGGCTTCAGCGACGACGAGTAGCCCGCGTCGGAAGTTTCCCGACCCCGAACGCTCAAGGCCCCCCCGGTGATCGGCCGATGCACCGCCCAGCATGCCTCGCACTCAGCGGGGATAAGCAGCTGAGCAAGCCGCCGAAAGGGCCGATGTCGGTGAACCTCAAGGGTCGCAAGAACGCGCAGTCCGAGCAGGTCGTACCCGCTCCCGAACTCGTGATGGCCGGCGGTCAGACGCCGTGGGGCAGTGACGCGCCGCCCACCGGGAACCCGTTCGCGGAGCCCGCGGCCGTAACCGGCATGCCCACCATGCCGCCGCCCCCGCCGCCCGCTCCCGGCGAGGAGGCAGAGGCCGACGCTCCCAGCAGCCGCAAGGCCCCGAACCGGAACATGATCATCGCGCTCGCCGCGGTCGTCGTCCTCGGTGGCGGCGGTTACTACTACTCGACCATGGGGTCCTCCAGCCCGGCGTCGACGCCCGTCGTCAAGCACGTGCCGCTGCCCGGCTCGCCCGCCGCGAAGGCCGCAGCACTGCGGGCCGCCGCGGCCGCGAAGGCAGCTGCTGCCGCCAAGGCAGCCCCGGCCGCCGGCAAGCCCACCGGCGGCAAGCCCGCCGCCGCGAAGCCCGCAACGGGTGGCAAGCCCGCCGCCGCGAAGCCCGCAACGGGTGGCAAGGCGCCAACCGCCAAGCCCGCGGCCGCCAAGCCGGCCACCCCCGCCAAGACTCCCGTGGCCGCCCCCGTCGCCGCTGGCACGCCTGAGACGGCAGCGCTGCCCGGCCGGATCGGCGAGTGGTCCAAGCTGGTCTCGGTCAAGGTCACTGACCCGCTGGCAAAGGCCACCCCGGACGTCGGTAGCAGCCTGACCAACGTCCAGAGCGGATACTTCGGCAACTCGGACCTGGCGCCGTCGCTGTTCGTCATGGCCGGCGACCACAAGACCACCACGAAGACCGGGCTGCAGCTGCTGAGGTCGCTGGTGCCGACGCTGAAGGACGACGGCATGGTGGTCGCCGCTCCGGTTGCGGTCTCCCACGCCCCGTACGGCGGCACCGCCGCCTGCACGACGGCGGCCAAGGACGACAGCCTGACCGTCATCTGCGCCTGGATCGACGGCAACACGTTCGGCGTCATGTCGGCCTACCACCGGGCCCAGTCCCAGGCGGGCGACATCCTCGCCAACGTCCGCGGGTCGATCGAGCACTAGCGGCGGCAAAGCGCAGGCTCAGGCCCGCGCCTGCTCGGCGGCCACGATGGCGTCGAGGAGGGCGCGGGCTTTTGCCTGTGTCTCCCGTACCTCCTCGTCCGGGTCCGAGCCTTCGACGATGCCGGCGCCGGACCTGACCGTCGCGACTCCGTCGTCGAGCAGCACCGTACGGATCGCGATGCACATGTCGGCGTTGCCGGAGAAGTCGAAGTAGCCGATGGCCCCGCCGTAGACGTGGCGCGGCGTGGTCTCGAGCTCGCGCAGAGCAGCCATCGCTGCCGGTCGCGGTGTGCCGGCGACCGTGCCGGCCGGGCAGGTCGCCGCGAGCGCGTCGACGGCGTCGCGACCCTCGGCCAGCTGCCCCACCGCCTCGCTGGTCAGGTGCATCACACGGGAGTAGCGGGCCACGATCGGACCCTCGGTGACCCGTACCGAGCCTGGTTCGCAGACCGATTCGAGGTCGCTGACGCCGAGCTCGACCAGCATCAGGTGCTCTGACAGCTCCTTGCCGTCCGCCAGCAGCTCGGCCGCCAGCTCGTTGTCCCGCAAAGGATCACCGGTACGCCGACGGGTGCCCGCGGTCGGCCGTACGGTGGCCGTGCCCCGCTCGACCCGGACCAGGACCTGCGGCGAGGATCCGACGACGGTGGTGCCGGGCAGCCGCAGCAGGTACATGTAAGGCGACGGGTTGAAGGTCCGCAGCATTCGGTAGACCTCGAGCGCCGGTGCATCGGTCGGTCTGGTGAAGCTCCGCGACGGCACCAGCTGGCGAGCGGCTCCAGCTCGGATCCGGGCGACGGATTCCCTGACGATGTCGGCAAAGTCCGCGTCCGAGACGTCGGTGCCGACCTCAACCGGCTCGTTGCCTGCCGCCGGGACGTCGAGCGGACGGAGGGTCGTACGAGCGGTGGCCAGCCGCCCGACCAGCTCATCCACCTTGGCCGCGGCCTCCTCGTACTGGCTGCGAAGGTCAGCGGCCGGGTCGACGACCACGTTGACGAGGACCCGGATGACGTGCCGGAACTGGTCGAACGCGAGCATTGACCCGGGTACGACCAGGGTGGCGTCGACGCCGCCACTGGGCGCCGCGCCCAGGGCGTCATAGCCGACGAAGCCGACAGCGCCTGCGTACAAAGGGAACCCGGGCACCACGGGCGCGCGGAACACGCCCAGCAGGACGCGCAGCGCCTCGGCCAGTGTGGCGCCGGCAGGCAGGTCGAGCGGCACGGTCCCCGTCCAGCTGACCGCACCGGCAGCGGCGGTGAGAGTGCCGAGCGGGTCGAGGCCGACGAAGGAGAAGCGGCCCCAGCGCTCCTCGGAGTCGGCGCTCTCGAGGAGCACCGAACCCTCGGCGTTACCGAGCTTGTCGAAGACTCCGACCGGAGTGTCGACGTCGCCGAACACCTCGCGCCAGACCGGCAGCACGGTGTAGGAGGAGGCCTGCGCCGCGAACTCCCCGTACGGTGGCTGGACGGTCACGAGGCAGCAGAAGCGCGTGCTGCCAACGACTCCACGACGTTGCGGACGAGCCGAAGTCCCGTGTCGCCGTCAGCGCTCATGATCGACTCGGGATGGAACTGGACCGCCGCGACGGGGAGCGAGGCGTGCTCCACCGCCATCACCACGCCGTCGTCGGTCACGGCTGTCACGATCAGCTCGTCCGGCACGGTCACCGCGACGATCGAGTGGTAGCGGCCGGCCCGGAACGGTGAGTCGAGCCCCTGAAAGAGCATCGAGGGCTTTCCGTTGAGCACCGTGATCTGAGACGCCTTGCCGTGCATGGGGTAGTCGAGCAGCCCCAGGGTTCCGCCGAAGTGCTCGACCATGCCCTGCAGGCCGAGGCACACGCCGAACACTGCGAGGTCGTGCTCCAGCGCCACCTCGATAGAGGTGCCGACCGCGAAGTCGCTGGGCCGGCCAGGGCCTGGTGACAGGACCAGCATCTGCGGCTGGAAGGCCTCGATCGCGGCGACCAGCTCGTCGCGCTTGAGCGGGGCCCGTACGGTCTGCACCTCGGCTCCGGCCTGCCGGAAGTAGTTGGCCAGCGTATGGACGAACGAGTCCTCGTGGTCGACCAGCAGCAGCCTCGTGCCTTGACCGAGCGAGGCGAAAACCGTTGCGGCAGAAGGAGAGTCGGCCACCGGCTTGGTCAGCGCATCGAGGAAGGCTGCGGCCTTGATCTCGGTCTCGGCCTCCTCGTCGTCCGGCTCGGAGTCGATGAGCAGGGTGCCACCGGCCCTTGTCTCCGCAATGCCCTCGGCGACCCGCACCGTGCGGAGCGTCAGCCCGGTGTCGGCGTCGCCGTCGAAGCCCAGGCGGCCGAAAGCCCCGCCGTACCAACGCCGCGGCGAACGCTCGCGGCTCTCGATGAACCTCATCGCCCACAGCTTGGGGGCACCGGTCACGGTCACCGCCCACATGTGTGACAGGAACGCGTCGATGGCGTCGAAGCCCTCGCGCAGGGTGCCCTCGACGTGGTCGACGGTGTGGATCAGCCGGGAGTAGAGCTCGATCTGTCGGCGGCCGATGACCCGCACGCTGCCAGGGACGCAGATCCGCGACTTGTCGTTGCGGTCGACATCGGTGCACATCGTCAGCTCGGACTCGTCCTTGGCCGAGTTGAGCAGCTCGCGGATGTTGAGCTCGTCCTCGAAGACGTCGCGGCCGCGGGCGATCGTCCCGGAGATCGGGCAGGTCTCGACCCGCGAGCCCTGGACCCGGACGTACATCTCGGGCGAGGCACTGATGAGATACTCGGCCTCGCCGAGGTTGACCAGAACCCCGTACGGGGCGGGGTTTCGCTCTCGCAGCCGGTTGAAGACGACCGACGGTGCGTAGGTGCACGGCGTGAAGAACGTCTGACCGCACACGACCTCGAACAGGTCGCCGGCCCTGAACGACTCCTTGGCCTTTCGCACCGTGTCGGCGAACCCGCCGGGCTCGTGGTCGCGGGTGAGCGCGACGCTTTCCGCTGGTACGTAAGGGATCGACGCCCCGCTGCGCTCGAGACCGACGGTGGAAACCCCATCGACCTCGAACTCGTACGTCAGCAGCCGGCCGATCTTGTCCCCATGTGCAGCGACGAACAGCGCGTCGGGCAGGTAGAGGACCATGTCGCGCTGGGTCAGGTCGCGCGCGACCTCGCGGTCGATGTTCTCGAACTGGAACACCAGGTCGTAGCCGAAGGCCCCGTACAGCCCGAGCTGGTCGTCCTCGTCCCGGTCCACCCGGAACAGCTCCAGCAAAGCGCGCAGGACCGAGAAGACGGTGTCCTGCTTGCTCCGCGCCTCCTCGGGGAAGCGCTCAGCAGGGCGGCGCACGTGGGCCTCCAGCACCGAGTCGCTCACGACCAGGTGATCGACTGCGGCGAGGGACTCGAGCATCCGACGTACGGCCGGCAGCAGCACCTCACCGCGGGTGTTCAACGCCTCCACCCGGACCACCCGCTCGCGGGAGACGATGGCCAGCGGCGGGTCGACGAAGCCACGCAGCCGCTGGGTGTAGCGGCCGGGGAACTCGTAGTTGGACGACTCGAGCATGCCCCGACGGGTGTCGAGGGCGGCGAGCAGCTGATCGGTGTGGGCCGTGGTGTCGACCGCCTGCCACCGACGCCGGATGAGCACACCTCCAGCAGTGCTGAAAGAGACCTCCCCCAGCTGCATGGCGTCGCGCTCGTCGGTCACTGTCGCACTTCCTGTCCGCTCGGATCCCGCTGGGACCCTAGCGTCTCACGACCGGCGTGCGGCGGAACTCCAGAATATTTGGCGACAGGCCCTTGATCGAGCGTCAGGCCCTGTCGAAGGTGACTTGTGAAGTATAGTGTGAAGTCTATGACCACCACGGACGCTCTCTTCAGCATCGAGCCTGTCGACGAGATTCATCTTGGACGTGCTCCCCTCGCCAAAGTCCTGACCCAGATCCAGTTCAGTCGCAATCCACAGCTGGTCTCGGACGCCGCCGAATCAGCGATGGCAGCCCTGCTCCCGCAGTATCCGGTACGGCGCCAGGGTGTGTCGGCCAACGTTACGGTTGGCTTGACGACTGTGACGCAAGAGCAGTCGCCACTTCGGGTCTACTCGGATGCAGCCGACAAGTGGCGAGTGACGGTGAACGAGTCGTTCGTGGCACTTGAGACCTCCACGTACGAGACGCGGGACGACTTCTGCAGTCGAGTCCAGCAGGTGCTCGCCGCGGTCGAGGCTGCTTCGCCGCCTCCCATAGTGGACCGAGTAGGTCTGCGCTACATCGACAGGATCGCGGGCAGCGATCTATCACGAATCAACGAGTACTTCACACCGAGCCTCACCGTGTTGCTTGGTCAAGTGGTCCCGGAACTCACGCTTGAGCACAGCGTGTCGGACACGCTCATTCAACTGTCGGCAAGCGAACGACTTCAGGTGCGAAGCGGCTTCCTGCCAGCTGGCGTAGGGTTCGATCCCTCGCTGGTTCCGCTTGGGGAACCGGCTTGGCTGCTCGACCTAGACGTGTTCACGGCGCAAGGGGGACTTACGTTCGATCCAACGAGCCTTACGCAGCTAGTACGAACGTTCGCGCAGCACGCCTACTCCTTCTTTCGGTACGCAACGACGCCGACCTTCCAGAAGGCCTTCGAGTCGCCCGCGTCTGGTGGCCAATCGTGAACGCCGGGATGGCAACCGCTCCGAATTGGGGCTTCGGTGAACTCGCTGATCTGTACCGGCCCGCCACACAGTCCCAGACCCAGAGGCTGGGTTCATCGCGGGCCTTCGTCGCTCCTCTGCTCATCAGCGCAACGATCATGGGCACCATGGGCGCGGTCACGCCGGCCGATGCGCAGGCGATCCAGCACCGGTTGGTGCAGGTAGGCACGACGGCGAAGCGCGAGGGCCCTATCCCTTCGACTACAACCGAGTCTCGGTCATACATGGCGGCTGCGATTTCCCGCTTGCGCGAGCAATCTGGCTTGTCGCTCGGGGAAATCGCTGCCGCCATCGGCGTCTCAAGGCGAAGCCTACATTTGTGGGCGGCTGAGGGCCGAGTATCAGCCGGAAACGCTGCTCGGTTTGCGTCGCTGATTGCACTGGTAGCGGCCAACTCGCAGGCTACGGCTGAATCAACTCGATCAAGGCTCATCACGCCCAACCCAGATGGCCTATCTATCCTCACCGTGTTCGCAAAGGGCGGTCGCGCATCCCGTGCCGTTCCGCTCTCCCCTGTCTCGCCGTCCTCGATGCTCGAGTCCAACATCAGTGAGCCAATGTCCGCGGAGACCATCGGACGGTCCAGTCGGCTGTCGCCTCGCGCCCTCCGCCCACCCGGGGAGAGCGATGCCTAGCCCTGCCCACAACTCCGACGCGATGCTGCGGGCGCAGCAGGTGTCGGCCCTCATCCAGGGCGAGGTGCTGTCTCTGCCGGACGCTTGCGTCCGCTTGGCCGATGGCCGATGGCCGCTGACAGCGGAGGCGAAGTCGGCAGCGGACACAGTCCGTTCTGACTTGCTGATCGTCCCCGTCGCAGTCGACTTCGTTGCGGTGTTGACGCAGACCTGCGACCTGCAACGAACGACTGAGGAGGATGCCTTTTGCCAAGTCGCCCCAGTGCTTACCGTGACAGAACAAATGGCCAACGAGGTGGCACGCGGATGGCGGCCGCGCTATGTGGCCATCCCGTGGTTTAATGCCTCAGCAGTTGCGGACCTAGGGCGCGTGACGACCGTTGAGCGCAGCTTGCTCGTGGACGCACAGTCCGTCGGTCGCCCTGGCGACCCTGCCACTCGATTTCATCTTGCCGAGATGATCGGGCGCCACACATCGCGCGCTGCCCTTCCGGATAGCGTCTCTGAGGCCGTACGACCAATTCTCGCCAGAATGAAGAGTAAGAATGACAAGCAAAGCAGCGAAGGCCGCTGCGTGCGCCTCCTCGCCTCCATTCGCGCAGAGGCCCGACCACACTTCGACGCCGTCCCCCTGGACCTGACGCTGCTATTCGTCATTTCGGAGGAAGATTTGCCGAGCTTGCCGGCAAGCGTCGAGCCGGACCATGCAAACATCGACAAGCTCGTGCTGGCTGGCGCGACAGCGGCTGCCGATGCCGTGGAGCGGGCAACTGACGCGTTAGCGGCCAGGGAAAGCTGGATCGCCTTGACCGAGATTTGGGCCAGGGAAGCAAGGATCCACTCGGAATCCTCGGATGACGTAAGTTCGGTCTCCGCCGAAGTCTTGAACGGCGAGGAACTCAGCTTCGCCAGAAGCAGAAACGCGCCCGAGCTGGATCTTGCCTATCTATCAACCCGGGTCGCCTGAGCGCCCTTGCGTCGGCGCTTGAGACCGAGCTGGCCAACTTTCAGCGCAGCGGGCCGCAGGCCGCCTGCCACGGGGAGACCAGCTCGTCGTACGTCCGGGTGTCCAACAGGTCGGTCACCACGACGGCTTGGACGACGCCGGTGACGACCCGCATGACGCCGGTCGCCGCGGCCATCGGCGTGAGCCCGGCCAGCAGCAGGGCCCGGGTGGCGGCGACCTGTGCCCGGGCGGCGGGCCGCAGCCGCCCCGACATGTAGGCAGCCCACGTCGCGTTGTGCATCAGCTTGGCCCAGTCGGTCCCGGCGGCACGGGCCGCGCCGGCGATCTGCTCGATGGTGAGGAAGTCCTCGGCGGTCAGCCGGGCCAGCTGCTCGACCAGGTCGCGCAGCCGGCGGCTCTGTGGCCCGAACGCGTCATCGCCGGGCAGCGCTGTCGGCACCCCGAAGTGCAGCCCGGACCAAGGCCCCCCGAGGCGGGCGTAGGACTGGATCGACAGCCGGTCGCGGACGTAGGCAGCGGCGACGGCGTCGACGACGACAGCAGCGGCCTGCGGGTGGCGGCAGACGGAGACCTCGCGGCTGCGCTCCCAGGTCCAGTCCAGGACGTCGTTGCGGACCATCGAGAGCAGGTGGGGCAGGCCGAACATCGGCGTCCGGGACAGCTTGTCGGCGAAGCCGTTCTCGATCACCGAGTCGAACCCGGCGTCGGCGATGGTCTGGCGTACGGCGGCCACAGCGTCGGACAGCTTGGGTGTGTCGCCGCAGACCCGCTCGACCTCGGCCCAGGCCCGGTCGCGGGCGTCGTCGTCGCGGTGCACCGCCTCGAGCGAGGCCACGTCCCCCGAGCCGAGCGTGATCGCCCGGTCGAGCACGTCGAGGACACCCAGCGCGTTGTCGTGCCGGACCAGGTCCATGCACAGCACCGACGGGCTGACGAGCGAGTACATGAAGCCTCCGGCGGCAACGCGATCGTGGGGGGCCAGGTCTCGTGGTGGCTTGGTGTCACTGTTCCACGCGGGGGCGACCAGGGCTGACGGCCATCCGGGTGGAACTTGAGCCGCCAAATGGGTGACCCTGTGAACCGGCTGGAAATGCTGTTCGCAGACCGCCGCCGGGTGATAGGACTGACGGCATGACGGATGTGCTCGGGATCCCGGACGGGTTCGCTCCGGCTCCGCGCCGGCGGTCCCGTACGGTCATGGCCGCCGTCGTCCTTGTCCTGGTCGTCATCCCCGTGGTGCTGTTCCCGATCGTCGTGGCCATTGCCGACGCCCCCGCCCCCGCGCCCGTCCCCGCGGAGCGACCACTTCCCTGACAACCTTTCGGTGCGTCCCGGTCGTCTGGCCTGTGACGTAGCCGCGGGCTGAGGGGGGTCGATGGACGAGCCGGACGGGTTCCGTGAGTTCGTCGCCGGCCGCTCGCGGGCGCTGCTGCGGACCGCCTGGCTGCTGACCGGAGACTGGGCGGCCGCGCAGGACCTGGTCCAGACCGCCCTGGCGAAGACCTGGCCGGCGTGGTCGCGGATCCGGCGTACCGACGACCCCGAGGTGTACGTCCGGCGCGTCCTCGTCACGACGTACGCGACCTGGTGGCGCCGCCGGTGGCGCGGCGAGGCACCTGCTGCGGAGCTGCCGGAGCGGGTCACCACCTCCGACGCGTTCGAGGACGCCGACCGGCGGGCAGTGGTCGCCGCCGCCCTGGCGACCTTGACCCGCGGGCAGCGCGCAGTGGTCGTCCTGCGGTACTTCGACGACCTCACCGAGGCGCAGACCGCGTCCGTCCTGGGCTGCTCGGTCGGCACGGTGAAGTCCCAGCACGCACGGGCCTTGGCGGCGCTGCGGACCTGCGCGCCGCTGGCAGAGCTGGTCGGACTGATCGAGGAGGCGGCGCCATGAGCGGTACGGAGCTCAGCCGGCTGATGACCGAGGTGACGGCGCAGCCCCCAGTGGATGTGGACTTCGCCGCCGTGGCCCGCCGCGTCCAGCGACGTGACAAGCGGCTGCGCCGGACCGCTGCCGGTGCCGCCGTGCTAGCGGTCGCGGCCATCGCCGGAGTGCCCACGGTCTACGGGATGTCGGGTCAACGCACCCGCGTCCAGTCGATCGCGCCCCCCTCGTTGCCGGTGGTCACCGTCGACGCGACCTGGCGGCATGACAGCTGGAACACGCTCACCTGGCGGATCCCGGCAGGTTGGCTGCCCAGCGCCGCCAATCCGGACCACAGCCGGCCGTCGAACGCCCTGATCGAGGGCCCCTACATCGGCAATGCCCGACTGCCGGTCACGTCGCCATCGCCACGCCCCGTGCGGGGGACGGGCGTCCTCGGCTCGGCCGGGCCGGAGCTGCCGTCCGACGCCGTGGTGGCCTGGTTCTCGTACGGGGAGCGGTCCGTGCATCAGCTGAGCGACGGCTCCGCGTTCGACGACACAACCCCGCCCGGCCTGGTCACGCAGTGCGCCCAGCTCGGAGCAGGCCGGATCTTCCACGCCGTACGCCAGTTCGGCACGCAAGCACACGGGTCCAACCTCGCGCTGGACGGCTGCATCTCGGCCACCGACCCGGCCATGTTCGAGGCCGAGCTGCGCGCCGTGCTCGCCAGTGCCGCCGACTCCGCGTACCCGTCCATCAGCCTCGGGACGCCTCCAGCATCGGCCACTTCAGCGGTGGCTGACGTGGCGGCGATTTGGGACCACATCCGGTGGCGGATGCCGTCCAGTTGGCAGTTAGGGGCAGAGCCCTTCTTCGGCAGCGGCCCCCCGGGGCACCTGACCCGGCCCAGGTACCTGGGGCCGGCCCCGCTGCAGGACCCGTGCACGCTGGTCCCGCTCGAGTGCAACCCCAAACAGGGCGTCGAGCACGTGGCCGACGGCGGTGTCCTCGCCTCGATTGCCTTCGGTCCCATCCTGCCCCGGCCCGGAGCGCCAGCCGCCCCTGACACCGGCACCCTGTCAACAGCTGACTCCCAGTGCGCCGCTTGGGGCGGCGTCGCGACCTTCCACGCCGAGCGGGACTTCGGCCTCGCCGCGGATGGCGAGCGCGTCGCGCTGGGGGCCTGTCTCGGCAACGGATACCCGACGGAGACGCTCGCTACGCTGCGCACGATTGCGGCGAGCGTCACCGACGACGAGTACGGACCAATGGCTGCACCGACGACACCGAGCCCGACGGCCTCCGGCACGACTGCCGCGGCACTGTGCACGTCGGCGCTCGGGCCGGTCGCCTCGGCGGAGCTCACGACCGTCGGCCTGATCCGCACTGCCACGTGGGGGCCAGCGCTGGCGGACGGAAAGGGACGACTCGCGGACGCCTTCCCTGGCGCGAAGGACGACGACCCGGCCGCCTGGTGCTGGCAGGGCGTGCGGCTTTCCTACACCGCTTATGCCGTCCACGCGGGCGACGCAGCACGCGAGGCGGCAGGCTTCAACGGCTGGTCCTCGAGCGCGCCCCCGTCGGGACCGCCGATGTTCCCGTAGCCGCAGACCTATCGGTGGGTGGTGAGGGCTAGGCCCCCTATAGGGGGCCTAAGTCTCACCGGCCGCGGCGGTAGGGCCGGTTGGAGGTGCCGCCCGGGCTCGGCAGGTGGCAGGATGCGGCTGACAGGCCATTCGCCGCCCAGCAAGGAGGTGCCCGTGGCGTCCAGCGACCTACCGGCGCAGGTCACCGGCACCCTCAACGACCAGGCCGAGCTCGCCTCCCGGATGCGGCTGGCCATCGCCCGCATCCACCGCCAGCTGCGCCAGGACACCAACGACGGGCTGACGCTGACCCAGCTCTCGACACTGGTCAGGGTGGAGGAGCACGAGCCGGTACGGCCGGGGCAGCTCGCATCCCTGGAAGGCATCAGCCCCTCAACGCTGACCCGGCTGATCGCGACGCTCGAGGAGATGGGCCTGATCCTGCGGCTGACCGATCCGATGGACGGCAGGGTCAGCTATCTGCGGCTCACCGACTACGGCCGCGAGTCGCTCGAACGCATCCGCAGCCGCCGCACCGCTCAGCTGCTGAACCGGCTCTCGGCCCTGTCCGACGCCGACCGCGGGCACCTCGTTGCCGCACTTCCGGCGTTGGAGCGGATCGGCGGGGATTGATCGGCTCTGGACGTATCTCCTCGAGGACGCGAGACTCTGTCCTCGTGCGCTGTGAGCGCGCCTACGGGACCACTGGTGCCCGCGACCGAGGGGATCGTCTTGATGACCAGCCGTCCGAATCGGGCCATTGCCGCCGCTGCCGTAGCCACGCTGACTGCCACCACCGCGATCGCCACGCTGGCGGCGCCCGCCCAGGCCAAGGCCAAGGCACCAGTGTGGACCCGCCTCTCGGCCGGTTCCGGAGTGGGCATCAGCTCCCAGCCGCGGGTCGTCCGATGGCACGGCAAGCTGATCGTGGTCTGGCCGCAGGACACCGACAGCGCGCACACGTCCATCCGCAGCCGCATTCTCGCGCCAACCGCCAAGCCGGTGGGCGGCGTCAGCGACGTCGTCACCTCCTGGTCCTCGGTGACCTCCGACCCTGACGTGCTGCTCCTCGGCGGCGTCCCGACCGTCGCCTTCGGCGGGCTGCGCACCAACGACAGCACGGACCCGTACACCGGGCCAATGGCCTATGCCCAGGCAGCTGACGCGACCAGCTGGGCACTCGGCCCGGGCTCGCTGACGCAGAGCCACTCGGCGTACGGCGACTACGGCTTCGGCGTCGTCGACAACGGGGCGGGCCAGCCCGTCTCGGCGGGGGCCTACTCCAGCTCCGACCACGTGACCATCCACTACGGCATCGACCCCTCCGTTCCGGCCGCGGCGCCCGACCTGCAGACCGCCGGCACCGTCGAGGCCCAGGACGTGGACGTCGCGCGGGACTCCAAGACCGGCGCCATCTACGCCCTCTGGTACTCCGGCGCCAGCGCTCCCACCCAGCAAGGCGTCCACAGTGCCCAGATCTGGCCCGCCGTAGGGCCTCCCTCCGCCCCCGCTCCGCTGTCCACGGTCAACTTCGGTGGCGGCAAGGCTTCGGTGAACCCCAGTCAGAACGTGGCTGTCGCCGGCCGGGTCGGCGGCGGGGTCTGGGCCGCCTACTCGTCCGGCTACCCGAGCCCGACCAAGCTGGTGCTCTGGAACGTCGAGACCGGCAGGACCCTCACCTTGCGGACCAGCGGCGCGATCCAGTACACCGGCATCAGCGCCGCGCCCGGCGGGCGGATGTGGGTGTGGTGGATCCAGGGATCCACCCTGTACGCGACCCGGACCAACCCATCGGTGACCAAGTTCGGCATCGTCCGGTCGGTGGCTTCGCCTGCCGCCCCCGGTGAGTCGCCTACCCGCACGTCAGGTGACGGTGCACTCGGGCCGCTGGACGCCGTCATCAACGTGGTGGGCAAGGTCAAGGACGCGTCCGGCAACTACCTCGCCGAGATCGACTCGACCCGGATCCTCGAGGGGCTACGTGTCGCCGTCTCCCCGGCCAAGGTGTCGTACGCCAAGGGCGGGACCGTGGTGGTCAGCGTGACCGACGCGGGCGTCCCGGTGCCCGGTGTCTCGGTCAAGATCGGGTCGGTCGTCGAGCACACGAACGCCAAGGGCCGGGTGTCGTTCACCGTGGCCAAGCACTCCGCCAAGGGGGTCCATGCCGTCACGGCCAGTGCGGCCGGCTGGTGGCCCGGCAAGTCCTCGTTCAAGGTCGGCTGACGCCGGTCGTCCCGCCGACAACGCGCCGCAGGCAACGACGAGCGTCCACGACAGAGGAGACCCACCCCATGACCAGCCGTCCGAACCGGGCCATTGCCGCTGCTGCCGTAGCCACGCTGACTGCCACCACGGCGATCGCCACGCTGGCGGCGCCCGCCCAGGCCAAGGCCAAGGCCGCGCCGGTGTGGACCAAGCTGTCGGCAGGCGCTGGCATCAACGTCAGCTACGAGCCGAGCGTGGCCCGCTTCGGCACCAAGCTGCTCGTGACCTGGCCCCAGGGCGCCGGAGCGATCAACGCCCGCATCCTGGGCTCGAACTCCAAGCCGATCGGCGGCATCAGCAGCGTCGTCTCCGGCTGGACCAGCATCGTCAACGACCCGCGCGCCTTCGTGCTGAACGGGGTGCCGACCGTGGCGTTCAACGGCTCGCACTCGGACACGACCACTGACCCGTACAACGGTCCCGTGCTCTACGCCCAGCCTTCGTCGGCCACGACGTGGGCGCTCGGCCAGGGCTCGCTGACCCACGACGTCGACACCAGCGCCGGCTACGGGCTCGGTGCGGTCGACGACGGCACCGGCCAGCCGATCATCGCGGTCGCCGGCAGCAGCACCAACCACGTGACCGTGCACCACGGGTTCGACTTCTCGGTGCCGGCCGCTGCTGTCGACAGCGAGTCGGCCAACTTCGGTGAGACGCAGGGCGTCAGCCTGGCCCGCGACCAGAAGACCCACATCGGGTACGCCGCCTGGTACTCCAGCCTGAGCGACTCCTCGCAAGGCATCCACGCCGCGGAGGTCTACCCGGCCTTCAGTGGGCCCACGGCGGCCGCGCCGTTCTCCGTGGTCACCTACCTGGGCGGAAAGGTCTCGAACAACCCCAGCCAGAACGTCGCCCTCGCGGCGCGAGTCGGCGGCGGGGTCTGGGCCGCCTACCCCTCGGGCTACCCGGCGGGGCACAAGCTCGTCCTGTGGAACCTGCAGACCGGCCGCACGCTCACCATGAATCGGCCGGTCGGCGAGATCCAGTACGTCAACCTCTCGGCAGCCCCTGGTGGGCGGCTGTGGGTGTCCTGGATCGAGGGCGGCAAGGTGTTCGCCGTCCGCACCAACCCGTCGGTCACCCGGTTCGGCGTGCTGCGGGCCGTCACGACGCCGGGCGGATACTCCCCGGGCCGCACCGCCGGTGACGGGGCGCTCGGCCCGCTCGATGCCATCATCAACCTCGCGGTCGGTTACGCGCCGAGCGAGATCTACTCGGCCCGGATCCTCGAGGGCCTGCACGTCGCCGTCTCGCCGGCAAAGGTCTCGTACGCCAACGGCGGTGCCGTGGTCGTGACGGTGACCGACGCCGGTGTCCCGGTAGCCGGCGTCGCGGTCAAGGTCGGGTCGGTCTTGGGGCACACCAACGCGAAAGGCAAGGTTTCCTTCAGGGTCGCCAAGCACTCCGCCAAGGGCGTCCATGCGGTGACGGCGAGCGGCACCGGCTGGTGGCCGGGCGCGACCTCGTTCAAGGTCGGATAGGGCCAGAACGGCTACTGCTCGCAGGCGATCCCGTCCCGGTCGCGGTCCATCTTCTTGTTCGCGGTGTAGAGCGCCGTGCTCACGTACGGCTTGTACCTCGCGTGGCCGCCGCTCTTCCGCTTGTCCTTGGCGCCAACCTTGGCAATGCCGCCCTTGTAGTGGGCGTGAACCGCGGTGCAGTTCGCGTACGAGGTCACTCCCGTGGCATGGGCCGCAGCGGCGGTGGGCGTCACCACGAGGAGGACGGCGGGCAGCAGCAACGCCAGGCGGCGGGGTCTCATCTGGCTCACCGTAGTGGTCAGCCCTCGCGGAGTCTTCCGGACGCCATAACGTCCGGAATAGTCGGCTAGGCCCGGTGCGCAGCGGCGACCAGGTAGGTACCATTGGCGCGGATAGTTTGTATGTACGAACTAGTTGCCGACGCCTAAGGACTCGCCACGTGAGCAGCCAAACGGCCCAGACCACCACGTCCGCCAAGGAACCGCGCGCGTACAAGTGGGTCGCCCTGTCCAACACGACGCTCGGGATCCTGATGGCGACGATCAACTCGTCCATCGTGATCATCTCGCTGCCGGCGATCTTCCGCGGGATCAAGCTCAACCCACTCCAGGCCGGCAACGTCAGCTATCTGCTGTGGATGTTGATGGGCTATCTGTTGGTCAGCGCCGTCCTCGTGGTCAGCCTGGGCCGACTCGGCGACATCTACGGGCGAGTCCGGATCTACAACGCCGGCTTCCTGGTCTTCTCCCTGGCGTCGGTCTTCCTCGCCATCGACCCGCTCACCAGCGGGTCCGGCGCCCTGTGGCTGATTGCCGGCCGGGTCATCCAGGGCATCGGCGGCGCGATGCTGATGGCGAACTCCAGCGCGATCGTGACCGATGCGTTCGCCGCCAACCAGCGCGGCTTCGCCCTCGGGATCAACATGGTCGCCGGCCTCGCCGGGTCGTTCATCGGACTGGTCGCCGGCGGTCTGCTCTCGGAGGTCAGCTGGCGCCTGGTGTTCTGGGTCAGCGTCCCCTTCGGCCTGCTGGGCACGTTCTGGGCCTACCGCAGCCTCAAGGAGATCGGCGCCACCAAGGCCGCGAAGATCGACTGGTGGGGCAACCTGTCCTTCGCCGTCGGCCTGTCCGCGCTGCTGTCCGGCATCACGTACGGAATCCAGCCGTACGGCGGCAACAACATGGGTTGGACCAACCCGTGGGTCCTGGTCGGCCTCATCGGCGGCGTCGTGATGCTCGTGGTTTTCTGCGTCATCGAGACGAAGGTCGAGTCCCCGATGTTCCACCTCGAGCTGTTCAAGGTGCGGGCGTTCGCCGCCGGCAACTCGGTGACGTGGCTGTCCTCGATCGCCCGCGGCGGCCTGCAGTTCATGTTGATCATCTGGCTGCAGGGCATCTGGCTGCCGCTGCACGGCTACTCCTACGAGAACACACCGCTGTGGGCAGGCATCTACCTGCTGCCCCTGACGGCCGGCTTCCTGGTCGCCGGGCCCCTGTCCGGCTATCTGTCCGACAAGTTCGGCGCGAGGGCTTTCGCCAGCGGCGGGTTGCTGCTGGTGGCGCTGACCTTCGGCGGCCTGCTCCTGCTGCCGACCGACTTCTCGTACACCTGGTTCGCGGCGCTGATCGCCCTCAACGGCTTCGGTTCCGGCCTGTTCGCGGCGCCCAACGCAGCCGCGGTCATGAACTCCGTCCCCGCCGGCCAGCGCGGTGCCGCCAACGGGATGATGTCGACCTTCCAGAACAGCGGGATGGTGCTGTCGATCGGCATCTTCTTCTCGCTGATGATCGTCGGCCTGGCGAGCACCCTGCCGAACACGATGTACGTGGGCCTCACCGCCAACGGGGTCCCCCACGCAGCAGCGCAGCAGATCGCCAACCTGCCCCCCGTCGGCAGCCTGTTCGCGTCGTTCCTCGGCTTCAACCCGCTCGGTAGCCTGCTCTCGCAGTTCCACGTCACCGGGCTGACCGCGGCGCAGAATGCGACCCTGACCGGCAAGCAGTTCTTCCCGCACCTGATCGCGCAGCCGTTCCACCATGGGCTGGTGATCGTGTTCACGCTGGCGATCATCATGTCGCTGTTCAGTGCCGGTGTGTCCCTGCTTCGCGGCAAGCAATACGTCCACGACGACCAGGCGGCGGCCGTCCCCTCGGGTGGCTCAATCGAGGCCGAGGGTGGACTGCTTGTCGAGTCGGCGGAGAGCACGCAGGCCTGACGTCCCCTCGCCGGATCAGGCGGCGAGTGCACCCCCAGAGGCCGGGTAGTAGGGCAGCCCGACGATCGGGGCCGGGCCCCGACGTGCAGCGGGGGCGGCACGCGTGACGCGTG
>JAWWOO010000017.1:0-3606 GCA_033851545.1 Frankiales bacterium | reverse complement strand
CGAAGCCGGCCCGCTCACGGGACAGGCCGCCAGGGCCCAGCGCCGACAGGCGGCGCTTGTGGGTCAAGCCGGCCAGCGGGTTGGTCTGGTCCATAAACTGGGACAGCTGGCTGGTGCCGAAGAACTCCTTGATGGAGGCGACGACCGGCCGGATGTTGATCAGGGTCTGCGGCGTGATGGCCTCGACGTCCTGCGTGGTCATGCGCTCGCGGACGACGCGCTCCATGCGGGACAGCCCGACGCGGATCTGGTTCTGGATCAGCTCGCCGACGGTACGCAGGCGGCGGTTGCCGAAGTGGTCGATGTCGTCGACCTCGTAGCCCTCGTCGCCGGCGTGCAAGCGGATGAGGTACTCGATGGTGCGGACGATGTCGTCCTCGGTCAGGGTGCCCGTGCTGATCGGGGCGTCGACGCCGAGCTTCTTGTTGGCCTTGTACCGGCCGACCTTGGCGAGGTCGTAGCGCTTCGGGTTGAAGAACAGGTTCTCCAGCAGCGCCTGCGCGGACTCGCGCGTCGGCGGCTCGCCCGGACGCAGCTTGCGGTAGATGTCGAGCAGGGCCTCGTCGGTGGAGCCGATGTGGTCCTTCTCGAGGGTGGCGATCAGCGTCTCGTACCACGAGAAGTGCTCGCGGATGCGGTCGGCCGACCAGCCCAGCGCCTTCAGCAGCACGGTGACCGGCTGGCGGCGCTTGCGGTCGATGCGGACGCCGACGGTGGAGCGCTTGTCGACGTCGAACTCCAGCCAGGCGCCACGGCCCGGGATGACCTTGACGCTGTAGACGTCGACGTCAGAGGTCTTGTCCAGCGTGCGGTCGAAGTAGACGCCCGGCGAGCGGACCAGCTGGCTGACGACCACGCGCTCGGTGCCGTTGATGATGAACGTGCCCTTGCGGGTCATCACCGGGAAGTCGCCCATGAACACCGTCTGCGACTTGATCTCGCCGGTGGTGTTGTTGGTGAACTCGGCGGTGACGAACAGCGGCGCCGCGTACGTCATGTCCTTGTCCTTGCACTCCTCGATGGACGCCTTGACGTCCTCGAAGCGCGGGTTGGAGAAGGACAGGCTCATCGAGCCGGAGAAGTCCTCGATCGGGGACAGCTCGTTGAGGATCTCCGCGAGGCCGGACTGGGCGGTGCCATCGGTGGCGCCCGCGGCGACGCGCGCCTTCCACGCCTCGTTGCCGACCAGCCAGTCGAAGGACTCGGTCTGCAGCGCGTGGAGGTTAGGCACCTCCAGCGGCTCGCGGATCTTGGCGAAAGACGTCCGGGGCGGTGAACCCGGGATACCGAACGACTTGCCGTTTGCGGAACTTGCCTTACCGGAGCGGGAGACTGCCAAGATGCGTCCTTCCAAGGACTAAGAACCGAGCCGAACTGCGCGCCCACTGGGGTCCTGGGCACATCCCGGGCTCCGCTGGCCTGGCTCGGATATGGAGCCGGGCATCACGAAGTAGGCCCTTGACGGGCCGCAGGTTGGCAGAGGGCAGCGCAAAGTTGCAGTCTAGCGACTCGGGGCATGGCAAGCAAGGCCACTTCCCGAGGCCCCATATCGCGCGGTCCGCGTCCGGCGGGAGCTGAGCTCACCGGGAGCGTTCGTCGGCGCCGATGGTCGGGGCCAGGGGGCGTGCTTTCCCAAGAGGGTGCCTCCCCGAGCAGCCGACGTCAAGCACCTCGGGGCCGCTGTCGCGGAGTCGGCCGGGCAATTCAGCGATCCGTCCGGCCGTTGGCACGCGGTCCGGTCAGCCCGGATTGCCCAGGTTGGAGACCAGCCACTTGCCCCCCACCAGGTCCAGCGTCACCTCGGGGTTGGACAGGTCCAGCCGCGGCGCGTCGCCGGACTTGGTCTTGGCGTCGGTGACCGCCTGCTGCCCGTAGACGAGCACCACCCACTGCTTGCCGTCCGGGCTGACGCTCTCGATCCCCGCCTTGGCGATCTGCAGCGTCTGCACCGTCTTGCTCTGCGGGGCGAGCTGCTTGACCGTGGTCTCCATGGCCTTGGTGTAGTCGGACTTCAGCTGGCCGGTCGTGCAGGCCTTGCCGGCGGCCTCCGCGGCGTCGAGGTTGCGGTAGTCGTAGGACAGGATCGCCGCGGCGCACGTCTTGGCGGCGGCGAGGACCTCCTGCTGCGTGCGCTCGCGGGTGTCCTGCGCCGTCTTGGCCCACCAGACCCCGTGGCTCTGCCAGGCGGCGACGGCCAGCATCGCCAGGACGGCCAGACCCGCCACGACAGCAGGCAGCCAGCCGAGCTGCGCCAGCCAGCGCCCCCTCGATCGGGGCTCACGCGCCGGGCGCCGGGGCTCGGCGCCGCTCGGGCGCGAGGAGCGCCGGAGGCGCGTGGCGACGTTGGGGCGGCGGGGGCGCTTGGCGACGTCGACCTTGGCCGACGCGGCCTCGGTGACCTCAGCCGCCTCGGTGACGGATGGGCCGGGCAGGGGGCGGCCGCCGATTCGGCGCGCCCGGCTGGCTGCGGCCGCGCTGGGCGAGGGGCGGCGGGTGTCATCGGGCTGGTCCGAAGTGCCGGGCTTGACGTCGTCGGTCATATCAGCCCCACACTCTGCAGGTCACTGGCCAGCCACTTACCGGCGACGTCGGTCATCGAGACCTGGAACCGCTCCCTGGACGCGAGGGTGCGCTTGCCACCGTCGGGCACCTGGTAGCCCTGCGCCGAGACCAGGATCAGCCAGCTGTCGCCGCTGACCTCCTCGAATGCGGTGGCGGTCACGGCGCCCTGCAGGTCCAGCTTGCTGGAGGTCATCTTGTTCTGCAGCGTCGACTTCTTGGTGCTGCTCTGCAGGTCGGCCTTGAGAGCTCCGGTCGCGCCGTCCACCGCCCGGGCGTAGTCGGCTGCGAAGCTCTTTCGCGAGTAGGTGAGCATGTTCAGCACCTGCTTGGATGCGGCGTCCATGGCCTGCTGCGCGGTGGCGGGCAACCCCACGGCGCGCGCGGCGGCCTCATGGCGGTTGCGGTCGGGCCGGATCACGAACAGCACGACGCCGGCGAGCGCGATCGCCACCGCACCCAGCGCCGCGGCGGTGATCCACGGCGCGCGGGCGACAGGGGGTCGGGTGTCGGTCATGGTCTCCCTAGCTCGATAGGTCAGCTCAGTTCTGTGGCGCGGGCCATCCTGCGCCGTCCGGCTGTGGACGGTGTCAGCGGGCGCTCAGTACAGCCCGTCCGTCAGCATCGCGATCCAGGACCGGTCCCCGAGGGTCGACCCGCTGCCGTCGGTGGTGCCCACCCTGACAGTGTTTGCCGTAGCCACGCGAGGATAGGCCCTCGTGTCGCTCGGAGTGCTGATCGGGTCGCCGCCGGGGGCGTTCTGCGCACCGCGGACATTGACCCCGGTCTTGGACGACGCAGTGCAGTGCGCGGCGGTGTTCGGCCGCTGCGGCGACAGGTCCGACGGTGCCCGCACCTTCGTGCCGTCGTAGCCCTCACGCGGCGTGGACGCCTTGGTCGAACCGCAGTCGCGTGGGTTGGGGCTGTTCACCACGAACCCGAGCTGTCCGACCCCGTCGGGGCGCAGCACCGTGTACGTGCCGGCGGCCAGGTTCGGATACAGCTCGAAGAGCTCCTCCACGCCGTCGATCCGGCGAACGAGCAGCT
>JAWWOO010000009.1:0-7901 GCA_033851545.1 Frankiales bacterium | reverse complement strand
GGGGTAGGTCTGCACCGTGGCCCAATGGGTCGCGGTGTCGCGCACCCACCAGCGGTACTCGGGCGTGTCGCATCCCTGAGCCGACGCGTTGAAGGTCAAGGGCGTGCCCACCGTCGAAGGCGAGGCGGCCGTCGGCAGCACATTTACCGCCTGGCAATGCGTCGTGCCAGTCACTGGAACGGTGGCTGCCAGGGTGTAGGTGACGAACGCGAACGCCTCATAGGACCTGGTCGAACCGCTTTGCTTCGCCCACACCCCGATCTGGTAGGTGCCGTCGGCCAGGCCGGTGGTGTTCCAGGCGAACGTATCGCCCGACGGGAACGGAGCCGCGATGTGCCAGACGCCTGCCGCGTTACGGACCCACCACTGATACACAGGGTTCGGGCAGCCGGCGACGGTGGCGGTGAAGTTGACGGTGGTGGCGCCGGGCATCTGAGGCGATGCAACATCGGAGCTGAGGTTGGTCGAGGTGCAGGCCGGCTTCTGCAAAGTGAAGGTGCCGAAGGCGTACGCGTCGTAGCTCTTCGTGCTCTTCGCATCCCTGACCCAGACGCCGATCAGGTAGGTCCCCGGTTTGTAGGTGGTCGTGTTCCAGGCGAAGGTGTCATTCGTCCCGAAGTTCTGAACGATCGACCACACACCTGCCGGATTGCGCAGGTAGAAGCGGTACCGGGGAGCGTCCGGGCAGCCGGCCGAGGTGGCAACCAGGTTGACAGCGGTGCCGGCGTTCTGCGGCGAGCTCACCGAGGGCGTAACCGCGACCGAGTCGCATGTGGCAGGGATGACCGTGGCCGACAGGCCGACGTTCAACACCTGCTCGGTCGCGAGGCCCCCGTCAACCTGAAACACGAGGGCGCTTGAGACGGTGCCCGTGGCTCCTGTCGACTTGAAATCGACGTCAACCTCACAGCTCGAGCCGGACGGGATCGGATCGGTGTTGCACTGATCGAGGGTGATCGCAAAGGTCCCGCCGGTTCCGCCGGCCCCGATTACCGGTGTGAAGGGGGCCAGCGCGTCGGGCCCGCTGTTGGTCAAGACAACGCTCGTCGCGGTGGTGGTGGAGCCGGACGGAACGTTGCCGAAGGCCACCGCTGTCTTGTCGAGAGTCAGGATGTTGTGGCGCACCCCCACCTTCCCGATCTTGTCGAGCGTGTACTCGGTGAACCACAGGTTGCCGTCTGGCCCGGAGGCGAGACCGCGAACTCCTGACCCCGCGCTTGGGACGGACCCTTCCTGCATGTTGCCCGCGGGCGTGGCCGAACCGATTCTGTTTGCAGTCGGCTCCGAGAACCACAGGTTGCCATCGGGCCCCACGGTGATGAATGACGGGTTGGACCCACCGGTCGGGGTGGGCAGCTCGCCGATGAGCCCCGACGGGGTGATCAGCCCGATCTGGTTCGCTGCGGACTCCGTGAAATACATGTTCTCGTCAGGGCCGACAGCGATTCCAAAGGGTTGGCTGTGAGCCGTGGGTATCGCGAACTCGGTGACCACGCCTGCGCTCGTCATGCGACCGATGCGGTTGCGAGAGCCCTCGGTGAACCAGAGCTTCCCGTCAGGCCCAAAGGCCATCGCGTTCGCGCGGGTGGCGGTCGTTCCGGGTAAGACGAAGCGGTGGATGGCGTGGGTGACGGGGTTGAACCGCGCGATGTAGTTCGCCGTTGCAAACCACAGGTTTCCGTCGGGCCCGGTTGTAAGCGTCTGCGGTGCGTATCCATTCGCCCACAGCGGGCCAACCTTGGTCGCAGTCAGGTCGCCCGGCACGATTCGGATCAAAGAGTCGAGGAAATTCAGACAGGACACCCAGATGTTGCGATCAGAACCGATGGCGATTCCAGAGGGTTGACAGCTCAACCCGAAGCCAGCGACCGACACCGTGTTGTGGGTCGCGCCGGTCGCGGGATCCACCTGGACCACCGCCTCTCCGGTCACGCTGGTGTACCAGATGTATCCGTCCGGCCCCGTGATGATGTGCGCCGGCTGCGACGAGGTGGCCGTGAACTCGGTGAACGCGAGCGGCGCGTTTGCGACAGGAGTCGCCGCTGCCGAGGCCTCCGGCGAGTCGGCCGACGGACCGCCTGCGTTGAGCGCGTTGACCAGGTAGTAGTAGGTGGTCCCAGGCGTAACTCCCGTGTCGTGGTACGAGGTCCCCCCGATACCCGAGACGATCATGGCCTCGTTGCCCGAGACGGTCGAGCGTTTAACCCTGTAGCCAGCCGTCGCCCCGGCGACCGCGCTCCAGCTCACGTCGATCGCCCCGGCCACTCCTGAAGCGGTGAGCGACGAGGGTGCCAGCGTGACCGTGTTCACCGATAGGGCCGTGGAGTTGGTCGAGAGCCCAGCCGCGTTGACGGCTGCCACCATGAAGTAGTAGTGGGTGGCAGGCTGCAGCCCGGAGATTGTTGCGCTTGTCGATGTCGTCGAAGCGACCTCGTGAAAAACAAAGCTCGGCGTTGCTTGCTTCACGCTGTACCCGACGCCAGACGGGTCCCAGCTCAAGTTCACGGAGTTCGAAGTCACGCCGGTAGCAGCAAGGTTTGGCGGCGCCGCGGGGAGCGGGCCCTTTCCGATCACCCGGTCGGTCGTGAACGTGAAGTACGAGGAGTAGGCCGCCGCGGCGAGGCACGTCGCGAGGACGACCGTGGCGCCGGTGTGGTCCTTGCACGAGCTGACGGAGTGACTCGATTGAACTAGTTGATAAGGTGAGCCAGCACCAGCCACAGGGGCGCTGGGGTCCGCCTGGTCCGGCTGGGTGATGGTGACCATCGCAACGGGAACGCCCAATACGAGGCGGGTGCATCCGGAGATGAGCAGGTCGAGCCACGTGTTCGTCGCCGTATAGGCCTGGGTGCACCCGGCGCCGGTCAACGCGGATGGGATGGGCGATTGGCTGAGGGACAGTGCCGAGATGTTCCCGCTGAGCTTCCCGCCAGTCATCGTGGAGAAGCTCTGCAGCGTGGGGTCCAGGTACTCGTCATTCAGATGCCCGGGCGTTGAGCCGGTGGATTGGGTCAGCGAGGCGAGGCTGCCTGCTCCGGCCGAAATGGCGACACCAGACATCGTCAGGGCGGTGTTCGGCCCCAGCGCGCCGTCGAACGGCATGCTTCCGCTTGCGGTCACAATGCCGCCGGCGATCGAGGTCGTCAGCTGGCTCAGAGGCATGCCGGGGGCATCGACCTCGCTTGCAACCGGCGTGTACCACCAATCGAGGTCTGAGTTGCCGTTGTAGCCGGTCCCGGCGGTCGGGATGGCGTCGGCCGCCCCCATGTTGAACGTGGCATTGGTGGTGCCAGTGAGGTCGGTGAGCCCGGGCATCTCGAACAGCAGCGACGTGGCCCCGCTGGTCACGCCGGCATCGATCGTGGGCTGTAGCTGCGATCGCGCGGTCGAGGTGAGCGCCGCCCCCAACGCGTTGTTGGTCGCAAACGTGTCCGTGCCACCTTGGAGTGTCAGCTGGTTGATGCGCTGGTCCTGCCGGAAGCCGTCGGGGCTGATCGCGGCCGTCACCACCAGGAGCTGCGATACGAGCAGCGCCACGGCTGCGGTCAGCGCAAAGGTGCTCTTCTTAAACCAATTCATAGGTTGAGATTGCATAAACGTCGAAGGGTGTGGCCGCGCCCGCGCGGCGCGTGAGCACCTTCACCTTGTAGATCCCACGCGGCAGGCCGGCTGTGTTCCACACCGCGTTCGTGGCGGCGCCGTAGCTCTGCAGGACCTTGAACGTCGATCCTGGCTTCTGAACGTAGAAGGCGTACTCGGCCGTAGTGCAGCCAAGCGCGCTCGCGTTCCACGTGAGCAGGGTGCCTGTCGCCTGCGGCGACTGGGAGTAGATGTCGGTGGGCGAGGCTCCCAGGCCCGGATACATCGACAGCGTCGAGCACCGCGCGTCTGTCGACTGGACCTGGAACGTGATGAAGGCGAAGGCTTCGTAGCTCTTCGTGGATCCGGCGTTACGCACCCAGACGCCCACCTGATACGGGCCATCGGCCAACGGTGTGACCCAGTCGTAGCTGTTGGATGCGCTGTAGTTTTGAACGACGCCAAACGCGCCGCCCGGAGGCGCCACAAAGAACTTGTACTCGGGCGTCCCGCCACAAACAACCGGGTCCGCGGTGAAGGTGACGGCGCGGCCCGGCGGCTGCGGCGATGGCGAAGTTGGCGTGATGCCGACCGAGGAGCATGGCTGGCTGGCTGGCGGGATCGTGAGCGTGTAGGTGATGAACGAGTAGGCCTCCTGTATGCAGCAATCGCCCGTCTGCCTAACCCACACGCCAACGAGGTAGGTGCCGGCAGGACGCGAAGCCGTCGACCATGCGTACGAGCTCGTGGGCGAGTAGTCGCGCACCACCGCCCATACGCCAGAGGTGTCTCGAATCCAGAACCTGTACTGGGGCGCATCGCAGCCGAGCACGCTGGTTGTCAGCGTCACTGGCGTGCCCTTGTCCTGAGGCGACGCGGGGGCAGCATCAATGTTGACCGAATAACAAGGTTGGCTGAAGGGGGGCCCGGTGAACGGGGCAGTTGACAACGAAAAGGTGAGGAACGCGAAGGCGTCATAGGACTTCGTCGAGCCGACCTGCTTGGCCCAGATGCCGATCTGCCACGTGCCCGCCAGGTGGCCTGTGGTGTGCCACGCATACGTGTTCCCTGCGGCGTACGGCACCACGATGGTCCAGACGCCTTGCGGGTTGCGCACCCACCACTGGAAGAGAGGGTTCGGGCAGCCAAGCGCGCTCGCCGTGAAGTTGACGGTGGCGCCGATCACCTGGGGCGAGGAGACGTCCCCGGACAGGTTGGTCGAGGTGCAGTTCGGGAATTGCAGCGTGAACGTGCCAAATGCGTAGGCGTCGTACCGCGTGACGGCTGTGTTGGGGCTCGATTGGTCTTTCGCCCAGACCCCCAAGAGGTAGGTGCCCGCCTTGTATCCGGTTGTGTTCCACACGAAGGTGTTGCTCGCGCCGTATTGCCGCACGATCGACCAGACCCCCGCCGGAGAGCGCAACCAGAACTTGTAAAGGGGAGTCGTTGGACACCCGGCCGCCGTCGCGACAAGAGATACCGTCGCACCCGCGATCTGTGGCGAGGTGACGTCTGGAGCCACCGCCACCGACTTGCAGGCGGGAACGTTCACGGTCGTGCTGAGGCCCGCGCCCAAGCTCTGCTCGTAAGCCATTGCTGGGTCGGCTGGAAAGTTGACACGGCCGCTGCCCCCATTGGCGGGACCGGCCTGGGCGTCGTACGCGACATCCGCGTAGCACGTGCCGTCGGCCGCAACGGTGCCCGCGCTGCACGTCTCACCGTTGACCAGGAATCCCTGCCCGGTGGCGACCGGTGTCAGCGCCGCCAGCGGATTGCTGCCGATGTCGTTGTGGAGCGTTATGCGCTGGGCCAGGCCATCAGCACCGACCTCGAGGTTCCAACCGACCGCGGATTTGTCGAGCGTCAGAGCGCTGTGCCGGGTGCCGATCTTGCCAATCTGGTCACCGGTCGATTCTGCGAACCACATGTCGCCATAGGGCCCGGCCGCGATTCCGACCGGCTGCACGCCACTCGTGAGGACCGCGGTCTCACGGAACACGCCGCCTGGAGTCATCGAGCCGATCTGGTTGGCGTCAGCTTCCGCGAACCACAGGTTGCCGTCAGGACCGACGTTGATCCCGCGGAGCCCGGCGCTGGGTGTCGGGACGGGGAACTCAGTGCTGACACCCGACATGGTGAGCCGCACGATGTTGTTGCCGCCGACCTCGGTGTAATAGAGGTTTCCATCGGGACCCGGCACGATCCAGGCGGGCTCTGAGCTGGCGGTCGGCACGACGAAGGATGAGAGCAGGTCGCCCGTGGGCGACATGCGGCCGATGCGGTTGATTCCCGGTTCGGTGAACCACAGGTTGCCGTCGGCGCCCACCGCAATACCGTTGGGCGAAGCGGTAGCGCTCGCAGGCAGTGGATATCGATAGAGTCTCCCGGTGTTCACGTTGATCTGGCTCACATAGCCGACGTTGCTCTCCGTGAACCACAGCAGACCGTTGGGTCCCGGGGTCAGGAAGCCCGGGCAGTCTCGGCAGCCCTGGCTGCTCAGCGTCCCGCTCGGAGGCAGGTTGAAAATGTGGATCGCGCCGGTGCTTGGAATGATCCTGACGAGCGCGTCGCCGAAGAAGCAGGTGGCCCAGATGTTTCGATCAGGCCCGATCGCTATCCCCAGCGGCTGGCAGGCGCCCCTGTCCACAGTGGTTACGACGTAAGTGTTGATGGCAGCCCCGGTTACCGCGTCCGCCTCGACCACGGAGTCAATGCCCGGCGCCGTGTACCAGATGTTGCCGTTCGGTCCCGTGATGATGTCGAACGGGTTGGCGCCCGACGCGGTGGCGAACTCGTTCTGCGCCAGGTAAGCGTTGGGTGCTGGGGAGATCGCCTGTGCAGGCATCGAACCGATCCCGATCCATGCGATGGCTGGCGCCAACCCGAACGCGAGGCGCCGCAGCGCCGAGCTCATCAGGACGCTGGTCTCAAATGAGCTCGTACGCGGAGATCGCGAAGGTGTCGTAGGGCACGCTCGGGGCTGAACCCTGGTTGCGGACCAGGACCTTCACGTTGTAGAGCCCGCGCGGCAGGCCGGCCGTGTTCCACGAGAACGTGGCCGAGGGGCTGTAGCTGTGTAGGACTACGAAAGTGGTCGATCCCGGTTTCTGGACATAGAACGAGTACTCAGGGGCGTTGTCGCAGGTGGAGGCCGCCGACCAGTCGACAACGATGCCGGCAGGCTGCGGGGACTGGGACTGGATGTTGTTGGTGGTCCAACCATGCGCTGTGGACGCCAGCGACAGGGTGCTGCACGGGACAGGCGCCTGGAGCTGGAACGTGATGAAGGCGAAAGCCTCGTAGCTTCTGGTCGAGCCGGCGTTGCGCGCCCACACGCCGACCTGGTACGGGCCGGGCGCGAGGCCTGTCGTGCTCCACGCGTACGTGGCTGTCGGGCTGTACGGCTGCACCTCCGTGAAGGCGCCGCCAGGAGGCGCGACGAAGAACTTGTAGGTGGCGGACGATCCGCAGCCGAGCGCAGCGGCAGTGAAGGTCACCGGGGTGCTCGGCGATTGAGGCGAGGCCACGTCAGACGTGATGCCGACCGAGCTGCACGCCTGCTGGGCGGGTGGAACCGTCAGCGTGTAGGTGATGAACGAGTACGCCTCGTACGAGGCGGAATCGCCCGTCTGCTTGATCCACACACCGACCAGGTAAGTGCCGGCCGGACGCGAGGTGGTCGACCACACGTACGAGCTGGTGAGGGAGTAGTCCTGCACGACCTTCCAAACGGCCGCGGTGTCGCGAACCCAGAACCTGTACAGGGGCGCATCGCAGCCGAACACGGTGGTCGTCAGCGTCACGGCGGTTCCCTTGTCCTGCGGCGACGCGGGGGCGGCATCGACGTTGACCGCGGAGCACGGTTGGTTGATGGGCGGCCCGATCGCGGCGGTGGTCAGCGTGTACGTGAGGAACGCGAAGGCGTCGTACGACTTCGTCGAACCCGTCTGCTTGGCCCAGATGCCGATCTGCCACGTGCCCGCCTCATGCCCTGTGGTGTCCCACGCATACGTGTTCCCTACGGCGTACGGCACGACGATGGTCCAGACGCCTTGCGGGTTGCGCACCCACCACTGGAAGAGAGGGTTCGGGCAGCCAAGCGCGCTCGCCGTGAAGTTGACGGTGGCACCGATCACCTGGGGTGAGCTGGCGTCCCGGGTCATGTTGGTCGATGTGCAGTTAGGGAAGTCGATGGTGAAAGTGCCGAACGCGTAGGCGTCGTACTGCTTGGTGCTGTTCGCGTCCTTGACCCACACGCCCGTGAGATAGGTGCCGGGCTTGTAGCCCGTGGTGTTCCAATGCGCTGTGTTGTCGACACCGAA
>JAWWOO010000029.1:0-7804 GCA_033851545.1 Frankiales bacterium | reverse complement strand
ACCTGGGACCGGCCGGCTGCTTTCCGGGGGAACCGCCTCGTTTGTGGAACATCCTTCGTCCCCCGGCCCAAAGGATGTTCCACAAACCGGCTGGTCAGGCCCACTGGGTTCGGTTCTTGCGGCTGGCACAGCGTCATCTTGCGGAAAACGGTTACTTGTTTGCAGCACGCCCCTCGCCTCTCTACGGTCGAGGACGTGACAGTGCCCCTGGTCGAGGCGATCGGCCTCACCAAGCGATACGCCCCGCGTGATCGGCACTCGACCGGGTTCACCGCCGTCTCCGGCATCGACTTCTCGCTGTACAAGGGCGAGTGCTTCGGCTTCCTCGGGCCCAACGGTGCCGGCAAGTCCTCCACCATGCGGATGGTCGCCTGCGTGTCCCCGGTCACCGGTGGCACGCTGCGCGTCCTCGGCATGGACCCCGCCACCGAGGGCCGCCAGATCCGGGCCCGACTCGGCGTGGTCTCCCAGGACGACGCGTTGGACGGCGAGCTGACCGTACGGGAGAACCTGCTCATCTACGGCCGCTACTTCGGGATGTCCAAGGCGGACACGGCGACCAGGTCGGACGAGCTGCTCGAGTTCGCCCAGCTCGCCGAGAAGGCCGGTGAGCGGGTCGAGGCACTGTCGGGCGGCATGCGGCGCCGGCTCACCATCGCCCGGTCACTGATCAACGCGCCGGAGATCCTGCTGCTCGACGAGCCCACGACCGGCCTCGACCCGCAGGCCCGACATGTGTTGTGGGACAGGCTGTTCGAGCTCAAGGAGCAGGGCGTCACCCTCATCCTCACCACGCACTACATGGACGAGGCCGAGCAGCTGTGCGACCGGCTGGTCGTCATGGACGCAGGGCAGATCGTCGCCGAGGGATCACCCGGACACCTCATCGAGCAGCACGCCTCCCGGGAGGTGCTCGAGCTCCGGGTCGAGTTCGGCACCGAGAGCGTCATCGCCGAGAAGATCCTCGCCGCCGGGTTCGCCGACCGGGTCGAGGTGCTGCGACGGGCCCTGCTGCTGTCGACCGAGGACGGCGAGGCCGCGCTGGCCGCGGTCCATCGCCTCGGCATCCGCCCGATCAGCTCACTGGTCCGCAGATCGAGCCTCGAGGACGTGTTCCTCTCACTGACCGGCCGGACGCTGGTCGACTGATGACGATCACCCTGGAGCGCGCAGAACCCCGTACCGGAAAGGGTTCCTGGCTCGCGCTGCATGAGCTCAGCTATCAGCTTCACCGCTATCGCAGGACCTGGCGGGGCACCGTCGTTGTCAGCGTCGTCAACCCGCTGCTCTTCCTGCTCGCCATCGGCGTCGGGCTGGGCAACGTGGTCGCCAACCATCCGGCCGGGCTGCACGGGGCCACTTACCTCGAGTTCTTCGCGCCCGGAATGCTTGCTGCTGCGGCAATGCAGAACGGCATCATCGAGGGCGGTTTCCCGGTGAGCCGCGCTGTGATGCCCGGTGGCAGCTACAGCGTGACCGTCACCACGCCGCTCGACTCGACGGACATCATGCTGGGGCAGAGCCTCTACATGGCGTTCAAGCTGGCCCTCAGCGCGGTCACCTTCGTCGCCGTGATGGCCTGCTTCGGAGCGACCAGATCGTGGTGGTCGCTGGCCGCCATCCCCGCAGCCACGCTGACCGGGCTGGCCTTCGCCACGCCCACGATGGCGTGGGCCGCTGCCGTACGGAACCCGCGCGCGGTCTTCGGCGCGTTCAAGTGGGTCGTCATGCCGCTCTACCTGTTCTCCGGCACGTTCTTCCCGGTGACCCAGCTGCCGATCGTGCTGCGGGCGCTGGCCTATGCGACACCGTTGTGGCACGGCGTCGACCTGTGCCGCACCCTCAGCCTCGGTACGGCGACCTGGGCCCGCACTGCCGGACACGTCGGCTACCTGCTCGCGTTCACCCTGATCGGGCTGGTCCTCGCGGCGCGCAGCTACCGGCGGCGACTCTATGGCTGACACCCTGGTCCTCGGCACCGCCCGTCAGGTCGTGGTCCGGCACTGGTGGGTGGTCCGCAGCGGCCGGCCTTGGGCCACGCTGGTCAACGGCCTGTTCGAACCCTTCCTCTACCTGATGTCGATCGGCGTCGGCATCGGAATGCTGATCGGGCCCAAGGGTCACGACATTGCCGGTGGCTACAGCTATGCGTCCTTCGTGGCACCGGCGCTGCTCGCCACGTCGGCCATGAACACCGCTTCGAACGAGACGATCTGGGGCATCTGGTTCCGGCTGAAGACCGAGAAGTTCTTCGACTCCCTGGTCACCACGCCGATGACCCCTGCCGACGTCAGTGTGGGGGAGACGGCGGCGGCCACCCTACGGGGTGTCGTCGCCGGCGGCTGCTTCCTCGTCGTGCTGGTCGCTCTCGGCATGGTGCACAGCTGGTGGGCGGTACTGGCCCTGCCTGCCGTGGCGCTGATCTCCTTCGCCTTCGCCGCAGCGGGACTGTGGGTGTCGACGCTCATGACGGAGATGCACCACACCCAGTACGTCCAGCTGGTGATGCTGCCGATGTTCCTGTTCTCGGCGACCTTCTACCCGCTGTCCGTCTACCCCGACTGGCTCGCCGACGTCGTACGGGTGCTGCCGCTCTACCAGAGCACCGACCTGCTGCGTGGCCTCGACCTCGGCCGGGTCGGCTGGTCCCAGCTCGGGGCCACCGCCTACCTGCTGGCGTTCGGTGGCGTCACTTTGTGGCTTGCCTCAAGGCGGCTCGGCCGGCTCCTGCTGCACTGAGCCGCCGGGCCGGTTGGGGTCCGGGTGCAGGACGAAGAACAGCGACCAGGCCGGCGCCGACGGGTCGTCCGGACGGGCGGCGAAGTCGTCCAGCAGCTCGCGCATGCGCGAGCGGAGCTCCGCCATGTCCCCCGGCGCGAGACGCAGACCGAGCCGGGCCGCATCCACGTCGGCGGGCGGAGCGAGCGACACCTCCTCGAGGAAGGTGTCCAGCATCGCCCGGTCCTCGGGGGGAGTGCTGAGGTGCCAGGACTTGCGCGTCGCTAGGTAGGGAACCTCCCGGGCGCCTCGGGCTCCCCGCCGTTCGCCCTGTGCCTCGAGAAAGCCGGTGCGGACCAGGGTCCGCACGTGGTGCAGGGTGCTGGCCGGGTCGCGCCCGAGGGTGGCCGCGATCTCCTGGTTGGTGCGCGGTTCACCGAGACAGATGCGCAGGATCCGCAGCCGCAGGGAGGAGGCAAGGGCCTTGGCCTCGTCGTCGGTAGCGGGACGCCGCTCGGTCACGACTGCACGCTACCAAACTGATTGACAAAACCCAATCACTTGCACAGGATCGACTGGTGATCGAAGAGCAGATGAGGCCCGGCCTGTGGCACCACCTGGACTTCCGCCGGCTCTGGATCGGCGAGACGGTCAGCCAGCTCGGCACGACGGTCAGCCAGCTGGCGCTTCCGCTGGTGGCGATCCTCGTCGTAAGGGCGAGCACCTTCGAGGTGGGGCTGCTCGGCGCGTTCCAGACGGTCGCCTTCCTGCTTGTCGCGCTCCCGGCCGGCGCCTGGGTGGACCGCATGCAGTTCCGATCGGTCCTGATCGTCAACGACCTGATCCGGGCGGCCGCCCTCGGTTCGGTGCCGGCCGCCGAGCTGCTGGGCGTTCTCACGATGGGCCAGCTCTACGTCGTGGCACTGGTGACCGGCATCAGCACCGTCTTCTTCGACGTCGCCTACCAGTCCTACCTGCCCGAGCTCATCGACCGCGAGCTCCTGGTCGAGGGCAACGCCAACCTGCAGGCCAGCGAGTCGGTGGCCCAGATCGCCGGACCCAGCCTCGGCGGCGTTCTCATCCAGGTGCTGACCGCCCCGTACGCCGTACTCGTCGATGCCGCCAGCTTCCTGTGGTCGGCGGCGTGGGTCACCGCGATCCGGGCCCGGGCCGAGAAACCCCTGCGCACCAAGGGAACTGACCTGCGCAGCGAGATCGGCGAAGGCGTGCGCTTCGTCCTCGGCAGTCCCCTGCTGCGCGCGATCGCCATGTGCACCGGGTCAGCGAACCTGTTCAGCTCCATTGCGGAGGCGGTCTTCTACGTACTCCTGGCCCGCCAGCTGCACCTGTCCGCCGGCTGGATCGGGCTGATCAGCTCGACGTCGGCGATCGGCGGGCTGATCGGCGCCCGCCTCGCGGCCCGCGTCGCCGCCCGGCTCGGGCAGGGTCCGGCGATCTGGCTGTCGATCCTGGCGATCGCGCCGACCGGGTTCGTCGCGCCGTTCGTCCACCGGGACTGGACCTTGGTCCTGCTCGCCGCCGCGCAGGTCGTGATGTGGGCGGGCGTCGTCATCTACAACATCACCCAGGTGAGCTTCCGGCAGGGCCTGTGCCCGCCGGCGCTGCTCGGCCGGATGAACGCGACGATGCGTTTCCTGGTCTGGGGAACCATACCGCTGGGTGCGGTCATCGGCGGTGTCCTGGGCTCGACGATCGGCGTCCGGCCCACCCTGTTGGTGGCAGCGGTCGGCGGCGCGCTGACCTTCCTGCCGGTGTTCCTCTCGCCGCTGCGCAGGATGCGTGCGCTGCCCGTCCTGGCCGGCTGAGGACCTAGCGGCCGCGGTGACCGGCGACCAGGTCGCGGTAGGTCTCCCCACTGAGCTTGAGCGTCCGGCGCTGCGTCTCGTAGTCGACGTAGGCCAGGCCGAACCGCGGCCAGTAGCCGTAGGCCCACTCGAAGTTGTCCAGCAGCGACCAGGCGAAGTAGCCCTTGATCGGCGCGCCCTTGGCCGCAGCATCAGCGACGGCCTGGATGTGGTCGACGAAGTACGCCGTACGGTCGACGTCGGCAACATAGCCGTTCTCGTCCGGTTGGTCGTGCCAGGCGGAGCCGCTCTCGGTGACGTAGAGCGCCGGCGCGTCGTACTCGTCGTGCAGCCGGACCAGCAGCTCCCCGAGACCCCGGGCGTGGGACTCCCAGCCGAGCGCGGTCGTCGCCGCCCCGGGCACCTCGACCTGGCGGAAGCCCAGTGTCGCCACCGTCGGGTCGTCAGCGATCTTCATCCGGAAGTAGTAGTTGAGCCCCATGAAGTCCGTCGGCTCCGCCATGACGTCGAGGTCGCCCGGTTGCTCGGGCAGCTCGATGCCGTAGAGGTCGACCATGTCCTGCGGGAAACCCTTGCCCTGCGTGGGATCGAGCCACCAGCGGTTGGTGTGACCGTCGGCCCGGATCGCCGCGAGCCGGTCCGCCTCGGTCTCGGTCGCGGGCTCGCACGGGCTGAGATTGGTGACCAGGCCGATCGAGGGCGGCAGGACCACGTTGGCCCTGACCGCCTGCGTGGCAAGGCCGTGACCAAGCAGCAGGTGGTAGGAAGCGTGGACCGCACTGCGCAGGTCCCGTACACCCGGCGCCATCCGACCCTCGAGGTGGCCGATCCAGGCGGAGCACAGCGGCTCGTTGAGGGTGACCCAGTCGCCGACCCGGTCACCGAGTCGCCGGGCCACAATGCCGGCGTAGTCGGCAAAGTGCAGCGCTGTGTCGCGCGAGACCCAGCCACCGTGCTCGATCTGTAGAGCGGACGGCAGGTCCCAGTGGTAGAGCGTGACGAACGGCCGCACCCCGATGCCGAGCAAGTCGTCGACCATGCGGTCGTAGTAGTCCAGGCCGGGACCGTTCACCGCCCCCCGTCCCGTCGGTTGCACCCGTGGCCAGGCGATCGAGAACCGGTAGGAGTCCAGACCCAGCTCACGGATCACCGCCAGGTCCTGCGGCCAACGGTTGTACGAGTCACAGGCCACATCACCGTTGTCGCCGCCCTCGATCGCGTTGGGCACGCGGCAGAAGTCGTCCCAGATGGACGGAAGCCGGCCGCCTTCGGCGAGAGCGCCCTCGATCTGGTAGGCAGAGGTGGCCGCTCCCCAGAGGAAGTCCGCGGGCAGGGCGCTGAGGTCGGTCATTGCGGTCGCTCCGGTTCGTGGTGTGGCCATGCCGAGCTATCGGCACCGCGGCGGTTGATTCAAGCTTGGCGTCGGGCTACTTCACGGCGCCGGCGGTCATGCCGGAGACCAGGAACCGTTGCAGCAGCAGGAAGCCGACCACGACGGGGATGCTCACGGTCAGCGACGCCGCCATGATCTGGTTCCAGTAGACGTTGTTGAGGTTGGCGAAGCCCTTGAGGCCGACGGCCAGGGTGCGGGTGTTGTCGTCGGTCATGATCGAGGCGAACAGAACCTCGCCCCACGCCGTCATGAACGCGTAGATGACCACGGCCACGATGCCTGGCACGGCGGCCGGGATGACGACCCGGAACAGCGCGCCGAGCGGCCCGTTGCCGTCGACCTTGGCCGCCTCGTCGAGCTCGCGAGGGATCGAGTCGAAGTAGCCGACCAGCATCCAGATCGCGAACGGCAGGGTGAAGGTCAGGTAGGTGATGATCAGGCCCAGCCGGCTGCCGTACAGGTTGATGCCGGTGGTCTTGCTGATGTTGACGAAGATCAGGTAGAGCGGCAGCAGGAACAGGATGCCGGGGAACATCTGCGTGGACAGCACGACGGTGGTGAAGCTGCTCCGGCCGTGGAACCGGTAGCGGCTCACGGCATAGGCGGCCAGCACGGCGATCGCGACCGAGGCGATCGCCGAGATCGTGCAGACCACCAGGCTGTTCACGAAGTAGCGACCGAGCGGGATCGTGGTCCACATGTCGCGGAACGGCTGCACGGTCAGGTGCGACGGCCACCAGGTGAACTTGCCCTGGACGTCCTGGAGTGGCTTGAGCGAGGACGTGACCATCACGTAGATCGGGACGGCGACGAACAGCCCGAGCAGGCTGAGACCGATCCGCCGGGTCCACTGGAACCATGCGGGTTCACGCATTCTCGGTCCTCCTGTTCACGACGAGGAGATAGATGCTGGTGACGATGAGCAGGAAGATGAGCAGCAGCACCGACATCGCCGAGCCGGTCCCGAAGTTCCAGGTGACGAACGAGTTCTGATAGATGTGCATGGAGATCAGGTCGGCCTGCCGCGGAGCACTGCCGCCGAACAGGACGTACGGCGTGGTGAAGTCGTTGAACGTCCAGAGGAACAGCACGAGGACCAGCACCCGGTTGACCGGGGCGAGCAGCGGCAGGGTCACGCGGCGGACCTGGACCATCATGCCGGCACCGTCGAGCGACGCCGCCTCGTAGAGGTCGCCGGGGATGCTCTGCATGCCGGCGGTGAGGGTGAGGAAGGCGAACGGCCAGGTGCGCCAGATGCTGACCAGACACAGGGTGATGAAGCTGTTCGAGCCGATCAGCCAGAACGGCCTGGTGTGCACCAGGTGCAGGTCGAGCAGCACCTGGTTGATCATGCCGTTGTCGCGCTGGCCCATGAAGCTCCAGGTGATGACCGAGGTGAAGGCCGGCAACGCGAAGGGGATGAGGAACAGCGTGCGGACGATGCCCCGGCCGCGGAAGTCCCGCTGGGTGAACACCGCCGCGAACATGCCCAGGCACCACGACCCGGCGAGCACGATCACCGTGAAGGCGAGGGTCACCAGGAACGAGTGCAGCAGCTCCTGCCCGGCCGGCTGGTTGATGTTGACCGCGAGGCGGTAGTTGCTGAGGCCGGCGCCGGGCGCGTTCTGCCAGTTGCGGATGTAGAACTGCGTGAGGTGGATGAAGCTGATCGCGACGCCCACCAGCATCGGGATGATGTGGACCAGCAGCTCGAGCAGGATCGCCGGCACCAGCAGGAAGTACGGGAGCACCTGCCGTCGCGGCCGGCGTCGGCGAGCCGGTCTGGCCGTCGCGGCCGACGGCAGCTCCCGCTCGTTGACGGTGTCGAGCACGGGTCCTCCTCCGGGCGGCATGGTGGGATCGGCTG
>JAWWOO010000002.1:0-143158 GCA_033851545.1 Frankiales bacterium | reverse complement strand
AGCAGTCCAACATCAACTGGGGCAAGGCAGGGCGCATGCGCTGGAAGGGCAAGCGCCCCTCCGTCCGTGGTGTCGCCATGAACCCGATCGACCACCCGCACGGTGGTGGTGAGGGCAAGACCTCCGGAGGCCGCCACCCGGTCACCCCGTGGGGCAAGCCCGAGGGCCGCACCCGGCACGCGAACAAGCCGAGCGACCGTCTGATCATCCGCCGCCGCAAGACCAACAAGAAGCGCTAGAGGGGCGGGTAGACATGCCGCGGAGCCTGAAGAAGGGTCCCTTCGTCGACGACCACCTGATCAAGAAGGTGGACGTGCAGAACGACAAGGGCACCAAGAACGTGATCAAGACCTGGTCGCGCCGATCGATGATCGTGCCGTCCATGCTCGGTCACACCATTGCCGTCCACGATGGCCGCAAGCACGTCCCGGTGTTCGTCACCGAGTCGATGGTCGGCCACAAGCTCGGCGAGTTCGCCCTGACGCGGACCTTCCGGGGCCACATCAAGGACGACCGCCGCGCCCGTCGGGGATAGATAGAGCGACGAGCTCGATTTGAATACGAGAGTTCTGATGACCGAAGCAAGGGGACAGTGATGGCTACCGCGGCTAACAGCCCGGCCGGCACCTCGGCGACTGCGCGCCACGTGCGCATGGCGCCGATGAAGACGCGTCGCGTGGTCGACCTCATCCGGGGTCTGCCGGCGAACGAGGCTCTCAACGTGCTGCGGTTCACGCCGCAGGCGGCGAGCGAGCCGGTCTACAAGGTGCTGGCGAGCGCGATCGCGAACGCGGAGCACAACGACGGTCTCAAGGCCGACACGCTGTGGGTGACCACGGCCTATGTCGACGAGGGTCCGACGATGAAGCGCTTCCGTCCCCGCGCTCAGGGTCGTGCATTCCGGATCCGTAAGCGGACCAGCCACATCACCGTCGTGGTCGAGGCCAGGCCAGACAAGGTTGCGAAGGCTGCCACCTCAGCCGCCGCGGCCGCCAAGTCGAAGGGTAGGACCCGATAGTGGGGCAGAAGGTAAACCCGCACGGGTTCCGTCTCGGTATCACCACCGAGTGGAAGTCCCGCTGGTACGCGGACAAGCTGTACAAGGACTACGTCAAGGAAGACGTCGCCATCCGCAAGATGATGTCCAAGGGCATGGAGCGGGCCGGCATCAGCCGGGTCGACATCGAGCGCACCCGTGACCGGGTCCGCGTCGACATCCACACCGCCCGCCCCGGCATCGTTATCGGCCGCCGTGGCGCCGAGGCAGACCGCATCCGCGGTGACCTCGAGAAGCTCACCGGCAAGCAGGTGCAGCTGAACATCCTCGAGGTCAAGAACCCCGAGATCGACGCGCAGCTGGTGGCCCAGGGCGTTGCCGAGCAGCTGTCAAGCCGCGTGTCGTTCCGGCGCGCCATGCGCAAGTCGATGCAGTCCGCGCTCAAGGGCGGCGCCAAGGGCATCCGGGTGCAGTGCGCCGGTCGCCTCGGTGGCGCCGAGATGAGCCGGTCGGAGTTCTACCGTGAAGGCCGGGTGCCGCTGCACACCCTGCGGGCGAACATCGACTACGGCTTCTACGAGGCTCGGACCACCTTCGGCCGCATCGGCGTCAAGGTCTGGATCTACAAGGGCGACGTCGTGCAGAGCCGCGCCGAGCGTGAGGCGGCCGAGGCCGCCCTGCGCGCCGCGCAGCGGGCCCGGCCGGCCCGACCCACCCGGACCGAGCGCCCGGCCCGGCCGACCAACAGCCGTCGCGACGGCGGCACCGGCGTCCCGGCGGCGGAGCCGACCGAGGCGGTCGAGAGCAACCCCGAGGCGCTCACCGCACCCGCCGCCGAGCCGGTCGCACCCGGAACGGAGGGCTGACCCATGTTGATCCCCCGGCGGGTCAAGCACCGCAAGCAGCACCACCCCAGCCGCTCCGGTGCGGCCAAGGGTGGCACCAAGGTCACCTTCGGCGAGTACGGGATCCAGGCGCTCGAGGGTGCCTACGTGACCAACCGCCAGATCGAGTCCGCCCGGATCGCGATGACCCGGCACATCAAGCGTGGTGGCAAGGTCTGGATCAACATCTACCCGGACCGCCCCATCACCAAGAAGCCGGCCGAGACCCGCATGGGTTCCGGCAAGGGCTCCCCGGAGTGGTGGATCGCGAACGTGAAGCCGGGCCGGGTGATGTTCGAGCTGGCCTACCCCAACGAGGTGGTCGCCAAGGAGGCCCTGACCCGGGCCATCCACAAGCTGCCGATGAAGTGCCGGATCGTCAAGCGCGAGCAGGGTGAGGCGTGATGGCTGTTCACGACAGGGCAGACGAGGTCAGGAACCTGACCGACGAGGAGCTCGTCTCCTCGCTGCGCGAGGCCAAGGAAGAGCTGTTCAACCTGCGCTTCCAGGTCGCGACCGGCCAGCTCGACAACAACCGGCGGCTGCAGACCGTACGCCGCGACATCGCCCGCATCTACACCGTGATGCGGCAGCGCGAGCTCGGCATCAGCACCGCTGGGTCCGGGCAGGGCGCAGCATGACGACAGGACCGAAAGTGACCGAGAAAGCCACGACGGCTGCGGCCTCCGCCGCACCAGCAGCGTCCCCCGAGGACCCGCGTAACTTCCGCAAGACCCGCGAGGGCCTCGTGGTCAGCGACAAGATGGACAAGACCGTCGTCGTCGCTGTCGAGGACCGGGTGCGGCACGCGCTCTACGGCAAGACCATCCGTCGCACCAACAAGCTCAAGGCACACGACGAGACCAACGTTTGTGGCGTCGGCGACCGCGTCCTCCTGATGGAGACCCGGCCGCTGTCGGCCAGCAAGCACTGGCGCGTCGTGGAAATCCTGGAGAAGGCAAAGTGATCCAGCAGGAGTCCCGACTGCGCGCCGCTGACAACACCGGCGCCAAGGAGCTGCTCTGCATCCGCGTACTCGGCGGGTCCGGGCGGCGCTACGCCGGCATCGGCGACATCATCGTCGCGACGGTCAAGGACGCCCTGCCGGGCGCCGGCGTCAAGAAGGGCGACGTCGTCAAGGCGGTCATCGTCCGGACGACCAAGGAGCGGCGCCGTCCCGACGGTTCCTACATCCGCTTCGACGAGAACGCCGCCGTGCTGATCCGGGACTCCGGAGACCCCCGTGGCACCCGAATCTTCGGACCGGTGGGCCGCGAGCTCCGGGACAAGAAGTTCATGAAGATCATCTCGCTGGCACCGGAGGTGCTCTGACCATGGCCATCCGCACCGACCACAAGGCCAAGATGCGCGTCCGCAAGGGCGACAGCGTGCAGGTCATCAGTGGCAAGGACCGTGGGGTCACCGGCAAGGTCATCCTGACCCTGCCCAAGGAGAACCGCGTCCTCGTCGAGGGTGTCAACCGGATCAAGAAGCACACCAAGGTCACCACCACGCAGCGCGGCGCCCAGTCCGGCGGCATCGTGACCCAGGAGGCCCCCGTCCACGCCAGCAACGTCATGGTGGTCTGCCCCAAGTGTGACAAGCCCTCGCGGCTCGGCTCACGCCAGGAGACCTACACCGACGAGCGGTCCGGCAAGGTGCGCACTCGCCCCCTGCGGGTCTGCAAGCGCTGCGGTAACGAGTTCTGAGAGATACGACATGACTGCAACCACTGAAGCTCCCCAGCCGGTGACGGTGCCGCGGCTCAAGGCGCGCTACCGGGCCGAGATCGCGCCTGCGCTCAAGGAGCAGTTCTCCTACGGCAACGTCATGCAGATCCCGGGTGTGACCAAGATCGTCGTCAACATGGGTGTCGGCGACGCGGCCCGTGACGGCAAGCTGATCGACGGCGCGCTGCGCGACCTGACCTCCATCACCGGCCAGAAGCCCCAGGTTCGCCGGGCGACAAAGTCCATCGCGCAGTTCAAGCTGCGCGAGGGCCAGCCGATCGGCGCCAAGGTCACCCTGCGCGGCGACCGGATGTGGGAGTTCCTCGACCGGCTGCTGACCATCGCCCTGCCGCGGATCCGGGACTTCCGCGGCCTGTCCGCCGCGCAGTTCGACGGCCGGGGCAACTACACCTTCGGTCTCAACGAGCAGTCGATGTTCCACGAGATCGACCCTGACAAGATCGACCGACCGCGGGGCATGGACATCACCGTGGTGACGTCCGCATCGACCGACGACGAGGGACGCGCCCTGCTGCGTCTGCTCGGCTTCCCGTTCAAGGAGTCCTGAGCTACATGGCCAAGAAGGCGCTGATCGAGAAGGCGAACCGCAAGCCCAAGTTCGCCGTACGCGGCTACACCCGCTGCCAGAAGTGCGGACGTCCCCGCGCGGTCTACCGCAAGTTCGGCCTGTGCCGGATCTGCGTCCGCGAGATGGCGCACGCCGGCGAGCTGCCGGGTGTCACCAAGAGCTCCTGGTAAAGCCAGGTAACCTCACAAGGTTGCCTTTCCCCGCACGACCTTTCCTGTACGTCCCCGCACCACCGCTTCGCTGAAGGCCCCGGCCCCAGGCCGAGGAACCACGGCGAGAAAGGGCTACCTGCCCCATGACCATGACCGATCCGATCGCCGACATGTTGACGCGGGTTCGCAATGCGAACCACGCCTACCACGACACCGTCTCGATGCCCTACTCCAAGATCAAGGTGCACATCGCCGAGATCCTCCAGCAGGAGGGTTTCGTCGCGGGCTGGACCGTTGAAGACGTCGAGAAGGGCAAGAACCTCGTCGTCACCTTGAAGTACGGCCCCAACCGCGAGCGCACCATCGCCGGTGTTCGCCGGATCTCCAAGCCGGGCCTGCGGGTCTACGCGAAGTCCACCGGCCTGCCCAAGGTCCTCGGCGGCCTGGGTGTCGCGATCCTGTCCACGTCCACCGGCCTGCTGACTGACCGTCAGGCCGCCAAGCGAGGGGTAGGCGGGGAAGTCCTCGCCTACGTCTGGTAACGGAAGGAGTCGCAGATGTCTCGCATCGGACGACTGCCGATCCCCGTTCCCTCGGGCGTCGACGTCACCATCAGCGGCCGTGAGGTCGCGGTCAAGGGTCCCAAGGGTTCCCTGAACCACACGCTCGTCGAGCCCATCTCGATCCAGCGCGACGAGGACGGCACGCTTGTCGTGACCCGTCCCGACGACGAGCGCGACAGCAAGGCCCGCCACGGGCTGAGCCGCACCCTCGTCGCCAACATGATCCAGGGCGTCACCGCCGGCTACGAGCGCACGCTCGAGATCGTCGGCGTCGGCTATCGCGTCGTGGCCAAGGGCTCGGACCTCGAGTTCGCCCTCGGCTTCAGCCACCCGGTGCTCGTGACCGCACCCGAAGGCATCACCTTCGAGGTGCAGGCCCCGACCCGGTTCGTCGTACGCGGGATCGACAAGCAGCAGGTCGGAGCCGTGGCAGCGAACATCCGGCGGATCCGGCCGCCCGAGCCGTACAAGGGCAAGGGCGTGCGCTACCAGGGTGAAGCCGTGCGTCGCAAGGTCGGAAAGGCTGGCAAGTAACCATGGCTGGAAGCAAGGGAGACCTCTCCCGGGTCCGCCGTCTCGGCAGGGCCCGCCGTCACCTCCGGGTGCGCAAGCGGGTGACCGGCACCGCCGGCCGTCCGCGCCTGGTCGTCAACCGCTCGACCCGGCACATCTTCGCGCAGGTCGTGGACGACAACCTCGGCCAGACCCTGGCCTCGGCGTCGACGATGGACGGCACCGTCCGGGCTGGTACGGGGGACAAGACCGCGCAGGCGGCCGAGACCGGTCGGCTGCTGGCCGAGCGGGCCAAGGCAGCCGGGGTGGACAAGGTCGTGTTCGACCGGGGTGGCAACCGCTACCACGGCCGGATCGCGGCGCTGGCCGACGCTGCGCGCGAAGCCGGGCTGGACTTCTGATGACAAGCGCAGCTCGTGATTCGATTCGTTTTGAGAAGAGGAACGTCTGATGCCAGGTCCTCAGCGCCGCGGCGGTACGGGTACGGGAACGTCCCCGGCCGGCGGCGGCAACGAGCGGGGCGGCAACCGTCGTGACGGCCGCGGTCCAGCTGCGGAGAAGACGCAGTACGTCGAGCGCGTCGTCGCCATCAACCGGGTCGCCAAGGTGGTCAAGGGTGGCCGCCGGTTCAGCTTCACCGCGCTGGTGATCGTCGGCGACGGCGACGGCACGGTCGGCGTCGGCTACGGCAAGGCCAAGGAGGTGCCCGCCGCGATCGCGAAGGGCGTCGAGGAGGCCAAGAAGCACTTCTTCAAGGTGCCGCGCATCCAGGGGACCATCCCTCACCCGTTCCAGGGTGAGGCGGCCGCCGGTGTCGTGCTGCTCAAGCCGGCCAGCCCCGGCACCGGCGTCATCGCCGGTGGCCCGGTGCGCGCCGTGCTCGAGTGCGCGGGCATCCACGACGTGCTCTCGAAGTCGCTGGGCTCGTCCAACCCGATCAACATCGTGCACGCGACCGTGGCGGCCCTCAAGGGCCTCATGCGCCCCGAGGAGATCGCGGCCCGCCGCGGCCTCCCGCTCGAGGACGTGGCCCCGGCCGCCCTGTTGCGCGCTCGTGCCGGAACGGGGTCCTGACATGGGGCGCCTCAAGGTCACGCAGATCAGGTCCGGTATCGGTGGCAAGCAGAACCAACGTGAGACGCTGCGCTCGCTCGGCCTGAAGCGGCTGTCCGACGTCGTCGTCAAGGAGGACCGCCCGGAGATCCGCGGCATGGTCCAGACGGTTCGCCACCTCGTCGTCGTCGAGGAGGTCGACTAACCATGACGCTCAAGGTCCATCACCTGCGTCCGGCCCCCGGGTCGCACGCCCCCAAGATCCGCGTCGGTCGCGGCGAGGGTGGCCGGCGCGGCAAGACCGCCGGCCGCGGCACCAAGGGCACCAAGGCCCGCTACCAGGTCCCGACCGCCTTCGAGGGTGGGCAGATGCCGCTGCACATGCGGATCCCCAAGCTCAAGGGCTTCACCAACCCGTTCCGTACGGAGTACCAGGTCGTCAACCTCGACAAGGTGGCCGAGCTGTTCCCGCAGGGCGGGGCCATCGGGGTCGACGAGCTGGTCGCCGCCGGTGCTGTTCGCAAGAACAGCCTGGTCAAGGTGCTGGGCACCGGCGAGATCTCCGTCGCCGTCCAGATCACCGCGCACAAGTTCAGCGGCACCGCCCGCGACAAGATCACCGCTGCCGGCGGCTCGGTCACCGAGCTCTAGGCAGTCCCACCACCGAGCGACTCGGGGCGCCCACAGGTGCCCCGGGTCGTTCGCGTACTCCCCCCGAAGTTCCCGTCCGAGCAGTGGCTTTCCTCACCTGTTGCCCATCTGCTTGTGGCAGCCGTCATCGCCCCGCAGACTGTTAGAGTCCTAACGTCGAGGTGGAACCGCCGCTCTCGAGGGGTGCCTCGACTCGTGCCCTGACTGTTGCCCTCGCCCCGCCCCATTGACTGTGCAGCGTCCGCCCACCGTCCGGTGGTTGCCCGTGGCCGCTCGAACCGCGCTGGAGGACACGTGCTGACCGCCTTCGTCCGGGCCTTCCGCACGCCGGACCTGCGCAAGAAGTTGCTCTTCACCGGCGCGATCATCGCGCTCTACCGGCTCGGCACGTCCGTGCCCTCGCCCGGGGTCAGCTACAAGAACGTCCACTCCTGCCTGTCCACCGTCGGCAACAGCGGCGTCTACGGCCTGGTCAACCTGTTCAGTGGCGGCGCGCTGCTCCAGCTGTCGGTGTTCGCGCTCGGCATCATGCCGTACATCACCAGCAGCATCATCATCCAGCTCCTGGTCGTCGTGATCCCCCGGCTCGAGACGCTGAAGGAGGAGGGGCAGGCGGGTCAGGCCAAGCTGACCCAGTACACCCGCTACCTCACCATCGCGCTCGCCGTGCTGCAGTCCTCGACGATCATCGCGCTGGCCCGGTCGGGCAACCTGTTCCCGAGCTGCACCGCCAAGATCATCCCGGACACCAGCGCATTCCGGATCGGCACCCTGGTGCTCGTCATGACCGCCGGCACGGCGGTCATCATGTGGCTGGGCGAGCTCATCACCGACCGCGGCATCGGCAACGGCATGTCGATCCTGATCTTCACCTCGATCGCCGCCCGGTTCCCGACCCAGGGCCACGACATCCTGCAGTCCAGCAACGGCACCTGGAAGTTCGTCGTCGTGATGGCGATCGGCCTGGTCGTGGTCAGCCTGGTGGTCTTCGTCGAGCAGGCCCAGCGGCGGATCCCGGTGCAGTACGCCAAGCGCATGATCGGCCGGCGGATGTACGGCGGCACCTCGACCTACCTGCCGCTCAAGGTCAACCAGGCCGGTGTCATCCCCGTCATCTTCGCCTCGTCGCTGCTCTACGTCCCGCAGCTGATGACCAACGTCTGGCACAACGCCTCGTTCAGCACCTTCGTCACCCGGCACCTCAACTCGCAGGCGAGCGACGACCGGATCTACCTGATCGCCTACGCGGCGCTGATCCTCGGCTTCACCTACTTCTACGTCGCCATCACGTTCAACACCGACGAGATCGCCGACAACATGAAGAAGTACGGCGGCTTCGTCCCCGGCATCCGCCCCGGCCGGCCCACCGCTGAATACCTCGGCTACATCCTCGACCGGATCACCCTGCCCGGCGCGCTCTACCTCGCCGCGATCGCCGTCATCCCGTACATCTTCATCGGGCTGGTCGGCGCCACCAAGGAGTTCCCGTTCGGTGGCACGGCCGTGCTCATCCTGGTCGGCGTCGGTCTCGACACGGCGAAGCAGATCGAGAGCCAGCTGATGCTGCGCAACTACGAGGGCTTCCTCCGCTAGTGAGGCTGGTGCTACTCGGACCCCCTGGCGCCGGCAAGGGGACCCAGGCGCAGTACGTGGCGGCAACCGTCGGCGTGCCCACGATCTCCACGGGCGACATCTTCCGCGCCAACGTCAGCCAGGGCACCCCCCTGGGCGTCGAGGCGCGCAAGTACATGGACGCCGGTGACCTGGTGCCGGACGAGATCACCATCGGCATGGTCCGCGACCGGCTGGCCAAGGAAGACGCGGCCAAGGGCTTCCTGCTCGACGGCTTCCCGCGCAACGTGGTCCAGGCCGAGGTCTTCGACGCGATGCTGCTCGACCTGGGCGCCTCGGTCGACGTGGTCCTCGAGCTGGTGGTCGACGACGACGAGGTCGTCCGGCGGCTCTCGGGCCGCCGCACCTGCCGCAGCTGCAACCACATCTGGCACATCGACTTCGATCCGCCGACGGTCCCGGACGTCTGCGACCTGTGCGGCGGCGAGCTGTTCCAGCGCGACGACGACCGTGAGACGACGATCAGACATCGGCTCGAGGTCTATGCCGAGCAGACAGCACCGCTGGTCTCCTTCTACGCTGAACGCAGGATGCTCGTCGGGATCGACGCGACCGGACCGGTCGACGACGTGACCGACCGGGCAACCCGGGCCCTGCGCCCGTACCTCCCGCACTGATGTCACGAGGACAGGCAACGAGGCGACCATGATCCAGATCAAGAGCGACGCCGAGATCGCCAAGATGCGCGAGGCCGGCCTGGTGGTCGGCCGCACCTTGGCCCTGTTGGCGATGGCGATCGCCCCCGGCATCAGCACCGGCGAGCTCGACGCCATCGCCGAGGCGAACATCCGGTCCGAGGGCGCGGTCCCGTCGTTCAAGGGCTACCACGGCTACCCGGCGACGATCTGCGCGTCGGTCAACGAAGAGATCGTGCACGGCATCCCGTCGATGGGTCAGGTGCTCCGCGAGGGCGACATCGTCTCCCTGGACTGCGGCGCGATCCTCGACGGCTGGCACGGCGACTCGGCGATCACCCTGCCGGTCGGTGCCATCAGCCCCGAGCTCCAGCGGCTGATCGACGTGACCGAGCAGTCGATGTGGCGTGGCCTCGCCGCCGCGGCCATCGGCGGCCGGGTGAGCGACATCAGCTCGGCGATCGAGGAGTACGCCCGCCCGTACGGCTACGGCATCGTCGAGGAGTACACCGGCCACGGCATCGGCACCGAGATGCACCAGGAGCCGGCGGTCCCCAACTTCGGCAAGCCGGGCAGGGGGCCGGCCCTCGTCAAGGGCCTGGCGCTGGCGGTGGAGCCGATGCTCAACCTGGGCAAGCGGCAGACCAAGCTGCTCGACGACGGCTGGACCGTGGTGACCAAGGACGGGTTGCCGAGTGCGCACTTCGAGCACACCTTCACCCTCACCGACGACGGTCCGCTGGTGCTGACCGCCCTCGACGGGGGCAAGAGCAAGCTGGCGGCCCTGACCGCCGTGGGCTGATCAGGGGACGAGTCGAGAGGAGCGGTCATGGCGTCGGCGCATCGGGAACCCAAGCTGCGGGCCTCCGATGCCGACCGCGACCTGGTGGCCGAGCAGCTGCGCGAGCACTGCGCCACCGGCCGGCTGACCATGGCCGAGTTCGACGAGCGGCTCGAGCGCTGCTACGCCGCCCAGACCTACGGCGACCTCGACCAGCTGGTCGAGGACCTGCCGGGGCCCAACCCGTACGCCGACCTGCCGGTGCCGGTGACGGCCGACCACGGGCGGCCGGCCGGGGCTTCCGTCATCCCCGACGAGGGGCGCGGCGCCTGGGCGGCCTGGGCGTCGGTGTCCGTGATCTGCTGGGCGATCTGGCTGGCGACCGTCCTCAGCGGCGGGGGCGTCAGCGGCGTGTGGCCGGTCTGGGTGACCGTGCCCTGGGGCGGGGTGCTGCTGGCCGGCGAGCTCACCGGCCGGGGGTCCCGGCCACGCCCACTGCCGCCCGGCAGCGGCAAGGACCGGCGCCAGCTGCCCTGAGGGGGCTCACCGGACCCGCAGGGTTGGAGTTCGCGCGGCGATTCCGTAGACTTACCCGTCGGCCCTGCCTAGCGGCGCTGGCGCATGCCTGTGTCAGCCGTCCGGCGACCCAGCAGGCCTCGGGGTTGAGACGAACCCCCGGGAAGCCAGCATGGCTGATCCAACCGATATTGAGCGAGCGAAACGCGGAGGACATGGCAAAGAAGGAAGGCGCCATCGAGATCGAGGGCACCGTGGTGGAGCCGCTGCCGAACGCGATGTTCCGCGTCGAGCTCACCAATGGTCACCGCGTTCTCGCTCACATCAGCGGCAAGATGCGGATGCACTACATCCGGATCCTCCCGGGCGACCGGGTGGTCGTGGAGCTCTCCCCGTACGACCTCGCACGCGGCCGGATCGTCTACCGGTACAAGTAGCACCCCGAAGATCTCAAGCCAGCACCTAACAGGGCGCGGCGTCGGCACGACGCGAAGCCCCGCCGTCCCCAGGAGAAGCACCGATGAAGGTCAAGCCCAGCGTCAAGAAGATCTGTGACAAGTGCAAGGTGATCCGCCGTCACGGCCGGGTCATGGTCATCTGCGAAAACCTGCGGCACAAGCAGCGGCAGGGCTAGCACGGCTCCACCAGCAGGCCGGCGTCCGGTCGACCTGCCAAGCGCTCCCTGAGCGTCACCCGAGGTCTGGGTGACGGACCCCCGGTCGGAGGCTGGGGCCCGAGAACCGTCCGGTTCGAGGGGTAGGGCGCGCACGACCTCCGCAGACACAGCAAGGAGCACGACCGTATGGCCCGCCTCGTCGGCGTCGACCTCCCCCGCGAAAAGCGGCTGGAGATCGCGCTCACCTACATCTTCGGCATCGGCCGAACCCGCTCGCTCGCGACGCTGAAGGCCACTGGCGTCAGCGGCGACGTGCGGGTCAAGGATCTCTCCGAGGACGACCTCGTCAAGCTCCGCGAGCACATCGAGGCCAACTACCGCGTCGAGGGCGACCTCAGGCGCGAGGTCTCCGCGGACATCCGGCGCAAGATCGAGATCGGCTGCTACCAGGGCATCCGCCACCGCCGTGGCCTGCCTGTCCATGGTCAGCGCACCCGGACCAACGCGCGTTCCCGCAAGGGCCCGCGTCGCACGGTCGCCGGTAAGAAGAAGGTCGGCAAGAAGTGACGACGACCATCCCTCGTAGAGAGCAAAGCTGATGCCCCCCAAGAGTCGTACGGCCGGCCCGAAGAAGGTCCGTCGCAAGGAAAAGAAGAACGTCGCTCACGGGCACGCCCACATCAAGAGCACGTTCAACAACACCATCGTCTCCATCACCGACCCGTCCGGTGCTGTGATCGCCTGGGCCTCCGCCGGCCAGGTCGGCTTCAAGGGCTCCCGCAAGTCCACGCCGTTCGCCGCGCAGCTCGCGGCCGAGGCTGCGGCTCGCCGGGCCCAGGAGCACGGCATGCGCAAGGTCGACGTCTTCGTCAAGGGTCCCGGCTCCGGCCGGGAGACCGCGATCCGCTCGCTGCAGGCCGCCGGCCTCGAGGTGGGCTCGATCCAGGACGTGACCCCTGTCCCGCACAACGGCTGCCGGCCTCCCAAGCGCCGCCGCGTCTGACCCCCAGGAGATAAGAGATCATGGCTCGTTACACAGGGGCAGACTGCAAGCGCTGCCGTCGCGAAAAGATGAAGCTGTTCCTCAAGGGCAGCAAGTGCGATACGCCGAAGTGCCCGATCGAGATCCGGCCCTACCCGCCGGGCGAGCACGGCCGCGGTCGTACCAAGGACTCTGAGTACCTCCTCCAGATGCGCGAGAAGCAGAAGTGCGCGCGCATCTACGGCGTGCTCGAGAAGCAGTTCCGTGGCTACTACGAGCAGGCCAACAAGAAGCAGGGCAAGACCGGCGAGAACCTGCTGCGTCTGCTCGAGCGCCGTCTCGACAACGTGGTCTACCGGGCCGGCTTCGCCCACAGCCGTGACATGGCCCGCCAGCTCGTCAAGCACGGCCACATCGTCGTCAACGGTCGCAAGGTCGACATCCCGTCGTTCCTGGTGTCCGAGAACGACATCATCGAGGTCCGCGAGAAGTCCCGCGAGCTGACCCCGTTCGTGATCGCCCGTGCCGAGGCCGGCAGCAAGACCGTGCCGGCCTGGATCGAGGTCATCTCCTCGCAGATGCGCATCCTCGTCCACTCGCTGCCGAGCCGGCAGATCATCGACACGCAGGTCAACGAGCAGCTGATCGTCGAGCTCTACAGCAAGTAACACTGGTCAATCCGGTACGACCCCGGGCCGGCACAGGCCGGCCCGGGCGCAGCACCCCCAGCGACGTCAAATAGCGGTCGTCGCGTACGAAGGAGAAATCGTGCTCATTGCACAGCGCCCCACCCTCACCGAAGAGCCGGTCAGCGATTTCCGCTCCCGGTTCATCATCGAGCCGCTCGAGCCCGGCTTCGGCTACACGCTCGGCAACTCGATGCGCCGCACCCTGCTCTCGTCGATCCCCGGTGCCTCGATCACCAGCATCCGCATCGACGGCGCCCTCCACGAGTTCACCACGATCGCCGGGGTCAAGGAGGACGTCACCGAGCTGATCCTCAACCTCAAGGCGCTCGTCGTCTCCTCCGACCTCGACGAGCCGGCCGTGATGTACCTGCGCAAGCAGGGCCCCGGCGCGGTCACCGCCGCCGACATCGCGCCGCCCGCCGGTGTCGAGGTGCACAGCCCCGAGCTGCACATCGCCACGCTCAACGGCAAGGCCAAGCTCGAGATGGAGCTGACCGTCGAGCGCGGCCGCGGCTACGTCTCGTCCAACCAGAACAAGTCGGCGACGCAGGAGATCGGCCGCATCCCGGTCGACTCGATCTACTCGCCGGTGCTCAAGGTCAGCTACCGGGTCGAGGCGACCCGTGTCGAGCAGCGCACCGACTTCGACCGGCTGATCGTCGACGTCGAGACCAAGCCGTCGATCACTCCGCGTGACGCGGTGGCCAGCGCCGGCAAGACCCTGGTCGAGCTGTTCGGCCTGGCGCGCGAGCTCAACGTCGAGGCCGAGGGCATCGACATCGGCCCGTCGCCGTCCGACGCCGCGCTGATGGCCGACCTGGCCCTGCCGATCGAGGACCTCGACCTGACGGTCCGGTCCTACAACTGCCTCAAGCGTGAGGGCATCCACTCCGTCGGCGAGCTGGTCTCCCGCAGTGAGGCAGACCTGCTCGACATCCGCAACTTCGGCGCCAAGTCGATCGACGAGGTCAAGGGCAAGCTCGCCGGCATGGGGCTGCAGCTCAAGGACTCCCCGCCCGGGTTCGACCCGACCAACGTCGTCGACACCTACGGCACCGACGACTACGACGACAGCGGCTACGCCGAGACCGAGCAGCTCTAACCAGCTGACCGGCCCGGCTGATCCGCTGGCAACGATCTGACCGACCCATCTCGAGGAAGAGCACACCATGCCCACGCCCACGAAGGGCCCGCGTCTCGGCGGCGGCCCCGCTCACGAGCGGCTCATGCTGGCGAACCTGGCCACCGCGCTGTTCGAGCACGGCCGGATCACCACCACCGAGACCAAGGCCAAGCGGCTGCGTCCGCTGGCTGAGCGGCTCATCACCAAGGCCAAGCGCGGTGACATCCACGCTCGCCGCACCGTGGCCCGCCAGATCCACGACAAGGGCGTCGTGCACACGCTCTTCGCCGAGATCGGTCCCCGGTTCGAGAACCGGCCGGGCGGCTACACCCGGATCACCAAGATCGGCCCCCGCAAGGGCGACAACGCCCCGATGGCGGTCATCGAGCTGGTCGAGGCGCTGACCGTCGGCCAGCAGGCCGTCGGTGAGGCCGAGCGGGCCCGCGGGACCCGTACGGCTGCCCGGCGCAGGCCCACCGGGGCCACCGCCGAGGCTGCGGCCGAGCTGGCCACTGTGTCGCCGACTGCGGCGGCTGTCGCGGCTGAGGCGGCCGAGGTCGCTGCGGTCCCGACCGAGGGCGACGTCGAGGCAGGCGGTCTGGAGACCACCCAGGTCGAGCAGGTCGCGGTTCCGGCCGAGGGGGGCGACACCGAGGTGGTGACCGAGGCTGCCGGCCCCGGCGAGGACCACGCGTCGGACCAGACCGAGTCGGCAGCCGACGAGGCTCCGGCCGAGGGCGACCCCGAGGCCTGAGTGGCTTCGATCAGCCCACCAGCAGTGAACGAGCCCGCCGGTCCCTTTGGGGAAGGCGGGCTCGTTCGCGTCCGGATCGATCTCGGCTACGACGGGGGTGGCTACGCCGGCTGGGCAGTCCAGCCGGGCCAGCGGACGGTCCAGGGCGAGCTGGAGTCGGCGATCGCCACGGTGCTCCGGCTGCCAGAGCCGTGGCCGCGGCTGATCGTGGCCGGCCGCACCGACGCCGGCGTCCACGCCCGGCACCAGGTGGCGCACGTCGACCTGCCGTCGGCCGCCTACCGCAGGGCGGGGGCCGTCGAGCTGCTGCGCCGGCTCAACGGCATCCTGCCGCCCGATGTCCGCGTCTTCGCCGTCGCTCCGGCGGCCCCAGGCTTCGACGCCCGGTTCTCTGCGCTCTCCCGCGAGTACCACTACCGGGTCTGTGCAGCGCCGGCGATCCCTGACCCGCTGCGCCGCCGCGACACCCTGGCCTGGGAGCGTCCGCTCGACCTCGGCCTGCTCCAGGGGGCGTCGGACCGGCTGCTGGGCGAGCACGACTTCGCCGCCTACTGCCGTCGGCGCGAGGGCGCGACCACCATCAGGTCGCTGCGGACGCTGGACTGGGCCTCGTACGACGGCGGTCTGCTGGTGGCCACCGTCATCGCCGACGCGTTCTGCCGCTCGATGGTGCGGTCCCTCGTCGGCGCCCTGCTGGCCGTGGGGGACGGCCGCCGTCCGGTCGAGTTCCCCGCCTCGCTGCTGAGCGCCGGCCGGCGCGCCGGTGAGGTCACCGTCGCGCCACCGCACGGGCTGACCTTGATCCGGATCAGCTATCCGGCACCCGAGCAGTTCGCCGCCAGGGCTGAGGTCACCCGAGCCCTGCGCAACTGACCGCCTGCAGTACTGCAGGGCGAGCGGCCAAGCGCCCGTTCTGCAGTACTGCGGCGGGAGGAATGGTCTGGTTCGACGGCGGTTGAACAACATCGTGAGCCGACTCTTCGAGCCGTTGACCCTGCGCGCCACCACGTTCCGCAACCGGGCCTGGGTGGCCGCGATGTGCCAGTACTCCTCGACGGACGGGATGCCCGACGACTGGCACCTGGTCCACCTCGGCGGCCTGGCCAGAGGCGGCGCCGGCCTGGTCATCACCGAGGCGACCGCGGTGACCGCCGATGGCCGGATCTCCCCGGCAGACGCCGGCATCTGGAACGACGAGCAGGCACGCGCGTACGAGCGGGTCACCCGGTTCCTCAAGGAGCAGGGCGCGGTGCCCGGCATCCAGCTCGCCCACGCCGGTCGCAAGGCCTCCACGATGCGGCCCTGGGACGGCACCGGCTCGGTGGCCCTCGAGGACGGCGGCTGGGAGACCCTGGCGCCGTCGGCCGTTGCCTTCGGCGGGTACGCGCGGCCGCGCGAGATGACCGTCGAGGACATTCAGGACGTCGTACGGGCCTTCGCCGCTGCTGCGGTTCGGGCGGACCGCGCCGGGTTCGAGGTGGCCGAGGTCCATGCGGCCCACGGCTACCTGCTGCACCAGTTCCTCTCGCCGCTGGCGAACCGACGCGACGACGCCTATGGCGGCGACCTGGAAGGCCGCACCCGGTTGCTGATCGAGGTCACCGACGCGGTCCGCAAGGTGTGGCCGGCCGACAAGCCGGTGTTCGTCCGCATCTCGGCCAGCGACTGGGTCGAGGGCGGCTGGACCCCGGAGGAGACGGTCGAGGTCAGCAAGCGGCTCGCGATCCTCGGCGTCGACCTGATCGACGTCTCGAGCGGCGGCCTCGACCCGCGGCAGCAGGTCCCGCTCGGGCCGGGCTACCAGGTGCCGCTGGCCCGCCAGGTCCGCGAAGGCTGCGGGTTGCCGGTCGGCGCGGTGGGCCTGATCACCGAGCCGAGGCAGGCGGAGCAAGTGCTCGCCGAGGGCTCGGCCGATGCCGTGCTCCTCGCCCGCGCGGTCCTGCGCGACCCGCACTGGCCGCTCACCGCGGCCCGCGAGCTCGGCGACGACATCTCCTGGCCCGACCAGTACGCACGCGCCAAGGTCTAGCGCGTCCTCGATAGGGTGGCGCGTGGCGCAACCAGAACGGCCGTCGGACCTCGTACAGGGCTATCTGCAGCGGGTCGTCAACGATCACGACGTGACAGGCGTGGACGAGCTGGTCTCGGCCGACTACCGGGGCAGCGGTCACGGCTGGCCGGTGACCCGACCGGAGCTGGCAGCGTTCTACGAGTGGCAGTGCAGCACCCGGCCGGACTGGCGGATCGAGGTCCAGGACGTGGTCGAGGTGGCAGACTGGGTCGTCGTCCGCGCACACGCCGGCGGGACGGTAACCCAGGATGAGCAAGGTCGGCCGCTGGCCGCTCCCCGGGCCGGCGCGGTCGAATGGTTGGCGGCCTACCGCGTCGTCGAGGGCTTGATCACCCGCATCGACCTGCTGGCGATCCGCCGCCGAGACGGCTGACGCTGCCGGCGACCCGGCAGACTGTTGGGCATGGGCCACGTCGATCTGAGCCAGCTGCGTTACGTCCTCCCCGACGGGCGGGTGCTGCTCGACGAGGTCAACTTCCGGGTCGGCGAGGGTTCCAAGGTCGCGCTGGTCGGGGCGAACGGCACCGGCAAGACCACCCTGATGCGGGTGGTCGCCGGGGACACCCAGCCGGACAGCGGGACGGTCACCCGCAGCGGCGGCCTCGGCGTGATGCGGCAGTTCGTCGGCTCAGTCCGCGACGACACGTCGATCCGCGAGCTGCTCCTGGCGGTCAGCCCGGAGCAGCTGCAGAAGGCCGGGCAGGCCCTCGAGGCGGCCGAGCTGGTGATGATGGAGACCGACGACGAGAAGTCGCAGCTGCGCTACGCCGACGCGCTCACCAACTGGGGAGATGCCGGCGGCTACGACGCCGAGGTGCACTGGGACGTCTGCACGACGGCGGCTCTCGGCCTGAGCCTCGACAAGTGCCAGCACCGCAAGGCCGCCACTCTCTCGGGTGGTGAGCAGAAGCGGCTGGTGCTCGAGGCGTTGCTGCGCGGCCAGGACCAGGTGCTGCTGCTCGACGAGCCGGACAACTACCTCGACGTACCCGGCAAACGCTGGCTCGAGGAGCGCCTCGTCGAGTCGGCCAAGACCGTGCTGTTCGTCAGCCACGACCGTGAGCTGCTGGCCAGGGTCGCGACCCGGATCGTCACCCTCGAGGCGCAGACCGCCTGGGTGCACGGCAGCGGGTTCGAGTCCTACCACGAGGCCCGCAAGGACCGCATTGCCCGGCTCGACGAGCTGCACAAGCGCTGGAACGACGAGCACGCGCGGCTCAAGGCACTCGTCCTCACCATGCAGCAGCAGGCCAAGATCAGCCCGGACCTGGCCAGCCGCTACCGGGCGATGGCCACCCGGTTGGCGAAGTTCGAGGAAGCCGGCCCGCCGCCGGACCGGCCCGAGGAGCAGAACGTCACGATGCGGCTCACCGGCGGCCGTACCGGGATCCGGGCGGTCATCTGCGAGCAGCTCGAGCTGACCGGGTTGATGCAGCCGTTCGACCTCGAGATCTCGTACGGGGAACGCGTGGCCGTGCTCGGCGGCAACGGCTCCGGCAAGTCGCACTTCCTGCGCCTGCTCGCCGGGGAGGACGTCCACCACACCGGCACGGCGAGACTCGGGGCCCGGGTGGTCGCCGGCTGGTTCGCCCAGACCCACGAGCACCCCGAGCTGTTCGGCCGCACCATCATCGACATCCTGTGGCGCGACAACGCTCTCGACCGCGGCAAGGGGATGGGCGCGCTGCGCCGCTATGAGCTCGGCGACCAGGCCGACCAGCTGTTCGACTCGCTCTCGGGCGGCCAGCAGGCCCGGTTCCAGATCCTGCTGCTCGAGCTCGCCGGTGCCACGCTGCTGCTGCTCGACGAGCCGACCGACAACCTCGACCTGGCCAGCGCGGAGGCGCTCGAGGACGGGCTGGCTGCGTTCGACGGCACCGTCATGGCAGTGACCCACGACCGGTGGTTCGCCCGCGGATTCGACCGGTTCCTGCACTTCGGCTCGACCGGCGAGGTCTACGAGGACACCGTGCCGCACTGGGACGAGCGTCGCCCCAAGCGGTGAGCCTCAGTGGACCACCGCGACGTGTTCACGCAGCAGTACGGGATCGAACGACCACTGGTGGCAGTGGTCGCAAAGCCACACTCCGGCGGGCACCACCAGGCCTCTGCGGCGCAGGTCCTCACGCGCACACAGCAGGTGGTAGGCCCGGCTGAGCCTGCTCCGGATGCTCATGTGGGACACGTTACGGGCAGCGTGTGTCTGAGGGGTGAAAACGGCGTCACGGCGGCGGAACGCCTGCCGCCCGGGCCCCCGCCCGAAGGGCCCGGCACACGGACGCTTTGACCCTTGCCCGATCCGCCCGGTATCTTGGGTGGTCGTCGTGTTCGCGGCGTTGGGTTTTGCCGCGTATTCGTGGGCTCCTCGGGACCCCGCCGCACGACTTGAGCCCTGACCAGCAACTGCGTCCCACCAGAATCAGTCACACGAGCCGAAGGTCGTCCTGTGCGCACGTTCAGCCCCAAGCCCTCCGACATCACGCGCCAATGGCACGTGATCGACGCCAGCGATGTGGTTCTCGGCCGCCTGGCCTCGCAGACCGCCATCCTGCTGCGCGGCAAGCACAAGCCGATCTTCGCGCCGCACCTGGACACCGGTGACTTCGTCGTTATCGTCAACGCGAGCAAGCTGGCCATGACCGGCGCCAAGGGCACCCAGAAGATGGCCTACCGGCACTCCGGCTACCCGGGCGGTCTCAGCGCCGTGTCCTACGGCGAGCTGCTGGCCAAGCGCCCTGACCGCCTCGTCGAGCTGGCGGTGCGAGGCATGCTGCCGCACACCTCCCTCGGCCGCCAGATGCTCAAGAAGCTCAAGGTCTACGGCGGTCCGGACCACCCGCACGCCGCGCAGGGCCCCGTCCCGTACCAGATCAGCCAGGTCGCCCAGTAAGAGCCGTTCCGGCTCCCCGTTCGTCACCCGCACCGCGCAACACCCCTAAAGGAGAACAGTGGCCAACACCCTGGCTACCGATGAGGCTGCCGCCGACGTCGAGACCGCAGCGGCCGAGACCGTCGCCCCCGCCGAGACTGAGGTGCCCGAGGGCGTCGAGGTCACGGTCCGTGAGTCCGACCTGGACGCCCCCGACGACGACGTGGCCGAGACGGCAGCAGCCCCAGGACCGGTGGTGAGCAGCCGGGCCCGCCCGACCGCCCCGACCCGCGGCCTCGGCCGGCGCAAGGAGGCCGTGGTCCGCGTCCGGCTCATCCCCGGCACCGGCACCTGGAAGCTCAACGGGCGCACGCTCGAGGAGTACTTCCCGAACAAGGTGCACCAGCAGGCGATCAACGAGCCGTTCAAGACCCTCGAGCGCGACGGTCAGTACGACGTCGTCGCCCTGCTGCACGGTGGAGGCATCTCGGGCCAGGCCGGCGCCCTGCGTCTCGGCATCGCCCGCGCGCTGATCCTCGCCGAGCCCGACGAGCGCCCGGCGCTCAAGAAGGCCGGCTTCCTCACTCGTGACCCCCGGGTCAAGGAGAGCAAGAAGTACGGCCTCAAGAAGGCCCGCAAGGCTCCGCAGTACTCCAAGCGGTAGTGCCGGACTCCATGCCCCTCACCCCCTCCAGCCGGGTTGCTGCACCACCAGCAACCCGGCTGTTCGGCACGGACGGGGTGCGCGGGCTCGCCAACGCCGACCTGACCCCCGAGCTGGCGCTCGACCTCGCCGTGGCCGCCGCCCACGTGCTGGTCGAGAGCCACCACGCCGGTACGGGCGGAGCGGCGGCCGCCCGAGCGCGCGGCACCCGCCCGGTCGCCGTCGTCGGCCGGGACCCGCGGGCCTCGGGCGAGTTCCTCGAGGCAGCGGTCACGGCAGGCCTGGCCAGCGCAGGGCTGGACGTCATCCGGGTCGGCGTGATCCCGACGCCCGGCGTGGCCTACCTCACGCAGACCCTGCGGGCAGAGCTCGGCGTGATGATCTCCGCCAGCCACAACGAGATGCCCGACAACGGGATCAAGCTGTTCGACGGCTTCGGCTACAAGCTGCCCGACGAGGTCGAGGAGCAGATCGAGGCGCGGCTCGGCGAGGCGTGGGACCGGCCCACCGGCGGCGGCGTCGGCCGGGTCTACGACGACCCGGAGGCGGTGGTCCGCTACGTCGACCACCTGGTCGGCTGCGCCCCCTTCCGGCTGGACGGCCTCCGGGTGGTCGTCGACTGTGCGCACGGGTCGGCGAGCGCCGTGGCGCCGGAGGTCTACCGGCGGCTGGGGGCGCGCGTCCACACGCTCGGGGCCGAGCCGAACGGTCTGAACATCAACGACGGCATCGGATCTACCCACCCGGAGCAGCTGCAGAAGATGGTCGTCGACATCGGCGCCGACCTGGGGGTTGCGCACGACGGCGATGCCGACCGGTGCCTCGCGGTCGACGCGGACGGGCAGCTCGTCGACGGCGACCAGATCCTGGCGATCTGCGCCCTCGCGCTGCGGGAGGCCGGGCAGCTGAAGGACGACACCGTGGTGAGCACGGTCATGGCCAACCTGGGCTTCAAGCTCGCGATGGCGCAACAGGGGGTCGGGCTGGTCGAGACGGCGGTCGGGGACCGTTACGTCCTCGAGGTCATGCGCAGGGACGGCTTCGTCCTCGGTGGCGAGCAGTCGGGTCACGTCGTGTTCGCCCGGCACGCGACCACCGGCGACGGCACGCTGACGGCAGTCCAGCTGATGGCCCGGATGGCGGCCACCGGCCGGCCGCTCGGCGACCTCGCTGCGGTCATGGACCGACTGCCCCAGCTGCTGATCAACGTGCGGGTCGAGGACAAGGGCAAGGCCGAGGGGTCGGCCGAGCTGGCCGTGGCGGTGTCGGTGGCGGAGGCACGGCTGGGCACCACCGGGAGGGTGCTGGTGCGGCCGAGCGGCACCGAGCCGATCGTCCGGGTCATGGTCGAGGCTGCCGACCAGGTGGTGGCCCGCGAGGTGGCCGAAGAGCTGGCGGCGGTCGTCCGGCGCGTGCTCGCGTGACCTACCTGCCGGGGGTGAGCCCCACCAGCAGGCGCGACCGCGAGGCGGCCAGCGCCACCCGGCTGCCCTCGCGCCGCCGGCGACGGGCCAGCGCGGCGCGGTAGTGCCGGACGGCGTCGGCCTCGGCCATCCGGTCAGCGATGACGTCAAGGACGGGGACCTCCGGAACGGCCATGGCGATCTCCTGTTCAGGGCTGCCTTCTCGAGTGAGGGCCAGCCTGCCCGCGATCGCGCCCGCCGCCATGAGCAGTGCGTGCCCCCCGAGGCGGTGCGAACTGCCTAGGTTCGTCTGAGTACGTGCTCAGACGTCCGGACCTGCGGGAACGTCCCTGAGTCGTCGGTGACTCCATCTGAACGATGTCTGAAAAATGAACGTAACGATGTGGGACTGTGAGTCGATGGTTGGGGGTAGTTCGCCCACTCGACCTTGCCTTCCGACCCTGGAGCTGCTTGTGCGCGTCTTGAGATCGCTTCGTTCGACGCTGGTCGGCCGGACCCGGACCCCTCTGCGGTGGGTGGCGGCGACCTCGGTGGGGCTTTCGCTGATGGTCGCCGTCGCCCCGGCACAGGCAGCAGCACCCGCCACGTCTCACCTGCGCTCGGCGGCCGTTCCGGCCACCGTCCTGATCGGCGGCAATGTCGTCGTCTCCGGTGCGGTGTCGCCCTCGGTCTCCGGATCGCCTGTCGTCCTGCAGCGACTGGTCTCCGGCCGGTGGCTCACGTTGGGGCAGCGGGCCACTGGCAAGCACGGGGCCTACAGCTTCGCGCTGCATGCCACCGGCAAGCCGTCCACCTGGACCCTGCGGGTCATCCGTAACGCGACCGCCAAGGCGAGCGGCGTGGTCGGCAGGACGCTCAAGGTGCGGCTCACCAAGACCGCGTACAAGGTGACAGCGTCGACGGTGACCAAGGTCAACGTCGGCGAGCCGGTGGTTATCACCGGCAAGGTCAGCCCGAAGGCCACCGGCAGCGTGGTGCTGCAGGTCCTGCACCTGGGCAAGTGGCGCAACCTGGTGACCGCCAAGCTCACCGGGTCGACCTACAAGTTCAGCAAGAAGCTGCCACCCAAGACCTACCCGCTGCGGGTGAGGAAGCTTTACAGTGCCACGATCGCGACCGGCCAGAGCCGGACGCTCAAGGTCACCGTCTTCCCGGCTCCCGCCACCATCCCGCGCCCGCCGGTGTCCCCGGTCCTGTCGCTGAAGTCGCAGGACGACGCGGCGCTTGCGCTGCCGGACAGCCGCCTGGTGTTCTCGACCGTCAAGTCCGCGGCCACGCCGGCGAAGAACTTCACCTTCACCAACACCGGCAACGCTGCCGCGACGGTGAGCGGCCTGGCGTTGCAGGGTGCTGACACCTCAAGCTTCGGCCTGGCCCCCGGCCAGCCGACCAGCTTCAGCGTTCCGGCCGGTGGCTCCGCCACGGTGAGCATCGTGTTCCATCCGACGCCGGCCACCAACTGCCCGGTCGGCACCGCCTACCCGGACGCGTACAAGATCGGCGACAGCGTGCGCCTCGCCGCGCTGGTCTTCAGCACCAGCGACCCCGCCCTGCGGGGCGGCAACGGGTCGCTGGGCGGTGTCAACTCGTGCACCTACTCCGGGAACAACGAGCCGGTGCTGGACCAGGTCCTCGCGGCGCTGGGCTACACCGACGTCATCACCGGCCCCAAGACCGACCGCCGGTTCATCGGCCCGACGCCGAACATCCCCGGCACGGACGAGATCACCGCGCGGTACTTCCGGGCCGCGAACCTTGCGGCCCCGGTGAGCCTGGTGCCGCTGGCCCACTACTCGACGACGTCGACCAGGCCCTACCATTCGACCGGCTGGTACGCTCAGGGGGCGACGGTCGGCCCGGACGGGACCTGCAACGCCAGCTGCCACCAGGTCTGGGTCTTCCCCGGTGAGGGCACCGTGCCGGACACCAGCTTCCTGCAGAACCAGAAGCTCATGCCGGTGCCGGTGGGCCCGACCACCTTCAGCCCCGGCGGGCCGTTCGGGCTCTACAACGGTGAGTCCACGAACGTCAACTTCAGCGACGACAACCTGAACATCGCGCACCAGTGCACGCCGTCACCGAGCGACTGCAAGTACGACGGCACGGACATCGTGCCGACCAAGTACCTGCACGACATGCGGGTCTACCCGGCGTTCGGACCTGGCCACGTGGCCATCCCGAACACCTACCTGGTCGCCGTGGACGTGAGCCGGCTGGCGGACAAGAACAACGACTTCCAGGACGTCGTGATGATCCTGCGCAACGCGGTGCCCGCCGGCTAGCCAGAACCCGTCGGTACGCACATGGCGCCCGCTAGGCTGGGCGTCATGTGCGGCATCGTCGGCTACGTCGGTCACCAGCAGGCCCTGGACGTCATCCTGGAGGGCCTGCGCAGGCTGGAGTACCGCGGCTACGACAGCGCGGGCATCGCCATCCTCGACGGTGCCGGCGGCCTCGACACGGCCCGCAAGGCCGGCAAGCTCAGCAACCTCGAGAAGCTGCTGTCCGAGCACCCGCTCCGGGCCGGCACGACCGGGGTCGGCCACACCCGCTGGGCCACCCACGGCGGCCCCAACGACAGCAACGCCCACCCGCACCTGTCCTGCGACGGCGCGGTCGCCGTCATCCACAACGGCATCATCGAGAACTTCGCGGCGCTGCGGGCCCGGCTCGAGGCGGCCGGCCACGAGCTGGCCAGCGAGACCGACACCGAGGTCGTCGCCCACCTGCTCGAGGACCGCTACGACGGCGACCTGGCAGAGGCGCTGCGCTCGGTCTGCGCCGAGCTCGACGGGGCGTTCACCCTGGTCGCCGTCCACCGCGACGCGCCAGGCGTCGTCGTCGGCGCGCGGCGCAACTCCCCGCTCGTGCTCGGCGTCGGCGTCGGAGAGTTCTTCCTCGCCAGCGACGTCTCCGCGTTCATCGCCCACACCCGCGACGCGGTCGAGCTGGGGCAGGACCAGGTCGTCGAGATCCGTACGGCCGGCTACACGATCACCGACTTCGACGGCAACCCCGTACAAGGCAAGGCCTATCACGTCGACTGGGACGTCTCCGCCGCCGAGAAGGGCGGCTACGACCACTTCATGCTCAAGGAGATCGCCGAGCAGCCCAAGGCCGTCGCGGACACCCTGCTCGGCCGGCTGACGCCGGATGGTCGGCTGCGGCTGGACGAGATGCGGCTGACCGACGAGGACCTGCGGGACGTCGACAAGATCGTGATCGTCTCGGCCGGGACGTCGTTCCACGCCGGGCTGATCGCGAAGTATGCCATCGAGCACTGGACCCGGATCCCGTGCGAGGTCGAGCTGGCCAGCGAGTTCCGCTACCGCGACCCGATCCTCACCCGCCAGACGCTGGTCATCGCGATCAGCCAGAGTGGCGAGACGCTCGACACGCTGATGGCGGTCAAGCACGCGCGCGACCAGCGCGCGCGGGTGCTGGCGATCGCCAACGTCAACGGCTCCACGATCCCGCGCGAGTCCGACGCGGTGCTCTACACCCACGCCGGTCCTGAGGTCGCGGTCGCCTCGACCAAGGCGTTCCTCACCCAGCTGGTCGCGGTCTATCTCGTGGCGCTCTACCTGGCCCAGGTGCGCGGCGTGCTGTTCCCGGAGGAGGTCCGGCTGATCGTCGAGGACCTCGCGGGCATGCCGGCCAAGGTCGACGAGGTGCTCGACACCATGGAGCCCGTACGCGCCCTGGCACGCGAGCTGGTCGACGCAAAGGTGGTCCTCTTCCTCGGCCGGCACGTGGGCTACCCGGTCGCCCTCGAGGGTGCGCTCAAGCTCAAGGAGCTGGCCTACATGCACGCCGAAGGATTCGCCGCCGGTGAGCTCAAGCACGGCCCGATCGCGCTGATCGAGGAGGGGCTGCCGGTCGTGGTCATCGTGCCGCCGCTCGGCAGAGGGGTGCTGCACGACAAGGTGGTCAGCAACATCCAGGAGATCCGGGCTCGGGGTGCGCGCACCATCGTCATCGCCGAGGAGGGCGACGAGGCCGTCGTCCCCTACGCGACCCACCTCATCCGGATCCCGACCTCGGCGACCCTGCTCCAGCCGCTGCTCTCGACCGTGCCGCTGCAGGTCTTCGCGTGCGAGCTGGCCGCCGCCAAGGGCCACGACGTCGACCAGCCGCGCAACCTGGCGAAGTCCGTCACGGTCGAGTAGGGAGCGGACGTGGCGGTCGTCGGCATCGGCGTTGACGCGGTCCTGATCGAGCGGTTCGCGGCGTCGCTGGCCCGCACGCCCGGTCTCGAGGCCCGGTTGTTCACCGACGCCGAGCGCGGCCGGCCGGAGGAGGGCCTGGCTGCGCGGTTCGCGGCGAAAGAAGCTGTGGCCAAGGCGATCGGCGCGCCGAAGGGCCTGCATTGGCACGACGTCGAGATCCAGACCCAGGACGGCGGGCGGCCACTGCTGGCGGTTCGCGGCTCGGTCGCCGACGTTGCCGACGCGATGGGCGTACGGCACTGGCACCTGTCGATGAGCCACGACGGAGGCATCGCGGTGGCCATGGTGGTGGCCGAGACATGAGGCTGGCGTCATGAGATCGCTCTACGGCGTCGACGAGATCCGGACGGCCGAGGACCAGCTGATGGTCGGACTGCCAGAGGGTGCACTGATGGCGCGCGCTGCGGCCGGCCTGGCCCGGCGCTGCGCCGGCCTGCTCGGCCGGGTCTACGGCGCGCGCGTGGTGCTGCTGGTCGGGTCGGGCAACAACGGCGGGGACGCGCTCTACGCGGGCGCGCTGCTCGCCCGGCGTGGCGCGGCGGTTACCGCCGTCGTGGCCGGTTCGTCACCGCACCCCGCAGGGCTGTCAGCCTTCCTGGCGGCCGGTGGCACCGCGCGGTCCTCTGTCGAGATTGCCTGGCAGTCAACCGATCTGGTGGTGGACGGCCTGGTCGGCATCGGAGGCAAGGGCGCGCTGCGCGATCCGTACGCTGCACTGGCCCGGGGGCTGCGCGACGTCGACGCCACCGTGCTGGCGGTCGACGTACCGAGCGGGGTGGACGCCAGCACCGGTGAGGTGGCCGGGGAGGCCGTGCGCGCCGACGTGACCGTGACCTTCGGCGGTCTCAAGGCCGGTCTGCTGGTCTCGCCGGGCGCCGAGTTTGCCGGCCTGGTCGAGCTTGTCGACATCGGCCTGCCGCTCGCACCGTCCCCGCTCACCGCCCTGGATGCGAGCGACGCTGCGGCGATGCTCCCCGTTCCGAGCGGCGAGGCCAGCAAGTACACGCGGGGCGTCGTCGGCATCGTGACCGGCAGCCGGCAGTACACCGGCGCCGCCGTGCTCTCCACCGGTGGGGCGCTGCGGGCCGGCGCCGGGATGGTGCGGTACGTGGGCGCGCACCACGCGGCCGAGATGGTGCGGGGACGCTGGCCCGAGGTCGTGGTCACGGACGTCGACACCGACGAGGACGGCTCGATTGCCGATGCAGCAGGGGTTCTGGCCGCCGGCAGGGTCCAGGCATGGGCAATCGGCTCAGGTCTCGGCACCGGCCCAGGGCCGGCGTCCGTGCTGGAGCAGGTCCTCGGAACCGAGCTGCCGGTGCTGGTCGATGCCGACGCGATCACCATCGCCGCCGACCACCACGACTGGCTCTCCCGCAAGGGTGGCACCTTGCTCACACCGCATACCGGGGAGTTCGCCAAGCTGATGGCTGCCGAGCGCTCGGACGTCGAGGCGCACCGGTTGGCCTGGGCCCGCAAGGCGGCCGACCAGCTCGGCGTCACCGTGCTGCTCAAGGGGTCGACGACGGTGGTTGCCGACCCGGACGGGCGCACCGCAGTCAACACGACGGCCACTGCGTGGCTCGGCACGGCCGGCAGTGGTGACGTGCTGTCCGGTGTTTGCGGATCGCTGATGGCACAAGGACTCTCACCGTTCGACGCCGGTCGTGTCGGTGCTTTCCTGCACGGCATGGCCGGGCGTTTCGCGAGCGAAGGAGCTGACGTGGACGATCCCCGCCGAGGTGCCCCGGTGGCAGCTGGAGACCTGCTCGAGGTGTGGGCCGATGTCGAGCGAGCCGTACGGGGAGCGCACGCATGAGCGGGCTGCGGGCCGAGGCCCGGGTCGACCTTGACGCGATCCGGGACAACACCGAGGTGTTGCGGGAGCACGCGCCGAAGGCGGCGCTGATGGCCGTGGTCAAGGCCGACGGCTACGGGCACGGTGCCGTGCAGTCGGCCCGCGCGGCACTCGCCGGTGGCGCCGGCTGGCTCGGTGTGGCCTACCCGGCTGAGGCCGCCGAGCTGAGGTCCGCCGGGATCGAGGCGCCGATGCTGGCGTGGCTGATCTCACCGGGCGAGGACCTGCGGGATGTCTTGCGTACCAAGGTGGATCTGTCGGTCTCCGACGTCGCGATGCTGGCGCACGTGGTGGCTCAAGCGGCGCTCGCAGGGGTGACCGCGCGGGTACATCTCAAGATCGACACCGGGCTCTCCCGGGCGGGCGCGACCCCGCGCGACTGGCCGGACCTGGTCGACGCGGCGGCCAAGGCGCAGGCCGAGAACGCCGTCGTCGTCGCCGGCATCTGGTCGCACTTCGCCTACGCCGACTCGCCCGACCACCCGACCGTACGGTCCCAGCTCGAGGTCTTCCGCGAGGCACTCGAGCTGGCCGAGTCCCATGGCGTCCACCCCGAGCTGCGGCACATCGCCAACTCCGCAGCCACCCTCACGTTGCCGGAGGCGCACTACGACCTGGTCCGGCCCGGGCTGTCGGTCTACGGGCTGAGCCCGGTCCCACAGCTCGGTGATGCTGCGCACTACGGGCTGACGCCGGCGATGACCCTGGCCGCCGGAGTCGCCTTGACCAAGAGAGTGCCTGCTGGCGTTGGGGTCTCGTACGGTCACCGCTATCACACGACGGCCGAGACGACGCTGGCGCTGCTGCCGCTGGGCTATGCCGACGGGGTGCCTCGCAGCGCCACCAACGTCGGCGAGGTGCTGATCGGCGGACGACGGCACACGATCAGCGGCACGGTGTGCATGGACCAGTTCGTCGTCGACGTGGGCGACGACCCGGTGAACGCAGGCGACGAGGTGCTCGTGTTCGGCCCGGGCGCGCATGGCGAGCCGACCGCCGAGGACTGGGCGAGAGCAACCGGCACGATCTCGTACGAGATCATCACCCGGATCGGCGCGCGCACGCCGCGGGTCTACACCGGTGGCGCCGCCGGGTGACGTCGTGGGATGAGCTGGCGGTGCTCGCCGGGGGATGCACGGCCTGCCCGGAGCTGTCGGCCACGCGCCGGCACGTGGTCTTCGGCCAGCGGCCGGCCGACGGGCCGTGCGACCTGGTCCTGCTCGGCGAGGCACCCGGCGCGGAGGAGGACGCCACCGGTCGGCCCTTCGTCGGCCGGTCCGGGCAGCTGCTCGACCTGCTGCTCGCCGAGGCGGGGTTGGCGAGACCGTCGGTCGGGGTGGTCAACGTGCTCAAGTGCCGCCCCCCGGGCAACCGCAAGCCGATGCGGCTCGAGATGGCGAACTGTCGCGGCTGGCTCGACCGGCAGCTGGACCTGCTGGACCCGCTGGTCGTCCTGACGCTGGGCGGCACGGCGACGGAGGCCATGCTCGGCAGGGGCGCCCGGCTCACCCAGCTGCGCGGGCAGGACCATCTGGTCGGCGGCCGCGTCGTCGTGGCGACGTACCATCCTTCGGCCGCGATCCGCTTCGGGCCCAGGGGCGCGCCGAGGGCAGCGCTGGTCGAGGACCTGGCCTATGCCGCCCGCCGGGTCGCCGAGCTGCGGGCCGTACGGAAGGGGTTGTGAACATCATCGAGGTGGCTGACGCCGAGGCCATGCAGGCATGGGGGTCGCGGCTGGCCGCCATACTTCGGGCGGGCGACCTGGTGCTGCTCTCCGGACCGTTGGGTGCGGGGAAAACCACGTTGGCGCAAGGGATCGGGGCAGGTCTCGGGGTCATCGGCCCGGTGGTGTCGCCGACCTTCGTCATTGCCAGGGTCTATCGCGGCGGGCGGCTGCCGATGGTGCACGTCGACGCGTACCGGCTGGGGGGTGTCGACGAGGTGGACGACCTCGACCTCGATGCATCGGTGGCGGAGTCGGTGACCGTGGTCGAGTGGGGCGAGGGTCTGGTCGAGAGCCTGGCCGAGAACCGGCTCGAGGTGCGGATCGAGCGGCCCGAGGGCATCCGTGACGAGGACGATGACGACACCCGTACGGTGCAGGTGCTCGGTCAGGGCCCGCGTTGGGCCGGTGTCGACCTGGGCAACTAGACGGTCGCGGCTCCTTGTCCCGAACGAGGGGCCTGACATGGGCACTAGGGCTAACAGTTCATACCCGAGTGGCCGACGACCGGACCAGCCGAGCACCACTACGCTAACTGTCTGTAGCCACCTGCGGACACTTTCGGCCGTAGCACCCCCGTTCATTCCCGTTGACTTGGAGCACCCGTGCCGTCCTTCCCCCGATCCCTGTCCGCCATCATCAGCGGGGGTAGCGCGCTTACCGTCCTGCTGGCGACCGGGGGCAGCGCGCAGGCTGCCGCCAAGGCGCCCGCCTACCCGAACCTCAGCGTGGATGCAGCATCGGCGCTGCTGCCGACCGCGGCCATGTTGCCGGTGCACATGAAGGAAAGCGCGAAGGTGCAGATCGCCGGTCTGGCAACCGCGGTGCCCTGCCTGGCCAGCCTGTTCACCTCGTCGTCAACCTCCGGCTTCCCCGGACTGCAGCTCAAGGGAGGCAGTCAGGTGAGCGCTGCCTACAGCAGTACGCACGTGTCGTTGACCTCGCCCAACCCGGTGCTGTGGTCGATCTCCGCGACCGTGTTCCACAACCAGGCCAAGGCCAAGGCCGCGATGGCAGCCATCGTCAAGGCGGAGAAGGCGTGCCCCAAGGCGGTCCCCGGGAACGCTGCCGACGGTACCCCGGCGATCACCCGCACCCTGTCCCTTCCCTATGCCTCCGGCGCATGGTCCGGATACCGCAGCATCGACCACATCGCCGGCGACCCCAGCCAGGGCGATCCGATCGAAGGCGGGAGGCTGAACAACGTCTACCTCACCCGGGGGAACGTGCTGCTGCAGATTCAAGAGGTGGCACCGTCGGCGAAGAACAGCGGCGCCCGGCAGGACACCTGGCGCAAGGCCGTCGTGAAACTCGTGGTCGCCCGGTTCGACGCCCGGCGCTGACGCACAGTCCTGGGCGCGTCGATCGCGAGCCAGGCCGACATGGGTGCCGACCGCGAGTCCGCGCTGCCGGCCGGCAACCGAGCCCGGACGTCAGCAGCTCACGGCGAGCCCGACAGCTGCCGGACCGCAACGTCGATCGGGACGCTGTCCTGCTCGACCGGCTCCATGTAGAGGCGTGCCCTGGAGATGAGCCCGTCGTCGTCCAGGCTCATGACGGTGACCCCCTTCATGAGGAAGGCAGAGCCGTCGCTGTGAGCGCCGCGCCACACCCACTCCGACCAGCACTCCGAAGCTTCGGTCGTCTCGTTGACCACGTCCACCTGGAGGTCGGGCACGCCTCGGAACATTGCGCTCCAGTTGGCGACAACCTGCTCCCGGCCACCGAAGCCACGGTTCGGGTGCACCGGCTGCTCGCTGCGGTAGTCCGGAGCGAACAGGGCCGCCATCGCGTCGAGATCGTGCCTGTTGATCGCGTCGCGGAGACGCGCCATCGTCGGATTCATCCCGGCCTCCCTGCGGGGGAACGCTGACCCCGTCCCTCACCAGTGCCGGACGGGTGCGGCTCAGTGGCGAAGTGCCCAGACGCCGTCGATCGCGATGCTGCCGCCGGCCGGTAGGCCTGGTACCGAGATCCGGACCTCCAGCGAGGAACCGGCCGACCTGACCCGGTAGCGCAGCGAGACCGGCTGCCACGAGGAGCCGAGGGGCACCGACTGCTCGGCGGAGCCGACAGTAGAGGCTCCCCGGCGCTCGATGATCTGCAACGTCATGGTGATCGGTGGTCCGTCCGTACGGGCCCATAGCCCGATGTCATAGCCGCTCCGCGACCTCGTCAGAGCCGACTTCAGTGGTGCCGTTGCGGTGGCAGCCCCCCGCTGCGCCCGGGTGCTGGTCAGCAGACCTGCCCAGGCTCCGTCGTGGGCGACAGGCGTCCGGGTCAGGGTGGCTCCTGTCACCACCCACCCGGTCGTTCCCGACTCGAAGCTGCCGTCGCTGACGGGGCAGACGGCCGCAAAGCCGAGGACCGCGTTGCGGGCGACCGAACGCAGGTCGGTCGTCGCGTCGGAGCCGCTGTTGGCAGCGCCGGTCGCGTAGGCCGAGACGGCGTCTGCCACGTCCTGGATCGCCTCGGGCGCGGTCTCGTCGGTCGTCGACGCGGCGATGCCCGCGAGCACGGAGGATTCGTGGGTGAGCGCCGCCACCGCGCGGTCCGGGGTGATCGACTTCGCGTCCAGCTGGCCCATCGTGCGCTGGACGTCGGAGACGAGGGCGATCGCCTTGAGGCAGGCCGCGCCGGCCGTTCCGTCTGCGCCCGCGACGACGCCGGACGGAAGGGCGGCCGCCGCCGCGCAGCCAGCGACAGACGCGGCGGCGACCGCGGCACCGACGCCGCGGCACAGGCGGCGCCGAGCTGCGTGAACTGTGTTCATGACCCTGCTCCTGCTGTGGTGTAGCCGGGGGTGACGAGGCTCTCCGCCGCGCCGCCGTTGAGGGCCATGGTGATCGCGTTGGTTCCCGACCCGGCGGTGTTCGTCAGGACGTCGGCTGCCACGTCGAGGAAGAGCAGGTCGCCGGTCGTGGTCGTGGTGGCGGTCTGGGCCTGCACCTCGGACCAGGTGCCGATCGTCCGCGCCGCCGTCGTCAGCGTGACGGGGCCGGACTGGTACTTCGCCAGCAGGGCGAACGTGCCGTTGCTGTGCCGCAGCCACACCCGGGTGGTGAACGACGCGCTGACACCGCTCGTGGCCACCTTCACCTTGAGGCTGGGGGTGTACGACCCGGCGGGCAGGGTGACGCCGGCGAGCGCTGTCGTGTCGTACAGGAAGCCGTGTGTGTTGACGGCCGGTTCCGAGCCGGCGGCCGGCCACGCGGCGGAGTTGCCGCCGGGGTAGACCGAACCCCATCCCGTGGCGGTGCCGATGACGTTCTGGTGTGAGGTCTCGGCAGCCGGCGCAGCCGTGACCATCTTGCGTGCGCCCGAGAGCGTGGGCGTGCTGCTGTCGGTGAAGTACAGGGTGAGCGCGGTCGGAGCCACCGTGGGACTTGGCGTGGTCGTGGTGGGGCTGGGCGAGGTCGTGGTGGGGCTGGGCGACGAGGGGGTGGGCGTGGGTGTCGACGAGGCGGTGGGAGTCGGCGTCGGCGTGGGGGCGGTGGGCTGAGCCGACACCTCGTTGGACGGCGCAGAGGAACCCGCGCTGCTCGTCGCGGTCAGGTAGTAGAAGTACGTGCTCCCGTTGGCCAGTCCGGTGTCCGTGAAGGACGAGGCGCTCCCGCCCACGGAGGCAACCAGCGCCTCACCGCCGGAGCTGGTTCCCCGCCAGATCGAGAACTGGCTGATCGGTGCGCCGCCACCGGTGCCCGACGTCCACGCCAGCTGCACCTGCCCGTCGCCGGCCGTGGCCGAGAGCGCCGGGGGAGAGGGTGGGCCTGCGGGCTGGTACTCGTATGCGCCACGGTCGTCGTACGTCCGTGGCCCGACCCCCGTATCGGCCGTGGCGGGGTCGTCGACGCGCGACCCGCCGGCCACGTCGGCAGTCAGCTCGCCGGAGGCGGCGGAGTCAGCGGCATCGATGGCCGGCGACCCGGTCGACAACCGGAAGTCGTGCGCCGCCTGGTTTGCCCACAGCGGATTGGTCTGCGTGCCGCCGGCCTCCTGGCCGGTCGCCGTGCGGAGGGCGCTGAGCGTCTTGTACATGGGATTTCCCCATGTGTAGACGTAGGTGTAGGCCGTCGAGCTGGTCCAGACCAGGTTGTTGTTCGCGCTGGTGCCGACCCACGAGTACTGGTCGACCCTGATCTCGCCCTTGGTGCGGTTGCACGCGGTCTGCACGCCGCCGTTGCCGTCCGGGCAGTTGATCGCGTTGTCGACGCTGATGTTGTTCTCGAGAGCGAACCCGGCCTGCTGCAGCACGTTCAGGTTCTTTGGCGAGCAAGAGGTTCCGTCGCAGCCGGCAGCGTGCGACGCCGGGGTCGTCCCGTTCGCTCCACGGGTCACCGTCCACGTGGTCGTACCCTGGCCGGCGATGACCGTCATCTGCTCGCTGTCGACCTGGATCGTGTATGCGCCGGCGGTGGGGAACCCCTTCCCCGTGCCGACCGGGACCGTGGAGTCGCCGGCACCGATCGCGGTCGTCAGCCACGAGGCAGTCACGCCCTCGACGTTGATGCCGGCGGAGACGTTGTTGTAGATGGTGTTGCCGGTGACGGTGTTGGCGTAGGTGCCGTAGTCGTCGATGCCGTGGTCACCGGTGATGCAGCCGGAGGCACCGCTGACCGGCTGGTCGCAGTTGGACTCCGGGGTGGTGGTGAACCCCTTGTTGTCGTACGAGACGTTGCCGGCGATCAGGTTGCCGTCCCCGCCGGGGTAGGCCTGGATGCCGGAGTCCTCGTTGTTGTGCGTGCGGTTGCGGGTGATGGTGTTTCCGGGCGACCGGATGTCGATGCCGGTCGCGGCGCGCTGGTAGCCATTTGCGTTGCCGAACGACTCGTTGCCGTCGATGGTGACGCGGGTCGTGCCGCTCGTGAGGTAGATGCCCGCAGAGCTGTTGCCGTACGTCACGTTGCCCCGTACGACGGAGTCCGTCGTGGCGTTGAGATAGATGCCGTACGCGGTGTAGCCGGCCACCGGCAGTCCGGCAGTCGTGACGACGTTCTGCGCGATCGTGATGTGGTCGGAGCTCTTGAGATAGATGCCGCTCGATGTCGTCGCGCTGCTCGTGAAGCCGGTGACCGTGACAAAGCTGCGGTAGCTCAGGTCGAACGCGTGATCGGCGCCGGTCACGACGGGTGTTGCCCCAGGCGCGCTGGTGAACGCGATGACCGCGGAGGACGAGCCGGACCGGGCGGGGCGCACGTCCTCGGTGTAGGTGCCGCCGGCGACCTGGACGGTCTGCCCGCCGACGGCCACCCTGGCCGCGGCGGAGATGGTGCAGTACGGCTCGAGCTGTGTGCCGGCGCCCGCGTCCGAGCAGCCGGTGCCACCGACGTAGAGGACAGGGGCGGGCGACGCTGCGGCGGTGCCCGGCGGGGCAGCGACGGCGAGGCAGCCTGCCGCCAGCGACGCCAGGAGGCGCCGCCGGCCTGCGCTGCGTTGTCCGCGACTCACGCTGCCCCTTCGGTCATCCGTCTCGAAGGCTAGGACCGGTGCGGGGCTTTGGTCCTCCCGCAGCGGACGTAGGCGTCCTACGACAGCGCGAACCAGGGAGGTCATCGCCATGTCGACGGCTCGTCCCTCCGTTGCTGGGCGTCCCGTACCCGGGCCAGGTCGACGTGCCGGGTCGTCGCCGCCTCCAGCTGTCCGCGGGCGCGCTGCCGGGCGCGTGCTACGCACCCCCCGCCCAGGACGCCGGCGATGAGGAGGAACCCGATCGCCGACCACAGCCCGATGGCGATCGACGAGCCGGCCTTGCGTGCTGCAGGAACCGTCGACCGATCCGGGGCCGCTCCGGCGCCGACCGCCGGACTCACCACGGTCGGCCCGTGGGAAGGTTGCCGGAGCTCGCGAGCGGCCGCCACCATCGCGGTCCACAGCGAGTTCGGGGAGCCGCTCTTGTCCAGGAACGAGTAGACGGCCCCGTCGTACAGCTGATGCCAGGCCCACAGGGCGAGGCCGTCGGCGCCGCCTTCCATCGGTGCCGCCATGTACGCCTCCGCCACGCGGGCTGCGGAGTCCGGGGTGCCCGGGTAGCGGTTTTCGGGGAACGAGAGCTGCGAGCACGTCGACCACAGGATGAACGGCGCCGGCCACCGGGTACGAGCCTCGGCCCACGCCGCCCGCTGCGCTTGGAGGTCGTCGTTCTTCAGGTTGTCCGCGATGGTGAAACCGTCGACGTAGCCACTGCGGTACAGGATGTCGAGGACCTTGTGGGTCTCGTACTGGAACCGCGGGTCGTGCGCATTGCAGGCCGACTGGTTGGGCCTGCCGCAGGTGAGCTCCCAGTCGGCAACGTTGACCACGACGGGCATGCCTGGGACCTGCCGGTGCAGCACGCCCGCCGTCGCGGCGAGATAGCGGAGCGCCTCCTCGGGCGAGTACTTCTCGTTGACGCGGTCAGCGACGCTCACCGCCACGACCGTCCCCGGCGCCGCCGTGATCTGCTGCACCACGGCGTCGACCTTGGCGGAGATATCCTCCCCCGAGAAGAAGTACGACTTGAAGTCGAGCTCCAGGACCACGGAGAGCCCAGCCGCGCGAGCCTGCCGGACGGCCGTCGGGTCGCCGGGGAGCAGGCTCACGGTGTCGAAGGTCTTGGCCATCTCCGCGAAGTCCCACGCCCGGTCGCGCACCAGGTGCGCGGGGTTGGCGCTGCTGACGCCCTGGGCGATGATCGGTCGCAGCGGCAAGGGAGCGGCGAATGTCACAGGACCCGGCCCTGCGCGCGTCAGTGCGGTCGCCATCGGCATCGGCATCGACAACGCGGCGAGGACGCCGAGCACGACGGCGCATCGCCGGCTCGCTGCGAGACGGCGCCGGGTCATCGCGGCGGGCTGTCGCGTCATTTCGGCAGCCCGCCGCGGATCAGGTGCCCGCCGGCCGTCGCCACCGGCACCGGCAGCCGCTGCCAGGCGCGGACGGCGAGCTGACGGGGACGCGAGATCTCGGCGGCGTCGCCGCCGCTGCCGTACCAGTAGAGCTGGACCGGCTCGGCAGCCCACTCACGCTTCGCCTCGAAGGTGCCGGAGCCCGGTGAGGACCGGCCGAAGTCGAAGAGCCGGCAGCCGCAAGCAAGGGCGTACCTGACGGCTTCCCAGTAGAGAAACTGGTTGGTACCAAGGGAGAACGTCGACCTTAGGGCCGAAGAGAACGGCAGCACCATCGAGTCGCCGTGCGCCAGCAGCAGGCCGGCCCCCACGACCTCGGCCTCATGGCGCACCAGGAGGATGCGGGCGTCATCGCCCAGGGCGAGCACCGTGTTCCGGAAGAAGGAGCGACGGTGCATCGGCGACCCGAGGTCCCTCATGTTCGTCGCGAGTACGGAGAACAGCGCATCCACTGCCTCCGGTCCTGCTATCTCTGCGGTCAGCCCGTTGCGCTGCGCTTTGCGGACCTGTCCCCGGCGGTTGGACTTGATCCGCTGCCACACAGCGGGTTCACCGCCGGCCAGGTCGAGAGTCATGGTGACCTTGTGGGTCGATGCCGGCAGGGCGTACGGGCGTGGCGTGCGGTGCCGGAGCTCGAGCGGGGCACCGGCGTCGGCTGCCATCGCCACCGCCGACGCGAGCAGGGCCTCCTCGGCGTCCGCGTCACCCGCGGAGCAGATCCCGCCGCAGTCAAGATAGGGCATCGAGACCAGGTGCCGGCCGAAGATGCGGCTGCGCACCAGCACCAGTGGGAGGACACCGGTGAGGGTGCCGCCGCGTACGGCGCCCAGCGCGAACGTCGGGTGGCCGTAGGTCTCCGCCACGACGCGCAGCCAGGGCCACCGGTGCGCCACCGTGCCGTCCGGGGCTGCAGCCACGAAGGCATCCCATGAGGCACCGTCGGTCCAGCGGCGGACGACGGTCGCCCGACCGGAACGACGAGGGGCCTCCGGTACGGCCTCGGTGCCACGAAGCTGGCTCACCACAGTCTCCTCACGATGGCCCAGACCTGCGCGCACATCAGCCGCACGTCGTTGTGCAGCGACCAGGTGTCCAGATAGGTCAGGTCGGCCGAGACCCGCTCCCGCAGGATGGTCGAGACGTAGAGGTCCAGGGCGTCGTCGGCGTCGGCGAGCCGGTCCTCCTCCGTCATGCCGCGCAGCGTGGACGGCCCCATCACCCCCGGCCGGACGGTCAGCACCCGCAGCTCGTCCGGTCGGTAGAGGGCGACGAACTCCGGCGTCTCCGGACGTGGACCGATCAACGACATCTCGCCGCGGACCACGTTGATCAGCTGGGGCAGCTCGTCGAGGTAGCTGCTGCGGAGCCGGCGGCCGACCCTGGTGATCCGCGGGTCGCCCGTCGGGCTGATGTTGACCCCGAGACGCTCGGCCCCGCACCGCATCGTGCGGAACTTCCGGATCTCGAACGTCCTGCCGCCTCGGCCCACCCGCACCTGGCGGAAGAACACCGGGCCTCGCGTGTCCAGCCGGATCACCGTCGCGATCACCAGGAGCAACGGCAGCAGCAGCAGCAGGGCGAGGCTCGCGACGACGAGGTCGAAGGCCCGCTTGGCGATCGACGTGTGCGGCCCGCGGTCGGTCGTGGCCCGGCGGACCGGCGAGACGGAGATGCTCATGGCGCCGCCTCCAACACCCGGGCGGGCGCCGGGCCGGCTGCGCCGGCGGCTCGCCGTGCGGTCCGCCGGAACAGCACCACCAGCACCGCCGTCGTCGTGAGATAGGTGAACGTCGAGGCGGCGGCAGCACCCATCACGTGCCACCGGGGGATGAGCAGCACGTCGAGCAGCACCGTGACCAGCAACCCGGCACCGATGGCTGCGGAGTTGAGCCCGGGGCGGCCCACCCCGGCGAGGTACGCGCTCACGATGCCGTTGACCACACAGCCGGTGAGACCCGCGATCAGGACCACCGCAGGGGCAGCGGACGCCCGGAAGTCGCTGCCGTACGCGAGCGGCAGGACGACCGGTGCGAGCAGCGCCATGGGGACGGCGGCCGCCAGCGGCGTCCACCAGAGCCGGGCGAGCGACCGCCGGGCCCCGTCCCCGGCGACGGCTTGTCCGGCGTGCGCATAGCCCGGCAGCAGCACGTAGTTCAGGGCGAGGGACGGCAGCCGCAGGAGCTCGGCATAGCGGGACGCGATGGCATAGACCCCGACCGACCGCGGGCCCAGCAGCGCCGCGACGATCGCGAAGTCGAGCCGGGCGTTGAGGGTCTGCATGAGGCTGCCCGCCTCGGCCCGCAGCCCGTAGCCGGATACCCGCCGGGCCAGGGTGAGTGAGGGCCTGCCCGCGCCCTTGAAGTAGCCGCGGCGGGCCAACCTGGTCCAAGCGAGCAGCGACGTCGAGACGTCACCTAGCGGCAGGGCGAAGACGATGGCGGCGTAGGTGCCGACGCCGGTCCCGAGCAGCAGGCCGTACCACGGCAGGAAGAGCAGCTCCTCGAGCACGATGACCCGGTTGCTGCCGCCCCAGTCGCCGTAGCCCTGCGAGCAGGCCTTGCCGGTGGACTCGGCGAGCTGGGTCAGGACCGAGATGCCGGCGGCGGCCACGAGGACCGGCGCGACGTCGCTGAAGACGACCGGAGCGAACAGCGGCGAGGCAAGTGCCCACAGGCCGCCTCCTGCAACTCCGGCTACGAGGGCCATCGTGGGGATGGTCGTCCGGAACCGCTGCTCATGGCGGTCGGGCCCGGACAGGAAGTACGGTGCGGCCGCGTAGACCCCGTTGCTCATCGCCAGCCCGGTCAGCCACGGCAGTACGCGCAGCAGGGTGAAGTCCCCGACCCCGGCGGTCCCCGCGGTGCGGGCGACGACGAGGCTGGTGACGGTAAGTGCTGCGAGGGCGAGGAGTCGGGCGCGCAGGTTGGCGCCGACCCGGCGCGCGGTCTGGGACGCCATCATCGCCGCCCGCTGACGCTGCGGTTGCTTCTGGCCAGGTCGTGCAGCGCGTGGAGCAGCTGCTGATAGCCGCGCGCGTACGCCCGGTTGGCCAGGACCGTCGCCTGTTCCGCGACGAAGGTGCGCAGCAGCACGGGGATCGCCGCGGGGGGGAGACCGAGCCGACCGGCGTGCCCGCTGACGAACGCGCGGACCAGGTCCGGGTACCAGCCCTCGCCGTGGAACCCGTACATGAAGCCGGTGAGGTTCGCCCATCCACTCGGTGACTCCCACCGTTGCCGGGCCGGCCGCCACCCCGGGTGGCCGTGCATACCCTGCCCGTGTGGTGGTGCTGCGCGATCGAGGAACGAGGAGTACGACGCGGCGAACTTGAGGACGTCCGTCATCGGGACCCCGGTGGGACGGGAGAGCTCCCAGTCGATGACGCCGGCCAGTGTGCCCCGGTCGACGAGGATGTTGCCGATGGCGTAGTCGCCGTGGACGACACCGAGGCTCATCGGCGTGGGTGGCAGGGCGCGCGCGTCGGTCTCGAGGTCGGCGAACGCCTCCGCCTCCCAGTCGCTCCACCCGACGTGGAGCCGGTAGCCGGCGAGGACCGGCTTGATGTGGTCGCGAAAGAGCTCGTCGCCGAGCGTGACCGACGCCGTCGCGGTCGCGCTCTGGAAGGCGCTGAGCCAGCCGCCCGCCGTTGCGAAGTCCCGCCCGACCGCGACCGGGTCGGTGACATGCCCGGGGGTGTAGTAGCCGACGGTCATCGGTGATCCGGGGATCACCGTGGTCACCACGACGAGCCGGTGACCCACCCGATCGAGCAGGAGGGGTGCCGGCACCCCGCTGCGAAGACCCGCGACCGGCGAACAGGCGAGGTGGCACAGCGCCGAGTACTCCTGCTCGAGTGCCTTCTCCGACCGGCGGTCCCGGGCGACCTTGGCGACCGCACAGGCTTCTCCCCGGTCGTCGAAGAGCAACAGGGTCACCTTGGCGAGCGGGTCGCGGTCCATCCCGAGGACCACGCCGCTGACCGGAAGGCGGCGCAGCCCCCAGAGTCCGGAGGTGTCGACGCCACGCAGGCGCTCGCACACGAGGTCAATCACGGGGCCTCCAGGCGAGGACGCAGTAGCCGGGTGCGCAGGCGACGCGCAACCACTGAGGCATCACGAGGGCGATCCGTCGCACGGCGACCAGCCCCCGTCGGGCCAGCCTGACCCGGGCCGAGGACCCCGGGACGTAGGTCAGGAACTGGTGCTGGAAGACGTAGTCGAGCTGGCCGCGGAGCCGCGCATCGACGAGCACTGCCGGGTGCCGGTGGTCGGGCAACGAAAGGTAGACGGTTCTCGGCGCGAGCCCCGCGGCGCGCAGCGTTGCCTTCGCTGTGTGCAGCGCCATGGCCCCTCGTGCGGCCGTCGCGCCGGGATAGAGCCGGTTCGGGAAGCCGACGCACAGCCAGCCGCCGGGTGCGACTGCTTGTGCTGCGTCCCTGAGCGCTCCGCGCCCGGACCACCGGGAAGCCCACACGGAGAGGTCCGGAACCACGACGCCCGCCGTCGTCGCGGGACCGCGCCTGTCGGCAAGGCGCCGGTAGAGGTGCGCTTCCTCGCGGCTGAGCAGCAGCAGTCCGGCCGGCTCGTCCGGCAGGACGAATTGCCAGTTGAGCTCCCGCGCATCAGCTGAGGACATCGGCCACCGATCCCGTGTCCCGGCGGCTCGCCGGGATCGTGGCAGCAGCCGGCTCCGGTTGGGCCAGTGGTACGAGACCCAGCGCGGCGGAGTAGATCTCGTCCAGGGTCGAGCACAGCCGCGCCGGGGCGAACAGCTCGCAGACGGAGGTGCGGGCCTGCGCGCCCATCCGGGCGGCCTCGACCGGGTGCTCGAGCATCCAGCACACCCGGTCCGCCAGACCCGAGGGATCGCGGGCGGCTGCCAGGAGCCCGGTGGCGCCTGGCACGACGACGTCGACGACACCGTCCACCGCCGTGGCGACGACCGGGCACCCGGAGGCCAGCGCCTCGGTCAGGGCCCGGCCGACCCCCTCATAGAGCGAGCTGATGACGAAGACGTCGAAGGCGGCTACCAGTTCGGCCACGTCGCTGCGGTAGCCGGCGAACAGGACCGGGACGTCGAGGACGCGGGCGAGAACGGCGGCGGCGTCGGCCAGGTCGCCCTCACCCACCATGACGAAGCGCGCGTCGGGGTGCCGCCGGTGCACCTCGGCGGCCATGTGGATGAAGTCGAGCGGCGCCTTCTGCGCATCGAGGCGGCCGACCGATCCGATCAGGGGTACGCCTTCGGGTAGGCCGAGTGCTGCGGCCGCACTGGCCCGGGCGTGGTCGGCGATGCCGTCGACGTCGACCGCCGACGCCGCGACGTCGATCCGGCCCGGGCTCGCGACCCGTGCCAGCACCGCATCCCGCGCCACCGTTGGCGAGACCGCGACGAACCGGTCGGTCAGGTGGCACAGTGCCCTTTCCAGGAACAGAAAGGTGCGCAAAGCTCCGGACATCGTGTCCCCGAGGTCGTTGACCTCGCCGCCGGGCGCTGGCCACCACGGGTCCCTGCCGTGCAAGGTGTAGACGACGACCGGTACGCGGCACATCGCCGCAGCCAGCCGGCCGAGGACGCCCGCCTTCGCCGAGTGCAGGTGCACGATGCCGAACCGCTCGCGTCGGATGAGGCGGACCAGCGCGATCAGCGCCGCGAGGTCGGCCACCGGAGCGATCTCGCGCCGGAGAGAGGTCATCTGCACCGTACGGATCCCGTGCCGCTGGGCGTCCTGCCACAGCGGTCCGCCTGCGGCGCCGGCGATCCAGACCTCGTACCGCCCGCGGTCCATGCCGATGGCGGACACCAGCGTGTTGCCGCCGGCTCCGGCGTCGAGGCGGGTGATGACGTGCAGCACCTTGATCCGCGGTTGCGCGGGAGCCGGGGGTATGCCGGCAGTGTCCACCACCTGGGCCGGCGTGGCCATCCAGGCCCGGCTCATGACGCGGCGGCCGTCAGCTGGGCCCGTTCGGCGGCGACCATGGCGGCGAGCCCTTCGGCCAAGGGGGTACGGGCCCGGTAGCCGAGATGTGCTGCCGCTACGGAGGTGTCCGCCGCCGTGTGCCGGACGTCGCCCCGCGCCACCTGCTCCTGACGTACCTCGAGGCCGCCGCAGAGCCCGCGGACGATCTCGAGCACGCGGTTCATCGAGGTGCGCGACCCGCCGCCGATGTTGGCGACCCCGCACCAGCTGGTGCCGGCGGCGGCCACCATCGCCGCAACCACGTCCCCGACGTAGGTGAAGTCGCGGGTCTGCTCGCCATCTCCGTAGAGATCGAAGGTGGCACCGGTGAGGCCGGCCCTGACCAGTCGGGCGAACGCCATGTCCGGCCGTTGCCGCGGGCCGTACACGGTGAAGAGCCTCAGGGAGACGGCCGGCACTCCGAAGCTGCGCCGGTAGACCTCCGTCAGGTGCTCGGCGGCGAGCTTGGTCACGCCGTACGGCGACACCGGGGCGGGCCGGAGCGACTCAGCGGTCGGGTAGGTCTCGCTGTCGCCGTAGACCGACGAGCTCGACGCGTAGACCAGCTTGTGCAGGGCCGCCTCCTTGCACGCCTCGAGCAACCGATGAGTGGCGACCACGTTGTGGTGGACGTAGATCCCGAAGTCGTTGCCCCACGAGGCCCGTACGCCCGGCTGTCCCGCGAGGTGGAAGACCGTGTCGGCACGGGCGACCAGGCGGGCCAGCGGCAGCGCGGCCAGGTCGCCCTCGACGAGGACGAAGCGGGGGTTCCGCTGCAGGTGCACGGCGTTCCTGCGCTTGGCAGCCACGTCGTAGTAGTCCGTGAAGGCGTCGACTCCGACGACCTCCGCACCTTCGCTGAGCAACTTCTCACACAGGTGCGATCCGACGAAGCCGGCCGCTCCGGTCACGAGTGCGCGCATCATTGCCCTCCCGGTATTGGCTCAGCCCGACGACCGAAGATCGAGATGGCGGCGACGATGCCGAGCAGCGTCCAGGCCGTCCGGTCGTGGAGCACTTCATGGGTGAGACTGAAGATCGCGATGGTCACCATCCCGCCGACGAGGTAGTGGGCTGCCGGGAAGACCTCCGCGTACGGCCGCCGGAGACGCGCGGGATCTCGGGCCGCAGCCGTCCGCCGGCCAATCTCCATGGCGAGCAGGGCTATGCCGGCCAGCCCCAGGACGCCTCGCTCGACGAGCGCGGCTATCCAGTCGTTGTGGGCCTGCTTGGGGTACGGCGCCTGCTGGTCACGGAGCTGCTGCTCCGTCGTGTTGGGTCCGCCGCCGAGCACCGAGACCGTCTTGACGAGTCCGAGGGTCTCCTTGTTCAGCTCGCTGCGCTCGGCTGAGCTCTGCGCGCCCCGGCCGAGAGAGTTGCGCAGGATGGGGCTGGCGCTGGCATGAGCACCCTCGATGACCCGGTAGCGCTGCACGAACAGCGTCCCGGACGCCGCCGCGAGCCCCATGGCCAGGATCAGCGCGAGCGCCGGCGCCGGGCCGCGGCGGGCGAAGACGCCGAGCATGATGGCGATGGCGAGACCGGCGAACAGCCCGCTGAGCGCCCCGAGCGACCCGGTCAGCACGGTGTCCGCGGCGAGGAACGCGATGGCCGTCCAGCGCCAGAGCCGCCGCCGGGGACGACGCGCGGCGACCATGACGAAGATCGAGAGTACGAAGTACAGGCCGGCACCGTTGGTGTCAGCGGTGAAGGCCAGCCGGGTGTCGCCCGTCGAGGCGGCGGTCAGTGTGGTGTGGCCGACCACGAAGAACAGTGAGACGGCCCAGGCGAAGGAGGTCAGGCACCACGCCCGTACGACGAACCCGGCCGACTCGCCGTCGCGGCTCACGTTGAGGCAGGCCAAGGCCCAGAGCACGAGGTAGACGTCCTGGCCGACGGCCAGCAGGGCCGCACCCGGCTGGGCTCCTGCCATTCCGGAGATCAGCCCCGCGAGCAGCATGACAGCCAGCGGCAGCAGGTAGGCGCCCTTCAAGACCTGCTTGGTGGTCCCTGCCCACAGCAGGGCGCCGCCCACGCCCAGCAGCATCGCTGCGTCGGCAGGGCCGAGGTTGCCGGCAAAGGTCGGCTGGAGGATCGGCAAGCCGGCGAGGCCGACCGCGACAGCTGTCCGAGCCACCCCGCTCCGCTCGCGGGCACCGCGTACGGCCGCTGCCGGTGACAGACGGTCGGCGCCGGTGGTGCCGGCTGCCCGGATGGCCAGCGCGGCGCTGCCCGGAGCAGGGTGGTACAGCGGGGTCATGGTGTTCATCTGCGGCCGGCTCAGTGCAGTACCGCTAGGGGGCGCATCCGGGCGACCGGACGCACCAGACCGTGGGTGACCAGGATGCGCAGCGCGGCATCCACGCCGCGATCGTCGAGCTGGGGGACGCGGGCCGGTGCGTCGCCGCTGTAGCGGTAGCGCAGCGTCGTGTGGCCGTCGCGGTCGGAGCCCGACTCTCCGTCGGCGGCGAACTTGTCGACGACGGTTCCGGCGCCGTGGCAGGCGGAGTAGAGGCTGCGCTCGGGGTGGTCGCCCGCGACGCAGAGGTAGGAGGAGGTGCGATGCGTCCCGGGCAGGAGTACGGCCTGGCCGACCGATCCGAACGCCGTGCCCGGCCTCATCCGGGACGCGGGGTAGGCCCGGCAGGAGTTGTGCCGGTGCACGATCGCTGGCCGGTCGCCGACCTGCTCTTCATAGATCGAGTTGTGCGGCGAGTCGACCACGAGCTGCGGGTCCCGTGCCCCCAGCACCTCGCGGGCCACCCCGGCGAGGGTGCCGTACGTCGCGGCGCGGAAGGCGAACCCGTAATTCATCGCGGCAGCGTTGGCGAGCATGACGCGGGTGCCCTCGGGTCCGTCGAGCGGGATGGCCGGGCAGCCGGGACGGAAGTACAGGGCCAGCCGCTGCTTGAGCTGGGCCGCCGACCTGGCCGACGTCAGGTGCGCCAGCGGCCGGGCCAGCGCCATCTGCAGCTGGAGCGAGCCGTGCATCTTCTGCCGGCGGGCGAAGAGTCGGCCGACCTGGCCGGTGAGCAGCCCGCCGCCGGCGTGGTACTGCAGCGTCAGCTGACCTTCGCTGACGCCCAGCACCTCGGCGGCCACCGGGTCGAGGATCTCCTCGACCCGCTGCAGCTCGACGAAGTGGTTGCTCGGGCCGATGCTGCCGAACCGGAACCGCGACACGTGGAAGGACAGGCGGGGCAGCTCGCGCCTCAGCCGTTCGACGCCCCCGTACCTGGCAAGGGAGAGGCGGCCGTCCTCTTCCACCCGCTCGAGTGCCTCAGCCGGCAGGCCATAACGCTCCATGCCGAAGGCGGATCCCTCGTCCGCCGCTCGCAGGACGTCGGCCAGCGAGAGCTCGCGCCGCCAGCTCGGCGGGTGCGGGTAGCGGGACCTGACGGCGTCGTAGAACCGCGTGATCGCGGCTTCGTCCGGGACGTCGCTGTCGAACGCGATGAGTGCCATTCCGCAGTTGACCGATGCGCTGGTGAAGGCCGGGCGGATGGTGTCCCGCGTGGCGACGGCGATGCTCGAAGGCATCTCCAGGTCTGCCTTGTGATGGAAGTCCGGCAGGACGACCGGCGGCGCCGCCAGGTCGATGTCGGACACCCCGTTCGCCAGCGTGGCCACGACGTCGGGATCGGCCGGCACGTCCTCGCTGTCGAACACCCGCGGCTCGGCATCGACCCTCGGGTCGTCCTGGCTCAGGACCGTGATGTCCACGCCTGGTCCCCCTTCGATCCCTCGGTGGCTTGCAGGTGTGGACGGTGCCGAGGCGGCTGGGGGCCTGGGGCCTCCCAGACGATGCGCAGCCCGAGCGGGGAGCGGCGGGCCGGGACGACGATCAGGCCGAGCAGGGGCCATCCGCTGATGGTGAAGAACTCGACGATGCGGCTGAGCTCGGAGACCCGTACGACCTTCGGGGTGACCAGCACGACGCCGGTCGTCCCGGCAGCGCCGGCCCTGCTCGCCCCCGCGTTGCCGGCGTCCAGGTCGTCGCCGCCGTTCTGGTGCGGCACCGCGCTGGAACCGCGCCGGGTGATGACATCGACGTCGAGCCCGCGAACCGACTGGGCCAGGAGGTCGGTCATCGGCCCCACGTCCAGCTGTCGGCGCATGGAGAGCAGCCCGACCCGGTCGACTCTCGCGGCGACCGCCGCCAGCTCGATGTGCATGGCGGCCTCGGCGAGGTCGGCCTCTGCGGTCGAGACACCACGCACCTCGGCCAGCACGGGAGCCCCGAGGTTGCGGGCCAGCGCGTCGCGGCCGACGAGCGTCGGGCGGAAAGTCTCGAGCAGGGACGCCACGGCGATGCCGGCCAGCAGTCCGAGCAACCCGCCGAGGGCGATGTCCGACACGAGCCGGCCGGCCACCCGGTCAGCGGGAGTGGCGTTGTCGATGATCGCCCCCGCGGCGTGCAACGAGTGGTCGGCCTCGAGGGTCGCGTGCTCGGAGTTCAGCGAGCCGAGGCGCTGCGCGAGGTCGGCGCGCTGACGGAGCAGCTGGTTCGGCTCCGCCCACGGGCGCTCGCTCAGCGGTACGCCGCCGGTCGGTTTCGCCACCTCGTACAGGGGACCGACCCCCTTGATGTGGTCGTCCATGGATGCGATGTCCCTGCGGGTCTGCGTGATCGCGGCCTCGAGGGTGTTCAGGGTGCTTTCGTAGCGCCCGTTGATCACCTGGTCGTGCGCGGCGATGACGTCGGTCGCAATCTGCTTGGCCAGGGAGACCGCCACCTGGTTGTCGGCATCGCCGACGCTGAGCGCGACGACGCCGGAGGACCCGAGGCCCTGGACGGCGACCTCGTGCTGGGCCACGTTGACCGCGTCCCGCGAGGCGCCGATGGTGCGCAACGACCCCGCGACCAGGGACGGGCTCGTCGCCAATGCCCTGGCCGTGTCCGCGATCACGGTGGACTGTGCCTGGGTCGCGGGATCACCGGTATCGAGCGCGAGTCGCACCGTCGCGCGGTACTGCGTCGTCCCCCCGCCGAGCAGGAGACCTGCGCCGAGCAGACCACACACGACGAGAACCGCGATCATCGCAATGTGCCGGCCGATCACCCGGACGAACGCTTCACTGAGTTCCATGAGCTGCCTCTCATTGCCGTGACCGATGTGACGATGCACCGGCGCTCCACGCCGGTCCTCGCTCCCGCGGCGTAGAGGGGCTACGTCAAATGCGGGTCCGTCGGCGGCCGGCCGCCCGGGATGCTCGGCAGGCTCACCGGGGGGTTGCGAAGCGTTGGCACAGGCAGGAGCGGAGCCATGCGCGTAGTCGCAGTCGTCGCGCATCCGGACGACGAGGTGCTGGGGGTGGGCGGGACGCTGGCCCGCCACGCCCGCGAGGGTGCCGAGGTGACCGCGCTGGTGGTCGCGGACGGTGCCAGCAGCCGGTACCCCACCGAGATGCGCGACGAGCTGCGGCTCGCGGGTCAGAAGGCCGCGGTTCGCCTGGGGCTGGCCGAGATCGTCTTCGCGGACCTTCCGGATCAGCGCCTCGACAGCCTCCCGCTGATCGAGGTCACCGGGATCGTCGACGCGGCCCTCGACTTGTGGCAGCCCGACGTCGTCTACACGCATTTCGCCGGCGACGTGAACCTTGACCATGGCGTCGTCGCGCGAGCGACCTGGACGGCCTGCCGCCCGTACCAGCGACGAGGCGTACGGGAGCTGTTCGCCTTCGAGACGCCCTCGTCCACCGAGTGGGGCTGGCCCGGGCTGGGCGACCGGTTCTCGCCCAACGCCTTCGTCGACATCGAAGAGACCCTCGACGCCAAGATCGCGGCAATGGCTTGCTACGACAGCGAACTGCGGGCTGAGCCACACCCCCGCGGCCTCAACGCGCTACGCACCCGGGCGGCCTACTGGGGCAGCGTCGTCGGCATGTCGGCCGCAGAGCCGTTCATGGTGCTGCGCACCACCCGGTAAAGCCCGGGGCCTGCTGCATATCTGGCCGAGCCAATTGTTTTGGTAATCCAAAATGCCCTTGCCGCCCTTTCGCCGGCGAAGGTTTTTGGACAATTACTGCGGTGTGGGTCATATCCGCACGAACCTCGGCACGCACCGTTATCGGTCGGTTATCAGTTTGCTGGGCCGTCATCCCGGGGCTTGTCGTCACGCAGGGTGCCACGGGAGTAACAAAAAGTGTCGAACCGACAGCAATGCGCAGTGGATCAAGTGCACAAAGTCAAATGTGGCGATTAGGCCATAGTCCGAATTAGTCATTCCGTTGGTAAACACTTGATTAACAGTTGGTGCCGGTTGACGCTGAGGCCTCCACGGAAACGGGGCTCCGCGGGTGGCGACGGACGAGGCAGGCGAGGGGGACAGGGGAGTGGCTACCAGGGAACCCCGTGTTGGTGATGCCCGTATCCGGGACCGGCGAAAGTCTCACGGCAATCTGCCGGACGACCGGCTGGCGCAGATCCTGCATGATGCCCGGCAGCAGGCCGCGTCTCTCAGCGCCCTGATCCACGTCATGGACCGCGGCCCCTACACCGTGACCCACGAGACGATGCACCACCTTGCCCGCGCGGCAAGCCAGCTGACCGATCTCCTGGAGCACATGCTGGACCGGTCGACATCGCATGAGCGGCTGCGGGTCTGGCACTGCATCGACGACATCGTGCTGGCGATGCAGCTCAGCCAGTCCGTCGACCTGGAGCTGATCGTCGACGAAGAGGCATCGGTCGTCGCCAATGCGTCCCTGTTGCGCCGAGCGATGAGCAACCTGCTGGAGAACGCCGTGCGGGCGGCGGGCGACGACGGCCGGGTGCGCTTCCAGATCTGCCGATCAGCGGATTCCACGCTGCTCGTCGTCGAGGACTCCGGTCCGGGCTTCGGCACCGCACCGCGGGGCCGCGCATCACTCGGTCTCGGCGTCGTGGCCGAGCTCGTGGGCAACGTGCACGGGAGCTTCGAGATCCGTCGAAGCGACCTCGGCGGCGCACTGCTGCGCATCACCATTCCCGATCGTCTGACCGATCTCAACGTTGAGGGGCGAACAGCCGATGAAGGTCCTGCTCTGTGACGACCATGTGCTTTTCTGCGAGGCGCTCAGCGCCGCGCTGGTGCCGGAGGGACACGTCGTCGAGACGGCTTTCCGTCCGGAGGACGCGATTGCCCGCGCTGCGGGCGGGCTGATGGACACCGTCGTCATGGACCTCAACTTCCCTGACGGCGACTCCATCGCCGCTATCCGCACCATCGTCCAGCGCTCGCCCAAGACGTCCGTCGTCGTGCTGACGGCGGCCATGGAGAGTCACCGGCTGTGCGACGCGCTGCGGGCCGGCGCCGCCGCCGTCTGCAGCAAGAGCCAGCGACTGCAGGAGATCGTCTCGGTCATCCAGCGGACACGACCGGGCGGTGGGGCGACGGTGCCGACCGAAGTCGTTCGGCGGCTGCTGCGCCGCGCGGACCGCAGCGACGAGTACGCCCTCGCCGGTTTCCTCACACCGCGGGAGTACGAGGTGCTGCGTCGGCTCGTCCAGGGTCAGAGCACGCAGGTGATCGCTGCCGAGATGGGCGTCAGCTACAGCACGTCCCGCACCCACATCCAGAACGTCCTGGTGAAGCTCGGCGTGCACTCACGCCTGGCGGCCTCGGCGTTCGCGGTGCGCAACCACCTGGTCGACGACGACCTGGCCACCCGGGGCCCGGCGGTCATGGCACGACGGTGACCGAAACGGTCGCCGGCCCGGCAAGGTCCGACAAGCGGGTCGGCGAGGTGCGGGACAGGGCCAGCGACAGGCAGGGCAGCGTCCCCGTGAGCCGACGGGCGACTGCCTCCACCGGTGGGGCCATCGGACCGAGCCCGGTCCCTGCCGCGAGCGTGGCCGCGAAGGTCCAGTAGCGGCGCAGCTCCCCGGCCATGTACGTCCCGGAGACGAGCGCACGACAGGCGGCATCGCCGTCGATCGCCCGCGTGGTCGCTCGCGGTGCCGTCTCGCTGAGCGACACGGCCACCACCCGGTCGGGGCGCACCGACACGAGCCGGCCGGTGAAGGGCATCTCGCGCCTGCCGTGCGACGTACGGGGCCCGGATCCACCGCTGGTCCGGCGCGGCTCGACGAGGCCGAACACGGTGTGCCCGTCGGACACTGCGAGGTTGTCGCACGTCGCCCGGTGGCCCGCCACGATCTCCGCCTCGACGAGCGTCGACTTCCCCACGCCGCTGGGACCGGCCAGGAGCGGAGCCGACCGGTCGAGCAGCACGGCTGAGACGTGCAGCGGAGCCCGGCCGTGCACACCGCTCCACCAGATCACCGGGTACTGCAGCAGCACGGCCCGCACCAGCAGACTCGCCCGTTGCCGCAGCAGCGCCGACGCGATCCGGGTCCGCGAGGGAGGGGCCCAGCGGGCTCGTACGACGAGCACGTCGTCCTGCGGTTCGCAGAGCAGGGTGAAGCCGGAGGTGCAGGCGTCCTCCAGGAGGACGGCAGTGCCGTTGCTCCAGGCGCCGCGCGTGACCCGGTCGGCGCCGGCCAGGACGAAGGGCTTGCGGGTCTCCTCCACGATCAGGTGCACGGTCGTGGGTGTCGCGGCGTCCGGTTCGTGGTCGAACGACTCCCCGGCCAGGCCACGCTCGATCTGCCTCCTGGCCCACCCGGGACCGCAGTCGATCCTCAGGCATTCGCCCCCGGTGAGGGCGAACCGGGCGGTCATCGTGGTTCAGGCTCCGCGAGCCGCGCGGCCAGGGCCTCGACCTGCCTGGCACGGGGGATGAGGGTTACCGGCATCGGCTCGTACTCGGGGATGGCCTCGCGCAGGCCGCAACGGGTGGCCTCGGCGTCGTTGCGGTCAGCCGCGCGGTAGATCCGGGCCAGGTGCAGACCGAAGTCCGCCGGGAGCGGTCGGTGGCGGGCGGCGCTGACCCGGTCGTGGGCCGTGGCGACACAGGCTTCCTGAATGCTGACGAGCGCCTCGTGCAGCTTCTCGCCGGGGCGCAGGCCGGTGAACTCGACGCGGTAGTCGCGCACCCCCAGCTGAGCGGCATAGGCGGACACCAGGTCGACGATGCGCACCGGGTCGCCCATGTCCAGGACGAACGTCTCGCCGTACTCCGCCATGGAGGCGGCGACGAGGACCAGACCGACCGCTTCCTCGATCGTCATGAAGAAGCGGGTCACGTCGGGATGCGTCACCGTGACCGGGCCGCCCTGGCGCAGCTGGGCCGCCAGCGTCGGCAGGAACGAGCCACGGCTGCCGAGCACGTTGCCGAACCGCACGCTGCCGAGGCTGGTCGTGCCCATCACGTTCGCCTGCACCACCATCTCGGCGAGCCGCTTGGTGGCCCCGAGGACGGACACCGGATCGGCCGCCTTGTCGGTGCTGATCAGGATGAAGCGCTCGGTGGAGACCAGCTGCGCGGCCTCCACCAGGGCCTGCGTCCCCCGGACGTTCGTCTTGACGCCCTCGCACGGGTGGCGTTCGAGTACGGGCAGGTGCTTGTGCGCGGCGGCGTGGAACACCACCTGCGGAGCGAACTCCTGGAACGTGTGGAAGATCCGCTTCTCGTCGCGGATGTCGGCCAGCACGATCTCCTCGGTGTCCAACAGCGCTTCGCCGCTGAGCTCGAGCTGAAGCCGGTGCAGGTTGGACTCGTCGTGGTCGAGCAGATAGAGAGCGGCGGGGTTGAACCGCCTGATCTGCCGGCACAGCTCACTGCCGATCGAGCCGCCCGCGCCGGTCACCAGCACCCGCTTCCCGGCCACGATCGACCTGCCCTCCTGCTCGCCGATGTCCCGCTCGCTGCGCCCGAGGAGTGCCTCGAGGGAGACCGACCGCAGGTCACTGGCGTATGCATCGCGCTGGACGGCGGCGAGGAAGGACGGCAGGTAGCGCACGGAGGCCCCGGAGGAGGTTGCCGTGTTGCTGAGCTGGCGCACCTGGGCGACGGGAAGCCGCGGAATCGCGATGAGCACGACGTGTGCCCGGGTGCGCGTCACCACGTCGCCCAGCGAGGAGAGCGGGCCGAGCACCGGCAGCCCGTGGACGGAGCGCTTCGTGGCGTCGTCGTCGAGGAAGCCGATGGGGCGCAGGCCGTAGCTGGGCGCGTCTCGCAGCGCCCGTACAAGGGTTCTGCCCGCCTGGCCGGCCCCGACGACGAGAGCGGTGAGCAGGTCTGAACCATCGGACACCGCGTGGGCGCGATCCCGGATGTGGGCGAACATGGGTCCTCCGATGCTGGAGCGCTGGCTTATCCGCGCATGGTTCTGAGCTGGTCTGCGACGTAGCCGACTTGGCCGGCGGTGAGCCCCGGATGCATGGGCAACGACAGCACCTCGACAAAGGCCTGGTCAGCCTCGACCAGGCCGGAGCAGCCGTCGCTGCCGAGGGTGCGACGGAAGTACGGGAACCGGTGGACCGGGATGAAGTGCACTGACGTCTCGACGCCGCGAAGGGTGAGCTCCGTTGCCACCTGGTCACGGTGCCAGCCGAACTCGGGAGTGACCCGCACGATGTAGAGATGCCAGGCGTGGGTGCCGCGCTCCGGCCGCGGTGGGCGGATGAGGCCCGGGATGCCCTCGAGCGCACTGTCGTACGCGTCGGCCATCAGGCGTCGATGCTCCTGCCACGCCGGCAGGTGCCGCAGCTGACCGCGTCCGATCGCGGCGTGCACGTCGCTCAGGTTGGCCTTGAGCCCCTCGTCGTCGACCGAGTAGGCCCAGCCACCACCGGGAGCGTAGCGCCGCCAGGCGTCGCGCGACATGCCGTGGAGGCGAACCCGCCGTACGAAGTCGGCGAGCTCGTCGTCCTCCGTCGTGACGGCACCGCCCTCGCCCATGGGCAGGTTCTTCGTGGCGTAGAAGCTGAAGCAGGCGGCGCGGGAGACCCGCCCGACCGGCACCTCGCCCACCCACGTGCCCAGGCCGTGAGCCGCGTCCTCGATGACGCGGTCGTCCGGCAGGCCGGCGGCCTCCGTCAGTGCGGTCACGTCCGCCGGGTAGCCGGCCATGTGCTGCACGACCATCGCGGCCGGCCGTGACCGGACCGCCGCGGCCGCGACCTGGTCAGGGCGTGGCACCAGTGTTCGGGCGTCCACGTCGACCAGGACGGGGTGCAGCCGCGCGTGCAGGATGGCCTGGACCGCGCCGCAGAAGGTCATGGTCGGGGTCAGGACGTCCGCACCGTCGGGCAGGCGCAGTGCCCGGAGGGCGATCTCGAGGGCTGCCGTGCACGAGCTGACGGCAACCGCGTTCCGGACGCCGAGGTGCTCCGCGAACTCCTCCTCGAACGCCAGCGTCTGTGCACCCGTGGTCAGCCAGCCGCTCGCGAGGACGCGGGCCACCTCGACCCTGGCCTCGTCCGAGACGGGGGTGGAGGCGAACGCGACCCGGCGGTGGGGAGCCGGCGGGCCCTCGGCCGGGCTGAGCCGCCCCGCGACCTCGGTGGTCATGGCTAGGCGCCTCGGAGGAGAGTCGTCGTGCCGCTGAGGGGGCGATGGAGGGCCCGCGAGTAGCAGCGCTCGGTCGTGGCAATGGCGGCGTCGCCGTCCGCCACCTCGGACAGCCGCAGCCGGCGGGTCCGCCCCCGGGCTGCCTCCTGCAGCGCGTCGTCGACGGCGTCGATGAGGTGATCGGCGTCGCAGGTCACCAGCAACGAGCCGCCCTCGGCCAGGTCCACGAAGTCAGCCGCGACATCCCCCGGCGTACTGATGATGGGGATCCCGGCGTTGGCGGCGTCGACGGCCGGGGTGCGGGCGGCGAAGCTCGACCCCGCGGTCACGAGTACGTCCATGGCCGGCAGCAAGCGCCGGCCCACGGTCTCGCCGACGACGTGCGTCTGCCTCGGCAGGCCCCGATGAGGTGCGTCGTACGCTGCGCCGGTGCTCGGGCCCGACGCCACCCAGACCGGCAGCACGTCATGCCGGACCGATCGGCTCAGCTGCGCCATGGCGTGGCAGAGCCGCTCACTGGTCGGGCCGAAGCCGACGACCACCGTCTGCCCAGGCGAGACCCCCAGCTCCACCCTGCTTCTCGCCCGCAGGGACGCCCACTCCGCCGGGTGCACGTCGAGGTAGGGCAGGAGCGGCAGCGGCAGGACGTGGCTGCTCGTCGCCACGCCGTCGTTGACCAGAGCGACCGCGTTGCTGCGTCCATGGACCAGCCACCAGGGCCGCATGACCGGCCGCCGCCGGGCCACCGGGTGGGTGCGGCGTTGCCGGCGGTTCGGGGTCACGACGAGAGGGATCGAGCTCCGGCCGAGCTCGAGCATCGCGAACGTCGGGGAGCCGATCACGTGCACCAGGTGATAGCGGGCCAGTTCCTCGCGGCGCGCGCACACACCGTCCTGCGCCGTGGTGACCGTGACGTGGATGCCGGTGCGCTGGGCGATCTCAGCGACGGCATCCGCCACCGTGGTGTCGATGTCCGACGGTGCCCCGTCGCCGACGACCAGGAGGACTCTGAGCTCCATGGGATGACCCCGTTCCTCACGCGCGACGAGCGGCATGTCGGTCCCGCACCGGCAGACCGGCCGACAGGTGCCGGCGCCGCTGACGTTAGGGAGATCGGATGCCCGCGGGATCAGTCAGGAGGACGACCCCAGCTACGACGCGTGCAGTGCCCCTCGTGCCCCTAGTGCCCCTAGTGCGGCGACGAGACGACGCTGCGCCCGTTCGCGGTCGAGGGCGGCCGGACCCCGGCGTCGAGCGCCACCGCGACCGCCTCCAGCGTGTTGTGCACGTGGAGCTTCGCGAACAGGCTCTGCACGTGGGTGCGCACGGTGTTGACCGACAGGCGGAGCCGCTGGGCGCTCGCCTTGCGGTCGAGCCCCTCGACGAGGCACAGCAGGACGTCGTTCTCGCGCGGCGTCAGGGTGGCGAGCGCACCGCGCTGCTGGGGTATCGGGCCGCCGGGTCCGACGAGCTCCCGGAGCACGCCGGCGAGCAGCTGCGGCGGGAAGTAGCTCTCCCCGTTCGCCGCGATTCGTACGACGTCGAGCAGGTCCTGGGCGCAGTTGGTCTTGGACGCCCATGCCGTTGCGCCGCTCCAGATCGCCTGGATCGCCCGGCGCGGGCTGTCGGCCGTGGTGACCACCACGACGGCTGCTCTCGGGTAGGCCTCATGGACCTGCGCCACCACGTCGACCCGGCCGCCGTCGACGTCGACCGTCACGACGTCGGGTCGCAGTGCCCGGATCATCGGCATGGCGACCGTCAGGTCGGAGGCGGCACCGACGACGTGGAGGTCCTCGGCCGTCGAGAGCAGGGCGGCCAGCGCGTCCGCGAACGCCGGCTGCTCGTCGAGGACGAACACTCGAGGTTGGCTCACCGGTCAACGTTGCGCCGCCCACGCTCGCATCGCATCGGTCAGGTGGAGGAGACGGCCTCATACACCTGCAGGAGACGGAGCGGGACGGCTACGCAAGGTGGCGCAAGAACCGTACGCAAGATCGGCAATAGTTGATAACGCTTTGGATAACCTCGACAGAGGTCTTGTGCGGACCATGACACAGCCCTATGGTCAGCCCTCGTCACCCGCCGCTGTCCGGTGGGGGCCCGATCTGTGGCCCTCGCGCGACAGTGCGTCGCCAGCGCTAACCCAGCCAGGGAGTGAGTGCGCATGTTCCGCAGCACGAGAACGGCCGGCCTTGCCGGCAACCGCTACCGCACGCGTACGTTCGGCCTCGCCGCCTCGCTGACCGCAGCTGCGGTCGGCGCCAGCCTGGCCATCGCCCCCGGCGCAGCAGTCGCCGGCCCCAGCAGCTCCCTCGGCACGAGGGCAGCCCTTGCGCCGTCCCTCACCGCGGGCCGCGGCGCCGACGTCGGCTTCATCGAGCAGGAGGCCGAGACGGCCAAGACGACCGGCACCGTCATCTCGGGCAGGGACGCCTACACCTTGCCCTCAGAGGCCTCCGGCCGCAGCGCCGTGCAGCTGAACTCCGTGGGCCAGTACGTCGAGTTCACGCTGCCCAAGGCGGCGAACGCGATCACCGTGCGCTACGCCATCCCGGACGCGCCGAACGGCGGCGGCATCTCCGCCCCGATCAGCCTGCTGATCAACGGCCGCCGCGCGCAGACGCCCATCCTCACGTCGCAGTACGCCTGGCTCTACAACCAGTATCCGTTCAGCAACGACCCGAACGCCGGCCCGATCCACATGGACTGGTGGCTCACCGAGTGCTCGTGCGTCCCGGCGGCCACGACCCCGACGCCGACCTTCCCGACGCCGTTCCGGCCGACCCACTTCTACGACGAGCAGCGCATCACGCTCGGCCACACGTACGGCACCGGCACCAAGATCCGGTTCCAGGTGCCAGAGGGCTCGCCCGCAGCCTGGTACGTCATCGACCTGATGGACTCCCAGCTGGTTGCAGAGCCGATCGAGAAGCCGCGCGGCGCCCTGTCGGTCGTCAGCTTCGGCGCCGACCCGACCGGCGCTGCCGACTCCGGCGACGCCTTCGACGCGGCGGTCGCCGCGGGTGCCGCCCAGCACCGCCCGGTCTACATCCCGGAGGGTGAGTTCCAGCTCAACCGGCACGTCGTGCTGCCGAGCAACGTGACCCTCACCGGCGCGGGCAGCTGGTACTCGATCATCACCGGCCACCAGACGCCGGCCATCGACCCCGATGGCTCCGCCGGCCACACCGGCCCTGGCATCTATGGCAAGTACGCCGCGGACGGCGGCAGCCAGAACGTCCACATCGCCAACTTCGCGATCCTGGGCGACGTGCGGGAGCGGCTCGACCTCGACCAGGTCAACGGCATCGGTGGTGCACTCGGCGGCGGCTCGACCGTCTCCGGCCTGTACATCGACCACACAAAGGTCGGCCTGTGGTTCGACGGCCCGTTCAGCGGGCTGACCGTTTCGAACAATGTCGTCGTCAACCAGATCGCGGACGGCATCAACCTGCACCAGGGCATCTCCCACGTGCTGGTCCAGAACAACTTCTTCCGCAACACCGGTGACGACGCCATGGCCATGTGGTCAGAGCACGACGCCGACCACGACAACCGGTTCGACCACAACACCGTCCAGACCCCGGTGCTGGCCAACGGCATCGCGATCTACGGTGGCCGGGACAACGCGGTGTCGAACAACCTGGTCGCCGACCCGATCCGCGAGGGCAGCGGCCTGCACATCGGCTCGCGGTTCGGTGCCACTCCGTTCGAGGGCAGCCTGACCTTCGACGGCAACACGACGGTCCGGGCCGGCACGTTCGAGCTCAACTGGAAGATCGGCCTCGGTGCGATCTGGATCTACGCCCTCGAGAGCTCGATCAACGCCAACATCACGGTGAGCAACTCGAGCTTCCTGGACAACACCTACAACGCGATCATGATGGTGTCCGACTTCCCGGTGAAGGACCTCTACTCCATCACGAACGTCCACTTCAAGAACATCCACGTGGATGGCACCGGAACGTCGGTGCTCAGTGCCCGGGTCGCCGGGTCCGCGTCGTTCGAGAATGTTGACGCTCGCAACGTCGGTGCCGTGGGCATCAACAACTGCGGGTCGTTCCACTTCACCCCGGCCGGCTCGGAGTTCTCCGTGGTCGACCTGGGCGGCAACGACGGCGGTGGCACCACCGGACCGTGGATGGCCCCGTGGGAGCTGCCCAACACCATCACCTGCGACGACCGCCCGCCGGTCGTCGTGCCGCCGGCGCCCTCGCCCTGGTCATGACGGCCTGGTGATGATCGAACTGCACCTCTGACCCACCCCTCGGTACGGGTGTCCGCGATGACGGTCGCGGACACCCGTACTGTGCTGTGCGGGGAACCTCGCTCGACCACTGGGAGTTGTGCAGCGAGGGCCGGTGACGAGACGGAGGCAGGACGCAGTTGAGCAGCACGGATGACGCGGCGCCGACGGTGTCCGACGAGCTGGTCGCCGGGCCCGCCGACGGGTCGACGAAGCGGCCGCGGACCCCGGCCTGGCTGGAGTTCCCGATCCTCATCGTGATCGCCGTGGGACTGGCGGTGCTGATCAAGACCTTCCTGCTGCAGGCGTTCTACATCCCGTCGTCGTCGATGGAGCAGACGCTGCACGGCTGCCCCGGTTGCCAAGGCGACCGGATCCTGGTCAACAAGCTGGTCTACGACGTGCGCGGCATCCACCGCGGCGACATCGTGGTGTTCAACGGCAAGGACAACTACGCCACCGATGCCACACCGGCGTACGTCGCCAGCAACCCGGTCAGCGGGGCGCTGCACAAGGTCATCGACTTCATCGGGTTGGCGCCCCAGGGCACCGACTACGTCAAGCGGGTCATCGGCCTGCCCGGGGACACCGTCCAGTGCTGCGACTCGGCGGGCCGGGTGACGGTCAACGGGGTCGGGCTCGACGAGCCCTACGTCTATCAGGACGACCACCACGCGTTCGGGCCGGTGACCGTCCCCGCGGGCAGGCTCTGGGTGATGGGTGACCACCGCAGTGCCTCCGACGACTCCCGCTACATCAATCCGGCGACGGTGCCGGAGAACGACGTGATCGGCCGGGCCTTCGTGACCATCTGGCCGCCGTCACGGTGGCGCTGGCTGTCCCCGCAGACCTACCACGGGGTGCCGGCCGCGGCGGCCAGTGCCGCGCCGATGCTGCTGGCGGCTGCTGTCGTGCTTCCGGCCGGGCTGGTCCGGCGGCGGCGGCGCCGGCGCCGGACCGCCTGAGCTCCCTCCCACAACGGGGGTCGCAGGGGGAAGATGGCGCATGACCCTGTCGATCGCGTCCCTGCTGGCCGAGTCGGCCCTGCGCCGGCCGGACAAGACCGCCGTCATCTGGGAGACCACGTCGGTCACGTACGGCCAGCTGTGGGACCAGGCCCGGCGCTATGCCACGGTGCTCCGGGAGCGGGGCCTCGGACCGGGCGACCGGGTGGGCATGCTGATGCCGAACATCCCGCAGTTCCCGATGACCTACTACGGCGTGCTGGCGCTGGGTGCGGTCGTGGTGCCGATCCACTCGCTGCTCAAGGCCGAGGAGATCGCGTTCGTCCTGTCCGACGCCGCGGTCTCGGTGCTCGTCTGCGCAGCCCCGTTGCTCGGCGAGGGCGCGCCCGGCGCCAAGCTGGCCGACATCCCGCTGCTGTCGGTGCTCGACGGGGGCGATCCCGGGATCGAGCGGCTGGACCTGCTGGCGCAGGAGGTCGAACCGGTCGCGTCGTACGTGCAGCGCGAGGCCTCGGACGACGCGGTCTTCCTCTACACGTCCGGCACGACCGGCCAGCCCAAGGGCGCGGTCATGTCCCACCTGAACATGCTGATGAACGCTCAGCTCTCCGCGACCAACATCATCGAGATCTCGGTGGACGACGTCGTCCTTGCCGTGCTCCCGCTGTTCCACTCGTTCGGCCAGACCTGCGTGATGAACGCGTCGTTCGTCAATGGCGCGACCCTGGTGATGATGCCGAGGTTCGACGGCGCGCGGGCACTCGAGCTGATGGTGGCGCACGGGGTGACCCTGTTCGAAGGCGTCCCCACCATGTACATCGGCCTGCTCGAGGCCGCCCGCACCGACCCGCGACGGCCGCCGCTGCGCAATGCGACCTCGGGCGGGGCGTCCCTGCCGGCAACGGTCATCGAGGCTTTCCAGGAGGCCTTCGGCGTCGACATCTACGAGGGCTACGGACTGTCGGAGACGGCACCGGTCGCGACGTTCAACCAGCGGGCGTACGGGCGCAAGGCAGGCACCGTCGGTTGCGCGATCTGGGGCGTCGACGTCGAGGTGGCCCGGCCCGAGATCGAGGAGTCCATCGAGCTGCTGCCCGTCGGCGAGCTCGGCGAGATCGTGATCCGCGGCCACAACGTGATGAGCCGCTACCACAACCGCCCGGAGGCGACCGCCGCCGCGATCGTCGACGGCTGGTTCCGCAGCGGCGACCTCGGGACCAAGGACGCCGACGGGTTCGTCACCATCGTCGACCGTAAGAAGGACATGGTGCTGCGCGGCGGTTTCAACGTCTATCCGCGGGAGGTCGAGGAGGTGCTGCTGCGGCACCCGGCGGTCGCCCAGGTGGCGGTGATCCCCGTCCCGGACGACCGCTATGGCGAGGAGGTCTGCGCGGTCGTCATCCGGACGGCCGAGGGTGCCGCCGCGACCGCCGAGGAGATCATCGACTGGGCCAGGGAGCGGATGGCCGCGTACAAGTACCCCCGGCTGGTGCGGTTCGTCGACGCGATGCCGCTCGGGCCCTCGGGCAAGGTGCTCAAGCGCGAGCTCGCCGCCCGTTTCGCCGGCCGCGAGACCTGAGGCGCAACCGAACGGCCAGCCGGTTTCCTGACACGGACGAGACCGCGCCGTTACGCTCAGAGGCAGTTCAGGGGCCGCGTCCGTCGTACCGCTCAGACGGACGGTGACCCTCGGCGTCCTACCGGTGGGGAGCTCACGTGTCCGTTGAAGCGCCGTCCCAGAGCAACGCCCGGGCTGCGGGGGCAGAGGCCGCTGACGTGGCCGCGGTGCTGGCCGCTCTGAACGCCCTGTGTGCAGGCGACTTCTCCGTACGGCTGGAGCCGCGCGAGGGAGCGCTGGCCGTGGTCGTCGAGCGGATCAACGCCCTGGCCGCCCTCAACGAGCGGCGCACGCGCGAGCTGGTACGGGCGAGCCGGGTCATCGGGCGCGAGGGGCGGATGACCGAGCGGCTGGACGAGGTCGCCGCCGACGGCGACTGGAGCACGGGAGCGGCTGCCGTCAACTCGCTGATCGACGACCTGGTGCGGCCCACCACCGAGGTCGCCCGGGTGATCGCCGCCGTGGCCGAGGGCGACCTGTCACAGCAGATGGCCATGGAGATCGCCGGTCAGCCGGTCAAGGGCGAGTTCCTCCGCATCGGCACCACGGTCAACACGATGGTGGACCAGCTCTCCTCGTTCGCGGACGAGGTGACCCGGGTGGCCCGCGAGGTCGGCACCGAGGGCAAGCTCGGCGGCCAGGCGCAGGTGCGCGGGGTGTCCGGCGTCTGGCGTGACCTGACCGAGTCGGTCAACTCGATGGCCGGCAACCTGACCAGCCAGGTCCGCAACATCGCCCAGGTCACCACGGCGGTCGCCCAGGGCGACCTGTCCCAGAAGATCACCGTTGACGCCCAGGGCGAGATCCTCGAGCTGAAGAGCACGGTCAACACGATGGTGGACCAGCTGTCGTCGTTCGCCGACGAGGTGACCCGGGTGGCCCGCGAGGTCGGCACCGAGGGCCGGCTCGGCGGCCAGGCGCAGGTCCGCGACGTCAGCGGCACCTGGCGCGACCTCACCGACTCGGTCAACTCCATGGCGGCCAACCTCACCGGCCAGGTCCGCAACATCGCCCAGGTCGCCACCGCCGTGGCCAGGGGCGACCTGTCCCAGAAGATCACGGTCGACGCCAAGGGCGAGGTCGCGGCTCTGGCGGACACGCTGAACACGATGGTCGACCAGCTCTCCTCGTTCGCCGACGAGGTGACCCGCGTGGCCCGCGAGGTCGGCACCGAGGGCAAGCTCGGCGGTCAGGCGGACGTGCCCGGTGTGGGTGGCACGTGGAAGGACCTCACCGACTCGGTCAACTCCATGGCCGGCAACCTGACCAGCCAGGTCCGCAACATCGCGCTCATCGTGACGGCGGTTGCCCGCGGTGACCTGTCGCAGAAGATCACCGTCAATGCCGCGGGCGAGGTGGCCGCGCTCGCGGACACCATCAACAGCCTCACCGACACGCTGCAGCTGTTCGCCGAGCAGGTCACGACCGTCGCCCGCGAGGTGGGCACCGAGGGCAAGCTGGGTGGCCAGGCCGTCGTACCCGGTGTCGCCGGCACCTGGAAGGACCTGACAGAGAACGTCAACGGCATGGCGGCCAACCTCACCGCCCAGGTCCGCGACATCGCCCAGGTGACCACCGCCGTGGCGCAGGGCGACCTGTCGCAGAAGGTGTCGGTCGACGTCAAGGGGGAGACGCTCGAGCTCAAGTCGACCATCAACACGATGGTCGACCAGCTCTCCTCGTTCGCGGACGAGGTGACCCGGGTGGCCCGCGAGGTCGGCACCGAGGGCAAGCTGGGCGGGCAGGCGCAGGTCAAGGGGGTCAGCGGCACCTGGAAGGACCTGACCGACAACGTCAACTTCATGGCCGGCAACCTGACCAGCCAGGTCCGCAACATCGCCCAGGTGGCCACCGCGGTCGCCAAGGGCGACCTGTCCCAGAAGATCACCGTCGATGCGCAGGGCGAGATCCTCGAGCTGAAGAGCACGGTCAACACGATGGTCGACCAGCTCTCGTCGTTCGCGGACGAGGTGACCCGGGTGGCCCGCGAGGTCGGGACAGAGGGCCGCCTCGGCGGCCAGGCCCAGGTGCGCGGGGTCTCCGGCACCTGGAGGGACCTGACGGAGAACGTCAACGGCATGGCGGCCAACCTCACCGGCCAGGTCCGCAACATCGCCCAGGTGACCACCGCCGTGGCCCAGGGCGACCTGTCCCAGAAGATCACTGTGGACGCCAAGGGTGAGGTCGCGGCCCTTGCCCAGACCATCAACACCATGGTCGACCAGCTCTCGTCGTTTGCCGACGAGGTGACCCGGGTGGCCCGTGAGGTCGGCACCGAGGGCCGACTCGGTGGTCAGGCCCAGGTCAAGGGGGTGTCCGGCACCTGGCGCGACCTGACGGACAACGTTAACAACATGGCCGCCAACCTGACCGGCCAGGTCCGCAACATCGCCCAGGTCGCCACGGCGGTGGCCAGAGGCGACCTCTCGCAGAAGATCACGGTCGACGCCCTCGGCGAGATCCTCGAGCTCAAGAGCACGGTCAACACGATGGTGGACCAGCTCTCGTCGTTCGCCGACGAGGTGACCCGGGTGGCCCGCGAGGTCGGCACCGAGGGCAAGCTGGCCGGCCAGGCCCAGGTCAAGGGGGTCTCCGGCACCTGGCGCGACCTCACCGACTCGGTGAACTTCATGGCGTCCAACCTGACCAGCCAGGTGCGCAACATCGCTCTCGTGACCACCGCCGTCGCCCAGGGCGACCTGTCCCAGAAGATCACCGTCGATGCGCAGGGCGAGATCCTCGACCTCAAGAGCACCGTCAACACCATGGTCGACCAGCTCTCGGCGTTCGCCGCCGAGGTGACCCGCGTCGCGCGGGAGGTCGGCACCGAGGGCCGGCTCGGGGGACAGGCCGAGGTCGCAGGGGTCTCGGGCACCTGGCGCCACCTCACCGAGAACGTCAACCAGCTGGCCGGCAACCTGACCACCCAGGTGCGCGCCATCGCCGAGGTGTCGACGGCAGTGACCCGGGGCGACCTGACCCGCAGCATCACGGTCGAGGCCCAGGGCGAGGTGGCAGAGCTCAAGGACAACATCAACCAGATGATCGCCAACCTCCGCTCGACCACCGACATCAACGCCCAGCAGGACTGGCTGAAGTCGAACCTCGCCCGCATCGGCGGACGGCTCCAGGGCCAGCGCGACCTGCAGGCGGTGACCCAGATGATCATGAGTGAGGTCACGCCGGTCGTCGAGGCCGTCCAGGGGGCCTTCTTCCTGGTCGAGCAGGCCGAGGAGCAGCCGGTCCTGCGACTGGCGGCCAGCTATGGCGCATCCCGCAAGGACGCCCGCTTCTCCCTCGGTGAGGGGCTGATCGGACAGGCGGCCTTCGACAAGCGGTCCTTGCGCGTACAGGGCGTTCCCGGCGGATACCTGACCGTACGCAGCGGTCTCGGCGAGGCCCCGCCGGCCGACGTTTTCGTCCTTCCGGTGCTGTTCGAGGAGCAGGTGCTCGGGGTCATCGAGCTGGCGTCGTTCCAGAGCTTCAGCGAGATGCACACCGGCTTTCTCGAGCAGCTGGTCGAGACCATCGGCGTGGTCCTCAACACGATCATCGCCAACGTGCGCACCGAGGAGCTGCTCGAGCAGTCGCAGCGGCTGGCACAGGAGCTGCAGGTGCAGTCGGTGGAGCTCCAGCGGACCAATGCCGAGCTCGAGGACAAGGCCGCCCTGCTGGGAGAACAGAACCGGAGCATCGAGATCCAGAACCGGGAGATCGAGATGGCCCGGCTCGGCCTCGAGGAGAAGGCGGAGCAGCTCGCCTTGTCCTCGCAGTACAAGTCGGAGTTCCTGGCCAACATGAGCCACGAGCTGCGGACACCACTCAACAGCCTGCTGATCCTGGCCAAGCTGCTCGCCGACAACCCGGAAAGCAACCTGAGCCCCAAGCAGATCGAGTTCGCGCGCACCATCCACAACGCGGGCAGCGACCTGCTGTCGCTCATCAACGACATCCTGGACCTGTCCAAGGTCGAAGCCGGGAAGATGGACGTCCACCCCGCGCCGGTCTTCCTGTCCGAGGTCTGTCAGTACGTCGAGAGCACGTTCGGCCCACTGGCGGAGCAACAGCACCTGCAGCTCCTGGTCGACGTGGCCGAGGGGCTGCCGCCTTCCGTGGTGACCGACGAGCAGCGGCTCCAGCAGGTCCTCAAGAACCTGCTCAGCAACGCCCTGAAGTTCACCGAGACCGGCAGCGTACGGCTGTCGATTGCCGCAGCTCCGGGGCACATGCTCTTCTCCGCACCAACGCTGAATGACGCCGACACGGTGCTGGCCTTCAGCGTGACCGACACCGGCATCGGGGTGCCCAGCGAGAAGCTCAAGCTGATCTTCGAGGCGTTTCAGCAGGCCGACGGAACCACCAGCCGCAAGTACGGAGGCACGGGCCTGGGGCTGTCCATCTCCCGTGAGATCGCCCGGCTGCTCGGCGGAGCGATCGCCGTGACCAGCGAGGCAGGAGCCGGCAGCACGTTCACGCTCTACGTACCGGCCGTCTATCCGTTCGACGACGCGGACACCGCGCCGGTGGCCGAGGCCACCGCCGTGCTGAGCGGGCCTCAGGTGCCGATGTTGACGGACGTGGCCAGCGCCCAGCACGACCTGGGCACGGCTGACCCGTTGCTCGGTGCCCGCGTGCTCGTCGTCGACGACGACGTACGCAACGTGTTCGCCCTGACCAGCGCGCTCGAGCTGCACGGCATGTCGGTGCTCTACGCCGACAACGGCCGCAGCGGCATCGAGCTGCTGCATCAGAACCCCGGTGTCAATCTCGTGCTGATGGACGTCATGATGCCCGACATGGACGGTAACGAGACGACGGCGGAGATCCGTTCGACACCCGGCTTCGCCGACCTGCCGGTGATCTTCCTGACCGCCAAGGCGATGCCTGGCGACCGGGACAAGAGCCTGCTGGCCGGGGCCACCGACTACATCACCAAGCCCGTCGACCTGGACCGCCTGCTCACCGTCATGCGGTCATGGCTCGCAGGTCGGCGCTCCCCCGGCGGCGAGGACGCATGATCGAACAGCCCGGCCCGACCGCCCCGTCCAAGATCCTCATCGTGGACGACCGGCCGGAGAACCTGCTCGCGCTGGAGGCCATCCTCTCCGGGCTCGGCCACGAGCTGCTGCGCGCCACCTCCGGGGAGGAGGCGCTCAAGCAGCTCCTGGTGCAGGAGGTCGCCCTGATCCTGCTCGACGTCCAGATGCCAGGGATGGACGGCTTCGAGACGGCCGCCCACGTCAAGGCGCGCGAACGGACGAGCCACATTCCCATCGTGTTCCTCACCGCCATCGACGGTGAGGCGCACCAGGCCTATCGCGGCTATACGGCGGGTGGCGTGGACTACCTCGCCAAGCCGTTCGACCCGTGGGTGCTCCGGGCCAAGGTGGGCGTCTTCATCGAGCTGCACGAGCGTCGTCAGGCGCTGGCGGCGCAGGCGGCCACTCTGAACAGGCAGCTGGCGGCTCATCTGGACGGCGACGCTCCGCGGCTCGTCTCGGCCGCGCTCGCCTCGATGCGCTCAGCCGAGGTGGCGGCCGCCGCAGCCGGTGACGTCGCCGTCATCACGGCCGTACACGAGGCGGTCGTGGCGCTCGAGGCGGCAAGGGACACGTTTCCCACGACGACGGTGTGGTCGTGACCGAGGCCGCGGGGACGCAGACGCGCCTGCCACCGGACAGCAGGTCGCCCTCCCGGGCCCGGCGGCTGGTCGAGGGTGCGATGAACGACGCCGGTCTTCAGCACCTGGTGGACGAGGCGCTGCTGCTCGTCACCGAGCTGGTCACCAACGCGGTGGTGCACGCCGGGACGGACGTCGCCGTCGAAGTGGACGTCGATGACCAGGGCGTACGCATCGAGGTCACCGACGCGGGACCAGGTCAGTTCGTCATGTTGGCCTCACCGTCCGAGACCCGGGAGGGCGGCCGCGGCGTCTACCTGTTGGATGCCATCGCGCAGGAGTGGGGCACCCGCCACCGGTTGGGCGGCAAGGCCATCTGGTTCCGGCTCGGCGCCGATCCGCGGCCGGGCCGCGACAGGTCTCCCCGGCTTCCCGCGATGGCGCGCCGTGATGTCGCCTGGTTGGTCGGCCTGTCCGCCGACATCGAGCAGCGGATCCCGGCCGCGAACGTGATCGACGAGCTGCTGCGCCGTCTCGTGGAGGGGTTCGGCCTGGTCCGTGGCTGGGTGGTCGCGCAGCAGGCCGAGGAGTCCGACTGGTCGGTGCAGGCGGCCTACGACCAGGTGCCACCGCCCACCACGCGGGAGCTGCGTTCGGGACACGTCGACGGCCGCGAGGTGCTGCCGCTGTACGGCACCCGCGGCGTGCCTTTCGGCTACCTCGTCCTCGTCGGCCCGGCACTCGACGACGACGGGCTGGCGCTCGCCCAGCTCGTGGCAGGTCGGGTCGCGGTGGTGCTCCGCGACGAGCGGGCGCGGGTTGCCCAGCTCAGTGCCCGGGGGTCGACCGCCCTGCTGGCCGAAGCCAGCGAGATGTTCGCCGGCACCCTCGATGTCCGGCTCGCCGTGACGCTGGCCGCGCAGCTGGTCGTCCCCCGCTACGCGGCCTGGTCGGCGGTCTGGACAACCTTTGACCGCCTCCCGGTGCTGGTCTCCACCACACATGCGGCGGAGGACCGGCTCACGGCGGTGAGTGACGCCCTGGGCAGCCCGGAAGCGGCGGCCCTGGTGCGGCGGCTGGCGGCGGCGCCGCTGTCGGATCGCCCGCTCCTGCTGACGGAGGCCAACCTGCCGGCGTCGCTCGGCGAGGACCGCATCGGCGGTGCGCTGGTGCTGCCACTGGTCGCCCGACGCCGGCTGCTGGGGCTGCTGGTCCTCGGCCGGCCGGGTCGGAGCAGCTACGGTGCCGACGAGGTGGGCCTGCTACGTGACCTGGCCCGGCTGGCGGCGCTCGCGATCGACAACGCCCGGCTGTACGAGGAGCGGAGCCACGTTGCCGGGGCCCTGCAGTCCTACCTGCTGCCCCCGGTCCTGCCGGTGACACCCGACGTTCAGTTCGGGGCCAGGTATGCCCCTGCCGGTGAAGGCAACGAGGTGGGCGGCGACTTCTACGACGTCTTCGCCAACGGTGAGCTCTCCTGGGGCATCGCGATCGGCGACGTGTGCGGCAAGGGTGCTCCCGCGGCGGCAGTGACGGGCATGGCGCGCGACGTGCTGCGACTGCTCACCCGTGATGGCATCGCGCCTGCAGCGGCGCTGAGCCGGCTGAACCGGACACTGCTCGAGCTCGGCGAGGGGGGCCGGTTCTGCACCGGGATCCTCGGGACGGTCCAGCCCCGCGACGGCGGCCTGGCGGTGTGCTTTGCCAACGCCGGCCACCCGCCGCCGGTGCTCGTGAAAGCGGCCGGTGGTGCGCAGTTCGTCGGGACGACGGGCACTCTGCTCGGTGTGCTGGACGAGGTCGACCTGGTCGACGAGGAGGTGCTGCTCGCGCCCGGCGAGGCTCTGGTGTTCTACACCGATGGGGTGACCGAGCGACGCGGATCCACGGGGATGTTCGGCGAGCAGCAGCTGCTCGACGTGCTGAGCAGGTCGGCAGGTGTCGGCGCGTCGGAGCTGGCGGGGGCTCTTGAGGAGAGCGTGCGGCGGCACGGTGCCGGCTCACTCGCCGCGCGGGACGACCTCGCCGTCCTGGTCGTGCGCGCGCCCTGAGCCATCGGCTGGGGTCGGTGCGACGCCCGGCCGGTGCAGGACGCAAAGCACACCACTGCCGCCGGCGAAGATGACGCCAGGGAAGGCGAACTCCCTGGTGTGCTCGCGGAAGCCGAGAGCGCGGTGCAGGTCGAGCGAGGCCGGGTTGTCGGCGCTGGCGAAATACCAGACCCGGTCCGTACGGGACCAGGCCCAGCGCAGGCGCGCCCGGGTCAGCGCCTCCGCCAGCCCGCGCCTGCGCCAGTGCTCGGCAACGGCAAGTCCCATGAGGTAGTAGCCCTCAGGGGCGGCGTCGACGGGGGCCTCGGCCGGCGTTCCGTGATGGACAACCCTTGCGTAGCCGGCAATCTCGCCCTCGACGTCGGCCACGAGCAGTGCCTGGTCGGCCGCCGTGAGAGTGCGGTGGAACATCGCCCGCCAGCCGGCCTCGTCGCCGCCGTTGACGGCCATGATGACGGCGACGCAGCCCTCCACATCGGCCGGAAGCGCCTCGCGTACCCGCAGGTCGGCCGGTGACGGACGGCGTCCTGTGCCGGGGGCGTACGGGGCAAAGCTGCCGGCGCTCTCCTGGGTCGGTCCGAGGGCCTGGCGGAGCATCTCCTCGTTGTCCGCGAGCCAGCGCTGGGAGCGCAGGATGACGTCGCCCACACCTTCGTCCCACATCCGGGCCCAGCCGCCGCCGCGGGTCTGCGCGGCGTGCTTCATGACGTGCCACGACCGGTTCTGCCGGCGTACGGCGAGGTCGTAGAGCTGCCGGCGCTGCTGGGAGGTGAGCCCGTAGGCTGCGCAGAACAACCGCATCCGTGCACCCGCGTCGGCATCGGCGAGGAGTGGGTCCCGGTCGACCGGGTCACGCAGCGGCGCCCAGTACAGCAGGGTGGTCACCACGTCGAGCAGCCGTGTGGTCGGGCCGGCCAGGTCGAAGTCGATGACGCCGACCAGCTTGCCGTGGCGGAAGATCAGGTTGTCCGGGGTGAGGTCGTTGTGGCCGATGACGTCTGCCTGGTCGAAAGCGTCCGGGACCCCGTCGAGGTGCACCGGCGCGGCGAACGCCGCACCTTCGGGCAGGTCGAGGCCGAGCGGGGACAGGTCGTGCAGCCGCCGCTGCAGGGCGGCGATGGCGACCAGCACGGACGTCTCCGCCGCCCACGCGTGCAGCGGGCGTCCGGCGGTTTCCCCGTCGACGAAGCTGAGGATGTCGCGGCCCCTGTCATCGATGCCGAGGTGGCGGGGGGACTCGGAGAAGCCCGCGGCCTCCAGATGGCGGAGGTAGGCGGCAATGGCGGAGCTGTGCGGACCCGGAGGCCGCCGGACGGTGCCGCCCACGCGTACGAGACCTTCGGTGACATCGCCGCCCAGCAAAGGGATCTCGTCCTCGCCCGAGGAAGCCATGGCTGCAGTCTCTCAGGTGACGGCCTGGTCGGCGGGGACCTCGTCGGCACCGACCGTCGGCTCGGGCTTGAGCCGCCCCCGGCGCGTGTCGTAGAGGTCGCGTGCCACCACGGCGATGACTCCGGCGAGGGGGATGGCCAGGAGTGCACCGAGGATGCCGGCCAGCTCGACGCCGAGCAGCACACTGACCAGCACCGTCAACGGGTTGAGCTTGACCGTACGGCTCATGATGACCGGCTGGAGCAGGTGGTTCTCGACCTGCTGGTAGATGACGAACACGATGGCCATGACGATGCCCTCCGTCGTTCCGTGCAGGAAGGCGATGAGGGTGACCAGCACTGCGCCGATCGTGGCACCGACCAGGGGGATGAGGTCGGTAAGTGCGACGAACACCGCCATCACGCCGGCGTACGGGACTCCGAGGATCAGGAGGGCGACCCAGGTGATGGTGCCGGCGATGACGCTGATCAGCAGGTTGCCGGTCATGTAGCCGGTGACCGCCTTGCCGCAGTCGGTGGCAACCCGGCTGACCCGTTCGCGTCGTTCGGCCGGCAGCGCGGCGAGCCAGGCGTTCACGAAGGTCGGTCCTTCGAGGACCATCAGGTAGGCGAGCACGAAGATGGTCAGGACCGCGGCGACACCGTTGGCCACACTGCGGATCACCGCAGGCGCGAACTGCGCCAGCTGCTTGGTCGACGTCGTCAGGTCGGGGTGGTCGGCCACGTACTTCGTGACGTACTTCTGCACGTGCAGCCGGGTCAGCAGGTCGCCGACCGGACCGTGCCCCGCCGCCGCCTGCTGCACCACTGTCGGCGCGGACTTCACGAGGTCGGCGCCCTGGGAGGCGACCGGTCGGACGAGGACGGTCACGATGCCCGCGACGACCAGGACCGATCCGAGGAAGACGACAAAGGTCGCAGTCGCCCGGTTGAGACGAAGCCGGCGCTGGGCCATCGCTGTTACCGGTGCCAGCAGGACGGCGAAGAACGCGGCAACCGCGATCCAGATCAGCACCCGGTGGAGCTGGACCACGAGGAGTACGGCTACCCCGGTGGCGAGAACCATGGCGATCACGGCAGCGATCGTGCGTACCGGAACCCGCTCGCGCGTGGGCCGACTCCATCCGGACAGGCGGGGGTCGAGCGGCTCCATACCCCCGTCCTGTCCGGCTGGTCTTGCCGGAAAACCCCGTTGGTGTACCAGCGGCGCCTGGGTCGGCTCTGTCGTGATCATGAAACCCTTCGCAAGCCTTCGTTCCCGCCGCCCGCTTCGAGCCCTGATCGTGGCCGCTTCCCTGCTCGCCTCGGCGGTCGGACTCTCCGCGCCGGCCTCAGCAAGCACCTGCAACAACGGCGTCTGCGCCTACGTCTGGTGGGTGGACTCGACGACGACAAGCATCCACACGACCCTGACCACCACGACGCCGACCGAGGTCTACTTGTTCGCGATCGACCACAACGGGAACTCCGTCGGCAACGCCGCGCACGATGCCGTGCTCTCGACCTCGCACAACCTCACGGTCACCGGTCTGCACCCTCGCAACCACTACACCTGGTTCATCGACGTGATCGACGCCCAGCACCACGCGGTGACCCAGTCCGGTCCGGTTTCGACCCTCGCCGGGCACGTCCAGATCCGGTTCGACTCGGTGACCGTCCAGGACGACAGCGACGACTTCGGTGCCGGCGAGCTCACCAGCTTCGGCCTCGCCGGGAACGCCAGCCTGACCCTCGAGCCGGAACGCGAGATCAACAGCGGCGACACCGTGACCCTGGGCGGGACAGTGGTCAGCATCGTGGACTCATCGACCCTCGTACGGGCCAGCGTGGAGCTGCAGGACGACGACTGCAACTGGGGTGCGCTGTGCACCGAGGGACTCGCACCGAACTGGTCGCAGGGCAGCACGCCTGAGCGGGACTGGGCGACAGCGACGGCCTGGCTGCCGACGAACGACCAGGACGGCCAGTGGCACGCGGTTTCCGCCACGATCGTCGGTCCGGTCGCGTTCACCGAGCACGTGAGCTATCGGATCGTTCCCTAGGCGCAGCAACGGATGTGCGATCCCGCAGGGGCATCGGGACCCGGACGGCCCCAGGCTCCAGGGCCCCGGTCGCCAACAGCTCGACGGCGCGGTGCCCCATGGCGTAGTGCGGCAGCGCGATGGTGGTCAGCTCAGGGACCAGCCAGGGGGCGATCACGCTGTCGTCGAACGAAAGCACCGACACCTGCTCGGGGACGCGCAGCCCGACGGTGGAGAGTGCCTGGTAGGCACCAAGCGCAATCCGGTCGTTGAGGCAGATCAAGGCGGTGGGTGCCGGGTTCTCGCGGAGGAACCGGAGCAGCGAGTCGTACGCATCGTGGGAGGACCACGTGCACCGGACGTTGCCCGCGAGCCGGGTGCCCGCTGACTTGAGCTCTGCCTTGATCCCGCCGACCCGCTCGCGTCCGGCAAAGACCCTGGGGGCCGGTTCCCCCAGCAGCACGACCCGGTCGTAGTGGCCGGCCCCGAGCAGCGTCCGGGCTGCCTCGTGGCCGGCTGCGCGTTCGTCGGGGATCACCGATGGCAGCGACCCGGAACGCACGAAGCAGTTCAGCAGCACCAGCGGATGGTCGGCCGCGTGCGCTGGGATGGTGACCTCGCGAGTGAACATCGTCGCGTAGACCAGGCCGTCCACCCGGCGGTCGATCATGGCCTCGAACAGCCGCGCCTCCACCTCGGAGTCCCCCTCGCTCTCCGCGACGAACAGCAGGCGGTCGTGCTGCAAGGCGGCATCGGAGCTGCCGTGGATGAGCTCGCCGGCGAACGGCGACGTGGCGATGGTGTCCGAGAGCAGGCCGAACGTGTGTGTCCTCGACATCCGCAGGCCGGTGGCGGCAAGGTTGGGCCGGTAGCCGAGCGCGGCGGCAACCCGCTGCACCCGCCGCTGCACGTCCGCCGAGATCCGCATGTCCGTACGGCCGGTGAGCACGAAGGATGCCGTCGTGCGCGAGACCTTGGCGGCCCTGGCGACGTCTGCCTGGGTCACCCGTCGCCGGGGGACCGGACCGCTGCCGTTCACCCGGCCCTCCGCTGCTCGTGCCGTCGGTCCTTCGAGGATAGGCCCGCCGAGATCCCCTGACCTGGCGGTGGGCAAATTGTCACGGTCTCGACACCTTGACCGGATTCGTCCGGCGGCTCCAATGTGGGCGGTGCTAACACGAGTCAGCACTGGCCTTTTGCCTAGGTTTGCTCTTCGTGCCAGGCAAGCCTGACCGCCTTCCGCGGAGGTGGCAGGCCGTGCAGTGCCGCACGCCCGCACGTCCCGCGTCCGCAGAAAGTTGGTCGACATGAAGATGACCAGAGCCGTCCCGTGCGTGACCACCGTGGCTGTCATCGCCGCATTCGTGGCCTCGCCGGCCGCAGCCTCCCTGGCCAGTTCCGCCGCAGGCGCCAGGTCCCTGGCAGCTACCGCCGCCGCCAAGGCGCTCGGCCCCACCAACGTCCCGGCGACGTGCACCTCGAGCCCGTGCACCCCTGCCAGCTCCACGTCCACGACCAGCCAGCTGTTCAACAACTGGAACGACCTGATCGGCGTCGCGCAGTCGGCCAAGCTGGCACCCAAGGACGTCACCCCCTACGGCCCGACCCTCGCCGAGCTGCACTACAAGGGCGACTGGCCGATGAACCAGATCCAGAGCGAGGCCGCCTACCTCAGCCCCGCCACCAACGCCGATCAGCGGCCGCCGTCCGGCCAGTCGCAACTGGCGTTCGACCGTGGTGGGGTGCTGCACCAGAACTATGGCGACAACTACGGCGTCCACCTGCCGGTGCTCGTGCACAAGTCCTACATCGCCGTGCCGCACCAGCCGTTCTTCATCCTCAGCTACCGGCTCATCAACCGCACGCACAGCTCGCAGACGTTCAACTTCATGGACAACGTCGAGCTGAACAACAAGCAGTGGTGCCAGGAGAACGACACCAACGGCTCCAGTGGTGGTACGTCCGGAGGCAGCGGCTCCGGCGGCGGCTCCGGCCTGGCGTGCATCATCGCCCCGACCCCCAACCAGCCGGATGCCAAGGTCCAGAGCCAGGCGGCTACGTACAACGCCGCCCACCGTGGCTGGGACGTCGACATGACCGCGTCCGGTGGCTTCTACTTCTCCCAGGGCGCTTTCCAGAGCAACGAGTCGCACGGTGCCGGCACGTACATCGACGGCCCGTTCACGCCCGGTGATGCGTTCCAGACGACGGTCATGGACTTCCGGGGCAGTGGCCACCTGAGCAACAACAATTCCTTCACTGGCCAGATCGTGACCCTGGGCCTGCAGCGGCACGTGACGCTGTCCGCCAAGGGTTCGACGACCTTGTCATTCGTCCTCACCGTGCAGGGCAGTGCCGCAGCAGCGCAGTCCGCGGTCGCCACCGCCCTGTCCAGGTCCGCGTCGGCGTGGGCATCACGGGAGCAGGCGGTCTACCTGGGCTGGCTGAACAGTGGAGCCCGCTCCACCCAGGCCGACCAGGGCGCCCGCAACGCGTTCGACATCAGCCTGGTGACCCTCAAGCAGTCGCAGCAGCCGCAGTTCGGCTCGTGGGTCGCCGCGACGAACCCCGCCTACCTGTACAAGGTGTGGCCGCGTGACGCCAGTGTGACGGCCATCGCCATGGACGCCGCGGGTCACCTGCCCGAGGCGGAGAAGTACTGGCGCTGGGAGGCGTCGGTGCAGAACACCACGTCGCCGCCGAACAGCGGCCTGTCGCCCGGCACCTGGTACACGAACTACAGCTTCTGGGCCGCGAACACGCCGATCCCGTTCGTCCAGCCCGAGCTGGACTCGACCGGCCTGTTCATCGTCGGTGTCTACAAGCACTTCCTGCTGCTCGACGCGACCAACCACGCGGCGGCGCTCGCCTTCGTCAACGTTCCGGAGATCAAGGCCGCGATCGAGCTCGGCGCGAACTTCGTGGTCAACGGTATCGACCCGACCCTCGGCTTCGGTCCGCAGGACCAGTCGATCTGGGAGGAGCGGTTCGAGTTTGCGACGTTCACCCAAGCCACGTACACCGCCGGCCTGCTCGCCGCGGCCAAGCTGGCGCCGATGATCGGTGACGCTTCGATGGCCGCCTCCTGGATGACCGGCTCGACCACGATCCGGGCCGCGATCCTGCGTCCTACCAACACGCCCGGCAAGCCCGGTCTGTGGTACAACCCAGGCGCAGCAGGCAATCCGCCGATCGGCTGCGTCGTGACGCCCACCTTCCACGGGCCGAACTGCAACGGCCCCTATCCCTCGACCGGTGACAAGCACCCGTTCTTCGCCCGTGGCATCTTCGACGGCGGAGGCGAGACGCCCGACAACAACCCGATGATCTCGGTCGACAGCGAGGTCGACTCCTCCACCGGCGTGCTGTGGGTGCTCGGCGTCATCGACGCCAACAGTGTCCAGGCCGTCGACCAGCGCAACAAGATCAACCGTTGGCTGGGCAAGGGAATGTTCGGGATCAGCCGGCACGAGAACGACGACTTCTACTTCTCCAGCGTCTACTCTCCCGGTGGCCAGTACGAGGCACAGGCCATGAACCCGATCTGGCCGCAGCCGGTGATGTACATGAGCATGCTCAACACCTGGCAGGGCCAGTTCGGCACCGGCAAGGCCCGGTTGTCGTGGTACGCCGGCGTCAGCCCGTACGGCTATGAGCCGCCTGGCGAGGCCGTCGACTGGACGAACATGCAACCGCTCCTCAGCACGGCGTCCGAGCCGGTCACCGGAGCGTGGTTCATGCTCGCCACCTTGACCGCGCAGCACCAGTACGACACCCGGCTCACCGGCTACGGGAGCTGACGCCGGGCAGCTCAAGCCAGCGAACTCAAGACCTGAGGCGGGACGGCCCCCCCGAGAACCCGTCCCGCCTCAGCCTGCTCGGTAGTCTGGGTCCGTGCTCCTGATCGCCTTCGACACCTCGACTCCAGCCGTGACCGTCGCCCTGCACGACGGCTCCGGCGTCCTCGCCGAGTCGACACAGGTCGGACTCAACCGGCAGGGCGAGCTGCTGATGCCGGGCATAGAGCGGGTCCTCTGCCTCGCCGGGGCCTGGGCGCGCGACCTCACCCACGTCGTCGCAGGTACGGGACCAGGCCCGTTCACCGGGCTCCGCGTCGGTCTCGTCACGGCGCGGGCACTCGGCGACGCCTTGGCCATCCCGGTCCATGGCGTCTGCAGTCTTGACGCAGTTGCCCTGCAGCACAAGGACTTTCGAGATCTCGTGGTGATGACCGACGCCCGCAGGCGAGAGGTCTACTGGGCCCACTACGTCGAGGGTGCCCGCACCCAGGGACCAGCGGTCGACCGCCCGGCCGACCTCGCACACCGGCTGACGGACGAGGTGCTCGCCGGCGCGGGCGCGGTGCTTTATCGCGAGACGTTCGCGGGGCTGGACGTACGCGAGGAGCAACCGTTCCCGGAGGCCTCCGCCCTCGCGACCCTCGCGGCAGGCCAGATCTCCAGGGGCGAGGCGGGCCCGGCCGACCCGCTCTACCTGCGCCGCCCGGACGCGGTGCCGCCTGCGGCCCGCAAGCAGGTCATGCCGGCATGACGGTCGACCTCGTACCCATGCGCTGGTGGCACATCGGCAAGCTGCTTCCGCTCGAGGCAACGCTGTTCCCCGAGGAGCAGTGGACCGAGACGATGTTCTGGTCCGAGCTCGCCCAGGAGAGCCGGCTCTACCTCGTCGCTGAGCGGACCGACGACGACGGGAACGTCGACGTGGTCGGCTATGCAGGACTCTGCTGCTATGTGGGCGAGGCCTACATCCAGACCATCGGCGTGGTCCCCGATGCCCAGGGCACCGGCATCGGCAGCAGGCTGCTGACCGCGCTCCTCGAGGGCGCCGTCGGCAGGGGCGAGGACGTCGTGACCCTCGAGGTGCGGGCGGACAACGCGCAGGCGCAGGCCGTGTACGAGCGGTTCGGTTTCCTGCCGATCGGCGTCCGCCGGCACTACTACCAGCCGTCGGGAGTGGACGCGATCGTGATGCAGATGGCCGACGTGGCAGGGCATCTCGCCGCCAGGGCATCAGCTGGGGCGGACGCATGACAGCCCCTCTCGTCCTGGGCATCGAGACCTCGTGCGACGAGACCGGCGTGGGCCTCGTGCGCGGCCGCGAGCTGCTCGTCGACCAGGTCGCGTCCAGTGTCGAGGAGCACGCCCGGTTCGGCGGCGTCGTACCCGAGGTGGCCAGCCGCGCCCACCTCGAGGCGATGGTCCCGACGGTCCGGCGGGCTCTCGACCGCGCCGGGGTCACGCTCGGCCAGGTCGACGCGATCGCGGTCACCGCCGGCCCGGGCCTCGCCGGGGCGCTGCTGGTCGGTGTCGCCGCTGCCAAGGCCTACGCGTTCGCCCTCGGCAAGCCGCTGTACGGGGTCAACCACCTCGCCGCCCATGTCGCGGTCGACCAGCTCGAGCACGGTCCGCTGCCGTCCCCGTGCATCGCATTGCTCGTCAGCGGCGGGCACTCGTCCCTGCTCGAGGTGCCCGACGTCACCGGCGCCGTTGTCTCCCTCGGCCAGACGATCGACGACGCCGCAGGGGAGGCGTTCGACAAGGTCGCCCGGGTGCTGGGGCTGCCCTTCCCCGGCGGCCCGTGGATCGACAAGGCCGCCCGGGACGGTGACCCGACGGCGATCGACTTCCCGCGGGCGACCGTACGCGACCAGCCCTACTCGTTCTCCTTCTCCGGCCTCAAGACCGCTGTCGCACGCTGGGTCGAGAGCCGCGAGCGGGCCGGCGAGCCGGTCCCGGTCAACGACGTGGCAGCAGCCTTCCAGGAGGCGGTCGTCGACGTGCTGACCCGCCGAGCGGTCCTGGCCGGCAAGGACAAGGGCATCGACCACCTCGTCATCGGCGGTGGCGTCGCGGCCAACTCACGGTTGCGCGCGGTCGCCGAGGAGCGGTGCGCCAAGGCGGGCATGGTGCTCCGGGTGCCACGCCCGGGACTGTGCACGGACAACGGGGCGATGGTCGCAGCGCTGGGCGCCGAGATGGTGGCCAGGGGCATCGAGCCGTCGTCGCTGGACCTCGCCGCCGACCCGTCGCTCAGTCTGGTGACAGCGTGACCTGGGCCCGGATGTGGGAGGCGAGCGTCGCCGAGGGCCGTACGGAGGACGCTGCCGAGTTCCTCCGCCGCTGTGTTGCCGAGGCCTCCGACGACGAGAGCTGCGCCGGCGCCGAGGCGTACATCTCCTACGCCGCGACCTCCGAGGACACCGTCGACCGGATGGTGCTGATCACCCGGTGGACCGACCAGGGCGCCGCCCACGACTACGACGAGCGGCCGCCGTTCGGCAAGCTGTTCACCCGCACCCACGCCTGGGTGTTCCAGCAACTCTGATCGCCCAACGGCCCCGCCGAAAGAATCTCCCCGCCGAACGAACATATGAACATCTCGGTGTAGCCAAACGGGCAACTCAGGGGCTAGGTTCACTCTCGGACAAAGGCTGGCAATACTCCCGAAACGGACTTCCGAAACGGAAGGTTGCGCGATGGTGCCCGGATACGGTGCTCACCTCAGCGCTGCAAAGCTGGCGCCCACTTGGACATCGTGCTCCGCCTCGACGAGGAGGTTGACCAATGAGTCATCGACGCCGCAGGATCGCCGCGGTACTGACGGTTGCCGTCGAGGTGCTGGGGGTCCTGGTCGCGACCCAGCTGTCCTCGGCCGCGCCGCTCGCGGGTGCGCGGTCGGCGGCGGTGACGTCCGGCGACGCGCGCTTCGAGGTGCTCTCGCCGACGCTCGTGCGCACCGAGTACGCCGGCGACGCCCACTTCGTCGACGCGCCGACGTTCAACGCGATCGGTCGGGACGGGTTCGCGCACACGGCCTACACCGCCGAGACCGTCGCGGGCTGGCTGACCATCCGGACCGCCGCGATGACGTTGCGGTACAAGGTCGGCTCGGGAGCGTTCGGCCCGGACAACCTGCAGGTACAGCTGCGGGCCGGCGGGCAGAACGTCGCGGCCTACCCATGGCAGTCACAGAGCGTCGCGTCCTGCACGATTGGCGTGCTCTGTGAGGCGGAGGACCTGACGCTCAACGGGGTGTCGGTGGCAACCGACCACACCGGCTATACCGGACGAGGCTTCGCCGCAGGCTTCCAGAACACCGGCAACTCGCTGTCCTTCCAGGTGAACGTCGCGACGGCCGGGAGCTACGACTTTGACGCGAGGTACGCGAACTCCGTCGGCGGCGACGGGCAGAACGTCACTCGGACGCTGACCGTGTCTGTCGACAGCGGCGCCGGTCAGACGATCACGATGCCGACCACCGCCAACTGGGACACCTGGGCGCTGGTCTCCACCACCCTGAACCTGCCGGCCGGGACGCACACCATCACGGTGGCCCGCACGCCGGCCGACTCGGGCAACGTCAACATCGACAGCCTCGCGCTGGTGACCCCAGGCTCGACCTACCCGACTCCTCCGCCGCCGGCGGTCCAGGACTGCTCGTTCGGCGCGGTCTGCGAGGCGGAGTCAGGGGCTCTCAGCGGCGGCGCGACGGTGGCGACCGACCACAACGACTACTCCGGCTCCGGCTTCGTCGCCGGGCTGCAGACCGGCGCGAGCGATTCGACGCACGTCGTCGGCGTACCGCGCGCCGGAAGCTACGCACTGCAGCTGCGCTACGCCAACGCCCAAACCGCGCCTCGTACCGTGTCGGTGCAGGTCGGTTCGGGCGCCGCGACGTCGGCCACCCTGCCGACGACCAGCAGCTGGGACTCGTGGCGGACGGTCGCGGTCCCGGTCACGCTCGCGGCCGGCGCGAACGACGTGACGATCGGCTGTCCGGATGCGAGCAGCTGCCAGCTGAACATCGACACCGTCGCGGTGGCTGCGCGCAACTCGGTGCTGCTTGCTCCGCACGCGCCGCTCGGCGGCTACCGCCGCGGCCTGGACGGAGTGAGCGGCTCCGCATCGACGACGCCCGGCCTGTTGTACGAGGACGGTTGGACGCTGGTCGACGACACCACCTCGGCGATCTTCAACAACGCGACGAAGGCGGTCTCCCCTCGGCCGGGCCACAGCGGTCAGCCGTACCAGGACGGCTATGTGTTCGGCTACGGCCACGCCTACCAGCAGGGGCTGACCGATCTGGCGACGCTCACCGGGCCGTCGGAGCTGCTTCCCCGCTGGGCGTACGGGGTCTGGTACTCCGAGTACTACGACCGAACGGCCGCGGACTACGAGAACACGATCCTGCCGACGTTCCGCGCCGACGGCGTGCCGCTGGACGTGTTGGTGACCGACACCGACTTCAAGTCGCCGAGCACCTGGGACGGGTGGGAGATGGACCCGAGCAAGTTCCCGGATCCGAAGGCGTTCTTCGACTGGGCGGCGTCGCAGGGTCTGCACAACACCCTCAACATCCACCCGAGCATCGTGGCGTCGGACCCGCAGTTCCCGCAGGCCCAGGCCACCGCGAAGGGCGGGCTGGCGCAGAACGGTGGCAACTACGTCTTCGACTGGGGTAACCCGGACCAGCTGAAGGCGTACCTCGACCTGCACCAGACCATGGAGGCGCAGGGCGCGGACTTCTGGTGGCTGGACTGGTGTTGCGACGGTTCCTCCTCCTCGCTGCCGGGCGTGACACCCGACGCGTGGATCAACCAGCAGTACGCCAGCGATTCGAACAAGGCGGTGGGCCGGGGATTCGCGTTCTCCCGCGCGTACGGCTCGCTGCAGACCAGCGGCTACAGCGGCCAGCAGGGGCTGCCAACCGGCCCGTGGGCGGACAAGCGCACCACCGTCCACTTCACCGGCGACACGACCTCCAACTGGGCGACGCTGAAGTTCGAGGTCGGCTACACCCCAGGCGAGTCGTCCTCGACCGGCCTTTCTGCGGTCAGCCACGACATCGGTGGGTTCAACAACGACGGCACGCAAGCCACCGGCGCCGAGCCGGGCAGCACGAAGGAAGCCGACGACCTCTACGCCCGCTGGGTGCAGTTCGGCACGTTCCAGCCGATCGACCGACTGCACGGCAACCACAGCGACCGACTGCCGTGGCAGTACGGCCCGGCGGCGAAGACATCGGCGGAGAAGTTCCTCAACCTGCGCGAGAACCTGGTGCCGTACACGTACACGCTGGCCCAGCAGGCCAACCGCACCGGCGTCCCAGTGGTGCGGCCGCTGTACCTGCAGTACCCCGAGTCGCAGGACGCCTACGCCCAGGACGGCGCCGAATACCTGTACGGCCCGGACGTGCTCGTGGCGCCGGTGACGACGCCGGGCACGACGGCCACGACCTCGGTATGGTTCCCGCCGGGCAACAGCTGGACGGACTACTTCAGCGGCAAGACCTACGCCGGCGGCACGACGCAGGACGTCACGACGGACCTGGGCTCGATGCCGGTGTTCCTCCGTTCCGGTGGGATCACGACGACCCGCACCGACAACGTCAGCAACGACGTCCAGAACCCGCTGAGCAAGGTGACCGTGACCGCCGCAGGCGGAGCGGCCGGCCCGTTCAGCCTGTACGAGGACAACGGCTCGGCGACGGACACCCGGCAGAGCGCCACCTCCCGCATCCGCTACACCGAGGGCGGCCCGAACCACGCGGTCCAGATCGACCCCGCGGTCGGGTCGTACACCGGGCAGGTGTTGCAGCGACAGTGGTCGGTGGCGTTCCTGAACGCCACGGCCCCGACAGCCGTGACGATCAACGGGCGACCGGCGTCGTCCAGCTCGTGGTCCTGGGACCCGGCGACCCGAACGCTCACCGTCACCGCGCCGACCCAATCGGTGCGCAGCGGCCTGGTCGTGAGCTACCGGTGACCGTTCTCAAACGATCTTGGACTTGATGGTCTCAAAACTCGCGAATGGGACCATCATCTCCAAGATCGATTTGGGACGTCAGCCGGGGACAGGCGGGATGTACGCGGCGGCGACGGGAGCGCTTGTCGGAACGGGTGCCGGCGCGTCGATGCGGGATTCCCTGCGGCCGGCGAGGGAAATCCCGCAGCCACGTCGGCTGTGGTGCGTGCCAGCTCCCGTACGGCTGGCACTCGCCTTGACGGAGTGCTGATCTCCGGCCTAATGTTCCCACTGGCACTCAGCACCAACGAGTGCCAGCAGACCGAAGGGCTGACCCCCGCGACGGCGGCCCGACCGGACCTGCTCCCCGAACTTTTCCGGCTCCGTCCATTCCGCACGAGAAGGGGGAGGTCACGCATGACGACCACCGCCAGTGACACCCGGGTCGGCATCAAGCCGCTCGAGGACCGCATCGTCATCCAGGTGCTCGAGGCCGAGCAGACCACGGCTTCCGGCATCGTGATCCCTGACACCGCCAAGGAGAAGCCCCAGGAGGGCCGCGTCCTGGCTGTGGGCCCGGGTCGCTTCGAGGACGGCGCGCGTGTCCCGCTCGACGTCGAGGTCGGCGACAAGGTGATCTTCAGCAAGTACGGCGGCACCGAGGTCAAGCTGTCCGGCCAGGAATATCTCGTCCTGTCCGCGCGCGACGTGCTCGCCGTCGTCCTGGACTAACCGCACCACGCTCTTTGGTCACGCCCTGGGCGCCCGTACCCCGGGCCCCAGGGCGTTTCCGTTTCCCTGCACCTGATGATCTGAGTCCCGAGAGGACCGTACCGACATGCCCAAGATCCTGGAGTTTTCCGGGGACGCCCGCCAATCTCTCGAGCGCGGTGTCGACGCCCTGGCCAACGCCGTCAAGGTGACGCTCGGCCCGAAGGGCCGCAACGTCGTCATCGACAAGAAGTTCGGTGCCCCGACCATCACCAACGACGGCGTGACCATCGCCCGCGAGGTCGAGCTGACCGACCCGTACGAGAACATGGGCGCCCAGCTGGCCAAGGAGGTCGCCACCAAGACCAACGACGTCGCGGGTGACGGCACCACCACCGCGACCGTCCTGGCCCAGGCCATGGTCAAGGAAGGCCTGCGCAACGTCGCCGCCGGCGCGTCCCCGATCGGCCTGAAGAAGGGCATTGAAGCAGCAGTGGCCGCTATTTCCACTGAGCTGCTCCGCGTCGCGAGCGAGGTGCAGACCCGCGAGGAGATCGCGCAGGTCGCGTCCATCTCCGCTCAGGACAAGGCGATCGGCGAGCTGATCGCCGAGGCGTTCGAGAAGGTCGGCAAGGACGGCGTCATCACCGTCGAAGAGGCCAACACGATGGGCCTCGAGCTCGAGTTCACCGAGGGCCTGCAGTTCGACAAGGGCTACATCTCGCCCTACTTCGTCACCGACTCCGAGCGCATGGAGGCGGTCTTCGACAACCCGTACGTGCTTATCAACTCGGGCAAGATCTCCTCGGTCTCGGACCTGCTGCCGATCCTCGAGAAGGTCGTCGGTGCCGGCAAGTCGCTGGTCATCGTGGCCGAGGACGTCGACGGTGAGGCGCTGTCGACCCTGGTGGTCAACAAGATCCGCGGCACCTTCAACGCCGTCGCGGTCAAGGCGCCCGGCTTCGGCGACCGCCGCAAGGCGATGCTCGAGGACATCGCCGTGCTGACCGGTGCCCAGGTCGTCGCGCCGGAGGTCGGCCTCAAGCTCGACCAGGTCGGCCTCGAGGTGCTCGGCAGCGCGCGCCGGATCACCGTCACCAAGGACGACACCACGATCGTCGACGGTGGCGGCGACCCCGCCGGGATCGCCGACCGGGTCCGCCAGATCAAGGCCGAGATCGAGAACACCGACTCGGACTGGGACCGCGAGAAGCTGCAGGAGCGGCTGGCCAAGCTCTCCGGCGGCGTGTGCGTCATCCGGGTCGGCGCGGCCACCGAGGTCGAGCTCAAGGAGCGCAAGCACCGTCTCGAGGACGCCATCTCGGCGACCCGCGCGGCGGTCGAGGAGGGCATCGTCTCCGGCGGTGGCTCCGCCCTCGTGCACGCCTCGGCCGTGCTCAACGACGGCCTCGGCCTGACCGGCGACGAGGCGACGGGTGTCGCGATCGTCCGCAAGTCCGTGGACGAGCCGCTGCGCTGGATTGCCGAGAACGCCGGCAAGGAAGGCTATGTCGTGGTCCAGAAGGTCCGCGACCTCGGCTTCGGCAACGGCTACAACGCCCAGACCGACGAGTACGGCGACTTGGTCGCGACCGGCGTCGTCGACCCGGTCAAGGTCACCCGTTCCGCAGTCGTCAACGCGGCCTCCATCGCGGCGCTGGTCCTCACCACGGACGCGCTGGTCGCCGACAAGCCGGCCGACGCCGAGCCCGAGTCGAACGGCCACGGCCACGGTGGTCACGGCCACAGCCACTAGTACGACCTGCACCGACCGAAGGCCCGTCCGGCGCTCGCCGGGCGGGCCTTCGTCCTGTCAGCCCGCGCGCGGTCGGCACCTCGTGGCACCCGTACGGGCTAGCAGAAGAGTGGCCGCCGGACCGATACATCAGTTGGGCAAAGGAATGCCAGAGCTGACCATTACGGGGAGCACGGATGAGTCCCAACCCGATCACCCTCGCGCAGGCGGGCCTCCGCTGGCAGGCGGCCAACCCGGTCAGCCCCGCCACGGTCAGGATCATCCCGTCGGTGCCCGCCGTTCCGCCGGCCGTGACCGCGGCCGAGCCGCCGGCGGTCCTGGCTGTTCGCCCGCCCTCCGCCGCCAGCTACTTCGGTCTGTTCCGCTCATGCGACTGCGGTCACTCCTCGGCGTGGCACACCGGTGCCTTCGGTGACGCCTGGCGGGCCGGTGAACAGGTTCGTGGCGGTTGCGAGGCAGCGGTCGAGGACGGCGCCGCCTCGGACTGCCACTGCACGCGGTTCCGCGACCCCGGGCTGGCGCGCTAGCGCCCTCGCGGGTCAGTAGCCGGGGAAGACCCGCCGCAGGTCGTCCAGCGAGACCGCGTCCGAGGTGAGGCTGACGTCCGCCGGGGTCCGGTCGGGTGTCAGCCGCCCCGTGGCCAGCCGCAGCCAGGCCTCCGCCGGCAGGCTGAGGGTGCCGTCGGCGGCCTCGGGCACGTCGCCGATGCTCACCGCATCGCCGATGGCCAGCCCGAACCGCCGTACGGGATCCGACGTCTCCACCAGCAGCGCAACCTTGCCCTCGACCGCATCGGCGTGGCCGATCCAGCCGAGCAGTGCCGCCACGCGGTCGAACACCAGCGGCGTCGCCTCGTCCGCCACGGTCGCGGCCGGGTCGAAGCTGGCGCGGACGTCCCACGAGTGCAGGGCGAACTCGCTCAGCCGGAAGCCCGCGGCGGTCGCGACGTCGACCGGCTCCGGCAGGAAACCCAGGTCGATCCGCAGGTTTTCGCGCGTCGGGGCCTCCAGCGCCTCGTAGGCCTCCACAAGCCTCTCGTCGATGCTAAGGAACCCGGCGAGCCGGTCGATCGGGCTCATCGCGTTCCAGCGGTCCCAGATCTCGGTGTTGGGCACGGAGGTCGCGGTCGGGTCGAGGGCCCGGTTGAGCGTGCCGAGGCTGATCTCGGCGCCGCTGCCCAGATGGCTCAGCACCTGCGAGAGGTCCCAGGACGAGCAGCGGGAGGGACCGGTCAGCTCGGCGGGGCCGAGGTCGGCGACCAGCACCACCAGCTCGTCATGGCCGGAGCGGAGGGCGTCGATCGTGGCGTCGGCCGCTGAGCTCATCGTGTCGTCTCCTGAACGGGGTCGGTCGTCGGGGTGAATGCCACCGTACGATGCCTCGCTCGGCCGCCGGTCAGGAGGCCTCGGCGGTGTGTGCCGCCGGACTGCCCAGGATCTCCTCGCGGTCGCTCGCCGACAGCCCGCCCCAGACCCCGTACGGCTCCTTGACCCGCAGGGCGTGCTCGGCGCAGGGCACCTTGACCGGGCAGGTCTCGCAGACGGCCTTGGCCCTCGCCTCATGGTTCGCCCGGCGGCGCCCCCGCTCGCCCTCAGGGTGGAAGAACGTCTCGGTGCCGAGGCCGGCACAGGCGGCGTGCTGCTGCCACTCCCAGTGCTCGGCAACCGGGCCGGGGAGACGCGTCAGATCGCTCATGGCAGGGTTCCGCCCTTCGACTAGGCCAGGTCAGGGGCCTGACGACCAACCTACAACCGCTTCAGGAGTTGTTCAACTGCTCTTGGTGCTCTGCTTGCCGCCCATGTAGTTCGCCGGCCGGGCCGCTCCGGTTGTGGCCGGGCCGCGCGGGCTGCATCATCGGCTAGGTGACGCCCGCCACAGTGCCTCCTTACGCCGAGGGTGAGCCCGGTCCGGACAGCCCCAGGTTCACCGTGGCGGCGGTCGCCCGCAGGCTGGGCATCGCGCCGGCCACGCTGCGCACCTGGGACCGCCGCTACGGCTTGGGTCCTACTGGTCACACGGCCGGCCGGCACCGGCGGTTCACCGAAGCAGACCTCGACCGGCTGCAGGTGATGCGCCGGCTGACCCGGGAGGGCGTACCCCCCGCCCAGGCCGCTGCGCTGTCGGCGGCCACGGTGCCCGGGACCGCGCCGGTCCCGGTTCAAGCCCGGTCGCGGTCGGGCGGCGGTCGGGTCGTGTCGCTCCCGGGCGGCAGCCCCGACGTCCGCGGCCTGGCCCGGGCTGCGATGTCGCTCGACGCCGCCACCGTCACCTCCGCGATCCGCCGTTCCCTCCGCGAGCACGGGGTGGCCGCCACCTGGCACGGCCTGGTCGGGCCGGTCCTGCACGGCGTCGGCGAGCGCTGGGAGGCCACTGGCCAAGGGGTGGAGGTCGAGCACCTGCTGGCCGAGTGCGTCCTCGTCGCATTGCGGACGACGCCGTTGCCCGAGCCGAGGCGCATGCCGCAGGTCCTGCTGGCCTGTGCGCCGGACGACTACCACGCGTTGCCGCTGCACGTGCTGGCCGCCGCCCTCGACGAGCGGGGGATCGCCACCCGCAACCTGGGCGGTGCGGTGCCCCGCGACGCGTTGGCCGGAGCCGTACGCCGGGTCGGCCCCGCGGTGCTGTTCCTCTGGTCGTCGATGCGCGTCACGGGTGACCCGGCCCAGCTCGCGGACGTCCCGGTGACCGCTCCAGCGGCGTCCATCCTGCTCGGGGGGGCCGGGTGGTGGCTCGAGAACCTGCCCGCACGGGTCTCGTACATCAGGGATGTGCCGCACGCGGTCGAGCAGGTGGAGCACCGGCTCGGGCTCTGATGCCCGGCAGCGACCGCGGGTGCGTCGTGGACGGAACAGCGGCCGCGAGCTGGGTCGAGCGGATAACCTTCGCCGTACCGGTCTGCCTGCCGATAGGTAGCGCCCGGCAGGGGACCGTACGAGGAGAAGCGACCGGAGGCGGCGTGAACGCAGATGCCCAGGGCTCGGCCGATCTGGCCGGCCTGCTCGCGACCGGCGAGCGTGCCGCTTTCCACGGCAGGCCGGCGGACGCGATCAGCGCGCTCGAGCAGGCCGTCGTCCTCGCGCAGAAGCAGGGCCGCAGGGCCGAGGTGACGGCAGCAGCGTGGCTGCTGGGCGTTGCGCTCGGAGCCGGAGGTCGCTATGGCGGGGCGCTGATGGTGCTGTCGCCGCTCATCGACGGCGGCGAGTCGCCCGGCATGCCTGCCGACCAGCGGCTGTTCTCCGCACTCGCGGCCGCAACCGTCGCCTCCGTGCACCGTCAGCTCGGCCGGCACACCGCTGCCCGGGAGACCGACCTGCGCGGGTTGGCCCTGACCGACGGCACGGGCGAGGCGGCGTTCGACTGCCGGCTCGGCCTGGCGGCCGACGCCGTCGGGCTGGGCGACGCGGCGGCTGCGGCCACAGAGCTCGCCGAGGCGGCCAAGCTGGTGCCCGGGCGCGACGACTGGTGGCGGCAGCGGGTCCGGCTGGACTGGGTACGCGCCGAGGTGGCGCTGCTCGAGGGCAACGCGGCGCAGGCCGTCGAGTCGGCGGAGGCGGCCGTCGCCGGCGCCGAGGAGGCGCGCGCACCGCGGCACGTGGCCAAGGGCCTGCTGTTCCTCGGCGTGGCCCAGCTGCACACCGGCTCCGACGAGGCCACCGCCACGCTGCGCCGCGCCGCGACCCTGGCCGAGGGCCTGGCGACCCTGCCACTGGTGTGGCCGGCCCGTGCCCTGCTCGGGGCGCTGCTCGCCGACACCGACCCGGACGAGAGCGACCGCAGCCTCGCCGCCGCCCGCAACGCCGTGCTCGCGATCGCCGGGGACCTGCCGCCGAACGTGCGCGAGGAGTGGCTCAGCCGGCCCGACATCGCCGAGCTCCTGGGCGCCTGACCAGCGGTAAACAGGGCGCAAAGCAGTCGCCGCCGGATTGGTCCGGACTTTTCGGCCGGAACGCTCACCCTGACCCCTCCTCGTGCCGATGCCTGTCGGGAAGACAAGCGTCTGGCGATCACGGAGGTGGGAGATGGACAGCGGTCCCGACGGCTTTGCCGTGCTCGCCGCTTTCATCAGGCAGCTCGCGGCCGACGTCGATCGCCGGATCGACTCAGCGCTGCAGGTGCTCGCCGACGGGCTGTCCGTCCGGGCCACGTTGACCCTGCGCGAAGCCGGGCGCAGCCGTACGGGCGCCGTCATCGCCACCTCGGCACTGACCCTCGTGCCGGCGCAGCCCCGGCCTGCGACCGCGTTGCTGGACATCCCGCTGCGTCAGGGTGGCCGGCTCGCCGCCGCCCTGTGCGTCGTGGCCGACGCCGGGCTGGGCTCCGCCGACCTGTTCCTGCTCGGCGCCGCCGCCGACGCGCTCACCCTCGCCATCGCCACCGTCCTGCCCGCGCTCGACGCCGAACGCCAGGTCCTCGAGATCGACGAGGAGCGCTCCGATGTGGCAGCGGCCCTCGGCGACGGCCCGTTGCCGGCGCTGGTCGCCGCGCTCTACCTCTGCGAGACCTCCCCCGAACAGTCACCGGCGACCGAGCACATCCGGACGGCGCTGGACGAGCTGCGCAGGGTCGAGAAGTCACTGGCCGGCGGGAGCCTCGCCGGGGACCTCGCGGTCTCCGTACGGGCAGCCGTCGCGGCCAGCCGGCGGACCGGCGCCGACGTCCGGCTCGACCTGCCCGCCCGCCTGCTGCCCTGCTCGCCGGTGCACGCGGTCACCGCCTACCACGTGGTGCTCGCGGCCCTGGCCGGCGTACGCACGTCGGCCCGGGTCACGATCGCCCTCCCGCTCAACCCCGAGGACGACGCGGCAGAGCTCGTGCTCACCGTCACCGGGGCCGAGGACCCGCATGACAGCGGCACATTGGCGCGCTGGTCCCGCCGGGCCGCCGCACTCGACGGTCGTCTCGACCGCCATCTGGATGGAGTCACGTTGGTGCTGCCCTGGAGCTCCGCCCGTACAACCCGAGCCGGGTCCCCCGCAGCGGCGCAGGTCCGCACTCTCGAGGTAGCCCGATGACGACGGTCCTGATCTGTGATGACTTCCGGCCGATCCGCGAGGGCCTGCGCCGCAACGTCGCCACGGTCCCCGGGGTCGACCGGGTGGAGACCGTCGACACGGCCGAGGAGCTGTTCAGCCGCTACCCGGTCGAGCGCCCGGGACTGGTCCTGATGTCGATGCAGCTCTCCGGTCTCGGTGCGTCCGAGGCCACCCGCCGCTTGGTCCGCGAGCACCCCGAGGCCAACGTCATCGTCATGGCGCAGGGTGACGACCGTGACTCGGTCGTGCAGGCCATCGCCGGCGGCGCCCGCGGCTTCCTGCAGCGGGACGTCTCCCGCGAGGAGCTGTGCGCAGCCGTTGCGCATGCCCTGGCCGGGGCCGACCTGCTGGTGGCCGGGATCCCTGCGCCGCGCACCGTACGCGAGCTGGCGCCGGAGGGCGCACCGGATCTGACGGAACGTGAGCTCCAGGTTCTCCGGGGCATGAGTGAGGGCAAGAGCAACGGCGAGATCGGGCGGGAGCTGTACCTGTCCGAGGACACGGTGAAGACGCACGCCCGCCGGCTGTTCCGCAAGCTCGGGGTCAACGACCGCGCCCAGGCGGTTGCACTCGGCTTCCGGCGGGGTCTGGTCCACTAGGCCGCACCGGCCGGGCCGGTCGCCCCGTACCCTCGAACACGGCAGGTGCCGCATCGAGTGTGGACGGAGGTGGCGGTGGACCAGCGTCGTGACGTCTCGCTCGACCCGCTCCCAGAGCTCACCGTCGTCCCCTCTGTAACGCCCTCCTCGAGGCCTGCGATGACTGCAGCAGAGGATCATGGCCGGGCTGTTTTGAGCCGTGCCGTCGCCGGGGACCGCGAGGCCGCCGGGGAGCTCCTCAGTCAGGTGCGCCCGTCGTTGGTCCGCTACTGCCGGGCCAGGCTCGGCCGGGCGCACGGCTCGTACGAGGCGGCCGATGACGTCGCCCAGGAGGTTTTGCTCGCCGTGCTGACCGCGCTGCCCCGCTACCGGGACGAGGGCCGGCCTTTCGCCGCGTTCGTCTACGGGGTCGCCGCGCACAAGGTCGCCGACCACCACCGCGCCGCCGTACGCCGGCCGATGCCGGTCGCCGACCTGCCCGACTCCGCTGATGGTGCGCTCGGGCCCGAGGACCTCGCCATGCGGGCCGCGGATGCCGACACCGCCCGGGCCCTGGTCGACCTGCTGCCCGAGCCGCAGCGTGAGCTGATCCTGCTGCGCGTGGCGGCCGGGCTCTCGGCCGAGGAGACCGGCGCCGTGCTCGGGATGACCGCCGGCGCCGTACGGGTCGCCCAGCACCGTGCGCTGACCAAGCTGCGCGCCCTCGCTGTGGGAGGTGCGCTGTGACCGACCTGCACGACGTCGACGGCGCCGACTCCGCCGAGTCCGGGATCTGGGCCTCCGACGCGCTGATCGACGCGCTGGGCGCTGGGGCCTCCGTCGACGACGACCGCGCCGCCGCCCTGCTCTCCGCCCTCGTCTCGGACGTGTCCGCCGAGCCGCTTCCCGGGCTGCCCGACCTGGCGCCCCCACGCAGGACCCGCCGGCTGGCACCTCGTACGGGCATCGCAGCAGGTGCCGTGATGGCCGTCCTGTCGACGGGCGGGGTCGCCGCCGCGAGCGTCAGCGCCGGGCCTACCAGCGCGCTGTTCCCGTTGCACCGCGTGCTCACGGGCCAGTCGCAGCTGGACGGCTCCCAGCGGCAGGCGCTCGAGGTCAAGGACAAGCTGGCCTCCGCCGCCAAGGCATTGGCGGCGGGCAAGTACGCCCGGGCACAGAAGGACGTCCAGTCCGCCGCCGACCGGCTGCCCAAGGTCGCCGTCACCGACGGCCACCACGACCTTGCCGCGCAGTGGACGGCGCTCAACCGGCAGGTCAAGGCCAAGGTCACCACGACGCCGGCGACTTCGTCGCCCGGCAAGGTGACAGCGAGCCCCACGTCGCCGCGCACCTCGGCGCCCGCCCGCTCCACCAGCCCGGCTCCCTCCCAGGCGTCGACCGTGCCTGGTGGCGGCACGACCACACCGGTGACGACGTCGCCGTCGGCCTCGCAGGTGGCCGGCGGCGCCCCCGGCACCGGGCTGACGAGTCCCACACCGGTGACGCCGACGCCGGTGCCCAGCCAGACCCCCACGGTGAGCCCGTCGCCCAGCGATCCGGCCGGCACCAGCTCACCGACGCCGACCCCCAGCGGCAAGCACCACCGGCCGGGCGGCGGCAAGGGCGGCTCAGTCGCGCCCGGGTCCCCACCGGCAGCCAGCCTTGCACCGCCGTCGACGGCCCCGGTCACCGTCCCGCCGGTGCAGTCGCCGGCGGCGTCGTCCGCACCGGTCACCGTCCCGCCGGCGCCCTCGGTGGCGCCGTCTCCGTCGGCGTCCTGACCGGGAGGGCGCTGCTAGCTCCGCCGGTTGAATCCCACGGTGGCGCCGAACGCGAGTGCGGCGTAGCCCACGATGTCGGCGACCTCACGGTCCACGAGGAGAGCCGCGACCAGCCAGGCCGGCACGGCAATGCCGAGGGCCCAGACGACAGCGGTGAGACATCGTCGGAAGATCCGTCGGTCAGACAAGCTCGGCATCCAAGGACCGCCCCGATGGGTTCTTGTGCGCAAGTCCGCCGAGAGGGGTCGCTCTCGGCGGACCGCACAACCGAACGTACAACGGGCACCGACCGTGCGGCCGGTGGTCTCACGCCGCCATTACCGTTCCCTGTTGCCTTTCACAGGTTGGCCTTTCACAGGTCCCGCAGCCGGCTCGCGTCCACCCGTCCCGCCCAGCGCGCAGAGGTGAGGGCTGCGATAGCACCCGTGACGGCAACCGTCCCGAACAGCCCCACCAGGAGGAGGCCCGGAACTGCCAGGTGCTGGGGCGGCGGGTCGAAGATCCCGTTGAGCACCTTCACGAGCGCGTAGGCCAGCACGGCCCCGGTCGCCAGACCGCCGATACTGCCGGCGACGATGACAGCGCGCGCCTCGGTCCACAGGAAGCCGGCCCGCTGGGCGGCATTGGCACCGAGCACGGCCAGGGCCACGAGCGAGCGCCGGCGTTGAGCCGCCCCGACGACCAGGACCAGTCCCGCGCTCGAACCCGCCAGCAGCAGACCGAAGGCCAGCGTGAGCGATGCGAGCCCGGACAGGCTGCCGGCGGCCAGGCCCGACGCTGACGGCACCGCGACGCGGGGGGCGGTGATGTCGTTGACCAGCGCGCCGGCCGGGGCCTTGATCAGGGCCGCGACCCCGGCTGGTCGTCCGGTCCTGACCAGCAGCGTCTGGACGCTGGAGCGCCCGGTCATCGCCGCCACGTACGAACGGTTGGCGACGATGAAGCTGTCCCGCGGGGCCGTCGCGAACTCGGTGACCACGCCGACCACGTGGAACTGCACGCTCTGGTAGGCGCCGGCGGCGTTCTTCAGGCGGAGCCGTACGGCGTCACCCTGCCGGAGCTGGTAGTCGTGCAGGGTCTCCTGGGACAGGAGGGCTCCGTCGGGCGTGGCTGCGAGCCGGCCGATCGTCGCGTGCACCGACCTGCCGGGTGTGAAGGCGTTCTGGAGGGGCGCCGCACGTCCCACGGTTGCGGCGTCGACGGCGTAGAGGTCCTGCAGGTCGGTGCCGACGTAGGCCAGCCGGTGGGCGACCTGCTCGACATCGTTGACACCCGCGACGCGGGCGATCCCAGGGTTGAGGGTGCTGGTGCTGTCCGGCGGCAGGGTGACCGCGACATCTGAGCCCACGGTGAGCGCCGTGTCGAGGCGGGCCTGCCGGTCGTACGTGGTCGTGAAGACACCGGCAGCCGTGGTGACGGCGACGGCAACAGCGAGCCCCGTCGCGCCTCGGGCGACGACGTGCCGGCGGCGGCGTACGACGTCGTGGCGCAGGTCACGCATCCGTCCCGACGGATCGGAGGACGGCAGTCGCGCCGGCCGGCTCACGGCCAGCGCGGTGAGCCGCCAGACCAACAGGGCCATCCCGGGCCAGGCGAGCGCCGGCGCCAGCAGCGCGGCGTAGTTGACCGACGCGACCGGGACACCCTCGGGCACCACGACCACCTTGTAACCGCCGCGAGCCGTCAACCAGAAGACCAGGCCAGCAGCGGCGAGCAGCTCGATGTCCAGCCCCAGGCGGAGGATCAGCGGTGTTCGGTGACGGGTCACCGGGGCGACCTGGTCCTGGATCGAGGCGGCGGAGCGGCGGAGCAGGCGCGCGACCGGCGCAAGCTCGGTCACGAGGGCGAGCACGATCCCGGTGACGATCCCGGCAACCAGCCAGGCCGCGGACAGGTGGGCAGACCGGCCCAGCGCCAACCGGTTCGCGGCGATGGCGCCGAGACTGCCGACGGCCGATCCGAGGCATCCGTCGACCAGCGCGGTCAGCCCGAGCAGGGTGGCGATCCGCCGAGGTGTGGCACCACGCAGCCGGAGCAGCGCGAGGTCCCGGCGCTGCCGGTCGTTGCGCAGCGAAATCACCAGCGTGGTCACGACGGCGGACAGGACCAGACCGGGGACACCGAGGAGCAGCACCAGGAGCCGGGCGTAGAGCGCGTCCTCCCGGCCGGCCGACAGGGCAGCACCCAGGTCGTTGCCGACGAGCGCCCCACCCGACGTGGCCGTCACGTAGTGGTTGACCCGGCGGGCCACCTCGTCAGCCGCCTGGGCCGGGTCCGAGGGCAGCGACCGGTGGTCGATCCGGACGTGCAGCTGGTGGACGACGGTCGCACCGGTCGTCAGCGACCGGAACATTGCCGGGGGTACGAGCAGCACGTTGTCCGGCGGCGCGCCGGCTGTGGACCCGGCCGGAGCTCCCACCACCTGGAACAACGAGTCGGCGTTGGGCAGGTCGACGACACCATTGACAGTGACGTTCGCCTTGGACCCGATCACCGTGACGGGGGAGCCCACCGTCGCGGCCAGGTTGGATGCGGTCTGCTGCTGGAGCAGGACCCCCGCGCTCGAGCCGAGCAGCGGGCGGATCTCGCTCGGGGCAAAGGCCGCGTAGTCGGCCGGCAAGGCCACGAGGTACGCCGCCCCCGTGGTGCGGGTGCCCGAGTCCGTCGTCGCCTGCAGACCGGTGACCTTCGCGTAGTCGACCGTTCGGTAGCCCGTGAGGCCGGGCACTGCGCTGAGCGCCTTGGCCGCGGCTGCCACGTCCCCGCCCGACGTGACCTGGACCTGCCAGTCCACCGGTACGCGCGCGGCGGCCTGCTGGGTGAGCCGCGACCCGGTCTGCCCGACGAACGAGCCGAGCGCCGCGAGGAAGGCGACGGTCAGGGCCAGGGCGATCGCCGCGGCGAAGGCCTCTGCCGGGCGTCGGCGCAGCACGGACCAGACGTACCGGCCGGTCATCGGACCAGCTCGGGTTCGACGACGAGCTGACGCGGGAACTGCTCAGCCACCTGCTGGTCGTGCGTGGCCACGATGAGGGCTGCGTCGGCGGCCTCCGCCTGCTGCCGCAGCACAGCGATGACCATCTGACCGGTGGCCTGGTCCAGCGCCCCTGTCGGCTCGTCGGCGAGCAGGAGCCTCGGCGCCACCGCAAGTGCCCGGGCGAGCGCGACCCGTTGCTGCATGCCGCCGGACAGCTCGGAGGGCAACGAGTCCTCCACGTCGAGCAGGCCCAGTGCATGCAGCTGGGCACGCGCCCTGTCCTGCGCCTCGCCCGGCGGGACGCCGCGGATCCGCAGCCCCAAGGACGCGTTCTGCAGGGCGGAGAGCTCCGAGACCAGCGAGGGGGCCTGAGGCACGTAGACGATGTCGCGCCCTTGTACCGACAGGTGCACCCGGCCCTCGGTCGGCGAGAGCAGCCCGGCCAGCATCAGCAGCAAGGTGGTCTTGCCCGAGCCGGACCGACCGGTCAGGGCGCACTGCTCCCCGGCGTCCAGCGCAACGTCCACGTGCTGGAGGACCTGACGTCCGGCGTACGTCATGCCCAGGTCCGTGCCAGTGAGGATCATGCGGCTCTCCCGTCGACGAGGTGGACGATCCGGTCTGCGTGCTGGGCCACCTGCAGGGAGTGCGTGACGATGAGGGTGCCGGCGCTGCCCGGCCGGTGCCGGCTCAGCAGCTCCAGGACCGCGCGCTCCTCGTCGTTGCTCACCTCGGCCGTCGGCTCGTCGGCCAGGAGCAGCGACGGCGCCCCGGCCAGGGCCACGGCCAGCCCCGCCCTGGCGGTCTCGCCGCCTGAGAGGGTTCGCGGCACCGAGCCCCGGACGCTGCCGAGCCCCAGCTCTTCGAGCAGCTGCTCCGGCGCAGGTCCTGGACCGCGCCGCAACGAGGCCGCCAGCCGGACGTTGTCCAGCACGGTGAGGTGCCCCAGCAACGCGCTGCCCTGCGTCAGGACCCCGATGTGCCGGGCACGCAGCCGTGCCGTGGACCTCGCGCTGCGATGGCTGAGCCGTTCGCCGGCCACGAAGACCGAGCCGCCGTCTGGATTGTCCAGCCCGGCGAGCAACGCCAGCAGCGTGGACTTGCCGGACCCGGACGGCCCGGTGACCGCGACCGTCTCACCCGCCGTGCAGCTCAGTGAGACGTCGAGCAGGGCGGCGACCTCATTGCCCCCTCTCCGGTAGAACCGGTGCAGTCCGCGCGCGTCGAGCGGATTCACGAGATCCTCAGGCTCTGCACCATGGTCCGGTACGCGTCGACGTTGTCCGCTCCCACCGGCCCGAAGAGCTCGATCACGACGCTGTGGCCATGGCCGACCAGCTCGTAGCGCTCGACCTCGTCGCGGTAACGGCGGCCGGTGACCTGGTCGGGAGCGGAGTTGCGCCGGTAGACGATCCTGACTCCCGCGCCGCCCGGCTCGGTCACCGCCTGGACGCTGCGCAGCTCGAACGCGGCCTGTGAGCTGGTGAGCTGGGGCACGTCCCGCTGCTTCGCAACGGCCGCCGTCGGCGCAGTGGTGTCGGTGCCGGCCGTGACGAGAACCCCGTTGAGCTTGTCGGTGAAGGTCACGGAGCTGCCGTTCGTCGTCTGCGCCCAGCCCTCCGGATGGTTGAACAGGTAGTGACCTGCGGCGTTGGTGTACGCCACGAACGCCAGGTTGTCCGGGATGTCACCGGGCGGGTTCTGCTCGGCCGGCACAGCCGTCTGCGCAGCGGTGGGTCCGCCTTTGCTGGGCAAGCCGGCGCCGCTCGCCGTCGGTGCCGACGAGACCACCGGGCCCGGTACGGACCCGGTGCTGCTGCTCGTGGGCGCGGAGGCGGAGGTGGTGCCGGAGGTGGTGCCGGAGGAACCCGCTGACGAGTTCGCACTGCACCCGGTGACGGCGACGGCGGCTAGTCCGAGAACGATCAGCTTCTTCATGCGACGGACGCTACAAAGCCGCCGACCAGCGCAGAGCCAACGCCAGGTAAACGCGGCGTTGGCCTGGCCCGGCCTAGAGTCTCGGACATGGCGAAGGGTCGGCCGCCGACGTTGCGGGCCAGGGTCCGGCACGCTATCGGCCTGATCGTCGTGGTCGCGCTGCTCCTGTTCGGCGTCCCGCTGGCGGTGGGCGTCGATCGGCTGATCGGGAGCACCGCGCTGGCCGGCCTGCAGCGGGACGCCACGAGGGCTGTGGCCAAGGTGCCGGACAACGTCATCGAGACCGGTACGGGCCTGGTGGCACCCGAGGGGACCGGCAGCACGCGCATCGGCGTGTACGACAAGAGCGGGACGCTGGTCGCGGGCATCGGGCCCCGTCACTCGGCGCTGGCTGCCCAGGTGGCAGACGGCCGCGAGCACGACGGGCGGGAGGCGGGCGCGCTCAGCGTGGTCGTACCGGTCCAGTCCGACACGGCGGTGGCCGGCAGCGTGCGGGCTGCCCTGCCGTTGTCGACGCTGTGGGCCCGGGTCTACCGCGCGTGGGCCTTGCTGGCGCTCCTCGCGGCGACCGTCGTCGTCATCGCGGCCGCTCTCGCCCGGGGCGCCGCCCGGCGGATCTCCGAGCCGTTCGAGCAGATCACGACCGCTGCCCAGGAGCTGGGCGCCGGCCGGTACGAGCTCGGCCTGCCGCACTGGGGCATCGCCGAGGCGGATGCCGCCGGTGATGCGCTGCGTGACAGCGCGGCGGCCATCGACGACCTCGTGCGCCACGAGCGGGACTTCGTGCGGCACGCCTCGCACCAGCTGCGTACACCGCTGTCCGGCGTCCTGCTCTACCTCGACCAGAGTCCGGCAGACGTCCCGGCCGCCCTCGCCTCCGCGCGCCACCTGGAGACGACGATCGCCGACCTGCTCGCGCTCAGGGCCGTCTCCGGATCGGGGCGGTGCAGTGCGCAGCAGGTGGCCGCCGAGTCGGTGCAGCGCTGGGACAGCGCCGAGCGGGCGGTGACGCTGCGTACCGACGGCGAGGTCGGCGACGTCTCCGTCTCGACGGAAGCCTTGCGACAGGTGCTCGACGTGCTGCTGGACAACGCCTTCCGGCACGGCGCCGGGGACATCACCGTGACGGTGGAGCCACACGGGGACACCGTGATCGTGGAGGTGGCCGACCTGGGCCGGGGCTTCCCGGAGGGAAAGCCGCCCGGAACCGGCCTGCGGCTGGCCACCAGCATCGTCGAACGAGCCGGCGGCTCCCTGGTCGTCCGCCGCTGGGCTCCGCACCCGAGGGTCGCGGTTCTGCTGCCCCGGGCTCCCGACCCGGCGCCGGCTCAGCCCACGTCGAACCGGTAGCCGTAGCCGCGCAGGGTGACGATCCGGTCCCACCGGTCGCCGGCGTCGGCCAGCTTGCGCCGGAGGTTCGCCACGTGCACGTCCAGCGTCTTGGTCGACTGGTGCCAGTTCGTGTCCCAGACGTCGTCCATCAGCTGCTCGCGCCGGATCGCCTCGCCGGCCGCGCTCACCAGGGCGGCCAGCAGGTCCAGCTCCTTCGGCCGCAGCTCGAGCTCGGCGTCCGCCAGCCAGGCCCGCCGGGCCCGCAGGTCCAGGCGCAGGGAGCCGGACCGCAGCTCCTCGGGTCCGGTCAGCTCGCGGCGGCGCAGGTGAGCGGCCAGCCGGGCCAGCAGCTCGACCGGTCGGAACGGCTTGAGGACCACGTCGTCCGCGCCGCTGTCCAGTGCCCGTACGGCGTCGGCCTCATCGGTGCGGGCGGTGACCACCACGACGACGCAGTCCTGGTAGCGCACCCTCACCTCGCGGCACAGGTCGACCCCGTCCCCGTCGGGCAGGCCGAGGTCGAGCAGCATCAGGTCGGAGCCCGCGGCGTCCAGCAGCAGCCGGCACTCCGCGGCGCTCTTCGCCCAGCGCACCTCGTACCCCGCTCCGGCCAGCAGCCCGACCAGTCCGGCTCCGAGGTCGGGGTCGTCCTCGACGACGAGTACGCGGGAACCGGCGGCAGCCACCTCAGCAGGCTAACCGCCCGACCGGCGCGTCAGTCCGGATCGGTCCCGACGTCGTCGGACTCGCCACCGGCATCCAGCACGCCGTCGGCGAACCCGCGGGCGTAGTCCCAGCTCACGTACTCGCTCGGGTCGGGGCTGAACGCCGGCTCGTGGACCCGGGTCTGGCCCATGTCGAGCAGGTGGCGCAGGTTGCCGCGCAGCAGCGCCCAGGAGAAGTAGTGGGGCTCGTCGCAGTCGTCGCAGTCGACGACCAGGCCGCGGACGCCCCGGGTCTCGAGCAGCGCCTGGAACACCTCGAGGTCCTCGAGGTCGGCCAGCACGTCCTCCCGCTCGGCAGGCGAGAGCGGCTCGAGGGCGTCCTCGTCGTCACCGAGGGCGGATGCCGGGTCGAGGGGGTCCCCGCGGAAGGGGTCGATCGGCTGGTCTTCGTACATCTGGTCACCGTACGCCCGGGTCCCGCGCAGGCGCGGCATTCCGTCTCAGCCTGCGGAGAACGCGTTCCGGCGCACGCCCACCGGGCCACCGGGTCGTTACGCTGGAGGTCTGGCGCACCGACGGCGTGATCGGGGGCCACACGATCTACGACGGGACGCCTATGCACCGCGACGAGACCGCCCGTGTCGCCGAGCTGCCCGCGAAGTTCGCGCCGCTCGGCCTCACCTTCGACGACGTGCTGCTCCAGCCGGCCGTCTCCGACCAGCTGCCCAGTGACGTCGACACGTCCACCCGGCTGACCCGCAACATCACGTTGCACACTCCGCTGGTGTCCTCTGCGATGGACACGGTGACGGAGGCGCGGATGGCCATCGCCATGGCCCGCCAGGGTGGTGTCGGAGTGCTGCACCGCAACCTCTCGCCGGAGGACCAGGCCGAGCAGGTCGACATCGTCAAGCGCTCCGAGGCCGGCATGGTGACCCAGCCGGTCACCTGCACGGCCGACACGACGATCAGCGACGCCAACGTGCTGATGGGGCGCTACCGGATCTCGGGGCTGCCCGTGGTCGACGGCCAGGGCATCCTGATCGGCATCGTGACCAACCGCGACATCCGGTTCGAGACCGACTTCACCCGCCTCGTCCGCGAGGTGATGACCCCCATGCCGCTCGTGACCGCGGCAGAGGGCATCAGCCGTGAGGACGCGATGGCGCTGCTGATGCGGCACAAGGTCGAGAAGCTGCCGCTGGTCGACGCCGCGGGCCGGCTGCGCGGCCTGATCACGGTCAAGGACTTCACCAAGTCCGTGCAGTACCCGCTGGCAACCAAGGACGCCAACGGGCGGCTGGTCGTCGGCGCCGCTGTCGGCGTCGATGGCGCGTACGAGCGGGCGCAGCTGCTCATCGACGCGGGTGCCGACTTCATCGTGGTCGACACCGCCCACGGTCACCACCGCGGTGTCTTCGACATGGTCGCCAAGCTCAAGGCCGACGCCCGGGTCGAGATCATCGGGGGCAACGTCGCGACCCGCGCCGGCGCCCAGGCGCTGATCGACGCCGGTGCCGACGCGATCAAGGTCGGTGTCGGGCCGGGCTCGATCTGCACGACCCGGGTCGTGGCTGGCGTCGGCGTGCCGCAGATCTCCGCGATCTACGACTGCTCGCTGGCCGCCCGTCCCGCCGGCGTACCGCTGATCGGTGACGGCGGCATGCAATATTCCGGCGACGTGGCCAAGGCGATCGCGGCCGGCGCGGACAGCGTCATGCTGGGCTCGCTGCTGGCCGGCTGCGAGGAGAGCCCGGGCGAGCTGATCTTCGTCAACGGCAAGCAGTTCAAGTCCTACCGCGGCATGGGATCCTTGGGCGCGATCAAGTCCCGCGGCACCGGGGTTTCCTACTCAAAGGACCGCTACTTCCAGCAGGACGTCCAGACCGAGGACAAGTTCGTTCCCGAGGGCGTCGAGGGCCAGGTGCCGTTCCGCGGCCCGCTCGCGGCCGTCGCCCACCAGCTGGTCGGCGGTCTCCGCCAGGCGATGTTCTACTGCGGTGCCCGTACGATCGGCGACCTGCAGCAGGCCACGTTCGTACGCATCACCGCGGCGGGGCTCAAGGAGAGCCACCCGCACGACATCCAGATGACCACCGAGGCTCCGAACTACCACGGCAACTGACGCCGGGAACAGGACGACCATCAGTGGCCGACGTCGAGATCGGACGAGGCAAGACGGCGCGGCGGGGCTACGGGTTCGACGACATCGCCGTGGTGCCCAGCCGCCGGACCCGTGATCCCGAGGACGTCTCGGTCGCGTGGCAGATCGACGCCTACCGCTTCGAGGTGCCGCTCGTGGTCGCCCCGATGGACAGCGTCGTCTCGCCGGAGACCGCCATCGCCATCGGCCGTCTCGGTGGGCTCGGGGTGCTCGACCTCGAGGGGCTCTGGACCCGTTATGACAACCCGGAGCCGCTGCTCGAGGAGATCGCAGCGCTCGACCCCGACGAGTCGACTGCGCGGCTCCAGCAGCTCTACGCCGAGCCGATCCGCGAGGAGCTGATCGTCGAGCGGATCGCCCAGATCCGCGACGCCGGCGTCACGACGGCTGCCGCGTTGTCGCCCCAGCGGACCGCCGAGCTTCACAAGGCGGTGCTGCGCGCCGGTGTCGACCTGTTCGTCATCCGCGGCACCGTCGTCTCCGCCGAGCACGTGTCGTCACAGGCGGCGCCGCTCAACCTCAAGCAGTTCATCTACGAGCTCGACGTGCCGGTCATCGTCGGCGGCTGCGCGACCTACCAGGCGGCACTGCACCTGATGCGTACGGGAGCGGCGGGTGTCCTCGTAGGCGTCGGCGGCGGCCCCGCACACACGACCCGCAAGGTCCTCGGCATCGGGGTCCCGATGGCGACAGCCGTGTCCGACGTCGCCTCGGCGCGCCGGGACTACATGGACGAGTCCGGCGGCCGTTACGTCCACGTCATCTGCGACGGCGGCATGAACAACGGCGGCGACATCGCCAAAGCCGTGGCGTGCGGGGCGGACGCGGTGATGATCGGCATGCCACTGGCCAGGGCGAGCGAGGCCCCCGGCCGCGGCTGGCACTGGGGGGCGGAGTCGCGGCACCCGTCGCTGCCGCGCGGCGCCCGGGTCAAGCTCGGCACCGTGGGCAGCCTCGAGCAGATCCTGTTCGGCCCGTCTCACGTCACCGACGGCACGATGAACATCGTCGGCGCGCTGCGCCGGGCGATGGCGACCACCGGCTACTCCGACCTCAAGGAGTTCCAGCGAGTTGAGGTCGTGGTCAACCCCGCCCGGGACTGAGCTTGCAGGTCGTAATCGTCCACGGTGCGCCGGTCCGCGATGGTGCCTGGTGGTGGCACCGGGTGGCCAGTTTGCTTGACCAGCAAGGGATCTCGAGCGTTGCGGCGGTCCTGCCGAGCTGTGGCGAGACCGGGCTGAGGCCGGGTCACGACGGCCCCGGCTACCGTCGTGGTGGCGCACAGCTATGGCGGCATGGTGGTGGCCGAGGCCGCCGACGGTCTCGACCAGCTGCTCCTCATCGACAGCTACCTGCCGCTGCCCCGGCGAGAGCCTTGCGACCATCGCCGGTGAAGGTCCGCGCCACCGTGGATGGACATCGACCTCGAGGCAGGCACGTCCGCCCTGCGCCCGGAGTTCGCCCCGGGCACCTACCTGCAGGACCGTCCCGATGACGTGATCTCTCCTGCTGTCGAGCGGTTGGTCCCGCAGACCATCTCCGTGTCAGCCACTCCGGCGAAAACGGCTGCCTGGCAAGCGATCCCGTCGACCTATCTGGTCTGCGCCGACGACCTGGGCACCCCACCTGCGCTGCAGCAGCGGCAGGCCGAGCGGGCCGACCGGGTAGTCGAGCTGCCGAGCGGGCACCATCCGTTCCTGTCCATGCCGGGCGCCGTGGCCGACGTGGTGCTGTCGCTGTGATGCCCCGAGCTGTCGCGACCCTTACGGTGACGGCGTGATGGGCTGGCGCAACCCCGCGGAAGCCTGGACTCAAAATGGTGTCCGGGCACCATTTTGGGCCCATCCTTTGGCGGGGTTGAGCCACACGTAAGGGTGAGCTGTCGTTCACCGGCGGGCAGCAGGTCGCCAGGTCGCCATCGCGTGCGCCGTCTCGCCCTCGTCGAGCCCAGCGGGCAATGTCGATGCAGCTGTCGGCTGACATCGCAGTCCGTCAAGCAGGATCCCGAAGTAGCGCCGCCACAGGTTGGTCGAGGTGTCGGAGGCGAAGTCGTCGACCGTGCTCATCATGAGGAACAGCACCGGGATGTCCTCGCTCCCGATCTCCGGCCGCAGAGCGCCGGCCGCCTGCGCCCGCTCGATCAACTTTGCGGCCAGCGGGACGAAGCGGGCCCGGGCCATGGCGACGAGGTTCTGTCCGTAGGCGCTGCTCAGCATCACCTCGCGTAGCCCCCGGTCGGTGGCGAGAGCCTCGCAGGTGGACTCCAGCAGCGTCACGAAGCCCCGCCACGGGTCGGGGTCGGCGAGGCATCGCTCGGCGAGCGTCACCGTCTCGCTCAACCGCTCCTCGAACAGCGCCTCGACGAGGGCTTCGCGATCACGGAACCGTCGGTAGACCGTGCCGGTGCCGAGGCCGGCGTGCCGGGCGACGTCGTCGAGGGTGACGTGCAGCCCGCGCTCGGCGAAGACCTCGCGCGCGGCTTGCAGGATCAGGGCACGGTTGCGGGCGGCGTCTGCGCGCAGCGGCCGGGTCGTGGGTTCGGTGGTCATGCCAGCCAGCCTAGCGCTAAGTGGAGACAAGCTCGCCACTTCCATGTTAGCGTGATCTAAGCGGCGAGACGTTCTCCGTTTATTCGAACCGAAGGGCAGGCCCGATGACGACCACACAGGAACCCGAGGTGCTCGGTCGACGAGCCCGGATGGCCGCCTCACAGGGGACCGGCCACCGCTGGTGGGTCCTCGCCGTGCTGGGGGTCGCCCAGCTGATGGTCGTGCTCGATGCGACCGTGGTGAACATCGCGCTGCCGCGGGCTCAGCTCGCGCTCGGGTTCAGCAACAACGACCGGCAGTGGATCGTCACCGCGTACGCGCTGGCCTTCGGCGCACTGCTGCTGCTCGGCGGCCGGATCGGCGACATGGTCGGCCGCAAGACCACGTTGCTGGTCGGGCTCGGCGGGTTCGCGGTCATGTCCGCCATCGGCGGCGCGGCCCCCGGCTTCGGCCTGCTGGTGGTCGCCCGGGCCGGCCAGGGCGTCTTCGGTGCGTTGCTGGCGCCGTCCCTGCTGTCCTTGCTCACCACGACCTTCACCGACGCGACCGAACGGGCCCGGGCGTTCGCCATCTTCGGCGCGATCGCCGGAGGTGGAGGCGCGATCGGGCTGATCCTCGGCGGCATGCTCACCGAGTGGCTGTCCTGGCGCTGGTGCCTCTACGTCAACCTCGTCCTGGCCGTCCCGGCGCTCGTGGCCGCGGTCAAGCTGCTCCCCGGCGGCCGGCCGGAGCGCCGGGCCAAGCTCGACCTGCCCGGCACGGTGACCGTCACGGTTGGGTTGTTCAGCCTGGTGTACGGGTTCGCGCAGGCCCAGACTCACGGCTGGAGTGGAGCGGGGACGGTGTCCTGGCTCGTCGCCGGCGTCGTCCTGCTGTTTGCGTTCGTCGTGATCGAGGCGCGGGTCGGACACCCGCTGCTGCCACTGCGCATCGTCCGCGACCGCACCCGCAGCGCTTCGTACCTGTCCATGCTCATCACCGGTGCCGGTCTGTTCGCGGTGTTCCTGTTCCTCACCTACTACCTGCAGACCACGCTGGGCTACAGCCCGATCCGGACCGGCCTGGCGTTCTTGCCGATGATCGCTTCCCTGGCGACGACGGCCCAGCTGGTCGGCCGGGTCCTGCCCCGCACCGGTCCGCGGCCGATCGTCCCGCTGGGCATGGTCCTCGCGGCCGGCGGCATGTTGCTCTTCCTCCGGCTCGGCCTGCACAGCGGCTACGCGGCCGATGTCCTGCCCGGCCTGGTCGTCACGGGCATCGGGCTCGGCATGATCTTCGCCCCGAGCATCCAGGGCGCCGTCTCCGGCGTCGCCCCGGCCGACGCAGGTGTCGGCTCGGCGCTGGTCAACACCGTCCAGCAGATCGGCGGATCGATCGGCACAGCGGTGTTCAGCACCCTCGCCTCCACCGCGACGGTGAACTACCTGCACAGCCACGGCGCCGCAGCCGCGCACCAGGCAGCTCTCGAGGGCTATCTCACGGTCTTCGGTTGGGCAGCGCTGGTCTTCGGCGTCGGAGCTGTCGTGTCTGTCACGATGTTGCGCAGCGGTCCGATGCAGGCGGCCGACGGTCCGGTTCTGGCGCACTGATGAGGAGCGAGCTGGTGATGCCACCGGTGGTCGACGCCGGCTGGCTGGCTGCCCACGTCGACGAGGTCGTGCTGGCCGACGTCCGCTGGTATCTCGACGGCCGGTCCGGCAGGGCCGCGTACGACGCTGGACACCTGCCCGGCGCCGTCTTCGTCGACCTCGACCGGTGGCTGGCTGCCGAGCCCTCGGCAGCTGGGGGTCGCCACCCGCTGCCCGATCCTGACGTCTTCGCCCGCGGCATGGGCACACTCGGCATCGGCGACCGGACAACGGTCGTCGCCTACGACGACGCGGGCGGGACCATCGCCGCCCGGCTGGTGTGGATGTTGCGGGTCACCGGGCACGACGCGGCGCTGCTCGACGGAGGGCTCACCGCGTGGTCCGGGCCCCTCTCCCGTACGTCGGTCGAACCCGTTCCGGCCGCCTTCACCGCTGGCGCGTGGCCATCCGAGCGGCTTGCCGAGATCTCCGACCTGCCCGGATCGGCCCACCTGGTCGACGCGCGTGAGGTGGCGCGCTTCCGCGGTGAGGTCGAGCCGGTCGACGCACGGCCCGGTCACATTCCCGGCGCAAAGTCCTTGCCCTGCAAGGAAAGTCTCGACTCCCACGGGCGCTTCCTGCCACCGGACGAGCTGCGGTCCCGGCTGTCGGCCATTGGCATCTCCGCCGGCGACGACGTCGTCTCCTACTGCGGGTCGGGGGTCACCGCCTGCCACAACCTGGTCATGCTCGAGCTGGCCGGCTTCGGGCCCGGGCGACTCTATCCCGGGTCCTGGTCGCAGTATGCGGCAACCGACCTTCCGGCGGCTACTGGTAACTGATGAAGTCCGGTGCCGGGCTGAGGGCCTCGACCTCGGAGGGCTTGAAGATGTTGGTGTCTGCCTTCAGGAAGAGCTTGAAGCCGTTGAAGAACGGCTTCTTGACCTTGAGCAGGTTGTAACCGAACAGCTTGTTGTTGCGGTCACCGTGACCGTCGAAGTGCCAGATGACGGCGAGCGCCGGCGCGCTCTTCACCTTGGTCCGGTCGGGGATCATCTGCTGGGTGAAGTTGTGCAGGACGACCAACTTCTGCGGCAGGCCGTGGCTGACCGTCAGCTTGGACAGGTAGGCGGTCACGCTGTTGACCTCGGCGGCGGTGACGTGGCCGATGACCTTACCCGGGACCTGGTCCGGGCCCATCCGCCACTCGCTGTCCAGGGCGACGCCGACATCGGGCTGCAGCAGGAACCGCTCATAGAGCTTGGCCACCGTCAGGAAGTTCCGGCGCCCCGGCTGCAGATCCAGGATCAGCAGCTCGTGGTGCTTGCGCGCCGCGTCGAGATAGGGCTGGATCTGCTCGGGCGTGCTGTCGTGGCTGTAGTCGCCGTCGCTGCCCTTGAAGCCGTCGACCAGGGTGGCGATCAGCTCGATGGCCGGGAGCGCCGGCCGGGTGGCGGTGGCGAACTTCTTCGCGGCCGCGGCGACCTGCACCGCCGCCACGTCAGGCGTGTAGTGCCCCAGCACGCCGAGTGCCTTGGACTGGCCGTTGCCGTAGTAGGCCACGATGCGGTACTTCGGCAGGATCTGCCGGCCACCGAACGGCAGCTGCACCAGCTTGGGCCCGGGCGGCTTGGTGGTCACCGTCGGGCTGGGGCTCGCGCTGGAGCTGGTGGTGACACCGCTCGCGGACGGGGTGCTGGTCGCGCTCTTGGCGGTGGGGGAGCCGTGGCTGGTGCAGGCCGTCAGGCCGATGAGGGCGACGGTGAGCGGGGCGGCCAGGCGGCCGTAATGTAGGCGCACGGAGCACAAGGTACGACATCCCGGGGCTTCTGTCGGCATCAGCATCCCCTGCTACGGGCTCACAGCGGCACATCGACAGCGATCTCACCGCCGAGCCGGGCACCCTTGCGCAGGGCCAGCTGGTCCCCGCTCCAGAAGCTGCCGGGGTCGTAAGCCGCCGGCCGTCGGCCGGCGTCCAGCAATCCCATCGACTCGTAGGTGATGGCGACAATCTCGGCGCAGTAAGCACTTTCGAGATCTACCTCGTGGCCGTGGGCGTCGCGATGGCGCCGATACAGAGGTGTGCGTCCGCGCAACCAGCGGCCGGCCAGAACCGCCGCGCTGGGGAACGGCGTCCCGTCGAGCCGGGCGATCGTACGAAGCAACGAATCCTCATCAGATTGTGACACCGGCCCCTCGAGCTGACGCAGCCACGCGCGCTGTCCGTACCGTGTCGCCCAGAGCACGACCGCCGCCCGCAGGTCGTGCAGCTGCACGCCTCGTTGGTGATTGCCGGACCACAGGTCGGTGAGCGATTTGCCCAGCTCCGCGTGCCACAACAGCGGCCGCAGGTCGTCGAGCACGACCGCCATCCCGACATGGTTGACCGGCGCGTTCGTGGTCAGCTGGATCGCCCGGTCGGCAGGCGTACGGCCACGGAAGAGCCACAGGTCGCCCGTACGCGTCAGCTCGACGGCCTCGTCGAGACTGATCGGTGCCACCGGGCTACGCGCCATGCCCGTAGCCTATGCAGATGCTGTCCAGGAACACGCTGAAGGCGCTCGGCAAGCTGGCCGGACTGGCCGGCGTCATGGGCGTGGCGGCAACCGGAGTCGTCGTGGTCCGCTCGCAACGGCGACGGGCCGCGTACACCCCGGAGCAGGTGCGCGAGCGGTTGCACCAGCGGCTGGCGGAGCTCGAGACCGGGGACTCAGCGCTCGACCACTAGCGCCACCATCGCGGCACGGGTCGAGACGCCGAGCTTGGCGAAGATCCGGCGCAGGTGCGTCGACACCGTCCAGAGGCTGATGTCCAGGACGCTCGCGATCATCTTGTTCGTGTAGCCCTGGGCCACCATCCGGGCGATCTCCCGCTCGCGTGGGCTCAGCGCGTCGGCCCTGGACGGATGTACGGGGGTCAGGGCACACCGCACCCCGTCGACCGTCACGTCCAGCAGCGGGTCGGCGTCGGGCGCGAGCTCGCTCGCCCTCGCGATGACCGCCCGCAGGAGACCGTCCAGATCGAGCGGAACGGGCGCCATCACCCCCGGGGGTCGCGTCAAGATCACGCTCATCCGTTCCCCCTTGTGCGCCAGTCGTCGATTCCCCGAAGAGCCGATCGCTGGTGCGGAACCTGTTCAGCATCGACCTACGATGCGCGCCTGTCACCTAGTTGAGCGAAACGCATTTGGTGGTGACCGGGTCGCGTGACCGCGGCCGATACGATGGTCAGGTGACTGAGCCCTCGTTCGACACTGTCCTCGTCGTCGACTTCGGCGCGCAGTACGCGCAGCTGATCGCCCGGCGGGTGCGCGAGTGCCACGTCTACAGCGAGGTAGTGCCGTGGACGATGCCGCTCGAGCAGATGCTGGCCAAGTCACCCAAGGCGATCATCCTGTCCGGCGGCCCGAGCTCGGTCTACGCCGAGGGTGCTCCACAGGTCGACCGGGCGCTGTTCGAGACCGGCGTCCCGACGTTCGGCATCTGCTACGGCTTCCAGGCCATGGCCGCAGCGCTCGGCGGCACGGTGGCCCGCACGGGGACAGCGGAGTTCGGCCGCACCCCGCTCGACGTCGTCGGCCAAGGCAGGCTGTTCGCCGGGCTGCCGCTGGCGGCCTCGGTGTGGATGTCGCACAACGACGCGGTTTCCGTTGCCCCGCAGGGGTTCTCGGTCACGGCGACGACTGCACAGACGCCGATCGCCGCCTTCGAGAACGCCGCCGCCGGGTTGTACGGGGTCCAGTTCCACCCCGAGGTCCTGCACACCGAGCGCGGGCTCGAGGTGCTCAAGCGCTTCCTCTACGACGGTGCCGGCTGCCGGCCGACCTGGACGATGGTCAACATCGTCGAGGAGCAGGTCGAGCGGATCCGGGCGCAGGTCGGCAACGGCCGCGCTGTCTGCGGGCTCTCCGGCGGCGTCGACTCTGCGGTGGCCGCTGCCCTGGTCCAGCGGGCGATCGGCGACCGGCTCACCTGCGTGTTCGTCGACCACGGGCTGCTGCGCAAGGGCGAGGCCGAGCAGGTCGAGCGTGACTTCGTGGCGTCGACCGGCGTCCAGCTCAAGGTCGTCGACGCGGCCAAGCGGTTCCTCGACGCGCTGGCCGGGGTGACCGACCCCGAGACCAAGCGAAAGGCGATCGGCCGCGAGTTCATCCGGGTGTTCGAGGAGGCCGCGCGCGAGGTCATCGCCGAGGCCGACGCGCACGGCGAGACGGTCGAGTTCCTGGTCCAGGGCACGCTCTACCCCGACGTCGTCGAGTCCGGCGGCGGCGAGGGCGCCGCCAACATCAAGAGCCACCACAACGTCGGCGGGCTGCCCGAGGACCTGCAGTTCGGCCTGGTCGAGCCGCTGCGGGCGCTGTTCAAGGACGAGGTGCGCAAGGTCGGCCTCGAGCTCGGCCTGCCCGAGCCGATCGTCTGGCGGCAACCGTTCCCCGGCCCCGGCCTCGGCATCCGGATCATCGGCGAGGTCACCCACGACCGGCTCGAGGTGCTCCGCGAGGCCGACGCGATCGCCCGCGAGGAGCTGTCCCGGGCCGGCCTCGACCGCGACATCTGGCAGTGCCCGGTGGTGCTGCTCGCCGAGGTGCGCTCGGTCGGCGTGCAGGGCGACGAGCGGACGTACGGGCACCCGGTCGTCCTCCGCCCGGTGTCGTCAGAGGACGCGATGACCGCCGACTGGTCCCGGGTCCCGTACGAGGTGCTCGCCCGGATCTCCACCCGGATCACCAACGAGGTGCGCGAAGTCAACCGCGTGGTGCTCGACGTGACGAGCAAGCCGCCTGGCACGATCGAGTGGGAGTAGTGGCTCGACGCGTCGTACTAGCGGCGGTGACGTGACTGGGGGGAGTCGCCGTGCTTGCCGACGGCACCTCCCGGGTGCGTGAACAGCACGTCCTCCCACGAGTAGTTGCGGGCGGCCATCAGCGCCTGTGCGAGGGCGTCGCCCCACGCCGCCGCTGCCAGGGTGGATCCCATCGCGATGAGCGTTCCCGGGTCCGCGCCATCGCTGTCGATCAGGACGCTCACGTCAGCGGCACGGCCCATCGGGCTGCCGAGCATCGCGGTCAAGGCGACAGTGTTGGCGCCACGAACAGCCGCCCGTTTGATCAGCTCGGTCAACTCGCTCGTCTCCCCGCCCTTGGACAACCCGATCAGCACGTCACCAGCAGCCACCGCGCCCAGTGACCCGTGCAACCCGTCAGTGGGGTCGAGAAAGAAGGACGGTGTGCCGCACACCGAAAGCAGGTGTGCCATCCGTCGCGCGATCGTGCCAGATGTTCCGGCACCGGAAACGATGACCTTTCCTGGGCAGCTCAACAGCAGCTGCATCACGAGCACGAACGTCTCGTCGAGCTGGTCGGCGACTCGGGCGACGGCGTCGGCCTCTGTCCGGATTGCCGTCCTCGCCCGCTCGACGATGAGATCGGCCTGATCTGTCAACGTGTGCTCCCAGTGGTCCGCGGTGCAAGGAAAAGAGTTACGGCAACGGCGCTTTCGGGGTGGGTGGGATCAGGTCGGCGCCAATTTGGCCCGTCGCCGCAGCCTCCCCAGCCCGCCGCGACGGCTGGCCGCCACCAGCACCCCGGCCAGGATCAGGCCCTGCGTCGCTTGGAACATGTACGGGCTGATGCCCTGGATATCGAAGCCGCTGGAAACCATCTGCAGCAACAACGACGCGACCAGGACCCCCAACACCGGCCCTCGGCCGCCGAAGGGATCCGTGCCACCGAGAACCGCGATCGTGATGGCCAGCAGCAGATAGGAGGATCCGTAGTCGGCACTGGCATAGGCGGAATGGGCGAGCATCATGACGCCCGCCAGCCCGGAGACCAGGCCGGCGAGCAGGTAGGTACGCAGCAGCACCTTCCCGGGCTGGATGCCGGAGTAAGTGGCGGCGGTGGCGCTGGCGCCGACGAAAATCAGCCGCCAGCCGAACGCGGTCTTGTTGACAATCAGCCACAGCAGTGCCGCCGCAAGGAGCAGCACGAGAAACGCTACGGGCACCCCGGCCTCGGTTTTCGTGCCCAGGGCCAGAACAGAGTTCGGCGCGCTGCTGAGCGGCTTGCCCTTTGTGGCCAGCACCGCCAGCCCCGCGTAGACCTGCATGCTGGCCAAGGTCGCCAGGATCGGCGCAATGCGGGCGCGTGTGACCAGCAGTCCGTTCACCGCTCCGCAGGCGCCACCAACGGCCAAGGCGGCCAGGACGGCAACCGGCGTCATCAGCACAGCTGGTGAGCTCTGCCAGCCGGAGACGGCGGCGAGAGTGATCGCCGAGAGGTTCGCGGTGGCGACGATGGACAGGTCAATGCCTCCTGTGCTCATCGTCACGCAGACTGCCAGGGAGAGCAGTCCGATCTCAGGGAGCGCGTAGGCCATCGACTGCATGTTGAGAACGCTGGGGTAGACCTTGGGGTTGATGATGCTGAAAAGTAGGCCGACGATGACCACCAGGCCCATCAGTGAGGTCGTGTGTGGATTGACGGCGCCGCGGGCTGACAGCCGACCCAGCAAATGCCCGGATGTGCTCATCTTGCCTCCAGAATCGGCGAGCGGTGGGTGCGTCGGCGTCGGCTCTGGGCTTGGATCGCGACCCCGGCGAGGATGAGCAGGCCTTCGACGGCTTGCTGCCAGAAGCTGGGTACGCCCAGCCGGACGAGGCTATTGGTGATCAGTGAGATCAGCAGCACGCCAAGCACGGTGCCCTGCACGGAGCCACGCCCTCCGGCGTCCGAGGCGCCGCCGATCACGACAGCCGCGATGACGCTGAGCTCGGTACCCACCAACTCGTACGGCGAGGCGTGCTGGACCAGCGTGACGTGCACCATGCCGGCAAAGCCGGCGAGGGCGCCGGCGGCTGCGAACACCAGTGTCTGGACACGGCCAACCCTGATGCCGGCCCGTTTTGCGGCCTCGGCGTCGCCGCCGATGGCGTAGACGGAGCGGCCGAACATCGTCCAGCGGAGGACCAAGGCCAACGACACGGCGATCAGCGCGACTGGGACGACCAAGGTGCTGACGGGGCTGTCCCCCAGTCGAAGCAGCTGCGACTGCCCGGTCCTGGCCAACGCCGGCGGCAGCGTCGAGTGATAGGTGGAGCCCACGAAGGCCAGCAGGGACCCCCAGACGATGCTTTGCATCGCCAGCGTCGCGATCAGGGTCTGCAGCCGGAATCCCGCCACGAGCAGTGCATTGCCGAGACCGAGCAGAGAGCCGATCAGCGTGGCCACGACAAATGGCCACAGGCCGCCGTCGAGGTTGTGGTCCAGCATGAAGGTGACGGTGGCGTAGCCGCCGAAGATCGCGATGGCGGTGAAAGACACGTCGATCCCACCGGAGAGCAGGATCAGCAGGACGCCGAGCGCGAGGGCCATGTTGTCCATCGCGGCGCGCACGATGTCACCGGCAAGACTCGCTGACACCGCGCCTGGGTCTACCGCCATGATCACCGCCAGCATCGCCAGTGTGACCAGCAGAAGCACTCCCTCGTTGTTTTTCCCCCGCCAACGAGGTGGACGTGTGCGGCTGTCCCGGTGCCGTCGGACGGTCGGCAGCAACTGCTCAAGCACTGTCACGTCACGATCCCTTCGCGGACGCGCTCGATGCTGATTTGCTCGCCTTCCAGCAGTTGGGAGAGTTTACCCTTCCGGATGACCAGGATCCGGTCACAGGCGTTCACGAGCTCCTCGACGTCGTCGGAGATCAACAGGACAGCCATGCCCCCAGCTGCGCGTTCCCTCAGGATGTCCAAGATGGCTGCCTTGGAGGCGATGTCGACGCCCACCGTTGGCCCATTGAGCATCAGCACCTTGGGGTTGGTCGCCAGCCACTTGGCCAGCACCACTTTCTGTGCGTTTCCGCCGGAGAGGCTGCGCACCGGGTCAGATGCCCGGCCGATCTTGATGTTCAGGCTCGCCGTCATTCGCTCCACCAGCCTGTCCACGGATTTTGCGCTGAGGCGTGTCCCGTGCCGGCTGGTCTGGCGCAGCCAGGCGGCCGCGATGTTGCGCCGGATCGACTGGGCGAGGAACACTCCCTGGGTCATCCGGTCCGGCGGCACGTAGGCCACCCCGGCGTCGATGGCTGCGTCCACCGACGAGCCGGGGACGTCGGTGCCGTCGATGCGAACAGTGCCAGTGGGCCGGGGAACCAGCCCGAAGATGGCCTCGGCGACCTCGGTGCGACCGGACCCGAGCAGACCGGTCAGCCCCAGGATCTCGCCGGCGTGCAGATCGAAGGTGACATCCCGGAACAGCGTTGGTGAGCCCAGCTCGTGCACCCGCATCACGGCGCGAGCCTTTCGCCACGCCCCGGCCTGCGGTGCCCTCACTTCTTCGACCTGTCCGGTGAGAGCCTCGATGAGGGCCCGGCGATCCAGGTTCGCGGCTGCGTCCGAACGCACAACCTGGCCGTTGCGCAGCACGGTGATCCGGTCGGATATGCGCATGACCTCATCGGTCTTGTGGGAGACGAACACGATCGCCACTCCCTCGCTCCGCAGCCGCTCGACGACCGTGAACAAGGTGTCCACCTCCCGCCAGGTGAGAGTGGTTGTGGGCTCATCCATGAACAACACCCTCACGTCGCAGGCCAAGGCCCGGGCGATAGCGACCAGCTGCCGGTGGGCGACTGTCAAGTCCGAGGCGTCGGCGTCGAGCTCAATTCCGACGTCGTTGCCCAGGGCGAGCCGGTCCAACGCCTGTCGAGCAATCTTCCGGCCGGAGCCGGCTGAGACGATGCGCGCGCGTCCCGCCGTCCTCGACGTCATGGCGATGTTTTCGACCACGTTGAGGTTCGGGAACAAAGACAGGTCCTGGTAAATGACCTGGATGCCGCGGACCATGGCGTCCAGCACCCCGAGGCGCGCCAAGGGCTGGCCGTCAACAGTGATCTGTCCGGTGTCTGGCGCCTCGACGCCGCTCAGGATCTTGATGAGCGTGGATTTTCCCGAGCCATTCGCGCCGGCGAGGCAGTGCACCTCGCCGGCACGGATGTCGAGATCTACGCCTCGCAGGGCAACGATCCCGCCGTAGCGTTTTCCGATGTCACGTGCCTGCAGCGCCAGCCCGGCGGGGCCTGCGATGACGGCGCCGCCGGCGTCGTGCGCCTGGTGGCTGGCGCTGCTTGACATGTCCTCTCCCTGTTCTCTAGAAGGGGTACTGGGCGGCGTTGGCACTGGTGACATCAACCCAGGCGTTGCCGTAGTACGTGGTCGGTGACGACTGGTCCTGGGTCATGTTCCCGTAGCCCTCGACACCCAGGTTGCTGCCGGTCACGATCTTCTGGCCGCCCAGCATCATCTTCGCCGCGTTGAGCATCGCCTCCCCGGCCAGTGCTGGGTCCCAGAAGGTGATCTCGTCGACCGCCCCGGTCTTGAGCAGAGCACCGGAGATCGACGGCAATGACGTGCCGACGACGCAGATGCTGCCGGACTTTCCGGCCTCCGCGACAGCACGGCCGGCTCCGGCGACGTCTGTCGACGCCGCACCCAAGATCCCCTTGATGTTCGGGTACTTGGCGAGCAACTGCTTGGTCTGCTCGTAGGCGGTGTCCTCACTTTCGTTGGAGGAGATCGGGTCACCGATGCGCGTGATGCTCGGGTAGTGCGCCTTTGCCTGCGCGAGCGCACCCGCAGCCCAGTCCATGTGGCTGGTCACCGTCAGCGCCCCCACGAACTGCGCGTACTGTCCACCCGCGCTGCCGATGCACTTTGCTAGCAGGTCCATCTGGTGGGCGCCGTAGTTCGCACCCTGGAAGGCCTCGATGTCAGCATCGGTGTTCTTCATCCCGGCGGCTTCCTGGCTGACGATCACAATGCCCGCATCATGGGCTCGCTTGAGCACCGCCTGCAGCGACTGCGGGTCATTGGGGACCACAGATATTGCGACCGGCTTTTGCGGAATCAGGTTACTGAGCACGGCGATCTGCTTCTCCGGGCTCGCGTCGCTGCCGGACTTCTGGTCCACCGTGAAGCCGGCGTTCATGCTCACCCATTTCTTGTTACCGGTCTCCATCCGGTTGAACCAGCCTCCTCCGGCGAGCTTGACCACGTTGTAAATGGTGCCGCCCTTGGCGCTGCCCCCCGTCGTCGCGCTGGTCGAGACCGGACCACTGCTCGTCGCGCCGCTGGCAGGCGCGGCCGCGGCGGAGCTTCCGGCGCCCGAGGATGGGGCGGTGCTCGTGTTGGCCGCGGTGGCCTTGGGGCTGGAATTGGACCCGCAAGCGGCGAGCGTGAGAACCGCCACCGCCGTGATACCGGCCGTGCCAACGTGAAATCCGGTGATCTTGCCGTGCATGTGGTGCCTCGCTTCTGTTGTGTTTGCCAGGTCACAAGGTCGGGTCAGGGGACTTGCGCAACGGCGGCTCGATCAGCCCCGAGAACTCGGGTGGCGCTGCCGGAGCCGTCTCATGAGGTCGTGCATGATCTGTGGCCTGGTTCGGCCGAAGTAGTCGTGCAGTTCCGAGTAGATGTCGTACAGCTCGTCGTAGGCGGCGGCCTCCGTCGGCCGGGGTCGATACACCCGCTCCTCCAGCCGAGCCAGATGCGCTGCCGCCTCGGAGATCGAGGCGAAGCCACCGCCGGCCTCGCCCGCCGCGACGGCGGCGTGCAGCGCCGCCCCAAGGGCTGCCGTCTGCTTGCTGGCTGACACCCGCATCTCTCGGCGGGTCACGTCGGCGAGCACTTGCATCAGCAGCGGGCTCTTCGTGGCCAGACCACCACAGGCGACCACCTCGCGCACCGGCACCCCGGCCCGTTCGAACGTCTCGATGATCCGGCGCTGGCCGAACGCGGCGGCGTCGATCAGAGCCCGATAGATGTCCTCCGGCCTGGTCGTCAGCGTCAGCCCGACCAGCACCCCGGACAGGTCAGCGTCCATCAGGACGGAACGGTTGCCGTTCCACCAATCCAGCGCGACCACGCCGCACTCGCCCGGGGCCTGGACACTCGCCGAACCCTCCAGAAGCTCGAAGGGGCTGCGGTTGGCCTCTTCTGCGGCTCGTTCAAGGGTTGCCGGGAGCTGGTGCCGGACGAACCAACCGAGCATGTCCCCGACGCCCGCCTGACCGGCCTCGTACGCCCACAGGCCCGACGCGATCCCGCCGAGAACAACCCCGCCGGTTCCCGGCACCGGCCGGCCATGCTCGGCCAGCAGCAGATTGCACACACTGGTACCCATCACCAGGGTCATCTGACCGGCGTCGAGCGCCCCGCAGGCAGCGGCGCACACCTGCGCGTCGATGTTGCCAACCGCGACCGGCGTCCCCGGTGGCAGTCCCAGCCTCCGCGCCCAGGGCGCGGCCAAACCTCCGGCGCGCTCGCCTGGAGCCAGGTGCTCAGCAAGCCACGAAAGCTTCTCGAGTACCTCGGGTAGTCGTGGGTGTACCGCCGCCAGGTAGCTGCGAGCAGGGAAGCCGCCGGCGCCGTCCCCATCCTCGGAGTGCTCGATGCGGAGGCCTGCCTTGTAGCCGGCCATCTGCGCGCCCCGGACTTCCCGACCGACCAGCTGCCACACCACCCAGTCCGCGGCCTCGACCAGACGCTCGGCGGCGGTGAATGCCTCTGGGGACTCCTCCAACATCTGCAACGCCTTCGGCAGCACCCACTCGGACGAGTACCGACCGCCGTAGGCGTCCAGCATGCCTGTACCTGTTTCCTGGGCCGCCAGCGTCAGCCGGTCGGCCTGTGGCTGCGCCGCGTGGTGCTTCCACAGCTTGGGCCAGGCGTGGGGGTCTGCGCTCCACCTGACGTCAGCGGCCAGTGCCTCGCCCGTCGCCTTTGTCGGCAGCACCGTGCAGCAGGTCGCAGCGATGCCGATACCAACCACCTGTTCCGGCGGCACTTGCGCCCGAACCAGCACCTCCGCAACGGTCGACTGCAACGTGTCCAGCCAGTCCTGCGGGTCCTGCAAAGCCCAGGTGGGCGGCAGCTGCTGCCCGGTCGAGGGCAGCACACTATCGAGGACTCCACTCGGATAGTCGGCGCAGGCTGTTGCCAGCTCGTCACCGCTGACAAGGTCCACCAGCAGCGCCCGCGCGGAGGCTGTTCCGAGGTCGACGCCGATGGCGTAGCGACTGCTCATCTACCGTTCCCTCCTTCCACCGAGTTGAGCGACTGGACACCGTCGCCTGCGGGGTTAGAGCATCACCTCACCTGAGCGGTCCTGAGACAAGTAGGATGCACATATGAGCCAAAATGAGAGTGGTGCTGGGGGGGAGATCAAGACCAGGGACGTCCCGCTGGCGCTCGAGGTGGCCCGGCGCTACTACGAGCTGCAGCAGAACAAGGTGGAGATCGCTGCGGCGCTGGGCATCACCCGGTTCAAGGTCGCGCGATTGCTCCGGCAGTGTCTGGACAGCGGCATTGTGCACGTCACCATCACCCCACCCGGCGCTGGCGGATCCGACATCGAACAGCTGCTGCGAGCTCAGTACGACCTGCAGCACGTAGTTGTCGTGGATACCCGTCTGAACGAGCTAGAGCCGTTGGCGCGCACGCGCCTGGGAGAAGCGGCGGCAGCGTTGCTCATGCGCCTTGTGACCGAACGGGACGTCGTGGGCTTCGGGTGGGGCCGCACGATGAAAGCGACCGCGGACGCGGTGACCGCGTTGCCGACCTGCCCCATCGTTCAGCTCGGCGGTATGGCCGGAAACCTCGGCGAGAACTCCACCGAGCTGGTCCGCCGCCTGGCCGCCGTCTCCCACGGCCAGGCCTACCCGCTGTACGCGCCGTTGCTGCTGCCAGACGCCGACACCAGGGAAGGGCTGCTGCGCCAACCAGGCATCGCGGCCACGGTGAAACGGTTCGCCGATGTCACCATCGCGTTGGTCGCTGTCGGCTCCTGGGACCCGCCCAACTCTCAGCTGCGCACCGCGCTGTCGGTCACCGAGCAGCGACGGCTCAGCCAGCTCGGCGTGCGGGCCGAAGTGTGCGCGGCGTTGCTGGACGACGACGGGCACCCGCTGAGCGACGTTGTCACCGACCGGATGCTGGCGATCGGAGCTGCACAGCTGCGCCGCATCCCCACCGTGATCGCCGCAGCTGGTGGGAGGTCGAAGGTCCGCGCACTCCGTTCCGTGCTCCTGGGCCGACTGGCAACTTCGCTGGTCACCGACCGCCAGGTCGCGCAGGATCTGCTTTCGCTGTCGGAGCGCGACGCCCTAGCACCACAATGAACGACCGCCTCACCTCGCCCGTCGGTGACCCGGTCAGCATCACGACGAGGCGGTCGTCCCGATGGACCGGACCTATGCAAACCTTGTTTCCGTGGAATCTATGAGTTACAGTCTCCAACATGCTTCCTCGGAATCTACTTCCGCGGAATCGGTGAATAATGGCCGATCTCCCGCAGCTGTACAACGACCTGGTCCGGTTCGAGACCGAGCTCTGGAACGCCGTCGATGCACGACTGCGCAAGGACAGTGATCTGACGCTCGCGAGGCTCGAGACGATGCGAGTGATCGCAGGGCACAACGACTGCCGGGTTTTCGACATCGCCGACGAGCTATCGGTCACCGTCGGCGGCATCAGCAAGATAGTCGACCGGATCGAGGCCGCGGGACACTGCCGAAGGCGGGCCAACCCGGAGGACCGGCGCTCCTCGATCATCGAGCTCACCCCACCCGGCCGCAAGGCACTGACCGAAGCCACCGTGGTCTTTGAGGACGAGCTCGAGCTCCGCATCGGCTCGGTGCTCTCCGAGTCCGCACTCAAACAGCTCGGCGCTGCGCTGAGCAAGCTGCGCGCTGCCCAGCGCCTGACCCGAAAGACGGATCAAAGATGACCAACATGCGAGCGATCGTGCTGGATGCCCCCGGACCGCCGGAGGCGCTGATCATCCGCGAGCTGCCGACTCCGCGACCCGACAAGGGCTGGGTGCTGATCCGGGTCAAGGCCTTCGGTCTCAACCGCTCCGAGCTGCACACCCGGCTCGGGCTGGCGATCGGTGTCACCTTCCCGCGGGTCCTGGGCATCGAGGCCACCGGCGTCGTGGCGGAGTGCCCCGGCGGCGAGTTCGCCGTCGGCCAGCAGGTGGTGGCGATGATGGGCGGCATGGGGCGGCAGTTCGACGGCGGCTACGCCGAATACACGAGTGTGCCTGCCAGCCAGGTGATCCCCTTCACCAGCGACCTGCCGTGGGCGACCCTCGGCGCGGTGCCCGAGATGCTGCAGACCTCGCACGGGTCCCTTACCGTTGGACTGGATGCGCAGCCCGGGCAGTCGATCCTGATCCGCGGCGGGACCTCGTCGATCGGCCTGGCCACAGCGGTTCTGGCCAAGCGGCAAGGCATGACCGTGCTGTCCACCACGCGCAACCCGGCAAGAGCCGACGCGCTCAAGGCCGTCGGCGTCGACCACGTGCTCATCGACGACGGGGCAGTTGCCCCCCAGGTGCGCGCGATCCTGTCTGACGGCGTGAACACAGCGCTCGAGCTGGTCGGGGCACCTACCGTGCGCGACACGTTGCAGGCGACCGCATTCCATGGGGTTGTCTGCTTCACCGGCATGCTGTCGAACCAGTGGATCCTGCCCGACTTCTACCCGATGGACTACCTCCCGCGGGGGGTCCGGCTGGCCGCCTACGGCGGCGATGCCGGCGACCTCCCGGCCTACGTGCTCCAGGAGTTCCTCGACGCCGTGAGCAAAGGCGAGGCCGTCGTGCCGATCGACCGGACCTATACGTTCGACCAGATCGTCGACGCGCACCGGCACATGGAGGAGGGCGGCGCGGTCGGCAAGATCGTTGTCACGACCTGACCGTCAGTCGGGCTCTGGTTCGCGGATCCAGCCGAAAGTCCTGGTGACGGCGTACTTCCAGTCGGCGTACTCCCGCTCGCGCCGTACGGGATCCATGTCCGGCGTCCACTGCGCGGCCCGGTGCCAGTTGCGGCGCAGCGACGCGAGGTCCGGCCAGAAGCCGGTGACCAGACCGGCGGCGTAGGCGGCGCCCAGCGACACGGTTTCGCTCATCATCGGGCGCACGACGGTGGCGTCGAGGATGTCGGCGATGAACTGCATGAGCAGGTTGTTGGCCGTCATGCCGCCGTCGACTCGCAGGGTCCGCAAGGTCAGCCCGGAGTCGGCGTTCATCGCGTCGATGACCTCGCGGGTCTGCCAGCCGGTGGCCTCGAGCACCGCCCGCGCCAGGTGGCCCTTGTTGACGTAGGAGGTCAGGCCGGCGATGACCCCGCGGGCCTCGCTGCGCCAGTACGGGGCGAAGAGGCCGGCGAACGCGGGAACCACGTAGCAGCCGCCGTTGTCGGCAACCGAGGAGGCGAGCGTCTCGATCTCTGGGGCAGTGGTGATCAGCCCCAGGCCGTCGCGCAGCCATTGCACCAGCGACCCGGTCACCGCGATCGAGCCCTCGAGGGCATAGACCGGCTCCTGGCCCGAGATCTGGTAGGCGACCGTCGGGATCAGCCCGTGGCTGGATGTGATCACCTCGGGCCCGGTGTTGAGCAGGACAAAGCTGCCGGTGCCGTAGGTGCACTTCGCGTCGCCGGCGTCGAAGCAGGTCTGTCCGAACAGCGCGGCCTGCTGGTCGCCGAGCGCCCCGACCAGCGGCACGCCCTCGAGCACGCCTGTGCAGGTGCCGTACCGGTCCATCGAGGGCCGGATCTCCGGCAGCATCGCCTTGGGGATGTTGAACAGCTCGAGGAGATAGGGGTCCCACTCCAGGGTGCGCAGGTTCATCAGCATCGTCCGGCTGGCGTTGGTCACGTCGGTGACGTGGACGCCGCCCTTGGTCCCGCCGGTGAGGTTCCAGATCAGCCAGGTCTCCATGGTCCCGAAGAGCAGCTGGCCGTTCTCCGCGTGCTCCCGGGCCAGCGGCACGTGGTCGAGGGTCCACCGCAGGCGCGAGGCGCTGAAATAGGGCGCGAGCGGGAGGCCGGCGATGTCCCGTACCGACTGCGCCTTGTCCGCCAGGGACTCCAGGAACGCCGACGTCCGGGTGTCCTGCCAGACGATCGCCTGGTGCACGGGCTTTCCGGTCCGCCGGTCCCACACGACGGTCGTCTCGCGCTGGTTGGCGATGCCGACCCCGGCGAGGCTGTCGAGGCCGATACCAGCGTCGTGCAGCGTCTCGGGGATCAGCCGGCACAGGTTGCGCCAGATCTCCGAAGCGTCGTGCTCGACCCAGCCCGGCCGCGGGAAGTGCTGGTGGTGCTCGAGCTGGCGGACGGCGACCAGACGTGCCGACTGGTCGAAGAGGATGGAGCGGGTCGACGTGGTCCCCTGGTCGACGGCGAGGATGTAGCGGGCGGTCATCGGCGCGAGGTCACGAGGTCGCGGGACACCGACCGGGCGGTGTCGGTCACCTGGCTGACCAGGTGCGCCCGCGGCCGGCCGCCGGCGTCGCAGACCCGGTCGACGGGGCCGGTGATGCCGATCGCCCCGACCACCCGCCCGACGGCACCGCGCACCGGCGCGGCGACGGAAGCCTCGCCGGGGTGGTGCTCCTCGACGTCGCACGACCAGCCCTGCCGCCGTACGTCCACCAGGGTGCGGGTCAGCTCGCGCGGGTTGATGACGGTGTGCTGCGTGAAGCGGTCGAACTCGCCGTCCGGGCGGCCGCGCGGGAAGCCGCCCCAGGCGAGCAGCGCCTTGCCCAGTGCGGTCGCGTGGACGGGGACCCGGAGCCCGATCTCCAGCCGCTGCAGGGTGTCGTCCGGGCGGAACACGTGGTGCACGATGGTCGGCACCCCGCTGACGAAGGTCGCGATCCGGACCGCCTCGCCGCTGCGGCTGGCCAGGGAGTCGGCCCAGTTCATCGCGTGCGAGCGCAGGTCGTGCGGATCGACCCGGGCGTGGGACAGGTCGATCAGTCCCGGCCCGATGGCGTACTTGCCGGTCGCCGCGTCCTGCTCCAGGAAGCCGACGTCCGCCAAGGTGCGCAGCAGGCCGTGGGTGGTCCCCTTGGCCAGGTCGAGGGACTCCGCGACGTCCGTCAGCCCCAGCGGCGCAGAGCTCTCGGCCACGAGCTGCAGGATCGCCGCCGCGCGCTCAACCGACTGGATGGCACCCGGCACGTTGCCACCTTAGCCGCCCACGGGCGCACGGTCGACATTGTCGACCGGAGTCCCCGCAGGGTGCACCGATTCGCGCTACGCAGCGTTGCCCGACGCTGACTGACCACCACACCAGCCCACCCCGGCCCTGTTTCGACGGTCGGCAATGTCGACCGCTGCGTCTATCGTCCGCCCGGCCCGGCTCCTAGAGTTCGGCCCATCGACCCATGCCCGAAACCGCCCCGAAGTGAGACAGAAATGCCGAGCGGCCTCGGGCACCCCCTTCAGGGAACGGAGTGATGCAAATGGCCTCCAGGACGCCCACCTCAGCGTCGCAAGGCACGGGCGAGATCCGGATCGACGATGCCCGCGGCGCCATCAAGCCGTACGTCCCGGGTCTCACCGGTGAGCTGCTCGCCGAGTTCTTCGGCACCTTCATCCTCATCCTGTTCGGCGTCGGCGTCGTGGCCCAGGTGGTGGCCGGCGGCCTCGGTGCCCACGACAGCATCGCCTGGGCATGGGGACTGGGCGTCACGCTCGGCATCTATGCAGCGGCCAAGATCAGCGGAGCCCACATCAACCCGGCCGTCACCGTCGCTCTCGCCGTGTTCCAGGGCTTCCCCTGGCGCAAGGTGCTCCCGTACGCGCTGGCCCAGACAGCGGGTGCGTTCTGCGCGGCCCTTCTCGTCCGGTGGAACTACACCGAGGTGATCGCGAAGTTCGACCCCGGCCACACGATCAAGAGCCAGGGCATTTTCTCCACGCTGCCCGGCAATGGCAGCGCGCCGGTGTCCGACATGGGTGCGCTGCGCGACCAGATCATCGGCACGGCGATTCTGCTGTTCCTGGTCTTCGCCATCGTCGACACCCGCAACTCCACCCCACTTTCCAACCTTGCTCCCGTGGTGATCGGACTGCTGGTGGTCGCCATCGGCATGGCGTGGGGCACCGACGCCGGATATGCCATCAACCCGGCCCGTGACTTCGGCCCGCGCCTCGCGGAGTTCTTCACGGGCTACGGCGGAGCAATGAGGGATCAGTACGGCCATCTGTACTTCTGGGTCCCGATCGTCGGCCCGCTGGTCGGCGGAGTCATCGGCGGCGGCCTGTACACGTTCGGCATCAGCAAGTACCTGCCCACCAAGGAGCAGGTCGCCGCGGCGGAGGCCAGCAACGCCGCCTAGCCCTGAGCAGCCACTAACGACCCGTTGAGGAGACACCATGGCCGACTTCGTCGGAGCAATCGACCAAGGCACCACCAGCACCCGGTTCATGATCTTCGACCACTCGGGCAACGAGCGGGGCATTCACCAGCTCGAGCACGAGCAGATCATGACCCAGCCCGGCTGGGTGGAGCACAACCCGGTGGAGATCTGGGAGCGCAGCAGCGCCGTGCTGCAGACGGCGGTCAACGCGGCCGGCCTGACCGCCTCGGACTTCGCCGCGCTGGGCATCACCAACCAGCGCGAGACGACGGTCGTCTGGAACAAGACGACCGGTCGTCCGTACTACAACGCGATCGTCTGGCAGGACACCCGTACGGACCGGATCGCCTCCGCTCTGGATCGCGACGGCCGTGGCGACGTCATCCGGCGGAAGGCAGGTCTGCCACCGGCGACCTACTTCTCCGGCGGCAAGATCCAGTGGATCCTCGAGAACGTCGACGGCGTAAGGGAAGCGGCCGAGAAGGGCGAGGCGATCTTCGGCAACACCGACTGCTGGCTGATCTGGAACCTGACCGGCGGGACCAGGGGCGGTGTCCACGTCACGGACCCGACCAACGCCAGCCGGACCATGCTGATGAACCTCGAGACCCTCGACTGGGACGACGAGCTGCTCGGCTTCTTCAACATTCCCAGGGCAATGCTGCCGGAGATCCGTCCGTCGTCCGACCCGAGGGGCTACGGCGAGATCACCCACGCCTCGGCCGCCGGGGTGAAGCTGACCGGTGACCTCGGCGACCAGCAGGCCGCCATGGTCGGACAGGTCTGCTTTGCTGCCGGCGAAGCCAAGAACACCTACGGCACAGGCAACTTCCTGCTGCTCAACACCGGCCAGGAGCTCGTGCGCAGCTCCAACGGCCTGCTGACGACGGTGTGCTACCAGTTCGGTGACGACCGGCCGACCTATGCCCTCGAGGGCTCGATTGCGGTGACCGGCTCGGCGGTGCAGTGGTTGCGGGACCAGCTCGGCATCATCTCCGGCGCCGCGGAGATCGAGGCGCTGGCCGGTCAGGTCAAGGACAACGGCGGCATGTACTTCGTACCCGCGTTCTCCGGCCTGTTCGCCCCCTACTGGCGCAGCGACGCTCGCGGGGCCATCGTCGGACTGTCCCGGTTCAACACCAACGCGCACCTGGCCAGGGCGACCCTCGAGGCGATCTGCTACCAGAGCCGCGACGTCGCCGAGGCGATGGAGTCCGACTCCGGGGTCAAGCTCGAGGTGCTCAAGGTCGACGGCGGCGTCACGGCCAACAGCCTGGCCATGCAGCTGCAGGCCGACATCCTGGGAGTCACCGTGAGCCGCCCGGTCGTTGCCGAGACGACGGCACTGGGAGCCGCCTACGCCGCCGGCCTCGCGGTCGGCTTCTGGAAGGACACGGACGAGCTGCGGGACAACTGGAACGAGTCGCAGGCCTGGAAGCCGGAGTGGTCCGATGACGAGCGGGCAAAGGGTTACGCCGGCTGGAAGAAGGCGGTCCAGCGCACCCTCGACTGGGTGGACGTCAGCTGACCCGTTGTCCTTGCCGGCCAGTACATCTCCCGAAGGGTTGCCATGATCACCGCAGCACTGTCTCCTGAGGCCCGCCGTCAGTCACTCGACGCCATGAAGGCCGCGCACGAGCTCGACATCCTCATCGTGGGCGGGGGTGTCGTCGGCGCGGGTTCCGCGCTCGACGCCGTCACCCGTGGCCTCTCCACCGCGATCGTCGAGGCGCGCGACTGGGCGAGTGGCACGTCGTCACGGTCGTCGAAGCTCATCCACGGCGGCCTGCGGTACCTGGAGATGCTCGACTTCGGGCTGGTCCGCGAGGCACTGTACGAGCGGAGCCTGCTGATCCAGAAGCTGGCTCCGCACCTGGTCCGCGAGGTGCCGTTCCTCTACCCGCTCACGCACCGGGTCTGGGAACGGCCCTACGTGGGTTCGGGTGTGCTGCTCTACGACACGATGGGCACGATCGGCAGGGCCACCCGCGGGGTGCCGCACCACCGGCACCTGAGCCACCGCGGCTCGCTGCGCGAGGCCCCGTGCCTCAAGCCGAGCGCCCTGATCGGCGCCGTCCAGTACTGGGACGCGCAGGTCGACGACGCCCGGCACACCATGACGGTGGTCCGTACGGCGGCGTCGTTCGGGGCGCTCGCCGCCAACCGTACGAAGGTCGTCGACTTCCTCCGGGAGGGCGAGCGGGTGACGGGGGCCCGCGTCGTCGACCTCGAGACCGGCGAGGAGTTCGACGTACGGGCCAAGCAGGTGGTCAACGCCACGGGGGTGTGGACCGACGAGACGCAGCGGATGGCCGAGACCCGCGGGCAGTTCCACGTACGGGCCTCGAAGGGCGTGCACCTGGTCGTGCCCCGCGACCGGGTGCAGTCCAACACCGGGATCATCCTGCGCACCGAGACCAGCGTGCTGTTCGTCATCCCGTGGGGCCGGCACTGGATCATCGGGACGACGGACACCGACTGGAAGTTCGACCTGGCCCACCCTGCGGCGACTGCCAAGGACATCGACTACCTGCTCGAGCGGGTCAACGCTTTCCTGACCTCACCCCTGACCCGGGCCGACGTCGAGGGGGTGTACGCGGGCCTGCGCCCGCTGCTGTCCGGCGAGAGCGAGTCGACGTCCAAGCTGTCCCGCGAGCACGTCGTCGGGCACCCGGTGCCCGGGCTGGTCGTCGTGGCCGGCGGTAAGTACACGACCTACCGGGTCATGGGCAAGGACGCGATCGACGAGGCCGCGCGCTCCATGGACGCCGCGGTTCCGGAGTCGGTGACCCACAACGTGCCGCTCGTCGGGGCCGAGGGCTGGCCGGCATTGCTCAACCAGCGGCACAAGCTGGCCGACAGCTCCGGGCTGCACGTGGCCCGGATCGACCACCTGCTGCGCCGGTACGGGTCCCTGATCAGCGAGGTGCTCGACCTCATCGCCGCCCACCCGGCGCTGGCCGAGCCGCTGCCCGGGGTGGACGACTACCTCCAGGTCGAGGCGGTCTACGCGGCCAGCCACGAAGGCGCCCGGCACCTCGACGACGTGCTTGCCCGCCGCACCCGCGCCTCGATCGAGAGCTGGGACCGCGGAGTGACCGCAGCTCCGGTCGTCGCGCGGCTGATGGCGCCGGTCCTCGGCTGGGACGCGGCCAAGGAGAAGGACGAGATCGACCACTACCTCGCCCGGGTGGAGGCCGAGCGGGCTTCGCAGGAACAGACAGACGACGCCTCGGCCGACGCCGTGCGGCTGGGGGCCGGCGACATCGTGCCCGTGCGATAGCAAAAAACTCTTTGCTGCGGCGTGATTGTGGGAGCAGAAGCCGGGAAAAACGCGCGCATGACATTCATCCTGTGGCTCGCAGCAGTCATCCTCGTCATCGCCGGGATCATCGCGCTGTTCAACGGCTCGGTCATCGCCGGCATCGTGCTCATCGTCGTCGGCTTCGCGGTCGGCCCCGGTGGCTGGTCGATTTTCAAGGGTCGTGGCGCGCGCGTCTGACCCTGCGACGCTCCTGCCGGCGCACCTCCACCGTGGAGGTGTGCCGGCCTCGTCGTCTCTGCAGCCGGATCGGAGGACACTGTTCACATGACCACCCCCTCCGCAGACGACACCCCCGACCAGGCTCCGGCCGACGACGTACGGGCGAAGTTCCGTGCGGCGCTGGACAAGAAGCACGGCACGACCGGCGCCAACGCCACCCCGCACACGCCGGGCAGCTCTGCCGTCCCGCACAGCAACGACAAGCGGACCCGCCAGTTCCGGCGCAAGTCCGGCGGCTGAAGCTGGCCGACTCTTAAGAACGCGGCCGCGCGTCCCACGGCAGGTGACGCGGCTGAGGTTGACTTCTGCGCGTGACCTTGACCGCGGCGCCCCCCGCCGAGCAGGAGCTGCCGGTCCACCACCCCGTCGTCCAGCGCACGCTGGAGAAGCGGGCGAGCGACCTGCAGGTCAGGGTCGCGGACGCGATCACCAAGTTCGCCGGCTCGATGATGTTCGTCTACGTGCACATTGCGGTCTTCGCGGTGTGGATGCTGTTCATCGAGAAGAATCCGTGGCCCAAGCTCACCCTGGTCGTGTCCCTCGAGGCGATCTTCCTGTCGACCTTCGTGATGATCGGGCAGAACCGGCAGTCGGCGTTCCAGCAGGCCAAGGCCGACCACGACTTCGTGGCGCAGGAGCAGGAGCTCGGCACCAACACTGAGCTCACCAGGAAGATCCACGAGCTGACCGTGGAGCTGCACGCCAAGATGTGCCTGCCCCCGGAGGGCGGCAGCGGTTCCTAAGGCAGCGTGATCGTCGGGCCGCACGAGACCGTGCGGGTCACGCCGGGAAGCTTCTGCAGGGCGCCGAGGGCGACGCTGCCGTCGCCCTCGAGGGCGACCACCAGGTCGTACGGCCCGGTCACGGCATCGGCGAACGTCACGCCCGGCAGCACCACGGCCGCCTCGGCGATCTCGACGGCACGTCCGACATCTGTCTGGACCAGTACGTAGGACCGAGCCATCGACTACCTCCTGGGGCCACGAGAAGACGCGTCACAGGCGGCACGACGATGGACCGCACAACTGGGGCACCGGAGGGTGCCCGCCGACCAGACTACCTGGCGTGTGGCTAGGCGGTTTCCATCCGGTAAAACGCCTCGGCCAGCCGGCCCTCGGGCAGCCCACCGGCCTGGGCCTGGGCGGTCAGCCAGCCGCGGAGCATCGGGTCGAGCTGCTCCGGGTTCGGCAGCTGCGAGGCGTGGCAGAGCAGCGCTTCCTTCTTCAGCTCGAACACGTCGGTCACGTCGACCCAGTGGGTCGGGTGCTCCCGGCCCATCACCCAGACCTCGGGCACCTTGTAGTCGACGAAGCCCTCCTCGAGGAGCTCGGGGTGGGCGAACGGGTTGCGGGCGTCGGGGTAGACCGAGCGCAGCGCCGCCTCGCCTGCCGCCATGTGGTCGGGGTGGCTGGCGCCGATCCGCTGCCAGTGCCGTTCCGGGCTCTGCAGCAGGACGACATCTGGTCGTACGCGGCGGATCTGCCGGCTGATGTCGCGACGCAGTTCCTGGCTGATCTCGAGCTTGCCGTCGGGATAGCCGAGGAAGGTCACATCGTGCACCCCGAGGACCTCGCCGGCCGCCCGCTGCTCGGCCTGGCGGATGCTGGCGATCTCGCTGCGGGGGACCGCCGGGTCGAAGCCGCCGGCGTCGCCGTCCGTACAGATGCAGTAGGCCACCTCGGCGCCTGCCTTGGCGAAGAGCGCCACTGTCCCGCCGGCTCCGAAGTCGACGTCGTCGGGGTGGGCGGTGACGACGAGAACCCGGTTGATCGCGTCTGGCTCCAGCACTGCAGCTCCCGTACGACGAGGGGTGTTGACCCATCCAACCAAACCGGAGCCGGATCGCATCCCGGTCAGCAGAGCTGCGCGAGACCTTCGGCGGGTGCCGGGAAATGCTCGCGCAGGGTGAAGGCCCACGCTGTCGGCCCGTGTTCCCGAAGGTGGCGGACCCGATCCTCGGCGTCGTCGGTCGTCGGGACCGCCCCGGCGGGGATCCACCAGCAGGCAGTGACGTGATCGCGTACGGGCTGGAACCACTCGCGGCGGCGCTGAAGCACGGCCCGGTGCGGGCGACCGTAGACGAAGTCGGTGAGGTGCTCGAGATCTGTCCAGACCGACATGTTCACGATGACGCCGGCGCTGTCCTGCGTGTCCCAGCGGAAGGCCTCGATGCCGGTAGCGTTGCCGGCCTCGCTCTTGAGCCGCCAGACGAAGCCCTCCGCCAGCTCGGCCTCGGCGTTCACCGGGTCGAGGTTGGCGACGAACTCGGCCAGCTGCGGGTGGTCGAGTGGCGCCAGCAGCCGGGCGATGTTGACCTGCGCGAGCCGGTGGGCGGCGTTGATGTCGGCCATGGCCCCATTGTGCCGGAAAGGTGGGGGGCCATGGCCGCGCGTTGGTCAGGGCTCGGGCAGCCCGTCCGGCAGCGGCTGCGGCTCGGTCTTCCGGCGGCGCCAGGAGCCCCGTACGAGGCCCGACCCGGCGAGGCCGGCGACCCCGAGCAGCACGAAGATCGCGGGGAGGGCCAGGCCCCAGTTGTCGGAGACGGCGTGGTCGCCGCCGATCAGGTAGGTCAGGCCGACCGCGGCGAAGAACGCCCCGGCGACCAGACCCAGCGTGTCGCGCCGCTGCGCCTTCGGCTCCTCGGTCACGAACTCAGCCATGGTTGACCTCCACGTTGCCTATGCGCAGGTGCGCCTCGATGCGGATGCCGTTCGCCGGCGTCCATCCAGGGGTGACGACGGTCTGCTTGACCGGGTCGTTGTCGTAGTCCACGCCGAAGATCCGGAACGAGCCGACGTGCACGTGGGCGTACACGGAGACCGGCAGACCATCCGGCACGATCACGCTCAGCTTGCCGGCGCCCATGCTGACCTTGATCGTCTTGCCGACCGCGGCCGGGCCGAGCTGGGTGAGGTCGAGGGTGGCGGCCCCCGCCCCGAGGGTGTAGGTCGCCGGGATCGCGCTGGTCGGCGTGGGCCGCCAGCTCCGGTCGCCCACCGAACTGCCGTAGTCACCCTTCACCGCGCTGCCGATCATGAGGGCGGCGGTGAGCAGGATCCCGAGCACCAGCGCGCCGCGGGAGCGGGCGTACCAGGCGGTGGCCGCGAGCCCGGCGCCGAGGGCGGTCAGGCCGACGGCCATCGCCTGCAGCGCCGTCGGGTCGTACGCGCCGGCCCTGCCGACCATCAGGTAGAGCCCGACCGCGAGGACGGAGCCGCTGATCAGGGCCCGGTTGAGCCGGCGGCCCTTGTTCTTGACGAGGAAGCGCGGTGCCGGGGCGCTAGGCGGCTGCGCGGCGTGCCAGGTGGTTTCTGGCTGCCAGGTGGACGGTCGCTCCGACGGACCGGTGAAGGCCGCGCTCGGCGGGACCACGTTGCCCGGCGGCGGGTCGAAGGCGTAGTCGCGCTGGGCACGGTACGGGCGGGGCGCCTGCGCGCGGGCCGAGAGCACCGCCACGGCCGCCACGATGATGAGGACCGCGACCGTGGTGGAGCGGTGCCCCGCGACGGCGATCAGTACGCAGATGCCGGCGGCGCCCCAGCCGAGAAGGGCCCGCTGCTGCTGGGTCAGCCGGCGCAGGTCGGGCACCAGCCGGGAGGACACCAGGGCCTCGCCGGTCGCCTCGTCGGGGATGAGCAGGTAGCCGATGAGGTAGGCGACGAGGCCGACGCCGCCGAACAACGTCAGCACGGCGAAGGTGACCCGGAAGATCACCGGGTCGACATCGAGCCAGCGGCCCAGGCCACCGGCAACGCCGGCGAGCACCCGGTCGTTGCGGCTGCGCAGGAGTGGACGGACTGGGGTTGGGGGTGGCGGCTGTTCGGAGCCGGTGTCTTCAGTGGTCATGGCTCCATGCTGGGTGACCGGGCCTGGCCCGCACACCGGGGATGACCCTGACCGGCCCCTGATCTGTACCTAGCCGTGCACTGGAGACACGATGCTGTACTGACGGATCTTGCGGTAGATGGTTGCCCGGGACATGCCCAGCGTCTGTGCCGCAGTCGTCGGGTTCTCGCCGTTGTCGCTCAGGGCTTGCACGATGGCGTCGCGTTCCAGGGCTTCGATGGGCGAGAGTACGCGGCGGGAGGCGGACCGACACTCGGGAGGCAGGTCGGCCAGCTCGATGGTGCCGCCACGGCGGTGCTTGACGACGTCGCCGAGCACCTTGCGGAGCTGGCTCACGTTGCCGGGCCAGTTCAGCCGGCTGAGCTGAGCGAGCGCCTGTGGCGAGGCGACCAGCCGGTCGTCGCCCAGGAGCTGGCCGAGCAGGTGGCGGACGAGCTCGGGGATGTCATCGATGTGGTGGCGCAGCGGCAGCACCTCGATGGTCCGGGAGAACAGCATGCGCAGCCGGGTGTCCTGAGCATCGGAGCCGACGGTCATGGCTACCCAGGGACGCGCGGACGGCTCGGTTTCGTTCACCCCCTCGGTCAGCAGCTCCGTCACCGCAGCTTCGTGCTCTGGTCCCAGCCGGTCGGCATGTGCGAGCACGATCACGGCGTCCGGCTCGGCGAGCTCCTCGGCAAGGGCAGCGAGCCAGGCCTCGCCCCCGTCGGGGTTGGGAGGCTCGATGACCCTGACGTGCCTCGCCGGGTTGTGCACGCGATGCACGGCGAGCAGGAGGGACAGCTTGCCGACGCCTGGTTCGCCCTCGAGCGCGATCCACTCGCCGGTTTCGTAGCACGCGTTGACCTGCTGGACGCACCTGGCCCAGGCCGGCCCGCTGCCGACCAGCCCGGGCAAGCTGGGCGCGGCCCGCCTGATGGGGAGCACCACCCCGCCTCCCACCTGCGGCACCGGCGCCTGCCCGAGCCGGATGCGGAAAACGCCGCCCGCCGGCCCGGACTCTCCGCAGGCTGGGCTGTAGCGGAGGTGGGCTGTCCGTCCGCTGGGCAGTTCGACCGTGCGCACGGCGTGCCGGCCGCCGCTGCGCATGGTGTCGACGGCATAGCTGATCAGCGCTGCTTGCTCCGGCGTGTCCATCACCTCTCGGAGGTGCTCGTTCATCATGACCACGTCGTTGTTGAGGGCGAGCACAGGCCCGGCGGACTGCTGGCAGGCCTTCACGTATTCCTGGAACAGGGCGAACTCGCGCATACCGGTCTGTCCGAGCAGCTCGTCCTCGATCTGCTTGGCGGTCGCCGTCGCCAGCGCCATCAGCATGGCGCCAGGGGAGTGACTCCAGGACGTGAGGTCAAGGATCCCGATGACCGTCCGACGGGTCGGATGCCTGATCGGCGCCCCGGCGCAGGCGAACTCACCCAGCTGATGCGTGTAGTGCTCGCGCCCGTCCACGAGAGCGGGACGGCCACTCGACAGGGTCGTACCGATGCCGTTCGTCCCGACGAACTCTTCGGCATAGCTGAAGCCAGGTGCCAGGGAGACCGCGTCCAGCCGGTTGGCGATCGCGCTGTTCGACGTCCGCCGGTCGATCACGAACCCGGTGTGATCGGTGAGCACGACGCTGACCGGCTCTCCCTCGAGCTGGTTGCGCAGGTTGTCGAGGATGGGAGCCGCGCTGCGGGAGAGCGGGCTCTCCAGGTCTGGGTCATGCAGGTAGGGGACCAGCACCCTATCGATGTCGACCTTGCTCTCTCGAGAGCGTTTCCACGACGCAAAGATCATCCGTCGGACCTGCGGGTCGGCTTCCGTGTTCTCCCCCAGGAAGCGATCTCGCGCACGAGCGGCCGCACGTTCGTCGCTCACCTCAGGTCGCTTCGCCTCCGGCATTCGGTCGCCTCCGCCTGGTCGCCTGCGCTGCCCGTTCAACGTTGCTGGCGTGCTAAGACTACGTGTCGGCGATGTCACCTTAGTCTCAGAATGAGACGGTCGACAGCCTCCCCAGCAGATGTGATGACCCCCTCGCCGGACCTCCGCAGCAAACGCGGGACCGACGGCGACGGGCAGGACACGTCGGCTGTGTCGGACAGACCGACGGCTCTGCCTCCCGGAACTCAAGCCCGAGGAGGAACACGCGGTGAGCAGACAAAGTCTGAGCAAGGCCCACGAGAAGATCGCAGAACTGTCGTGGGACCCCACCTTCGCCACGCCAGCCACGCGGTTCGGCACTGACTACAAGTTCGACAAGTCACCCAAGAAGGACCCGCTCAAGCAGATCCTTCGGTCGTACTTCCCAATGGAGGAGGAGAAGGACAACCGAGTCTTCGGCGCGATGGACGGCGCGATTCGCGGCAACATGTTCAGGCAGGTCCAGGAGCGGTGGATGGAGTGGCAGAAGCTTTTCCTGTCCATCATCCCGTTCCCCGAGATCTCGGCGGCCCGTGCGATGCCACTGGCCATCGACGCGGTGCCGAACCCACAGATTCACAACGGTCTCGCCGTGCAGATGATCGACGAGGTGCGTCACTCGACGATCCAGATGAATCTCAAGCGCCTGTACATGAACCACTACATCGACCCGGCCGGATTCGACATCACCGAGAAGGCGTTCGCCAACAGCTACTGCGGCACCATCGGACGGCAGTTCGGTGAGGGCTTCATCACCGGCGATGCGATCACGGCAGCGAACGTCTATCTGACCCTCGTGGCGGAGACCGCGTTCACGAACACGCTCTTTGTGGCCATGCCGTCGGAGGCCGCAGCGAACGGCGACTACCTGCTCCCGACGGTGTTCCACTCCGTGCAGTCCGACGAGTCACGCCACATCAGCAACGGCTACTCGATCCTGCTGATGGCCTTGGCCGATGAGGACAACCGCCAGCTGCTCGAGCGCGACCTGCGGTACGCGTGGTGGAACAACCACTGCGTGGTCGACGCCGCGATCGGGACATTCATCGAGTACGGCACCAAGGACCGCCGGCCCGACCGCGACTCCTACGCTGAGATGTGGCGTCGCTGGATCTACGACGACTACTACCGCAGCTATCTGATCCCGCTGGAGAAGTACGGCCTGGTCATTCCCCACGACCTGGTCGAGCGCGCCTGGGACCGCATCTACAACCAGCACTACGTGCACCGTGTCGCACAGTTCTTCGCGACGGGGTGGCCGGTCAACTACTGGCGCATCGACGCCATGACCGACACCGACTTCGAGTGGTTCGAGCACAAGTACCCCGGCTGGTACGACCAGTTCGGCAAGTGGTGGGAGGCCTACAACCGGCTCGCCTACCCAGGGAAGAACAAGCCGATCGCGTTCGAGAACGTCGGCTACGAGTACCCGCACCGTTGCTGGACCTGCATGGTGCCTTGCCTGATCCGCGACGACATGGTCGTCGAGAAGGTCGACAACCAGTGGCGGACCTACTGCTCGGAGACCTGCTACTGGACGGATGCTGTCGCGTTCCGGTCAGAGTACGAAGGCCGGGATACGCCGAACATGGGGCGGCTCACCGGCAAGCGCGAGTGGGAAACGCTCTACCACGGCCAGGATCTCGCGGACATCATCGTCGACCTGGGCTATGTGCGGGACGACGGGAAGACCCTCGTCGGACAGCCGCACCTCGACCTCAGCAACCCCAAGAAGCTGTGGACGCTCGACGACGTGAGGGGCATCGAGTTCGGCAGCCCGAACGTCACTCTCAACGAGATGACCGACGCGGAACGAGAGGCCTGGGCGGCCGCCTACCGGTCAAATCCCAACCGCACGCCGGCAGGGGTCTAGCCACCCTCGGACGAGGGTGGGGTGGCGGATTCGGGGGCGCCACCCCGCCCTGACCCGAAGCCGTTCGAGTGCCAACACCTGTGGAAGGAGGGCAGGCAATGACCGAGACGCACAAAGTGCGCTTCGAACCGGTCGGAATCGACATCGAGGTTGCCGAGGACGAGACAGTGCTCGACGCGGCGTTCCGGCAGGGCGTGATGCTCATGCACGGCTGCAAGGAGGGCCAGTGCTCTGCCTGCAAGTCGTTCCTGATTGACGGCGATGTGCAGATGGACCGCTACTCGACGTTTGCACTTGCTGACTACGAGAGCGACGAAGGCTACGTGCTGTTGTGCCGCGCGCACGCCTACTCCGATCTCGAGGTCGAGCTGATCAACTTCGACGAGGAAATGATTCACTCCGGGTTGCCGGTCGTCACGGTCAGCGCGGAGATCAGCGAGATGACCGAGTTGACGCCCGACATCACGCGGTTGGTTCTGCAGCTGCTGGAGCCGGAGTCGTTCCGCTACTACCCGGGCCAGTACGCGGACATTCAAGTTCCCGGCCGGGGCGAGCATCGATCGTTCTCCATGGCCTCGCCGCCCTCGGGCGCAGGGCGGCTCGAGTTCATCATCAAGCGCTACCCGGGCGGCCACTTCTCCGGGCTTCTCGCGGACGAGCTAGCGGTGGGCGACAAGCTCGACGTGACCGGGCCATACGGCAGCTTCATTCTCAAAGCCAGCTCGGAGCGGAGGCTCGTCTTCGTCGCCGGAGGGGCTGGCATGGCACCGATGCTCGCTCTTCTCAGGCAGATGGCCGAAAGCGGCAACAAGCGGGACGTCACCTTCTACTACGGCGCGCGCACTGACTCCGACCTGATTTCGCTCGACGACCTGGAGTCCCTGCGTGAGCAACTGCCACAGCTGAAGTTTGTTCCGTGCCTGTCGCAAGCCTGGCCGGACAGCTGGGACGAGGCAACGACAGGCTACGTCCACGACGTGGTCGGCCGGCACGAAAACACCCTGGCCTCAAGCGACATCTATCTGTGCGGGCCGCCGCCGATGATCGATGCGGCCCTTGAGCTGCTGAGCTCGCACGGGGTTCCGCAGGAACAGATCCACTACGACAAGTTCACCATCACTGCCGGGTCCGGTACCGACTGACGACCCCATCGAGTCAACGTTGAAGGAAGAGGCCAGTCCATGAGCACACCGGTCAAGGAACAGAAGCACCACGCTCCCCAGAGTTTCCCGAAGCCTCAGTTCACCGGCGCCGAAGCGGGCATGCAGGACTTCCCCAGCTCCACGAGCAGGTCCTACAACTACTTCAAGCCCCAGAAGCTGCGGGCCACCGTCTACGAGGACGTCACCATCGACGTTCAGCCCGACCCCGAGCGTTACCTCACCCAGGGTTGGTTGTACGGGTTCGCTGAGCGGACGGGTGGCTACCCGCAGGACTGGACCACGCTCAAGAGCAGCAACTGGCACGCCTTCCTCGACCCGAACGAGGAGTGGGAAAAGACCATCTACCGCAACAACTCCAACGTGGTCCGGCAGATCGACCTCAACCTGCAGAATGCCAAGGAGGCCAGGGCCTATTCGCACTGGTCGCCTTCCTGGACCAAGTTCGTCGCCGAGAATGTCGGTGCCTGGATGCATGCCGAGCAGGGTCTCGGCATGCATGTCTTCGCCTCGGCCCAACGTTGCGCGCCCACGAACATGATCAACAACGCGATCTGCGTCAACAGTGTGCACAAGCTGCGGTTCGCGCAGGATCTGGTGCTGTACAACCTGGACATCAGCGATGAGCTGCCGGCATTCGACGGATCGATCCACCGCAACACCTGGAACAGCAACCCGTCCTGGCAGGGTGTTCGCGAGAACGTGGAACGCTTGACCGCGATCGAGGACTGGGCGGAGGCGGTCTTCGCGACCAATCTGGTCTTCGAGCCGTTGGTCGGTGTGCTCTTCCGCAGTGATCTGGTGATGCAGATCGCGGCCCGGAACGGCGACTACATCACACCCACCCTGGTTGGCGCCGGAGAGAACGACTTCAACCGGGATCTGCGCTACACGCGCGCCCTGTTCTCGTTGCTCGCCCAGGATCCCACCTACGGCGAGGAGAACAAGGCCGTTCTGCGAGGCTGGCTCGACAAATGGGAGCCGGTCAGTCGCCATGCCGCTCTGGAGCTGCAGCCGATCTGGTCACAGCCGGCGGAGCGAACGATCACCTTCGCTGACTCCTACGACGCCGCGAGTGCCGACTTCCAGACCCTGATCGCCGAGATCGGGATCGCCGACCCGAAGGAGACGCAGTCGTGACCGGCTCAGCAAGCAACTTCGATGTCAACCGTACGTCGTCGAACATGTGCGGCGTCACCCTGATGAACAACCAGAACGGCTATGTCGTGGCCGAGGTCATGGGCGCAAAGGAAGGCATCGTCGTCTCCGAGTTCCCTTCCATGATCAGGGTGGACGGGCCGGGAAAGATCATCTTCGACTACCAAGAGATCTCGGACGCCCTGGGGAGCGACTTCGACGGGTCGGACTTCGAGGAGATCATGTCGACCCACTATGGCCGCATGGTGCACCTCGACGACAAGACGATCATGTTCGCGAACCCCGAGGACGCCGCGGAGTACATCGACTTCGACCTTTCACCGGTTCAGTAGCGTTCCGATCCGCTTGCCGACGAGTCCTCTCTTCGAAGGAGATTTGAGTATGTACACAAAGGATGGTGAGAGCTACTTCATCGTAGATGCTCACATCGCCCTGTGGGATGCGCGGGAGCAGAACTGCAAGAACATCCACGGAAAGCAGTTCATCGACTGCTTCTACGACTACCACAAGAACCTCAGCCCCGCGGCCGAGGTGTGGCCATACGACGAGTACACCTACTACGGCGGCGCACGCCTGATGAAGGACCTCTTCGAGGACGGCTACGTCGACCACGCGATCTTCCAGCCCGCCTACCTGGGCGACTTCTACCGGAACGGGTTCGGGCAGACCGAGGAGGCTTGGGCGCTGACTCAGCAGAACCCGGACAAGCTCACTTACAACCACAACTTCGACCCGCGCAACGGGGAGGGTGGCCTTGACCGGTTGCGCAACGACGCTGAGCGATTCGGCCTCAAGGGCGTCAAGCTCTACACCGCCGAGTGGCACGGTGAGTCCCGCGGCTACAAGCTGACCGATCCGTGGACATACAAATACCTCGATGCCTGTCGCGAGCTGGGGATCACCAATATCCACGTGCACAAGGGCCCGACGATTCGTCCGCTGGACCGCGACGCGTTCGATGTCGCCGATATCGATGCGGTGGCCAGCGACTTCACCGACCTCAACTTCATCGTGGAGCACTGCGGTCTGCCCCGCCTGGAGGACTTCTGTTGGATCGCCACCCAAGAGCCCAACGTTCACGCCGGGCTTGCGGTGGCCATGCCGTTCATCCACACCCGGCCGCGCTACTTCGCTCAGATCATCGGCGAGCTGCTCTACTGGGTCGGGGAGGACAGGATCCAGTTCTCCAGCGACTATGCGCTGTGGACCCCCAAGTGGCTGATCGAGAAGTTCGTCGAGTTCGAGATCCCGGCGGACATGACCGAGTACGCGCCGCTGACGACGGAGGTGAAGCAGAAGATTCTCGGTGTCAACGCAGCCAAGATGTACGGCATCAAGGTGCCGAACTACCTGGCTGCCGAGGTGCCCGCACAGCCCGAGGTCGGGGTCGCGGTAGGTGCGTCATCATGACCACGCAACTGACGGGCACGGACGTTCTCGGCGCGGTCGTCGGCGCGCTGAGCACGGTCCGAGATCCTGAGCTCGACGAGTCGATCGTCGATCTCGGGTTCGTCACGGAGACGAGCGTCGTCGAGGGGCACGTTACGGTGCGGCTGAGGCTACCGACCTACTTCTGCGCGCCGAACTTCGCCTATCTCATGGTGGCCGACGCCGACGATGCGGTGCGCTCGGTCCACGGTGTGGACAGCGCGTCCATTGTGCTGGAGGACCACTTCGCCTCCGACGAGATCAATGCCGGCGTCGCCGCGGGGTCCGGCTTTGTGGGCGCATTTCCGCAACAGGCGGTGGCCGAGCTCGGCGCTCTTCGGCTGACGTTTCAGCGCAAGGCACACACGGCCTGTCTGGAGCGCGCCTGCCAGCGGCTGCTGAACGACGGCTGGACGGTCGAGGGGCTCGCCGGGGCACACCTGGGTGACCTCCCGATGGGGCCTGAGCGGTCCAGCCTGATCAGGCGTCGTACCGACATCGGTCTTCCGGTGGAGGACGGGTCGATGATGTTCGTCGACGACGCCGGTGACTCCGTTCCCGCCGATCAGCTCCCGCTGCGGCTCAGGTTCGCCCGGACGGTGCGGGTCAGCATCGACGGCAACGCCCATTTCTGCCGCGGTCTCCTGACGACCCGCTACCCGGAAGCGGCCGCCGACCAACGCCCCGTCAACTAGAGCAGGAGTCCAGACCATGAAGGCCGTCCAGCTGGCCAAGTACGAGTCGTCACCGGAGTTCGTTGACGTCCGGGATCCGGCGATCACCTCACCGCTTGACGTCATTGTCAAGATCGGGGGCGCGGGCGTCTGCCGTACGGACCTGCACATCATCGAGGGGCAGTGGGCCGCCAAGAGCAACGTCGCGCTGCCGTACACGATTGGCCATGAGAATGCCGGGTGGGTCGAGGCCGTCGGCAGTGCTGTGACCAACGTCGCCGTCGGCGATGCGGTGATCCTGCATCCGCTGGTCACGTGCGGGTTGTGCCGCGCCTGCCGGGCAGGCGATGACGTCCATTGCGAGGCGTCCAGCTTTCCTGGCATCGACACAGACGGCGGCTACGCGGAATACCTCAAGACGACGGCTCGGTCGACGATCAAGCTCGACGCATCGCTCCATCCTGTTGATGTCGCCGCCCTGGCCGATGCGGGGCTGACCGCTTATCACGCGGTTGCCAAGGCTGCGCGCACGTTGCGGCCCGGTGACACGGCAGTGCTGATCGGGGCCGGCGGTCTGGGTCACATCGGCGTCCAAGTCTTCCGGGCCTTGTCGTCGGCCGAAATGATCGTCGTCGATCGAAACGCCGACGCATTGGCCCTCGCCAAGGCATTGGGAGCCGAGCACACCGTCCTCGCGGACGGCAGCCAGGTCGAGGCGATTCGGCGGATCACCGGCGGCAAGGGGGCCGAAGCCGTCATCGACTTCGTGGGCGAAGGCGGAGCCATCGAAGACGGCGTCGCGAGCCTGCGTCGCAATGGCAGCTATTTCGTGGTTGGTTACGGCGGCGTACTGAAGGTCCCGACGATCGACATCATCTCGACCGAGATCAACTTCATCGGCAACCTGGTCGGCTCCTACAACGACCTCGCAGAGCTGATGATCCTTGCGGCGCAAGGAAAGGTCAGTCTCCACACCTCGACCTATGCGTTGTCGGACTTCGCCCAGGCGCTCGACGACCTCGACGAAGGCAAGGTGCGAGGTCGGGCGATCCTCGTCCCGTAGCTCGCGACACAGCCCTATTTGCATCCTCAACTCAGCGGAAGAAGCAATGTCATGGCCAAGGATCTGCGATTCAACATCGAGGCCCGGCAACTCCTCGAGATCGGCGTGAACGCTCTTGCCGATGCCGTCAAGGTCACCCTCGGGCCGAAGGGACGCAACGCCGTGATCGAGAAGTTGGTGGGTGCACCGACGATCACGAACGACGGGGTCACGATCGCTCGCGAGATCCAGCTGCGCAACCCGTTCGCGAACATGGGTGCCCAGCTGGTCAAGGAGGTCGCGACCAAGACCAACGGCGTTGCCGGCGATGGAACGACGACAGCGACCGTGCTCGCCCAGGCCATGGTGCGCGAGGGTCTCAAGGCGGTCAGTGACGGCGCGAACCCGATGCTGCTCAAGAATGGCATCGAGGCTGCGGTCGACGCGGTGGTGACTCGCCTCCAGAGCGAGGCGAGCGAGATCGGCGGGGATTCCGACCTGGCCAGCGTCGCTACGTTGTCGGCCAACAACGACTCCGAGATCGGCAACGTGATCGCGTCCGCGATCAGCCGGGTCGGCCGGAGCGGCATCGTCACCGTCGAAGAGTCAGCCACGTTCGGGCTCGACGTGAGCTATGTGGACGGGGTGGAGATCGACAACGGGTACATCTCGCCCTACATGGTCACGGACCGGGAGCGGATGGAGGCCGTTTTCGAGAACCCATACGTCCTGTTGACTTCGGAGAAGATCTCCCGGGTCCAAGAGCTGATGCCAGTCCTGGAACTGGTCACCAGATCGGGCCGTGGGCTGGTGATCTTTGCCCAGAATGTCGACGGTCCGGCGCTGGGGATGCTGGTGGCCAACAACGTGCGGGACACGTTCCGGTCGGTCGTCGTACGGGCCCCTGGCTTCGGTCACCGGCGCGTCGCGGAGCTGACCGACCTGGCGACCTGGATGGGCGGACAGGTCATCACAGCAGAGGCAGGCCTCAGCCTGGACGGTGTCCGGCTGGAACAGCTGGGGCAGGTCCGGCGGGTGACCGTCACGGACAGCACCACGACCATGGTCGGTGGGGTCGGGCCGTCCAACGAGGTCAACGCGCGCATCGAGCAGCTGAAGCACGAGTTCGAGCGGGCGGAGAACGATCACGACAGAGACTCCCTGCAAGCGCGGATCGCGCGCCTGTCTGGCAGCGTCGCCGTCATCCACGTGGGTGCGGCGACCGGTGTGGAGCTCACCGAGAAGCAGCATCGGGTGGAGGACTCGCTGTCCGCGACCCGGGCCGCGCTCGAGGAGGGTGTGGTCGCCGGCGGCGGCACCGCACTTGCCCAGGCCCGTAGCGCCATCGACGCACTCGGCCTCCAGGGAGAGATGGGCCTTGGCGCGCGGATCGTGCAGGACGCCTTGGTCGAGCCACTTCGCTGGATCTCCATCAACGCGGGCTACGCCGGGGACGAGGTCGTCGAGCAGGTGGTCTCGCGGCCTACCGGCCGAGGATTCAACGCCCTCACTGGTGAATTCGGGGACATGTTCGCCATGGGGATCATGGATCCGCTCAAGGTCACCCGATCGGCTCTGCAGAGCGCGGCGTCGATTGCAGCCCTTCTGCTGACCACGGAAACGCTGATCGTCGAGGAGGTTGTCGGTCAACCCGGAGCGATCTACGCGCCCGGCTTCGGCGACCTGGCCGAGGGTCTCGTCCGGCCATCGAACATCCCCTGACGTGAGCCGAGCACCCACACCTTTGAGCAGGCAACGGACATGAATCCGCCGCTGACCAACGTGGCCTACGCGACCCAAACAACGGTCGAGCCTGTCGGTCTCGACCAGCGGGCCGGCCGCGGGTTCCTGTCCCGCGGGAGGATTTTGGGCCTGATCGGGCCGGCGTTTGTAGCGGCGGTTGCGTTCGTCGACCCCGGGAACGTCGCCACGAACGTCAGCGCGGGCGCTGAGTTCCGGTACCTCCTGGTGTGGGCCGTGGTCGCGGCCAGCCTGATGGCCATGCTGGTGCAGTACCTCTCAGCCAAGCTGGGCGTCGCGACCGGTTGCAGCCTCGCCGAAGTGTGTCGTGATCACACAGGGGTGGCAATCCGGATCGGACTGTGGCTGGTCGCCGAGATCGTCGTCATCATGACCGACCTTGCCGAGTTCGTCGGTGGGGCGATTGCGTTGAACCTGCTCTTCAACGTGCCGCTCCTGGTGGGTGGAGTGATCATCGCGGCAGCCACGCTGGTGATCCTGCGAAGTCGGTTACGTGGCAGGGACGCCTTCCCCGCGGTGATCGTAGGGCTGCTGTTCGTGCTGACGCTCACCCTCGTCTATCTGATGGTGCGATCCCCGTTCGATCCGGCAGGCGCCGCATCGGGGCTCGTTCCACGACTGGGCGAGTCCCACAGTGTGCTGCTTGCCTGCGGCATTGTCGGTGCGACCATCATGCCGCACGCGGTATTCCTGCACTCGTCGCTCATCGCCAGCTCCAACACGGGGGTACGCCCTCTGCCCACGCCCGCCATGCTCCGGTTCCTGCGCCGCGACGTCATCACCGCCATGGGCCTTGCCGGTCTGGTCAACGTCTTCATGCTCTTGATCGCCACCTCCCTGCCGGTTGGCACCGGGAGCTCGCTCGCGTCTGTGCACAGGGCCTTCGCCCAGACCGAGGGGGCCGTGTTCGCGATCGTCTTTGCCGTCGCCCTGCTCGCCTCCGGGCTTGCCTCGGCGTGCGCGGGGGTCTACAGCGGGCAGGCGGTCATGCAGGGATTCCTGAAGCGCAACAGCAGCGTCTGGCTGCGCCGAACTGTTTCAGCCGTACCCGCGCTGATCATCTTGGCCCAGGTCAGTGATCCGACCCGGGCATTGGTGCTCAGCCAGGTCGTCTTGTCGTTCGGCCTTCCCTTCGCCCTCGTGCCCTTGATCGCTTTTACCGCCAAGCGGGGAGTCATGGGGACTTTCGTCAACCGCGTGCGAACCACCGTTGCCGCGTCACTGATCGCGCTCGTCGTCCTGTCACTGAATGGATTCGTCCTGACCCGCTTGTTCACCTCCGGCTGAGACCGGACTACCCAGCAAATGGGGGTACCGCCGATGCTTCGTTCGATGTTTGCCTTGTGCGCCATCGCAGCAATGGTGCCGGCAGGGATGTGGTGCACCCTTCGGGCGGCCGCCGCTGCTGACCTGACGGTCATGCCGCTTAGAGCCCGCAGGCGCCTGAACTCGTGGCAGAAGCACGCCCGCCAGGTCTACGTCGGATCCGGCAGCCTCGCAGTTGTCGTCGGGCTGATTCAATTCCTTAGGTTCGCTCTGTGAGAATCGGAGTCAGCACTTGAGTGGATTCACCACGAGACGGCCAGGACTGGAAAGTGGGGCCGGCGACCGGACAACGGTGGTGTCCAGGCGCAGGGTGCAGCTACTCGTGGTCGCGTTGGCGGTGGAGCTGGGGTTCGCCGTGATGGGGCGGTGGGAGGCGCTGACCCGGCTGCTGCACGGTGATCGGGGACCGGGGAGCATCGTCGCGGTGGTCAGGCTGTTCTGGCTGGTGTTCGTCCTGGTCATCGTCGCCGACGTGGCCCGGGCGTGGCTGCGGGCCCGCAGTGCGGTGCACCGCCGGGACCAGACGATCGCGGCCGCCGGCTCGACGACGCATGACTGGTT